>JALSNW010000052.1 GCA_026986785.1 Deltaproteobacteria bacterium | reverse complement strand
AATCGAAAAGAAAGGCCTCCTTAAGTGAAATATACAAATTATTTCAATATATTATCCTCGATTTTTTCAGGAAAATTTACTCCGAAAGTTGAGTTAATGAAATCTATTATCAAAGATATAAAACCATTCCGTAGCATAAGCATCATGGTAAACAGTGTCTGTAATCTCAATTGTTGGCACTGCGACATACCTGAAAAATACAAACCGGGCGGCCGGATGCTTTCAGTAAACCAATGGATTGAAGTAATCCGTAAACTTGACGAAAGATTGAATCCAGCACTGGTTGCCGTGTCTGCCAGAGAACCTCTGATGCCAGGTGCTACCAGAAAAAAGACCGTCAAAATAATTCAGATCTCAAAAGAACTCGGGAAAATCGCTGGGATAGTTACCAATGGAACATACCTAAAAAATGCCCTGTCCGAGTTCGTCTCTTCTGACATAGTGCTTGATTATCTTGACGTATCTCTGGAAGGTCCAAAAGCTATTGATAGAAAGATCCGAGGGCGGGGACATTTTGATAAGGTGATGGCTGCTATAAATGATGATCGGCTGATGAAAATTACAGATAAATTCTTCATTTCTTTCACCTTGAATGCCCATAATTGCCCTATACATGTGATGCGAGAATTTATTGAGTGGATGCTTGATACATTTGATGAAGCGAGACTTGCAGTGCTCGTTCTCTACCCAAATGTAAACGTACCAGAAGAGCTGTGGCTTACGGACGAGCAATTTCTGCGCGCCCTAGAACTATTATTGTCTGTATCCCATAAATTTGCCGATATCTTTATAGATGTGTTTCCAGGTAGCATTCCGGGACTACGTGATATAATCGAGACGGGTTACCTACCGGGGGATGATGAACTCATCAGAGATAAGACGGGAATGCTTTGGGGCTATATTGACGAAAATCTTTACGTAAGGTACGAAAATCTGAGAGACCTAACACGTTATCAGATTAGAGTTACCCCAGAGGGCAAACTAATTATGCCAAGGGATCTGGAAAAGGAAGATTACAGATGCCACGCCAAGTTTGCGGTTATGTCGGACAGGCTTGAAGAGATGCTCAACAAGGTTCTCAAGGAGGTAGATGCCCTTGACAGGCAGGTCAATCCCCTGTGTGCTGGACAACGGTGCCTTCCTACATGTATGGGGGATAACTTTAGGTGCAGCTTTTTAAGGAGGAAGCAATGAAAGGTATAACAAAGTGGATACTTCTCTCTATCCTGTTCCTGGCAATTGTTGGAACCTTTGTATTCTATAAAAAACAGACCCAAAATATCGAATACAAGTCAAAAATTCAAACATCGCAAGCCCCAAGATCATCAAAAGCATGGGTTCTCACGGATTCTGCCATGTCAAACATGACGAGTTTTGATCCTGTAAAGATCGTAGATGCATTCAGCGTGAACGTGCTGGCAAATGTCTACGAAGGACTTGTAAATGTATCACCTGAAGGCCGACCTGTGCCTGGTCTTGCCAAGTCCTGGGAGCATTCTCCTGATGGCAAGGTTTGGACTTTTCACCTGAAAAAAGGGGTGAGGTTTCATCCAATAACTGGATGTAATTTTCATGTACCAAAAGAAGTCACTACCAAGGATGTACTCTATTCCTTTAAAAGGGCCCTTTCGGCACCCGGTGCTGTTACCAGTTGGATCTTTACCGATATCTTGGATGGGGCCTTAGAATTTGCCAAGGGAGATTCCAAAAAGATCACAGGATTGGAGGTCGTTGATCCATACACAATAAAAATTCACCTAAAGAGGCCCTATTTTGTGATACCAAGACTCGCATTCAATGGGCTCTGGATTTATCCTGCAAGTATAGTAGAAAAATGTGGTCAAGATTACCTCTCTTCCCACGAGGTCGGCACTGGACCATACACTCTTGAAGGATTCGTACCGGATGACAGGATAGTGCTTGAAAGGTTCAAGGATTATAGGCAAGTTCATGAAAATGCCCCTGAAAAGGTAGTTATTCGTATCTTCAGCGATCCCTTGGCTGCCATGGAATCATTTGCGGCTGGAGAGCTTGATATCGTAGAGGCAGAGTTGAGTACTTTGCCAAGGGCAAAAAAACTTGCTGAACATGGCAATCGCCTTATCAGTGTACGTGCAAATTATTTGGACTATGTCGTCATGAACAACAAAAAAGCACCGTTTGATGATATTAGAATTCGCTTGGCCTTGAATATGGCGATCGATAGAGATGCACTTGCACGTCAGGTATTAAAAGGGTTCGGGGTACCAGCTTATGGCTTTATCCCCCCATTCTCGCCCGCATTCAGAGGATTTAAACAGATAAAAAAACAAGGATTTCAGTTCAACCCATCAAAGGCTAGATCTCTTGTGAAGGAATATCTTGAGGACAAGGGTGAAAAGGCCTTAAAACTCGAACTTGTAATCGATTCAGGCGAAATTCCAGAAACAATAGGACAATTTGTCAAGGCTCAACTTGAAAACAACCTCCCTGGCATAGATGTTCGTCTCAAAAAGATCACATGGCCTGCCATGCTCCAGATGGCCTTTGGTGGCAAGGGCATATTTTATAGGATGTGGTGGAACATTGTTACCCCTGGAGATGACCTATATTTCCTGTTTTATTTCCCGGGTCAGGATCCTCCCCATGGTTTCAATCTATCTTTCTATGAATCGAAAAAATTTCTCCAAGAATATCAAACTGCCATGGCAGGACTTGATGCTGGAAAACGTGACCAAGGAGTACGGCAACTTGAGGACTTGATGATCAAGGATGCAGTTGCAATTCCTCTCTTACATAAGACTTTTTATTTCCTTGAAAAAAAAGGCATTTCATGCCCAATAAACGGCCTACTAAAAAAGCCATATATATATACAACTAATAATGCAAGTTAGGATGCAATGTTTACTTATGCAGTCAAGTCAGTATTTGTTATAATTTTTGGGGTTATGTTTTCCTTTATGCTGTTCTACGTGCTGCCTGATCCGGCGTACAGGGTTGCAGGGGGGTTTGCGGACAAGGCTACAGTACTATCTATTAGGAAAAAACTTCACCTAAATGAACCTATAACAAAACGATTCGTTACACTGACTACCGACACAGTCATGGGTAGGCTTGAGAGCTTTTACACAAATCAACCAGTAATGATTCTAGCCATGGTAAAGCTCAAAGTGAGTTTTACTGTGATTGGTTTTGGTTTGATTTTCATATTTGTGTTAGGCGGGCTTCTTGTGGCAGGCCAGGTTATATCACGTAGGCTTAAAAAGTGGGTAGAAATGCTCTCGAATACCGTAGCTGTCGTGCCTGTGTTCATCTCGGCAATCCTCTTGCTCTTTGCATCAACCAAATGGGGGCTGTCAAAAAATGCTTGTGCAGGCCTTGCACTCGCAATATTTCCTTCTATTCTTTTAAGCAGCAACGTCGTTCTGAGGATCGAAGAGGCAAAACAAGCACCTCATACCCTGGTTGCCAGGGCGTTTGGACTAGGAAAGATCGTGATGTTCCGCCGCATGATCCATGAGCTTGCGCCGTCATTCGTAATCCTTAGCAATGCCCTTATATTTTTTCTGATTGCAGGCCTTGCTGTGGTGGAGGAGATCTTTGGAATTCCAGGGATAGGTCATTGGTTTCTCCTGTCTGCCCTGCGGCTTGATCTTCCTGTACTATTTGCTGTTTCGGTATTGCTTTCTCTTGGTGTGGTGGCTCTTGATATATTCAATAAGATTATTGTATGGCTCCTGGACCCAAGACAGAGAAATGCATATTGATATAAGGATAAATATGGCAGCATACCTACGAACCTTAGCATGGTTTATGGTCGGTGTTATCCTATGTTTTTTGGTATTGAATGATCCAATGAAGATAAATCCCAATATGGTCCTAAGACCACCCTCTTTGACATTTCCTGGAGGGACAGACAGGCTAGGCCGGGATGTATTGGCAAGGGCATCGGCAGGCTTCAGAGCAAGCCTTGCTGTTGCAGGTACAGCAGAGGTCATTTCCTTGGGAGCATCCCTTGTTGCCAATCTGCTGCTTCTACTTATGGCAAAAGTACGGCTCAAGGCACTGTTTTCAGTGCCATTACTTGCGTTGCGAACCGTCCCGCCTTTTTTAACAGGACTTGCTCTGGCTGCGTTACTCGGTGCCACAAAATGGGGTTTGATTTTTGCCTTGGCTATGATCTCTTTTCCCTTTGAAGTAGCTGTAGTGGAAGAAGAGATCAATGCAAGCATTAGAATGCCACACATTGAGGGCGCAAAGGCAATTGGATTACCATATTATATGATCCTGTTACGTCATGTGGGGACTATTGCCGCCCCAAGGATTATGCGATATGCTTTACTAGATTTTGTAGGGCTCGTGGCCTTTGAAGCATTGCTAGGCTTTGTGGGCATGACAAGGCCGCCTGCCCCATCGATTGGTGCCGAGATCTATAATGCAGGGCCATATATTGCTACTTATCCATGGCTGTTTTTGGTACCAGCACTGCTATTGGCAGTGGGATTGATTGTATTTAATGCAGGTCTTACAAGACTAGTAAACAGGAGGTAAGAAGATGAACATTGAGAAAACAAAAACATTGGCGATGATTTCAAAACGAATTGAGGAACTAAAGGATAAAATCGAAGCTGGTCAACTAAGGGTAGATGATCTGGCTGACTTAGCAATCGAGTATAAGATTTTAAAGAAAGCGCATAAAGAGTTGCTTTATAGTAGTGATATGTTAGGAAGTTTGGAGCGGAAAGGCGACAGCGGAGCATCAAGCTAGACCAACAAGAATTAGCAACCATACAAAGGAGAACTATGAAATGGCATCTGGTGCTGGAAGCAAGGGAAGCATTATTCTGAAGGACAGTGATATAAAGCGGATTAAAAGTTTACGACGTAAGGTCATTTATCATCTGAATAAGCATGCAGCAAATAAGACTATGCAAAGTGTAAAAACGATATTATCAGAGATAAAGGATGTAAGATAGACATCCCATTACAATAATAAATAATAAACTCAGTAGCAGTGTATAAGCAAAGAAAGACCTACTTCACAGCATTTTGGCCTTTAAGGCCTGTCTATCTCATACAAAACGAATCGGTTTCTTTTGTAAATTCCATAGAGACACATCAAGCGCAATTAATCCATAGACTTAGTGGTCCTTTATTACCTCTTCCTGTCAACTATTTTAATCATAATAATAATTTTACATGTTTTCGACGCTTTTTACTTTTACAACCCTCTTTTCCATTTGAAGAAGGAAATTATAAACCTTGCAAATTTTCACGTGTTATTGTGGTAAAGTCACTAGAAAAAGCTGGTTCTATTCTGGAAAATGGGCTGCATTCTATTCCAGAGAATTGCCAACAACCTTTTAAGACATGCCGAGAATGTATTATAGCTCTTTATGCAGTACTTCCCCAGAGTTTTGATGCTCGAGGACTCTATGTAAGTGAATTTCTGAGGAGCTTAGAGGGCACTGGAGGTATACCATTTATCCGGAGCCATAGAGATCACTTCTATATAAGAAAAGAGGTTCTTAATAAATGGGAACCCGATAATATGTTGTGGATAGCAGGTGAAAGCCTTTTTCAGGCTAAAACGATATGGTGGGGACGGTTTGGCCAGGAAATCCTTAAAGAAGGGGGCCTGATTGCTCCGGCTACAAACAAAGTTAATATCGTTGTTGGTCCCATTTCCTTTTTCTATGATAAGATCCCAGATTTAGTATATTCATTTTTTATTGATCCTCAATCTCCTCCTGAGCCCGCTAGACATCTATTGGGCCTCACATATGCCATGAAAGAGGCACGAAAGTCATGGTTTTTTGAGTGGGTGGGTAGGCTTGTAAATACCATTATGAAAATGGAGTCCTCAAGTGAATTCTCATTCCTTGAAAAATATAGTCATTTACAAAAAGCCTACCAGAAATTTAAAGAAGATTTTTTTAATTTCCCTGATAGGGCAAAGAAACTCCTTCGTGTGATGTATGCAAGAGAAGCACTTGAATGGATGGCAAGAGTGCTTGCTTTTTTGGGGGCGTCACCTGAACAGGCCTTGCTTAATCAAGAAATTTCAACGTTTTTGGATTATGAAGAAGAAGATTCCATTAAGATTTCACAGGCCCTAAAAGATATAAACACGGCCCAGGATAGCTTGACGCTCTGGAAATCCTTCTTGAGTAATGAGGATCCTCAAGGAGACAATTTTACACGCTCTAGGGCAAGACTTTTGTTTATACGAGAATTTCTTGAACAGTCAGCAGATACAATCAATTCTGCCCTGGATGTAAGAGATGTTATCAAAATCAAGGGAAGCAAGTCAACAAAACTCATGGCTGATCTGGTGCGTCATGTTGGTTTGAATCCTCTAACTGGAAAGATTCTCCTCCTTGGCGCCCCCGGTGGTGGGAAGGGCTTGACTGCAACAAGATATCACGAACTTGCCATTAAAGAGATCACTAAAGATAAAGAAGGACACTTACTTAAGGAAACAATAGAAGGACTATGGAAAAGACTAATTAATATCCTTATGTTGCCAAGGGCGCGGGATGTCATGGATAATATTGCGCCTGATGTTAATTCTAGCAAAAAACTTCTTGATTTTACAAAGGCCCAGCTCCAAGGCACAAGGTGGTGGCAATGGATTCCTCCTTTGAAAGGTGGTGAAAAAGGGGATAAGCAGATTTGGGCTTGTGAAAAAGATACCCTATGTACGAAAATCATGAGAGACGAGAAAGGGTTCCTAGAAGTAAAAGGAGTTTGTGCCAGCTGCCCTCTTAGTATGAAATCCAATTCAGACCTGTCGTCTTCGAATTCTTATCTAAAGAGGCTAACCCAAGATATTCCATCTAACATTGCAAACGATAACAGTATTGATCTCTCAGTGCAATTCTTGGCTCACTATCTGGCAAGACTACTGTATGCTGTATATGGCATTAAAAACGAAAAACCACAGACCTCAGGAAACTTTATCCAGGTTCTCTGTGGTTCCTTAGCAGAACAGGGGCCAGAATTTATTTCCTCTATGAGACGACTTTTCGGAACTGCAGAAAATGTTGAAATGCCCATGCCTGGGCTGTTTCAGACTGCAAGCTACATGGCGGCCACTGTCTTTCTCGATGAGATTGCCGATGCGCCAATAAAGATTCAGGACAACCTCCTCGGCCCACTTGAGGAGAAAAAGGTAAGCAGGCTTGGATGGGAGTCCATCCAAGAAGATGTTGGCAACATCAGGATTGTTGCAGCAACCCATAAGGACATAAGAGCCTTAGTTAAGTTATATGAAGAGACGAGGACAGCTTCAAGGCAGCAAGGGTTCCGCCCAGATCTTTTAAGCCGACTCATTATCTTTCCACCCGTCTATCCAGCACCTATAACGGATTACTTCCTATATGAAAATGATGATGAACGAAGGATAAATCGAATGGATTTCGTATCCATCATGATGACTATTCTTGAGAAGAAAGCAAAAGGTGTAAAAAATCCAAATGATGATCGCAGAAGAAGATTTTTAGAGAATCTCTTTGACACAATAGATTTTTACTTCAAAAGAACCATTGAGATGATGGATTTCCCCAAGGCTGATTTCTATTTCATAAAGAAAAACCTTGTAAAGCAGATCACAACGAGATTATTTGTTGGAATCCTTGAAGAAGTTGCTCTTGCAGAGCAACAGGCGGAATTTCAATCTCCTGAAATAAGCGAGGCTTTTCTCAATGCGAGATTGAGCGACATACTCGCCGTAAACCTCCCAAAGCTTCTCAATTATATCGTCAATCCAGGGGTCTGATTTGCTGGTTGTAAAGGGCCTCAAGGTATCCCTATCAACGGAAAATTATAATGGGTATATCCTGCAAGATCTATCTTTAAATGTTCACAGAGGCAAGACCACAGCACTTGTGGGCGAGAGTGGAAGTGGCAAGACCACAGCAACCCTTGCAATGCTTGGACTTGTAAAATTTTTTTTAAATGGAGATATAACCGTTCTTGGAGAGGTGCTTTTTGAAGGCAAGGATATCCTGCATATGAATCACAAAGAGCGCAGGAAGCTCTTGGGTACTGATATCACCTTTATACCACAATCTGCCTATGCTGGGCTCAATCCCTTTCTCTCTATACGAAGACAGGCAATTGAGATTGCTGCACGAAGGAACCTGTCTTCAAGAAAAGCAATTGAACGTTTTAAAAATATACTTGCACTTCTTGATCTTGCGGATAGAGACAGAGTGCTCAATTCCTATCCACATCAGCTTTCAGGGGGGATGCGCCAAAGATTATTAATCGGGATGGCCCTGCTCAATACCCCAAAACTGTTGATAGCCGATGAGCCCACAACTGCTGTGGACCGTACTCGACAGGTAAAGGTACTTGACCTCATTAGATCACTTTGTGATGAAGAAGGATTAGGTGTGCTTTTTGTGACCCATGATATGGGAGTGGTCGCAAGGACAGCCGACTATGTAACAGTCTTGCTGGAAGGCCTTGTCATGGAGTCAGGTAAGGTTGAAGTGATCCTTAAAAATCCCCACCATCCTTATACAATGAGTCTGCTTCATTCACTTTATCATCTGGAAAAGCCAACATCTAAAAGCCCGGGTGATTTAAAAAGGAGCTATCCCGGCTGTCCCTTTGCAAGTAGATGCGATTTCGTCGTTGACATTTGCCGTACTCGATTACCTGATCTTACTCGGGTATCTGACCATGTCCTAGTACGGTGCCACCTATCAGGGCGAATATCTATGGTCAACTCTAACACAATAGATAGTACGTCGGTCTTTCCATCAAAGGAGAACACCCCAATAATAGATGTCCATGATTTGTCAGTGTCATATAGATCAGGATTGTCATTCAGGGATCTATTTCGTAGGAATAGGAGGAATCTTGCAGTACAGCATGTCTCCTTTAATGTCCAACCAGGGCAATGTCTTGGAATTGTAGGTGAAAGTGCAGCTGGAAAGACAACCGCGATGAAAGCGGCACTGCGATTACTCCCTATAGAAAATGGTCGGATCGTATTTGAAGGCAGAGATATCACGAACATGGGATATGGAGCTCTAAGGCCGTACAGGGCGCAGATGCAGGGTGTATTTCAGAATCCTGACGCAAGCCTTAATCCAAAGATGCGTGTCATGGACATTATATTGGAGCCAGCTCTCCTTCACAGGGTCTATCCTGATAAGATTCAGGCGAGGACTGCAGCTGAGGAGTTGTTTGATCAACTTAATCTAGAACAAGAGTTGTTAGATAGATATCCAATTGAACTGAGCCATGGCCAAAAGCAGAGGATTGCCATTGCCAGGGCATTAATCACAAAGCCAAAACTTCTATTTGCTGACGAGCCCGTGAGCGCAGTTGATACTTATACGTGTTCGAGGATACTGGGATTATTAAGGCAGAAACAAAAAGAGCAGATGGCATTGGTCCTGATTTCACATGATCTTGAAATCATAAGACTCATGAGCACTATTACTGTGGTCATGTACAAGGGTAAGATTGTAGAACTTGGGCCGTCTGAAGAAGTTTACAATTGCCCACTTCATCCCTATACTGAGTTACTAATGTCAGCGGTGCTTACAACTGATCCTGCAATTGAGCGTCGTCGTTATAAAAAACCCTCTCCGGTGCCAGACGTGAATTGGAATACTTTGATGTGCCCATTTTATCCTTATTGTCCAATTAAGAAAGACTATTGCAGATTAAACTTACCACAACTGAGAGAAATAAAATCCGGCCATTGGGTTGCGTGTACAGAGGAAATAAAATGAACGAAGTGGCACCAAATAACTCTCCTAAATGAATTTCATCGAATAGTCTTCAAGTTCAGCAGCCTCAGCGGTGGGACTTGATATATCTTTCAACAGCCCGGTTGTGCTCTTTGAGGGTCTTTGAAAAATAATGCCTGCCATTGCCCTTTGATACAAAATAGAGATAGTCGGTCTTCTTTGGATAGAGGACGGCTCTCAAAGAATCAAGACCAGGATTGGCAATAGGGCCTTTGGGCAGGCCATGCAAGGTATAAGTATTATACGGGGTACTTTTTCTCAGGTCCTTCCAAGTAAGCCTCCTTTTCTTGATCTTCTTCTCTATCAGCACCCCATATTTGACTGTGGGATCTGCCTGAAGGGGTATCCCTCTCTTCAGCCTGTTCCAGAACACACTTGCTATAATGGGTTTTTCCTCTGGAACTGCCGCCTCGAGTTCTACTATAGAGGCGAGGGTGACAACCTCATGCACACTGCTATTGATCTCCTTGAGCCTCTTGTTGAAATGATTGTCTTTCCAGATCTTCCAGAACTGGTTGATGAAGGTCTGAGCTATCTCTCGTGGGCTACTATTCTTCGACAGGTAATAGCTTTCAGGAAAGAGATAACCCTCGGCGCTATCTTCCTGTATGCCTGACTTTCTCAAAAAATCCCAGTCTGTGCAGACCTTGAGAAATGCCTGTTTTTTCACTACCCCCCCCCTCTCCAATAGCCTGGCAATCTGAAACATGTTATAACCCTCTGGTATGGTGATAAGATGCCTTATGACCTTTCCAGTCACCAGGGTCTCGAGGATCTCCTCAGGAGTCATTGCTGGACTGAGCTTGTATTCCCCAGCCTTGATGGAGGCCAGCTCTTTCTTGTACCATGCCAGGATATATAAGGCCTCTTTCGATCTTATGAGGCCATCGTCCTCCAACTCCTTGGCTATGCTCTTGAAAGAAGAGCCCTTTGGGACCTCGAACACAATGGCCGAACCGCTTCTTGCCACTGGTTTCATGGTATCTTGCCACTTGTTATATGCAAACCAGCTCAAGATAAACAAGAGATAAAGGAGTATTATCCACTTGAATTCGGAGAAAAATTTCATATGAATAGAGATAGGTTGTTCTGGATCATAGTCTTATTATTATTGGCCTTGTGGTGGTTATTTTCTACATGGAGAAATCCGTCCAGGATACCATGAATCTTCAGACCCACAAGTTTTGTGGGGCATGAAACACACCAAAGCCTGGAGGTTGGGCCAGGGCAAAAGGACAAAATACCATGCAGGTTGGGCCAAAAGGACAACACTTGATCCCAAATCATCCTCCGCGCCAATCTATGAAAGGCACAAGGCCAGGTGAAAACAGTGGGGTTTTTGTCTCCAAGCTGCCTGGCGAGTTGACAAATCTGTTGAAATTGCCAGATCCTTGTGGCTTCAAATGCCTGAGGACTGATCAAGGATCGAACCCTATTTTTTAGGTAAAAAGACAAGGATATCAAATAGAGGCCAACCATACAATCATTCAAAAAAAATTGTCTTTTTCAGGCATTTGAAGTGCATAAGCTGGATTCAAGCCTCCAACGAATCATTGGGGTCAAAGGATCTTTTGGGGAGATATCCATATGCCTTGAGAGAGTCACTACTCCAATGAAAAAAGCAGTGTTTTTATTCGACATTTGGATACAAGATAATGAATATCCTGGACAATGGACATAGGTCACAATATAAGCCTGGATTGTGCAGCTTGCAAGGTTGCCGAAGATGAGAAAGGATGACACGAAAGACGTACTTTGGTCCTTCAACTGCCCGACAACAAAGCAGATTCTATGAAATTGCAGGGCACATGATCCAGACACCACAAGCTTCTAAAATGGCGTACATCGTAAAAGAAATCAACAAACTCATGGGCAGGGCCATACACAGATATGGCCTCTTGGAAGATGGAGACCGCATAATGGTGGCTGTATCAGGCGGGGCAGACAGCCTTGTAATGCTCCATTTCCTGGACAAGTGGACCCAAAAAGCGCCAATATCTTTCCACATATTCCCAGTCTATCTTGATATGGGATTTGGCAACAAGGACACCTGGCATACACTGCAAATACATTTTTCCAGGCTCAAACTGCCTTGGCACATGGAGGAGACAGATTTCGGCCCTTATGCACATGGCAAACAAAACAGGGGTAAAAGCCCCTGTTTCATCTGTTCTCTCAATAGGCGCAAGAGACTCTTTGAACTCACTCGTGCCCTTGGTTGCAACAAGATAGCCATGGGCCACAACCTTGATGATTTGATAGAAACATTCTTCATCAACATGTGCTATAGCGGTGAAATGAGTACAATGCTACCCAGACAGGAGATGTTCAAGGGGCTGATCACTATAATTCGGCCCTTGGCCCTGATTGAAAAGGGAAAGATAGAAAGGGCCACGGACATCCTGAAACTGCCTGTCTGTAAGAACAGATGTCCATCTGTCACGACATCAAGGAGACAGGAGATCAGGGATCTCTTGACCCAACTCTATTCCACCAACAAGAAGATCAGAAGCAATCTCCAAAAGGCGTTATTTCACATAAGGCCCGAATATCTTCCAGGTTGATCGCACCGACCCTGACTATTCTCGGAGGCTCTACAGTCACATCGATTATGGTCGAGGCAGGTCCAGGGGATATCTTCCCAATATCCAAAAAAAAGTCCGGCTGTTCTTGACGGAACTGCACCTTTACTTCTCCTATGCTCTTTGGAAGCCCCTTGCCAGATATATTGGCACTTGTGGCAGTTATAGGAACACCAACAGCCTGAACAAGTGAAGCTGCAACAGGATGACTCGATACCCGCACCCCTATCCTACCCGTCCCACCAGTCAAGGCAAAGGGCAAGCCTTGTTTGGCAGGAAGGAGAAGTGTAAGGGGGCCAGGCCAAAAGGCCTCCATTAGCTGCCTGGCGCATGGTGAAATCGAGGCATGATCTACAGGGGCCTGTGAAATACTGTCTATCAGGATGAGAAGGGGCTTATCCAAAGGACGCCTCTTGATCCTGTATATCCTTTCAAGGGCCTGATTTTCTACAATGGATGCAGCCAGACCGTAACTGGTCTCTGTTGGTATTACACAGACACCACCAGCCCGCAAAATCCTTGCTGCCTCTTGGATATCTCCCATGATCTTTAATCCTGGATTATACAGTCTCAAGCCAGAGGACACGTTAGACCATCTTGGTATTTCACGTATCCGACGACAAAACAGACTCGGCAATTAGGAATTATCTTTCCAAGGCATATGAAGTGCATAATCCAGGTCAATACTATTTTATCTTTATTGAGAGTATCTCTGATGCCTGCTCTTTCCTGAACCTGACCAGTTTCTCCATGAGATCCGGCCTTGAAAGGGCCAAGATCTCCAGGGCAAAAAAGGCAGCATTTTTTGCACCGGCCTTTCCAATACCCATTGTAGCCACAGGCACACCAGGAGGCATCTGAACAGTTGACAACAAGGCATCCATTCCATTCAAGGGGGAACTGTCGATGGGCACTCCTATGACAGGCAAGGTCGTGTGTGCAGCCATGACACCTGCAAGATGTGCGGCCATTCCAGCCCCTGCGATGATGACCTTGACGCCCTTGTCAAGGGCCTCCTTTGCAAATGCTGCCGTATGCTCCGGGCACCTATGGGCAGACAGGACCCTGGTCTGAAATGCAATACCGAAATCAGAAAGCACACTGGCGGCCTTTTTCATAACTTTTTCATCACTCTTGCTTCCCATTACGATTGCCACCTCGTAATTGCCTGCAATATGCCTCAGCGCTTTCTGGCCAATGTCTCTTCTATAATGCATTCCATCCCATTTTATCTTGGAAACCGCCTTGTATGCCCTCTTTATGGCATCCTCTATGGTCTCTCCCAGGGCCGTGACCCCGAGAACCCTGCCTCCTGCAGTGACATAGTGCCCATTTTCCAACTTGGTACCGGCATGAAAGACCATAACATCCTTCATCTCGGAGACCTTGTCCAGGCCTTCGATCTTTTTCCCGGTCTCATATTTTCCAGGATAACCATCGGACGCAAGCACCACGCAGACAGATGCCCTGCTGTCCCAATCTATATCCTGCTGGCCCAGACTACCATCGATGGCCGCCTCTACCATGTCCAAGAGGTCTGTTTCCATACGCATCAATATGGGTTGGGCCTCTGGATCCCCAAACCTACAGTTGAATTCGAGTACCTTTGGCTCTCCATCCTTTATGATTAGACCAGCATAGAGCACACCTTTGTAAGGACGACCTTCCTCGGCCATTGCCCGAACAGTAGGCTTCATGATCTCGTCCATCACCCTATTGAAAAGTTCAGGGGTGACAACTGGGGCAGGCGAATAGGCCCCCATACCCCCAGTATTGGGGCCTTTGTCACCATCGAATACCGCCTTGTGATCTTGAGAGGTAGCAAGTGGCAAGACAGTATTGCCATCGGTGATAGCCATGAAAGATGCCTCTTCACCATCCAGAAACTCCTCCACTATGAGGCGGTCCCCTGCCTCACCAAATGCCCTTTTCCTGAAGACCAAGTCAATGGCCTCCTCGGCCTCCTTGAGAGTGAAACACAGAAGGACACCTTTACCTGCTGCCAAACCATCGGCCTTTATCACTACTGGTACCCCTGTTTCGTTTTTTACATAGCTCAAGGCCTTATCAGCATCATCAAAGACCTTGTATTGCCCCGTGGAGATCTTGTATTTGGTCAACAGATCCTTGGTGAATACCTTGCTGGCCTCAATCTCGGCGGCCTTCTTGTCTGGCCCGAAGACCTTAAGGCCTTCCCTTTGAAAATAGTCCACTATGCCATCGGCAAGTGGGGCCTCTGGCCCAACCACAGTGATGTCTACCTGGTTCTTCCTTGCAAATTCTGCAAGCCCATCTATGTCTGATGCCTTGATCGATATACACTCTGCATGCTGAGATATACCGGCATTTCCAGGTGCACAATAGATCTTGCCAGCCCTTGGACTCTGGGAAAACTTCCAGCAAAGGGCATGCTCTCGTCCGCCAGAACCCACGACCAAAATATTTCTTTTTTCCATATTAAACTCTCCCGTTCATGGTATATTCTAAATTCACAACTACTAATCCCAATTTATGAAGCTCGCAAGGTTGCCAAATATAAACCCAGATCATGCACTTCAACCGCCTGAAAAAAGTAATTCTTTTGAATGATCACATGGCTGACGTGCATCCGAGCCCGTTGTGCAGAAAACAAAAAGAGCTACTTTGCAACCCCTATATCCTTACAATATATAACCTTATGCATTGAAAATGCGTGCTGTATGCCAAAGAATAGAAACATGGTGATCACGTTATTCCATGATAGCATGGACATAGTATGATATTGAAACGGAAAAACAGCCAGGGTGGAACCCCGGAACTCGTACAAAACAAGTATCTTCTTGCAATAGTCATTCTCCTTGGGCTCTTCAGCATCATAACGGTTATCAGCGCAATCGGCACCTACAGGATATCAATAGAGGGCTCCAGGCACCTTCTTGAGATAAGGGCCACAGACATTGCTGTAAATCTGGGTTTCACCCTGGAACGACTCGGACTCAATCCAGATCTGTTCAGGGATCTCGTGGACTCTGACAGGTGGGAATATCTTGCCTTCCTGGCCCTCATCGACAAGGATAGGACAATAATACTCCACTCCAATGAAAAACTCATTGGCAGGAGGGTGAACGACCCCACGATAAATCAGGTCTTCGAAAAAGAGCGTATCTTCAACCACTTCGAAAAACTCGCCACAGGAGAGGTGGTCTTCATCCTTGACTTCCCCCTGAAACTGCATATCAGTGATGTCAACCGCATGGATTCACAGGGAGATCAAATGCACTATGTGCTGCCTGGATACAGACAAAAGACCCTGGAGCCAGTGCCAGCCCTAAAGGTATTCTGTCTCAGGGTTGCCCTTCACCCCTATCCTGCCAGGTCAATTGAAAGACGTGCCAAATTTCAGCTTATCATGATACTCGCATCCCTGACCCTACTCTGGATCCTGGCGCTCTTTTTCATCAGGGCCTGGCAAAAGAATTACAGGCTCGAGGCAAGTCTTGCCGAAAAGGAACGCATGGCTGCCCTTGGCCAGATGGCAGCAGTACTGGCCCATGAGATCCGAAATCCCTTGAGCAGTATAAAGGGATTTGCCCAGCTTTACATGGAGGACGGCCCAGACCCTTATCTCAGACAAGACATGGCCGTGGTAGTAGAGCAGGCGGACAGGCTGGAAAGACTCACTGCCAATCTGCTGGTCTATGCCCGCCCCACTGAACTCAACCTTGAAAATTTCTCTCTCGACAGCTTCTGTAGGGAAATTGTCAGGATCGTCCAACCCTATAAAAAGGGCGTGGATCTCCAGATGAGATGCAATAACACAATTGTCAAATCCGACAGGGAAAAACTGATCCAGATAGTCTTGAACTTGGTACAAAATTCCATAGAGGCCATGGAGAAACAAGAGAGTGAAAAAAAGGTCATAGTAACCGTGAATGCCCTGGACGATGGCCTGGAGATCGTTGTGGAAGACACAGGCCCCGGCTTTCCGGAACAGATCAAGGACGAGGTCTTTGAACCCTTCGTCACCACAAAGACAAAGGGCACCGGCCTTGGCCTGGCCATAGTAAAAAGGCTCGTCGTGGCAATGGACGGTAAGATCAGGACAAAGAACCGGCCTGGTAGAGGCTCCATCGTGGAGATCTATCTGCCGTGGCCTGAAGAGGACTGAGACGATATGGCCCGCGAAACACCTGAAAAACAACTATTTGTCTGCGAAAACTGTGGGTATTCCTCAGTGAAATGGCTTGGCCGCTGTCCCGAATGCGGATCATGGGATAGCATGCTGGAAAAAACGATACTGCCCAAGACACCCCCCAAGGGCCAAATGGCCTGCAAAACCAGTTCAAAAGAAGGGGAGGTTCCGTTACCATTGTCTGCCATATCTTCAAAAGACCGGGCCATTCGCATCCCCGTAGGCATAGATGAATTCGACCGGGTGCTTGGAGGGGGAATAGTACCTGGCTCACTAATCCTCATAGGAGGAGAGCCAGGCATTGGCAAGTCTACTATATTACTCCAGGCCCTTACCATACTTTCGGAGCGTGGACTCAATGTCCTCTATATCAGCGGGGAGGAATCCCCTGCCCAGATAAGATTGAGGGCAGAAAGGCTGGGTGCCCACCAAGGCAGCCTCCTCATTCTATGCGAATCAAACATGGAACTTGTGCTGAAAGCTGTCCTCGACACTGGCCCAGACATCCTTGCCGTGGATTCGATACAGACCCTTTTCGATCCACAGATAGGCTCGTTGCCAGGGAGTATGAACCAGGTAAGAAATGTCACCTCTGCCCTCATGCATATGGCAAAGGGGCTAAAGATTCCAATCTTCATTGTTGGGCACGTCACAAAGGATGGGGCCATCGCAGGGCCAAGGGTCCTGGAACACCTGGTGGATACGGTTCTCTATTTTGAA
The DNA here is from genome assembly GCA_026986785.1 of Deltaproteobacteria bacterium. GTDB lineage: Bacteria > Desulfobacterota > Dissulfuribacteria > Dissulfuribacterales > QOAL01 > QOAL01. The sequence goes on along the minus strand of JALSNW010000052.1, from coordinate 51,910 downwards.
GGAGACAGGACCCATTCTTTCAGGATATTACGTACGGTAAAGAACAGATTCGGCCCCACTCATGAAATCGGCGTCTTCGAAATGACAGACTCTGGCCTTTCAGAGGTCTCAAATCCTTCTAACATATTCTTGGAACAGAGGGGAAAGGCCTCTCCTGGTTCGGTCATATTACCGTGTATCGAAGGCAGCAGACCCATCCTTGTGGAGATCCAGGCCCTTGTGAATCAGTCTTACCTGGCCATGCCCAGAAGGACCACGGCTGGAGTGGATACGAACCGGCTTGCCCTCTTGACTGCCGTTGCAGAAAAGCACCTTGACATCACTCTCTATGACAAGGATATCTTCATAAATGTGGTGGGGGGCTTCAGGCTTTCAGAACCCGCTGCAGACCTCCCCCTCATTTGCGCCATACTCTCAAGCCTGATAGAAAAACCCTTGGGGACGAGAATAGCTGTCTTTGGGGAGGTGGGACTTACGGGAGAGGTAAGGCCGGTAGGCCAAATGCAACTGAGATTAAACGAAGCTGCCAGGCTTGGTATAACAAGATGCATCCTGCCTGAACCAGGAGGGCAAAAACTCAATGTGCCAGCCAACATGGACGTCATAAACATCTCTTCCATCCAAGGTATTGTCAACTTCATGGATTTGTGAAAAAGATAGACTTATACTGGGTTTAATTCCTTGACACCTAACTTAAGCTATCCTACACTTTTTAAATTCGGGTTCACATTGATCCATCGATTCAGAAACTGAAATTATTTCAGTCACTAAATTAACCTTCTTAATTAAATATTTTTTTCAAAAGGAGATACAAGGCATGTCAAATGACAAGATTTTCCATGTAACAGATGCAGACTTCGAGGCCAAGGTGCTCCAGTCGGATCTACCAGTATTGGTGGATTTCTGGGCTGCCTGGTGCGGCCCATGTAGGGCCATTGCGCCAGTAATAGACGAGATGGCAGACAAGTACGATGGAAAGGTGAAAATAGCCAAGATGAATGTAGATGAAAACCCAGCAACACCCGGTCGCTATGGAATAAGGGCCATCCCCACCCTCATCCTCTTCAAGGACGGCGGGGTAGTCGATCAAATTACTGGTGCTGTAGGCAAGGCCATAATAGAAGGTGCTATAAGTAAAGTGATCTGATATGGACAAGAAACAGCTGGTAATCATTGGCAGTGGTCCTGCAGGTCTTGCAGCGGCCATCTATGCAGGGCGTGCAGAACTGCATGGACTGCTGCTGGAAAAATTGAGCCCAGGTGGTCAGGTACTCATAACAGACAGGGTGGAAAACTATCCAGGCTTTCCCGATGGAATATCGGGATTCGAGCTTGTTGACAAGATGGCTGCCCATGCAAAGAAGTTCGGGATAGAACAAAGAAATGACGAAGTGGTCTCGATAGAGCGTAGGGATGACGCCTTGTCCATATCCCTTGCTGGAGAAGACAACATCCTCACCGAGGCCATAATCATTGCAACAGGCGCCACACACAGAAGCCTTGGTGTAAAAGGTGAAAAGGAATTAACTGGCAAAGGAGTCTCCTACTGTGCGACTTGTGACGGCCCGTTCTTCAGGGATCAGGTAGTGGCTGTAGTCGGAGGAGGAGACAGTGCGGTACAAGAGGCAATCTTCTTGACAAGATTTGCCAAAAAGGTATATCTGATCCACAGGAGAGACGAACTCAGGGCCACGAAGGTACTACAAAAAAAGGCATTCGACAACGACTCTATAGAACTCGTTTGGGACAGCGTTGTAGAGGAGATTATCGGGGCCGATTCTGTTGAAGCTGTCAGGATCAGGAACAAAAAAACAGATCAAGACTCAGTCCTGGAGGTCCAAGGCGTCTTCATCTTTGTTGGCATACAGCCAAATACCGGTTTTGTTAAAGGCCTGGTGGAAATGGATGAACAAGGCTTTATCAAAACGGATGAATGGATGAGGACATCTGAAAAGGGCATCTATGCCGCAGGTGATTGCAGGAGTAAACCCCTTCTTCAGATCGTTACCGCTGTTTCAGACGGCGCAACTGCCGCCTTTGCAGTTGAACACGACCTATCATGAGCATGAAAAAAATATCTATCATATTCTGTCTGCAGCTCGTATTTGTCATAGCATTTTCAACGGCCTGTCTTGCCAAAAAGGGGGATTCCTGGCTAAAGCATATTTTTTCCCCCTCAGAGGATGTAGAGGAAGAAGGGCCCATAGCACCTCAAGCCCAGTTGACGGCAAAAGCCATGCATTATTTTGACATAGGCCGGTATCAACTGGCAGAAGAAGAATTCAAAAAGATAAGGGATAGATATCCATTCAGCCCCTATGCCACTGTTGCAGAATTGAGGCTGGCAGACTGCAAATTCTATCAGAGTCTCTATGAAGAGGCCATTCCGCTCTATGAGGAGTTCGAAGACCTCCATCCTACCAACGAGGCCATCCCATATGTAATATTCCAGATAGGTTCCTGCTACTACAACCTCATGGATACCCCGGACAGGGACCAGACCAGCACCCACAAGATGATCGACACTTATTACCGCCTGATAAAGAGGTATCCAGACTGCGCCTTCAGGCTCGAGGCAGAAAAAAGGATCACCGAGGGCAGAGAGCTCTTGGCAGAACACGAATGGGTGGTAGCCCATTGGTACCTCAGAACCGATCATGTGCCCCAGGCCCTAAAAAGGCTGGAAAACATAGTCACCATCTATCCAGATACCCCCATATACCACAAGGCAGCCAAGATCCTTGCAGAGCACCGGGATGAACTTGCAAAACTGGACCAGATGGAGCAAGAGAGCAGCGAACCAGTAACCCTTAAAGAGGAAAAACACTGGTGGAATAAGATCTGGCCATTTTAACCAGGTACCCCTGAGAAGTGATATTTCTCGTCTTATCCCTTGGCTCTGTCCTGCTATGGGCAATTATCCTGTGCCTTCCGTGGCGACCTTGGTCAGTATCTGAAAACCTCGATGTCAACTACCCCCATACTGTTGGACCAATAGACCGGATAACAGTCTTGATCCCTGCCAGGGATGAGGAACAAGTCATCGAAAATACACTCTTGGCATTGAAAAGCCAGGGACACGACATCCAGATCATAGTCATAGACGATTGCTCCAGCGACAAGACGGCAGAGATAGCCAAACGGGTAATCGGCACCGATGGTATGGTGCTAACAGGCCGCCCCCTTCCTAAAGGCTGGAGTGGCAAGTTGTGGGCCCTGGAGCAGGGGCTATGTCTGGTCAAGACCCCGATGGTACTGCTCATGGATGCAGACATCATTTTAAAGCCAGGCATCTTGTCTCAGGCACAGGCCTTCATGAAGAGGAAGGATCTGGACTTTCTATCACTAATGGCAGAACTCAGCATGAAAAATCTTCCTGAAAGGCTCTTCATGCCGGCATTCGTCTATTTTTTCAAGTTGCTCTACCCATTTCGCCTATCCAATAGGCCAAGGCACTTTGTAGCTGCAGCAGCAGGAGGATTCATCCTCACAAAGACCAAGGCATTGAGACGGGTCAAGGCATTCGAATCCATAAAAGATGCCTTGATAGATGACTGTAGCCTGGCAAAAAAGATCAAAGGGGCTGGCTTCAGCACGTGGATAGGACTCAGCAGGTGGGTTTTGAGCTCTCGCAGATACCCCAGCCTCAATGACATATGGCAGATGGTGGAACGGACCGCATTCACCCAGCTCCACTATTCCTGGGCACTGCTTCTGGGCACCACTGTAGTAATGGGCATACTATTCATCTGGCCTGTCGCCGGGATTCTGACGCTAAAAACAGAAGTCATGATGACATGTCTTGCAGCCTTGACAATTATGTGTATTACTTATCTTCCGATTTTGAGATATTATGGGTTGCCAGTATACCTATGCCTTACTCTCCCCCCAGTGGCCCTGCTATATATGGCCATGACCTGGTCTTCGTCAATAGGGTATCTGAGGGGAGAAGGTGCCAAATGGAAAAAAAGACAATATAGATGGGACACGCCAAATGGAACAACTTGAAATCATACTTGCCCAGCCAAGGGGTTTTTGCGCAGGTGTAAAAAGGGCCATCAAGATAGTCGAGACCGCCCTTTCCCTTTATGACAATCAGGTATGGGTCATCCACGAGATAGTACACAATACCCATGTGATTGAAAATCTATCCAAGGCTGGAGCCAGGTTTGTAGAGGACATAAGTGAAGTCCCTCCTGGTTCTGTCACCATATTCAGTGCCCATGGGGTCTCTACTGCAGTAGAACAACAGGCTGCAAAGATGGGGCTAAAGACAATCGATGCCACCTGCCCCCTCGTCAAGAAGGTACATCATCAGGCCCAACGCTATGCCAAGAGCGGACATGTAGTAATTATCATTGGCCATCATGGACATCCAGAAGTGGAAGGCACCCTTGGCAGAGTCACTGGAGAGGTCCACGTAGTATCCAAGATCCAGGATATCTCCAACTTGGATGTGGCCAGCCCGGACAAACTGGCATATGTAACCCAGACTACCTTGAGTACCGATGACACGAGAGAGCTCATAGAGGCCCTGAAGGAAAGATTTCCCAACATCCAGGGCCCTGCCCTCAAAGATATTTGCTATGCAACCCAAAGCCGCCAAGATGCTGTGAGAAAGTTGTCTGAATCCATCGACATTCTCTTGGTTGTAGGATCTCCCAATAGCTCCAATTCCAACAGATTGAAGGAGACAGGCATTTCCAGGGGCCTTCCCGCCTATCTCGTCGACAATGCAAAGGCCATCGACATGAAATGGTTGAAAGGAAAAAAGAGGGTTGGCATTACTGCAGGCGCTTCTGCACCTGAGATCCTGGTACAGGATGTAATAAAATGCCTATGTGAATACTTCGACGTAACTGTCAAGACAATGGAGGGTCGAGAGGAATCCATGAGATTCAAACAGCCTGTTTTCCCAAACTTCTGATTTTCCTGTAAGGGCAAACAGTTTAACTCGGCAAACTTGCGAGATGCATAACCCTGGTTTGAGACCCTGCGAACAAGGCCTACGTTGACATGATTGAACATGCACAAGACAAAAATAGGGGAAACAGCCTCGATGAGACTGCAGGCAAGGGCCTGTTTCTCACCCTGGTGGCCCTAACCAGCCTATTCATCGGTATCTTTCTGCTTTCTCTATGGATCGTCCCCTATTTCGGCTTCAATGCAATACATCCGTGGGCAAAATGGATTGCCGCAGTCTTAGTAGGCACAGCGCTCTTAGTGGTACTATGGGCGAGCATCGGGCTTCTCATAAAATCTACAACTGGGAAAAATATCCCTTTTTTCAACAAGATGAGGGGGATCACCATAAGGCTCTTCCTGCCTATCATGACCCTTATAGGCAGGCTATTTGGTATCTCCAAAAATAAGATCAGATCCTCTTTCATCAGGGTGAACAATGATCTCGTACTCTCTGAGGCAGGCACATTCAAACCCGAGGAGATATTGATGCTCATGCCCCACTGTCTCCAGAACAGCAGGTGTAAACTCAGACTCACCTATAATGTGAGAAACTGCAAAAGGTGTGGAAAGTGCTCCATTGCAGGTCTCTTGGAGATAAGCGACAAGTATAACATACATCTTGCAGTGGCCACGGGAGGCACTATCGCAAGGAGAATAGTGGTTGAGAGGAGGCCCAAAATAATCGTGGCCGTTGCCTGCCAGAGGGATCTGGCAAGCGGGATACAGGACACCTATCCCCTGCCGGTCTATGGGATACTCAATCTCAGGCCCCATGGCCCCTGCCTCGACACCTTGGTTCCCCTCGACCACCTGGAGGCTGCCATCAGGCGTTTCCTCGACCCACGCTACTATCCCGAGTCAGTAAGTTCAGATCCTGTTTCAATCAATCATAGGGACTAATACCAGCCATCGACAGGAGAAAAACGTGTCTATTCCAGCCATTCAAAAAATAAGATTAGGTAGATATGTCACCAAGAATATCTTCTTGAAAAGAGAAAAGTTTCCGCTCGTTCTCATGCTCGAACCCCTTTTCCTGTGTAACCTCAACTGTAAAGGTTGCGGCAAGACGGCACACCCGCCAGAGATCTTGAAAAAGCGCCTTTCAATCGAGGAATGTATTGCCGCTGCCGAAGAATGTGGTGCGCCCGTTGTCTCTATTCCAGGTGGAGAACCCCTGATGCACCCGGACATCCACATCATCGTCCGGGAGCTGATAAATAGAAAGAGGTTCGTCTATCTATGCACCAATTCCTTGCTGGTGGAAAAAAGGATCGATGACTTCTCTCCATCTCCATATCTCACCTTCAACATCCACCTTGACGGATTGGGTGAAAAGCACGATGAGATGGTATGTGCCCCCGGCACCTTTGACAAGGCGGTAAAGGCCATAAGGCTTTTGGTGTCTCGGGGATTCAGGGTAACTACCAACACTACGTTTTTCCTGGGAGAGACACCTGAGTCCGCAGAGAAATTTCTGGATTTCTTGACCAGTCTCAACGTAGAGGCCATGACCATCTCGGCAGGTTTCAATTATGAAAATGCAAAGGATAGGGAGAGCTTCCTCACCAGGGAGACCACCGTCCAGCTATTTCGTGGCATATTTGAACGGGCCAAAAGGAAGAGGTGGCAATTCAACCACAGTATCCTCTACCTGGATTTCCTCGCGGGCAACCAGAATTACAAGTGCACCCCCTGGGGTAATCCCACCAGGAACATCTTTGGCTGGCAGAGACCATGTTACCTATTGGATGACGAATATGTCCCCACCTACAAGGAACTCATAGAGGGAACGGATTGGAGCAAGTACGGACGCGGCAATGACCCAAGATGTACCGACTGTATGGTACACTGCGGTTACGAACCCTCAGCTGTGATAGATACGGTTAAACATCCCCTGAAGGCCCTAAAAGTGAGCCTGACTGGTATAAAAACAAGCTAAGCCCAGTTGTTTAAACGTGTGGGCCATGTAAGCTGAGTTGGGATCATTCAAGAATACCAGTCCTTGAGGACTTGTGCGATCTTCAAGGCCTGTTTCTTATTGGAGATATTGAACTTGCTCTGGGGCCGGAATTGGCCTGATTGCTTCCTATACCTGCGGATGGTGACCTTGGGAGGGCCAAACTCACCTGTCTTTCTATCCAACTCTTGGTATAGAAACATGATAGTGGTCCAGCCCCCCCTTGTAAGGACCTCCTTTTCCAGCTCCTTGACTATAAGATTGCCGTTTTCATCTTCGTATCTGATAGAAATATCATCTATGTTTTCTGCCATCTTTCTCTCCTGGAGATTTCCGAAGTATCTTAGCTAACACCAGCTCGACATGCCTTTCAATCTTTTTTCAAGGGGTATCTCCTACTACCTACCTCCATTGACTTGACCCTATTGAATGGTTATGGGTTTGATAAACAATTTTGTAATTATCCAAGGCCTAAAATAATCTTATCAATAAGGAGGGAAAAATGGCTGAGAAATGTATAATACCTGCTGAATGGGAAGAATATTTTGACAATCTGTCCAAAAAGCTAAAACAGGAAGAAGAAAAAACCATCATAGACTTGGTAGCCCCGAGTGTCGCCGAGATGGAGGAGGGAAAGGCCCTTACCTTGGCAGGCATTAGCTATGACCCGAAAGACAAGGTGCTGTCCATATTCTGCGAAGACCTCGATCACCTCATAAACAAGCCCCAGGAGATATGTATCGAGGAAGAAGATGGAAAGCTAAAAACCATCAGGGTTACAGATGGTACCGGCCTGGAACATTTCATAAAACTGGCCAAACCCCTTGCTGTATGAAATCAACGTCGGCGCCCAAGCATGATCCAGTTTCTTGGCGGTGGTTTCAGATTTGAATCGAAATGTCCAGACTTCAAGACAATTATCTCAAAAAAGGGTTCCACCGCCTCGACTATCTCACATGCAGTCCTCTGAGGAGGGCCAGGACCTTGACGATTTTCATCGGCATTGCCCAGCAAACTCAACCAGTATCCCCTGTGGACCAAATGCCTGGCAACAGATTGTGCAAATCTCTTCCTCTTTTCAGGCATATCGAATGAATGAAAGCAGCCCCTGTCAAAGACAAATACAAAGGGGCTGCCCTCTATATCTGTCTCCAAGATATCCTGAAGGATGAAGCGACCATTGATTCCCTCTGCCTTGGCCTTTTTCCGGGCAGCCTCCAGGGCCATCTCTACTATCTCCGTGGCAGTGACATCGAAACCACTCTTGGCAAGAAAAATCGCATTATCCCCTGTACCACAACCTATCTCAAGGGCTGGTCCCCTTGGAATATCATAGGTGGCAAGTACCTGTCGGAGGTTGAAATCGGGACGGCCAATATCCCAAGGCATGTTACCTGTCTGATATCTCTGCTCAAAACACCTCTTGCGTTCATCCATATACTGTCTTCTCCTTGGCCAATAACCTTCGAGCCTGTTGGTCTGCAAGGCGCATCATATCGGGCACCCTGTACCTGCCAGCCATCTCCCTGACTATCTTGGCTGCCATAACCTCACTAATCCCTGCAGCAGTAACGTAGAGAGGTCGATTGCTCCCGCCCCTCAACACCCTCACACAGGAATGATGGGCATTGAACCGTTTCTTTGCCATCCCGATCACAGGAGTCCTGCCATTCAGGGCATTGTAAAGATGGGCACCAAAGCCGGCCCTTCTGCCAGGCAACCATACATATGCATCGATAAACACCATTTCCAATTCTTCATCAAGCCCTTGGAGCACTTTTACAGCAAGTGGCATCTCCCGCAAATAGAAACTTCCGGGCACATAGCCTGGAAGACCTTCTATGGATAGTGCATGACAACCCAATGGCGTGGATGAAGAAAGATTGTCGAACACGATACCACAAGCCACACCAATGTCTTCCCTATAAGCAGCATCGATGCATATCAGCATCTTCCCCCCTTATTCGAGACCTCTTGGAAACTATGTCAACGGGCTGTAATCTAAGAAGAATATAACGTCAAAAATTCATTGACACAATCCATGCACTAAAGGTAGTCTGATAGGTCTAATCTTTTTTTGGAGGAAACGACAAGGAGGCTGACAATCCCTAGGACATACAAGAAATTAAATGGCTGACTTTGACCTAAAAAGATATATAGAAGAAAGACGGGCTATCGTGGACAAGTGGTTGGATTCCCTCCTTCCAAGGCCGGAAGGGCCTTCTGGCAAGGTAGTAGAGGCCATGCGCTACAGCCTATCCGCCGGAGGGAAACGGGTGCGCCCCATCCTTCTAATGGCTGGCTGCAATGCAGTAGGTGGTGACCATACCAAGATATTACCTGCCGCATGTGCGCTTGAATGTGTTCATACCTATTCTCTCATCCACGATGATCTTCCAGCAATGGACAACGACGACCTCAGGAGAGGCAAACCAACCTGTCACAAGGTCTTTGGAGAGGCCATTGCAATCCTTGCAGGTGATGGGCTTCTCACCTATGCCTTTGAACTCATGACTCATCCTGATCTGATGGAAGCTGTAGATGCCCGGACAATCCTTGATTGTACAGCCGTTTTTGCAGATGCAGCAGGCATAAGGGGTATGGTTGGAGGACAAACAGCAGACATACTGTTCGAAGGCAAGACAGTAGATGCCAATACGCTTTCTTTCATACATGCAAAAAAGACAGGGGCATTGATCAGGGCATCGGTAGAGATGGGTGCCATGCTCGGTAAAGGTCGTAGAGAGCAGATCCAGAGCCTGAAACAATATGGTACAGCCCTTGGCCTTGCCTTTCAGGTCGTGGACGATATCTTGGATGTGGTAGGAGACCAGGAAAAGATAGGAAAGCCTGTTGGCTCTGACCTGAAAAACCAAAAGGCCACCTACCCGGCACTTTTTGGCATTGATAAGGCAATTGAAAAGGCCAAAGATCTCAAGGAAGAGGCACTTTCATCCCTTTCGGATTTTGGTCCTGAGGCAGAACCCTTGAGGGCCATTGCCACTTATGTGGTGGAAAGAGATAGATAATGAGGAGTGTTCGATAATATGAGCAGTTTACTTGACAAGATAGACTCACCTGACGATATCAAAGGACTTAGCCACAAGGAGCTGGTACAGCTGGCATCCGAGATAAGAAAGACCATAGTAAACACGGTCGCAGAGAAAGGGGGCCATCTGGCACCAAGCCTGGGGGTTGTAGAGCTGACCCTTGCCATACACTATTGTTTCAATTCTCCCAAGGACAAGATCATATGGGATGTTGGGCATCAATCTTACGCCCACAAACTCATCACTGGAAGACGTGACAGGTTCTCTACCTTGCGCCAACAAGACGGCATCAGTGGCTTTCCCAAAAGGAGTGAAAGCGAACACGACGCCCTTGACACAGGCCACAGCAGCACATCCATCTCTGCGGCCTTGGGCATGGCCACGGCAGCTTCCCTCAAGGGAGAAGACAAAAAGGTGGTAGCTGTAATAGGTGATGGCTCGATGACCGCTGGCATGGCCTTCGAGGCCCTCAACAATGCAGGTCACCTCAGGAAGGACCTGATAGTCATACTGAACGACAACGAGATGTCCATCTCTCCCAATGTAGGCGCCTTGTCGTCTTTTCTGAGCAGGAAACTCACGGGCAGGGTTGCCACGAGGCTCAAAAAAGAGATGGAATCCTTTTTGAAACGCTCTGGTGTAGGTGAAAACATCTGGCAGGTACTCAAAAAGAGCGAGGACTCCCTCAAGAGCCTATTGACCCCTGGCATGCTATTCGAGGCCCTACAATTCGAATATGTTGGCCCAATTCCAGGACATCACATAAGGACCCTTATCGAGACACTTCAGAATGTCAAAAACGTGCCAGGCCCCGTCCTTGTTCATGTCCTCACCAAGAAAGGCAGGGGCTATCCCCCAGCTGAGGAGCACCCGGATCTCTTTCATGGGGTTGGTCCGTTTGACATAGCAACGGGTAAGCCCAAAAAGTCCGATGTGCCCAAACCCCCTGCATATACCCAGATTTTTGGACAGACCATTGTAAGACTTGCCAAGGAAGACCCGAAAATCGTTGGGATAACCGCGGCCATGCCTGCAGGAACAGGCCTCAAGCAGTTGCAGGAAGCGCTACCCGATAGATTCTTCGATGTGGGGATTGCCGAGCAGCACGCGGTAACATTTGCCGCAGGCCTGGCGCTCGAAGGTATGACACCTGTGGTCGCCATCTATTCCACTTTTCTACAAAGGGCCTTCGACCAGATAGTCCATGATGTCTGCCTGTCCAATCTCCACGTTGTATTCGCCTTGGATAGAGGTGGGCTTGTGGGAGATGATGGCCCCACGCACCACGGCGTCTTCGACTTATCTTTCCTGAGAATGATCCCCAATATGGTGGTCATGTCACCCAAAGATGAAAATGAACTCCAACACATGCTTTACACAGCCGTGAAACACGATGGTCCCATTGCTGTTCGTTATCCAAGGGGCACGGGTGTGGGCGTCAGCCTGGATTGGCAACTGAACACTCTACCCATTGGCAAGGCCTCTGTGGAACGTCATGGCGATGATATTGCCATATTGGCCATAGGTCATCATGTACATACTGCACTTCAGACGGCAGACGAACTGAAAAAGGACGGGGTGAAGACCACGGTGGTGAACATGAGATTTGTAAAACCCCTTGATCGGGAAATCATCGTGGATGTAGCCAGAAACACTGGCAAGATCATCACCATTGAAGAAAATGCCCTGATGGGAGGGTTTGGTTCGGCTGTTCTCGAGGTATTGACAGACAGCGGTATCCAAAACGTACAAGTCAAGCGTCTTGGCCTCCCGGATAGATTCATAGAACATGGCAGCCAGGAGAATCTGAGACGCGAGGCAGGAATAGACGTGGCCTCCCTTCTGGATGCGGCACAAACACTTCTCCATGACACAGGAGCCGAACATCAAACACCAGCCAGGGTCCACTCCCTCAGGGTATAGCTCCTGGAGGGCCTTGTGGGAGTCGATATAGACCAAGGTTTGTAACTTACTCTATTGACGGGGATTTTATGGGTTTGGTTTGCACATCGATCTTTAACAAGATAGTTTCATTGACACTTGAGAAATACAGCATTAAATTAGCTGGCCAGTTGTGTGGCAGGAGGTCTTGACTGAAACCAATATCCACACAGCCATCTTGGCCGCATGCACTATTTCATGATCATGTTCTAGGCCTCTTTATCAAAGGGAGATAAGGTTTTATGTTTGGGCTGGGATTGCCGGAACTGCTGATAATACTTTTCATAATCCTGATCATATTTGGGGCGGGCAAGCTTCCCCAGATTGGGGAGGGCCTTGGAAAAGGTATCAGCAATTTCAAGAGATCTCTCAAACAGGATGAAGATGAAGAAAGCCCAGACAAAGAAACGACTCCAGATAAAAAATAAGATATCCCTTAGACCCTTCTCTGATCATTCTAAACACCTTACCCGAGAAAGACTCCATGAATTCTAAAAAAGCTGAATCCAAGTCCAATATGATACTGAATTTTTTCTCATCAGTGAAACTGGCCATAACCCTGTTCATCCTGTTGGCTGCCACGTCAATCATAGGAACGGTGCTGCCACAGGGAGAGACGTTACAATTCTATCTGGAAAACTTTGGTCCGACCTACTTCAAGATAATAAAATCTCTTCAGCTCTATGACACCTATCACTCCTGGTGGTATCTGTCACTCCTGGGCCTCTTTAGCATAAATCTGATCGTATGCACCATCAGGAGGCTGCCATATACCTTGAGACTCTATCAAAAAGATGCCCTTGATCTTTCCAAGGATGACATTGCCAGGCGCCCTTTCAAGAGGATCTGGAACATAAAAGGAAAGGCGGATGACACAGCCCTGCACCAACGGCTGAGATCTCTGTTCGAAAAAGCTGGTGGCAAGGTCAAGTTCAGATCCAATGTCCAGGGCGGAGAGCTGTACCTCATAGAAAAGGGGAAGTGGAACTACTGGGGCGTATATTTCATCCATGTGAGTATCCTCATCATCTTCGTTGGGGCAATCTTTGGGACATTCACAGGCTTCAAGGGCAGAATCATGCTCTTGGAAGGAGAGACGACCAATCAGGTCATGAGGGTTGACCAAGCAGGCAACATCGAGACCATCCCCCTGGGATTTTCCATCAGGTGTAACAAATTCAGGGTGGAATTCTATCCCAGTGGGGCCCCAAAGCTTTTTCAGTCAGACCTTTCCATTATCAAGGATGGAAAAGAGGTGAAAAAGAAATCCATATTGGTCAACGATCCCCTGTCCTACAATGGCATAACCTTCTATCAATCCACTTACCAGGCCCTCCCCGAAGTGTTAGTCAAGATAACCGCCTCCAATGGTAAACAAGAGCTACTCCGCATATCGGCCTTTGAGAAGACTGCCTGGCCTGGAACTGGCCTAATGTTAGGTCTTATAAAATTTCTCCCCAATGTACATGGCGCCCCTGCTGCCAGGATATACATTGGGGATCAGGCTGGCAATGGTGATGCCTTATGGCTACTAAAGGGACATGACAAGGAATACCAGGCTGGCCATACTACCTACAGGATCTCTCTGGTAGGTGGAGGTGAAAAATACATGACAGGCCTCCAGGTCAAGAAGGATCCTGGGGTATGGATAGTGTGGTTGGGATGCACTATGCTTATCCTGGGCTTTGCCGTAGTCTTCTGGGTACCTCATCAGAGGTACTGGCTTTGGATTGGACGTGGCAGCAGCGACTTGGAGATCATCCTTGCTGGCCAGACCAATAAGAACAAGGTCTCGTTTGAGAAACACTTCAGGAGACTTGAAGCAGAAATAGAAAACCATATAGGAGATGCATAAATGCAGATAACTAGCTCTTTTCTATTGAGTTTGACCACCTTTTTCTATCTTGGGGCAGCAGCCGTTTATCTGCTTTACTGGATATTTCGCTTGGAAAAGGTGGGGCTCCTCGCCACCCTGATCACCATCTCTGGATGGTGCATCGAGACTGCAGGGATAGCCCTTAGATGGAAGGAATCCTACGCCTTGGGTTATGGACACGCACCCTTATCCAATCTATACGAATCACTGATATTCTTCTCCTGGGTGACCATTCTCGTGTACCTCGTGGTTGAATTCAAGACCAAGAACAGGGTGATCGGGGCCTTTGCAACCCCTTTTGCATGCCTCGCCATGGCCTATGCCTCATTCAGTCCAAACGTCCAGGACACCATACAGCCCCTCATACCGGCCCTCCAGAGTAATTGGCTGATAGCACACGTGATAACCTGTTTTCTGGGATATGCATCCTTTGCAGTGGCCTGTGGTTTTGGCATCATGTATCTGATAAAGGGAGACGGCAAAAGTGGCAGTCTTCTGAGCGCCTTGCCTTCCAAAAAGGTGCTGGATGAATTGATGCATCAGACAATAATCTTTGGCTTTCTGTGGCTCACCGTCGGCATCATCACTGGTGCAGTATGGGCCAACCAGGCATGGGGCACCTATTGGAGTTGGGACCCCAAGGAAACCTGGTCACTGATAACATGGTTTGTCTATGCAACCGCTCTCCACGCCCGATTTGTCCGGGGTTGGGCTGGTAAAAAGATCGCCTATCTTTCCATAATAGGTTTTATCTCTGTCATTTTTACCTATTTTGGTGTAAACTTCTTGTTGTCCGGGCTGCATAGTTATGGATCGAGCTAACACTTCTGTAATAGGCAGACCTGCCAATACATACGCAACCGATCTTGGAGGTATATCATGTTTGGATTGGGCACCCAGGAACTGTTGATAATCTTGATAATCGCCCTATTTCTCTTTGGTGGCAAAAAGCTTCCAGAGATAGGAGCAGGCCTAGGCAAAGGGCTGAGGGCATTCAAGAAGGGCCTCAATGAGATAAACGAGGAAATCAAACCCGAGGAAGACAAGACCAAGTTGGAAGAAGGAAAGGCCAAGACGACACCGACCCACTAAATCGGCCATGAAATGGCCTAATGGCCGTGCATTAATCCTGGCAGCAGGCAAAGGGACTAGGCTTTTGCCTGTTACCAAGGCCATTCCCAAACCCCTATTCCCTGTCCTTGGCATACCTGCCATAGAGCGTATTGCCAAGATTCTCTCAATCCCTGGGATCTGTCAAACCGCAATCAATGTTTTCCACCTAAAGGATCAACTCATCGAGTGGGCCTCATCCAATGGTCGCCAGGATCGCTTCACAATCCTGGAAGAAAGGCTACTTCTTGGTACAGGTGGGGCAGTCAAGAACGCCTTTGGAAAAATGGGCTATGATAGGCCACTACTCATCTATAATAGTGACATAATAAGCAATCTTGACCCAACCCGGTTAATCGAATGCTATTATGCAATGGGTGCTCCGGCATCCCTCTTGTGTGTGCACCACAGGTCCCCCTTCAACAAGCTCTGCATTAAAAAGGGACAGGTAGTCGGCTTTGATGAAAGGGGGCCAAGCAGCTTGGCATACACTGGAATTGCAATCATTTCCCCGGAATTGTTCAGGGATGTTGTCCTCAAGCCTTGTTCCCTTGTCGACATATGGCAGGATGCAATCGAAAAGGGACTATCGGTAAAGGCAATACATGGGAAAGAGATCACTCGTAGCGGAGAAGACTGGACATGGAACGACATTGGTACACCTTGTGGTTACCTGAAGGGAAACTGGACACTTCTCGCAAGGAGCCAAGAAAGACAATTCATCTCGAGCCAAGCATTCCTTGGGAAAAACCTGAGGCTTGAAGGGAAAATATATATTGGAGACAAGGCAATCATAGGAGATAATACTACTATCAAGGACTCTATCATTTGGCCACTGGCCGAGATAGGAGGGAACATGCATATTGAAAATTGCACTGTAACACCCTATGGCACCCTGCCTTGCATACTTGGACGAAATGATGGCTGAAGAAGCCTCGACACAACTCGCAAACTGCATAACTTGGCAGGATCAGTCAATACTCCAGTAGATCTATCCTGATCACAAGGTCTTAGACATGAAATCAGAAGACAACAATAAATCCACAGGGCTCAAGATCCTTCTGAAGATGGTTGAGCTATACCTTGCCACATGTCCCTTGGTACTCACTGGCAATCCATCTTCCCAACAGATGCTCCAGGAAAAGAGGCAGGTGATAGCTGCCCTGTGGCACAGTGCCCTCATCTATACCTTGTACCATTTTAGAAATAACCCTGCAGCCGTAATGGTAAGCGCGAGTGCAGACGGCGAATGGGTAGCCAGAGTACTCAGTCTTTGGGGACAAATTCCTGTCAGGGGCTCCAGGTTGAAAGGTGGCCTAAATGCCATCAAGGATATGACAAGACTGTTAAACGAGGGCTTTCTCTCTGCTGGTATCGTGGCCGATGGTGCCACAGGCCCTGCATGTATAGCCCAGAAAGGCCCTGTCATCCTGGCACGGAACACGGGCATCCCCATAGTGCCTACGGGATTTGCTGCCAAACCAGCCTTTTACTTTCACAGTTGGGACAGGATGGTGCTACCATGGCCCTTTTCCAGGATAGCCATGGTATACGGTCCTCCAATCCTCGTGCCTCATGAGGCAAAGGGGAAAGAACTGGAAAAATTTAGACACCTCCTTGAAAAGGAACTCAACAAGGCTACAATCAAGGCCAGAAGAATTATAAAAAGCAAGGGCCCCAGATGAAAGATTGGCATGAGCTAAACCAAGCATCCAGGGCCGTAATCCTTGACCTGAGAAAAAACGGCCCCGATTGCGCCAAGTTTCTTTCCAGGCGCCTGAAGACAGACCTTGCTACCTGCATGGATCTCTTGGCAAGCCTGGAGACTGGGGGCTGGCTTCAACGCGTCAAGGGTACATTTTTGTTCAAGAGGGGCTTCAGACGTCCTAAGCACATGAATCATACCTATTATGAAATAACAAAAAAAGGAGAAAGACATCTCAGATTCCTTGCGAGAAGAGGACTGATCTGATCTACTTGTCAAATGTCATTCATACAAGATCTTTTCAACACATTACATATCAATTGGCTTGATCTCTTTCTGGGGATCACCTTCCTGGTCATAATCGTAAGGGGCTTCATGAGAGGCTTCAGCCAGACTGCAACGAGCCTTTTGGGGGTCTTGGCTGGCTTCTGGGCGGCAGTCTATCATTACGAATTCGTTGCCAGACAGCTATCGGTCTTCATAACCAATGAGGTAGGGAGAAAGCTATTGGCCTTCTTGCTCCTGTTTATTGTAATTTACCTGTGCTTCGTAATCGCGGGGATCTTGCTCCAGGGCTTTTTCAAGGCGCTTCACTTGTCATGGTTCGACAAGATACTTGGTGGGATCTTCGGCTTTATCAAGGCGGCCATCATAACGGGTGTCGTAATATTTATCCTCACCTTGACCCTGCCGGAAAACAGTAAATTGATAACCAATTCCTACCTCTATCCAAAGGTGAGTTCACTGGCCAGGATCATGACAGCCATGGTCCCTGAACATCTCAAAGGCCAATTCATGTGGAAATGGCGTAGGGCCCAGATGAAATTTTATCACACCCACAAGAAGGCCATCTAAGCCCACTCAAGGGGGCCTTCCAAAGATAGGTACCTTGAAGGGCATCACAACTCAAATAGTCCAGGGGAAATGACCAACAACGAGAAAAGGACCTTTGAAAAGATAGCCATCGAATCTGCCATCAAGATCGTGGCCGTAGCTGCCCTTGTCATATGGACCTACCAGATAATCCACCCGTTCATAATGCCTGTCATCTGGGGAATAATAATTGCTATAGCCGTGGATCCATTTATAGCCAGGTGTGCAAATGCCCTTGGTGGACGAAGAAAACTCGTCTCCATCCTCTTTGCCATTATCATCATTGTCGCACTAATTGTGCCAGTGGTCATGCTGTCGTCTTCATCCATCAAGGCCTTGCAACCCCTGGTAAAAAACATGGGACAGTGGCATATAGTCATCCCTCCCCTGCCCTCGGGTGTGGAAAACCTACCCGTAGTCGGCCATCACATATCCAAGCTCTGGAGCCTTGCCTCCACTAACCTTGGAGAGCTCTTGAAACAGTTCGAACCCCAGATCAAGATAGCTGCTGGCTACATCCTGGGCCTGGTGGGTGGGGGCGTAAAGGCTGTATTCATGTTTTTGATTGCCATAATCATTGCATCAGCACTGCTCGCCACTGCTGAAAAATCCACTGCTGCCATGCAGAAGGTGGTTCGACGCTTTGCCGGTGCCAAGGCAGAAGAGATAAACTGCCTTGCCACATCCACCATAAGGGCGGTAATGCTTGGAGTGGTTGGAGTTGCCATTATCCAGTCCGTCCTTGCTGCGGCTGGGATGTTGGCCGTGGATGTCCCATTTGCAGGTGTCTGGGCAGTGCTGGTACTCGTATGTGCAGTTATCCAGCTTCCTCCAATCCTCGTCCTTGGCCCTGTTGCTGCATGGGTATTTTTAGAGATGGACAATACAACCGTGGCAGTGATCTTTCTCATCTGGTGCATCCTTGTCAGCATGAGTGATAGCCTATTGAAACCCATTTTCATGGGCAGGGGCGCAGATATACCAATGCTGGTTATATTATTGGGGGCACTTGGTGGCATGATGCTCTCAGGCATAATAGGACTTTTCATAGGTGCTGTGGTCACAGCCATCAGTTATACACTCTTCATGGCATGGGTAAACGAAGTAGATGAACCCGAGGAAAAACCCGGTGATCTCGCCTGATATATCTAATCAGCTACCACGGGCCTGAAACCATTCTTCAACAAAGAGATCAACCCGCACCTTCTCATGTCTATTAACTTGAGATCCTGGTGCCTGCCAGTAACCTCGACACGAGGAAGACAGTGGGTATAATGCCTGTGGACTGGAAAGATAGCCCCTTCCCTCATTGTCACAGCAGTTTTGAAGCCACATCTCTTCACCAGATCGAATTCTCTTGGGCCAGCCTCTTCCTTGGAACCAAAGGGATAAGCAAAGTGATGAACAGGACCCTTGAGCTTAGCCTCCAAGATGTGTTTGGAATCCATGACCTCCCTTAGAACAGCATCCCTGGTCAACTTCCTGAGATTCAAATGATTCACTGTATGGGCCCCTATTGTCACCAAGGGATCTTTGGCCATCTCCAACAACTTCTTCCAGCTAATCTGATAAGAGTTGTAGTCCAAGAAATTGATCTCGACCTGGGGGAATATCCTTTTCAGCAAGGACGAGACCTGCTCCTGGGGAAGTTCCATGAGGATCTGGCGCAATATGTTATAGGCCTGTTCCTTCTTTGCCTTTGAGGATACGTCCAGGCAGTATTCCCTCCCCCTGAAAGTGAAATGAATGGGCAGATCAGTTTCAAGCAGTAAGTCCTCCAATATGTACCACCACACAACAGCATCACCCTCGACAAAAGATGTGACCATGTACACGGCAAATGGCGCATTATACCTCTTGAATATGGGATAGATGATGTCATGGACATCAGCATAACCATCATCAAATGTGAAGCAGACGAAAGGTGGGCCTTTGACGCCTGCCTCGAGCCTTTCGTAAAGATCGTCCAAGGAGATGATTTCGTAGTCTCTGCCCCTGAAAAACAACAGAAGCTCCCGGAGAAACCCAGGGCTGATCTCTATCCTGGAACTTGCTCCAATACGCGATCTGCCACCGTCCTTGACAACCCTGTGCATGGCAAGGATCAATCCCTGCCCTGACAGAAATGGGCAGAGAAGACGATACATCCTTGTAATGCCCAAAAGATTTACGATTGACCTGATGAGAATATGTTTCATCGATACAGGAGGTTGGGTTCCATATTGTCCCGGATTATATCTTTTTCAAAAAGACTAATTCGCTATAGAGATTGTCCACTATTTCAGGCCTGATATCCTCGGAGCACATCAGCCGTGGGTATCGAAGCTCGTACGAAAACCCCCCAAAGGCCCTATGGCCTTTGAGGAGCCGACGATCCACGACAGTGAAGAACGTCTTGTTCAAAATGAAAAACCTTCTCTGTATACGGCCTAAATTTCTCAAAAAGAGCCCCACATTACTCACATGGTAGACCTGTGTAAAATTCACCCCCCTTTTCCTCACCTTATTGAAGAGGATTAGACAATATTCACCACTCTTTTCACCATTCCAGAGCAGAATGTGTCTGCACCAATGGGGACTGTGATCCTTCAACAGGATCTTGTCTCCAGGGCTCAAAACAAGAGAGACCAGTCCTGGCTCGCTCAACATCTCGTAGCCCAAGGAAGCCCATCCAAAGGGAAGCATTGGCAGGATCATCACAGAGCTTTCGAGAACTGTGAAATTAAACTTTTTTAGTACCAGACTTGCCTCCCTGGAAGGGGTAAGGCTTGTAACGGTCAATCCTTTTTCCCTCAAAAATGGCATCAACAGAAGTAGACTCTGGGATCGAAATTCTTCCAATACATACCAACAAAAAAGATTACAGACAGGATATCTGTCCTCCTCGAACAAGCGCTCATGAAAAAGGCCGCCGAGAAATCCAACTGCCTTTCTGCCTTCCATGAGAACATAGCCGAAGTAATCCCTTTTCCCTTTCCAACTGGCCGAGAATAGATGAAACCAGTCTTCTGATCCCATATCTGGCACATCAAAGTGTTCAAGGAGGGGTAGGATATCGGGAAAAAGGTCAATGGTTGCCTTTCTCAGTTCAGCCATCAGCTTTGAGTAGTCTCACATGCAACAGAACCAGATTCATTAGTGCGTCTTCTCACCTTTTTGAATCTCTCACTAAGGTCTATATTTTCTACGATATTGATCTTGACCGGGACCTTCCAAGGCTGGAGATGCATATAACAGGCCTTTTTTATACGCGTAATACACTGTCTCGAATCCTCTTTTTTCACCAGACTTACGTCTGCACACACAATATTGCCTGTAATATTGTTTCTCTCTCCATAAACCACTACTTCGGCAATATTGTCCAGGGTCTGAATAAAATCTTCCACCTCGGTGGGAGAAACCTTTTCACCACCTACATTTATGATGTCACAGGCCCTTCCGTGAATCCTGTAATAGTCCCCGTCCTGCTCCACCCTGTCACCAGTTATGAACCAACCATCTCGTGTAAAAGGACTGGGGGCATTGAGATAACCCATCATGGCAGAATGGGCCTTGATCTGAAGCACCCCGTCGACCACCCGGGTTTCAAAACCCTCTCCACCAAGCTTGACCCACAAGGAGTCCGAACTCCTGGACTTGGAACGCAGGGTGCCTACCTCTGTGGTGCCATATTTCTGGAGGATAATCACGTCTGGAAACAACTTTGCGCATTTGTCCAGGGTGGACTGAAGCATCACCTCTGAACCATAGGCTATGTATTTCAGTGAAGACAGATCATATCTCTTGTATGCCTCACTGTATATCAAAAGGTTGATAAAGGTGGCCGATACAGGCAATACCTCCACCTTGTATCTTTCTATGGCCCGGCAGACTGCATCTGGTGAACGCTCCTCAAGGGTCACGAGGCAACTCTTGTTTGACAGACAATAAAAGAGGGTATCGATACCTGCGATATGGTCAAAGAGAAGGAATGCCAGGGTAACAAAATCGTGTCTTGGGGTCTGGTACTTCTTGAGAAGCCGGATCATATCGTGGAGAATGGCCTTGCTCTTGCCTGTAGTCCCTGATGAAAACAATACGAGGCCAGCATGGCCTCTTTTGCGAAGCTTGTCATACAATTCGTGTTCACCTGGGTACCCAAGCGGTATTATCTCCACATGATCGTTCTTGTCAAGCACGAAGGCCTTCTGCCCACTGGCTATCCTGATGAACTCCGGCTTTTTTTGTTCCACTGCAGCAGTCAGGGGCACTATGATACAGCCACGCTCGATGAGGGCCAGCATGAGTGCTACAGCCTCGGGAGAAAAATCAGCCTCCAAGACAGTGACCGTACCCTTGGTCACCCCTTCTTGAGACAGCCTTTTCTGCCAGTAGGCGATACGCTCCACCAGGGAATCATAGGAGTATGTCTGATCTCTCCAGACGATTGCCGGCCTGGTGCCAGCCTCCTCAAATCTTTCGAGCAGGAATCCTATAGCCATCTTGATCTGTCTTCTCACACGCCACCGAGATAGATTACCTGGCCGGTGATGAAATCGGATTCCGGCCTGATGAAGAAATCAATGACATTCGCAATGTCCTCCATCTTGCCATACCTTGGTATGGCCTGACGCTGCAGGAGCGCATCCAACTTGTCCTGGGGGACGGATCTTATGAGATCCGTCTTTATAGGCGTGGGCCCAACGGCATTCACCGTGATGCCAAAGGGTGCCAGTTCCCTGGCCAACACCTCGGTAAGGCAGACCACGGCTGCCTTGGATGCTGCATATACGGCCTCTCCTTCGAGTTTTAATGGTGTGGCAATGGTTGCAAAATTCACTATGCGTCCATAGCCTTGGGCCTGCATGAGCTTGGCCGCCTCCCTGCAAAACAGGAATGTCCCGATTATATTGGTGTCCACTATCTTTCTCACACTCCGATAGGGTGTAAGGAGACAATGATTCATCGAGGCCACGCCTGCATTGTTGACGAGGATATCCAGTCCGCCGTATTCCTTGCGAATGGTGCTGAATATCTTCAATGTTTGGGCCTCATCTGAGACATCTGCACAAAAGTGCCTGTAATTTTTCAGATCGAATTCGGCTTCACCCCGGCTACAACCACAGACCATGAAGCCTCTTGCAGCATAATAACGAACAAGAAACGCCCCTATGCCCTTCCGAGTGCCTGTAATGAAGATACGTTTTCTATCCAGTCCCATGAGTGGATGGTACCCCTGAGACCTCTCCTAAGAGTTTACTGATATAATCGGCAAGGGAGCCAATGCTCCTGAATGGACTGTTTCTTTGAGACAATGCCCTCTCGTCTGCAAGGGTGATCGAGGTCCCGAAAACTTCGGCTATTCTTTGCTCAACTGCGACAATGAAGGATACAAGCCCTATAGAATCAAGAACGCCACCAGCCCCGAACAAACGGGTGTCCAGGGCTTTTTCTAATCTCTGTCCCTGAGGTCGAAATTCGTTGATCTCATCTATTGCCTCATAGAGGGCAGATACGATTTTATCTTTATCGATCACAACAATCTCTCTTGGGGAAGATATCTCTAAAAAATTTTAACGATAGAGATAAATTACTTTAAATTATATCACAAACAACAAACTAATGACACATCAAAGACTATGGATAAACTATCTATAAAACAGTACTTACAAACAGATAGATAGGGTTCTTTTCAAGAGGCTAACATTATGGAAAAATGAAGTCAATCTCTCAAGACCATGAGAATGCCTGTGCCCTCGAGTCTTGAACCCGGATTATGCAGCTTCACAAGCTTGCCGAAGAGTTAAAAGGGAGCTCTAAAACATACTTTGGTACTTTAACATGGATTATACACTTCAAATGCCTGGGTAAAAATTTTTATAGAAAATCAGATAATTATCTGCATTTTTCGTATAAATACTCTCAGCCAAAAGTGAAGATTTTTCTGCTCTAAAAACGTAGACATTTGAAGCCGCAAGGGGCTTGCAATCTTACCGAATCTGCTTTGTTGCCAGGTGTTTGAAGTACCCAAAAGTACGTCTGCATGCCCTCTGCCGCGCATATTCGGCAAATTTGTGAAGCTGCATAATCGGGTTTAAGTGCCCTACAACATGGGATCAGATGCATGCCAACCATGGAATCATTCACAGGTTAACCCTGATAGGATCCTTGTCTGTGTCATGTATCCATGTTAAAACAGCCAATCTCCAAGGCCCTTATAGCCCAAGACCTTGCGCCATGAATTTGTGTCTCTGGGGGCAGAGTTTTTTGGGCCACTTATTAATCGACCTCCTTGGTTTGCATATGCCTACTGAACAATCCAATACATCACAAATAGAGATAAGCATCAATGAAAAATGGTGTAAACGGTGTGGGATATGTTCTGCATTCTGTCCAGCAGACGTATATGAAACAGATGCTTTTGGCTTCCCCCATGCGGCCAACGTGGACAGTTGTACCAGTTGCTTCACATGTGTCGTCCTCTGTCCTGATTTCGCCATAGACATCTCAACCAAACAGAGTACCTCCAAGCAGCAGGAGATGAATAGCTTGTAAGATGCCGTATCCCATGAACAATGACAACATCCAGCTGATGCAAGGCAACCGCGCCTGTGCAGAGGCGGCCCTGGCAGCAGGCATGCGTTTCTTTGCCGGCTATCCCATCACCCCTTCGTCTGAAATAGCAGACTTTCTGTCTTCTGCCCTGCCAGCAGTTGGCGGAAACTTTATCCAGATGGAGGATGAGATCGCCAGCATGGGGGCTATAATCGGGGCATCCCTCACAGGCATAAAAACTATGACTGCTACCTCAGGCCCTGGCTTTACCCTCATGCAGGAACTCATAGGATTTGCAGCACTATGTGAGATCCCATGTGTCATTGTCAACGTACAACGTGGAGGACCTTCAACAGGTCTTCCCACATCCCCTGCCCAGGCAGACGTGATGCAGTGCAAATGGGGATCTCATGGGGATTACCCCATGGTAGTGCTTTCGCCATCCTCGGTCCGGGAAACCTTCGATTTGACCATACATGCCTTCAACATAGCGGAAGAGCTCAGGACCCCTGTGATATTGCTTTCAGATGAGATTGTAGGCCATCTCTATGAACGTATCAGGATACCTGACATCTCGAACCTGTCCCTGATCGATAGAAAGCGTCCCACAAAACCGCCCCCTGGCAGATATGAGATCTACCATACCTCTGAACCAGACGGTATCCCTTGCATTCCTGACATCGGGACAGGGTTCCATTGCCACATCACAGGGCTCATCCACGGAAAAGATGGCTTCCCCACCCGTGATCCAGACAAGGTAAGGGACTTGCTCAAGCGTCTTCACGGCAAGATCGATTCCAGAAAGAGACGGATCTGCCTGATGGAAAAGAGGGAAATGGAAGATGCCAGAATAGTCCTTTGTTCCTTTGGCGCCACTGCCAGATCCTGTTTCCAGGTGGTCAGGGAAGGCCGATTGGAAGGGCTGAAGATAGGCGGGATCAATCTCAAGACACTATGGCCCTTCCCAGACTTTGTCTTCCAGGAACTGCCAAAGTCTGTGGAAACTGTAGTGGTTTGTGAAATGAACCAGGGCCAGGTAGCCGGACTGGTCCGTCAGGCTACTGGTAACAGATTGAAGGTAGTTGGGATCAACAAGTGCTCAGGCACGATAATAACCCCAGGAGAGATAAGAAGTGCTATCGACAGGCCTATCTGAGATAAAAAGGCACCTGCGTACCCATCGCCTACCCCACATCTGGTGCCCTGGATGCGGAAATGGCATCATTACCCAGGCCTTTCTGAGGGCAGTAGAAGCCCTCTGCCTTGATCCAGACAAGACGGTAATAGTATCTGGTATCGGCTGTTCTTCAAGGGTTGTAGAATATCTCGATTTCGACACTGTCCACACGGCCCATGGCAGGGCCATCCCCTTGGCCACGGGGATCAAAATAGTCAGCCCCCAACTCACTGTAGTCGTACTGGCAGGCGATGGTGACATAGCAGCCATTGGAGGCAATCACTTCATCCACGCTGCAAGGAGGAACATAGACCTGACGGTCATCATCTTTGACAACTTCACCTATGGTATGACTGGGGGACAATATTCCCCCCTTACCCCAAAGGGGGAAAGGACAGCCACCTCTCCTGCGGGTTCAGTGGAATCACCTTTCGATATATGTGAACTTGCAAAGGGAGCAGGTGCCACTTTCATAGCACGATCCACCACGTGGCATGCCTTCGACCTTGTTCATCTGATTTCAAGAGGCATAGATCACCACGGTTTCTCTGTGATAGATGTAATAGCAGGATGTCATATAAACTATGGCAAGAGAAACCAGAGAGAAACAGCGGTGAAGATGCTACGCTGGCAAAAAGAACATGGAGTGCCCATTGACATATTCAGGCAGTTGCCAGAGAAGGAAAAAAAAGACCTGTTCCCCATAGGCATTATCCATTCATCCTCCAGGCCAGAATATACCGATGCATATACAAAAGTTGCACGGAGCGGTCTGAATGAATGATGCCAATACCCAAATTCCTCAGGGACGCTTCGAGATAGTAGTCAGTGGCTCTGGGGGACAGGGAATAATCCTGGGGGGGAAACTCCTTGCCGAGACTGCAGCCGTGTACCAAGGATGCCAAGCGGCAATGGTGCCCTGTTATGGACCAGAGGTGAGAGGAGGGGTTTCAACTGCAGAAATCATAATTGATTCAGACCCCATAGACTATCCAAGGATAACGAGGCCGAACATCCTGATCGCCATGTCACAGGAGGCAATGGACAGATATGCCCCCATGCTTGGTCCAGACGGACTGATAATCGTAAACACTACCCTTGTCGAAGACATCCCGGAGCCCTTTGAACATGTATTCAAGGCACCCTTTACAGAAATGGCTGTAAAGATGATGAAGACACCAGTGGTCGCCAATATGATCGCCCTGGGGGCCCTTGCCACACTCTCTCGCCTTATTGCCCCAGAGGCCCTTAAACTGACACTGGAGAAACATGTACCCTCAAAAGTGCTTGACATAGACTGTATGGCTGTGGATCAAGGTGTGAAGATAGCCTGTAAGGCGTATTTTGGCTGGCAGGTATCATGATATTGTCAAAAAGTAGGGTCCCTGGGCCTTCGGACATGTTCGCCCCAAGGAAGTTCTGTTGTTTTTACCTACCAACCGTCCCAAAGGTCCCTTTTTCTGTACTGTTTTATTCGGCTCCTGTGTCTCTTCTCCCTTAGTCGTCTCTCCTTTGCTGCCCTTGGCAGCTTTGTCCTCTTCCTTGGCTTCTTCTCTGAAAGGGCCCATTCCATGAGTTGGGAAAAACGCTTGGTGGCAGCCTCCCTATTTGCCTTCTGGCTCCTATGATACCCAGCAGTTACCTTGAGCACCCCGTTTTGGCTGATGCGTGAGGCCAGGCTCTTCCTTATTCTTATCTTTTCCTCTTCTGTAAGGCTCTTGGAGCCATCGAGATCAAAATTCAGTGTAACACGTGTATTCACCTTGTTGACGTTTTGTCCTCCTGGCCCACTAGACCTGGAGAATGTGAATCGCAGCTCCCTCTCAGGTATCTCTATTCCATTTTTGATGGTTATCACCCTTTTCATTTTCGTTCACCCGTAAGACCAAGTAGAGTCTCCCCAAACAGTCATTGCTCACACCCTATATGATCACACCTGTAACGTCATTTCCTGCCCTAACCATTCCCATCCTGACATTGACCCGGCTTAATAATATAAGGCCCATCACGAAAAACAGCACCAAAGGAAAAATGGCGATACGACAACTGCCTGTCATCTGTATGGCAGCAGAAAAGGCAAGGGGACCTATCCATGAGGTACCCCTCTCACTTATTTCGTAAAAGGCAAAATATTCAGCCTCGCTCCTTTCAGGGATGAGCTGAGAGAACAGAGAGCGGCTCAGGGCCTGGGAACCACCAAGTACCAGGGCCACCACCGCCCCCATGAAAAAAAGCTCTGCGGTGTTATGAAGGAAGACACATGCATAAATAGTCACAAGTGACCAGACAAACAGGGATAACATTATGGCCTTCTTTGCCCCTATCCAGCCAGTCAACCACCCAAACAATAAAGAACCCGCAAAGGCCACAAACTGGATCATGACAATAAGATAGACAAGTATCTTGGCATCCACACCCAGTTCCTCGGATGCGAAGATGGTGGCGACCACGATGACCGTCTGGATGCCATCGTTGTAAAACAGATAGGCTGTCAGAAACTTGAGGGTCTCAGGATAATTATGGTACATGGAGTGAAGGGTATGGAAGATCTGCCTGAAGCCGTTTCCAAGAGATGCACCTTCGGTGAACACGTACTTGTTGGGCTGACCATTACTGAGATACCTGGCAGGAAACATCAAGGTGAATAGCAACCACCACCCTCCTGCAAAAGCCAGAGACAGACGAACTGCCAGTTCCTGATCTGCCATCCATCTAAAAAATACAAGGGTTATCGCCAGTGCTATTCCCCCGCCGAGGTATCCCAAGGCCCACCCAAAGGAACTGACCCTGTCCCGTTGTTCTGGTGATGCAATATGGGTAAGAAAGGCATTACACAGGACAATCGATGCCCCAAAAGCAAAATTTGCCAGGACGAAAAACAGGCCCCCAAGCAACACGGCTCCCTTCGTGCCCACTGCCAATAAGTCAGGCCTTATGAAATAAAGTAAAAGCGTTGCAATAGAGCCAGTGATGGCAAAGCCTACGAGCATCTCCTTTTTCATGCGGGCATTATCGGCCAATACACCGATAAGGGGCAAAAAGACAACCTGAAGCAATACAGAGACAGAGACACAGGCAGGGAAGAAGGCACTTGGCTCAATGGAAAACCCATTTATGACCACTCCTCCGACTTTTTCTCCAAGACCTGTGAGATATGGTCCCAGAAGCGTTGTTACAACAATGGTACTAAAGGCAGAATTGGCCCAGTCGTACATGGCCCAACCAAACACTTCGGCCCTGACACCATGAATCTTGATCTTGGACATGTCCCCCGGTTTACCTATATCAGGCGATTTTCCCATCTTTGTGATGCCTCTGGCCCCAAAGTGTGAAATCAAATCCGTTAGAGGCCGAATCCGCCCGGCAACAGATTTTGTCTCAGGGGACCAACTATGTTAAAAGAATATATGGTGCAAAAAACTCGTTGGATAATATATCCAACAAAAAGGAGGAAGTTAAGATGAGAACCGATTTGAAAAGGATCATTCCCTCTTTGATCTTGGCCATAGCTCTACTGGCTGGTCCCTCTGTCACAATGGGGGAAACAAAGGACACGAGCCCATGTAACTGTTTTCAGAAAGAGATGATGGCCAAAAAGATGATGGCAGGAAAGACAAAGGGCTTCAGGCATCGCATGGGCATGATGGATGAAAAGAATGGGATGTTCATGGCCATGATGGGATGCAAAGGCATGGCAGGATGCATGTTGCTGAAACGGATGTCAGACGAACAGCGACAGAGGTTTTTAGACGATACAGTAGCCCTCAGGCGGCAGATGATGGAAAGGCGTTTCGACTATCTCGAGGCATTGCGCCACCCAGATACCAGCCCTAAGGATCTTGCCCTCATAGAAAAGGACATGTTGAACCTGCGACTGAAGATGTTGGACAAGCTCATCGACAGCAGCCCTAAATAGCAAGCTCAAAACACATTGGCTGGAATTAACACAGGGGGCAGATCGAGTATGTCTTTAGAGAGGCTTTTTTGCTGGGCTATCTCTTCCTGATTCGGTCCCCAAGGCCTGATCTTACAGCCCAGCAGTGGAAGTGGCGTCCCTTCTTGAGTCCAACGCCAATTGCCCCCTTTTGGAGGTAAAGGGCCCAAGACCAAGTTGGTTCAAAAAAGCTCGTGGTCGATGACCAGTAAAATTCTTGCACATTGACAAATGGATGACCTTTGGGAAGGGCTGGAGAATGATGTTGGCAGTCCACGAGGGACTCGAGTTCGTTGATGTTTGGAAGACGCCAATCACCAAGGCCACCAAGTCTTTTGGTATTGAGATTCCTTACGATACCAAAGGCATCCAGCCAGGATATAAGGCCCTGACCCAGGTCGGCGTCTCTGGTCCAGGTAAGGCCGGTGAGATTGTCAAAGACCACCTGGCCTTTCCCAGTAAAACGAGGCTCGGGCCAGGCCACACCTGTCTTGAACTCGCCATCCTGACAAGTGGCTGCACAAGGGATGACACGGCCAATGACATCAAAACAGCTCTTTTGACCAGTGGCTGGTATCAACCTCGAATCTCCCCTTACTGGCCAAACGATACACTCCTGGTCCTTTCTGCCATAAAACATGCGGGCCCCACCAAGATGGATATACCAAGCATAAGACCTGTTGATGGCAGCTGTAGTGGAGGTCCAATACCAGCCGTGGAATACGTTTATAAAAGGGTGCCCAGAGGGCAATACTGGATTCATGGTCTCCATGTGGAGCAGGCTCCTTAGCTCCCTTCGGTTGGGCATACGCCAGTCCGAATAACCCCCATAATTGTCTTTGTTCAATTCATGTAAAAACGCGAAACCTTCTTTCCAGGACATGGGGAAGGTGTTGATATTGGCGTCTCTGGTCCAGGTAAGGCCGGTGAGATTGTCAAAGACCACCTGGCCTTCAAGGCCGAATCTGGAACAGGGTATCTCGACCCCAACCTGATATTCACCATCTTGACCTGTTGCAGAGCATGGGATGATATTGCCATCGACATGGTAACATCTTTCCTGGCCGGTCTTCAAAATATACCTCGGCGGCAATCTCTCCTTCATCTTGGCACATCATCCATGAAACAGGCCATAACCCGTATTAAAGATCCTTCAGCCTTTTGAGTCTCAAGGCATTTGTCACCACTGAGACAGAACTGAAACTCATTGCGGCTGCTGCGATCACTGGAGATAAAACAATACCGAAGTTCGGATAGAGTATTCCTGCGGCCACAGGCACACCGAGAGCGTTATAGACAAAGGCAAAAAAGAGATTTTGCTTTATATTGGCCATGGTTGCCCTACTGAGTTTTCTCGCCCTTACGATACCTGTAAGATCCCCCTTCACCAATGTGACATCAGCGCTCTCCATGGCAATGTCAGTACCAGTACCCATGGCTATACCCACATCTGCTTGGGCCAGGGCTGGTGCATCGTTTATGCCATCACCAGCCATGGCAACAACACGGGCCTTGGCCTGAAGCCCTTTTATTGCCTCTGCCTTTTGCTGTGGCAGCAGTTCAGATATTGCCTTGTCTATTCCAAGTTTCCTGGCGACAGACTTGGCGGTCTCCTCATTGTCTCCTGTGAGCATGACTATCTCCATACCCTCTCCATGAAGGGTCTCAATTGCCCTGGAGGCAGTAGCCTTGATGGGATCTGCCACCGCCAAGAGGCCTGCAGGTTTTCCATCCACTGCCACGAACATGACCGTTTGCCCTTCAGATGCCAAAGAGGTAGCCTCCTTGTCCATTTGGGATGGGTCAACAGAAAAATCGACCAGTAACCTCCTATTTCCAAAGAGGATCTCCCTGCCATCCACTATACCTGAGACACCCTTTCCCGTATGAGACCTGAAGGCCTGGGCATCCATCACCATCAATCCTTTTTTTTGAGCTGCCTCCAAAATGGCAAAGGCCAAGGGATGCTCACTCCCTTTCTCAAGACTTGCGACCAGGCCCAAGATCTCTTCCTCGTCATGACCAGGTACAGGCCTTATGGACACAAGCCTCGGCCTTCCCTCCGTGAGGGTACCTGTCTTATCCACCACAAGGGTATTCACCCTGTGCAAGGTCTCTATGGCCTGTGCGTTTCTAAAGAGCACCCCCATGGATGCACCTTTGCCTGTGGCCACCATAATGGACATCGGTGTAGCAAGGCCTAGTGCACAAGGGCAGGCTATAATCAGCACGGAGACTGCTGCAACGAGTGCGTGGCCAAGTTTTGGCTCAGGACCCAACATATACCAGCCTCCAAAGGCAATTATGGCCACCAATATGACAGCAGGCACGAAATAGCCAGCCACCTTGTCTGCCAGGTTCTGTATAGGGGCCCGGCTGCGCTGGGCATCTGCCACCATCTGGACGATTTGTGCCAACAGGGTCTCTGCACCTACCTTTTCTGCCTCTATTATCAAGCCCCCTGTAGTATTTACCGTTGCCCCGATGACCTTGTCCCCTTTGGCCTTCTTTACTGGTACTGGCTCCCCAGAGATCATGGACTCATCCACCAGGCTGGAACCCGAAACGACCACGCCATCCACAGGTATCTTCTCCCCAGGCCTTATCCTGAGCATGTCGCCCCTCTTTACATGTTCAATGGGAACATCCTCCTCCGAGTTGTCGGGATTTATCCTCCTGGCACTTTTTGGGGCCAGGCCGAGAAGGGCCTTGATTGCCGCACCTGTCTGACTCCTTGCCCTTAACTCCATTACTTGCCCCAATAATATTAGTACTACTATCACTGCAGCGGCCTCGAAATAGACACCCACGGTACCGTGCTGGGAACGCATTATCTCTGGAAAGATCTCTGGAAAGAGGACAGCTACCACGCTGTAGAGATAGGCAACGCTGATTCCAAGCCCTATGAGGGTAAACATATTGAGGTTTTGATTTATTACCGACTGGATCCCTCGGACAAAAAAAGGCCAACCAGCCCATAACACAACTGGAGTGGCCAGCAAAAACTCTATCCATTGCCATGTCTGTTCCTTGACCAATTGATCGAGCACCTGCCCTCCTGGCAACATGGAGCGCATGGCGATAACGACCAGGGGCACAGTCAGGATAGCCCCCATAACAAAACGCCTCAGCATGTCCCTGTATTCTGGGTTCTCCTCATCTCCTTCCAGGGAGATGCTCTTTGGCTCAAGGGCCATACCACATTTAGGACAGAGCCCCGGTCCTATTTGCTCGATTTCTGGATGCATGGGGCAGGTATAGATTGCCCTTTCATCCAGGCTCTCTCCATTGATGACAGGATGCGGTGTTAAATAGGCATGGGGATCCTGCTTGAACTTATTCAAACAGTGTTCGGAACAAAAATGATATTTCTGGCCTTCATACTCAAAGCTTAGATACCGTCCTGGCTCATGGGTCGACATTCCACAAACCGGATCGACATATCGCTCCTGTCCATTTTCATGGCTCGGGCCTGTCATGACACAGTGCTGGCAGCTATCATTTTCCATATTGTTTCCTCTCTGGGCATTCATAGAGTTAGCCATTTCTTAATTTCTATTCTAAAAATAAATATATAAACAATATAACCATCTTTCTTTGAATGGCCAGAGAAGAACAGATAATCCGGGATCATGCACTTCAAACCCGTGAAAAAGACAATTCCCTTGAATGATTACTCGGAAAACCTGTAGGCTGCACAATCCAGGTTCAACTGTCTGGAGATCTCAATGAAATGGATATCCCCTCATAGGATACAAAAAATGGTGATAAGTGAATGAAAAGGGGCAGATCCCTCTACGGAATAATCCCCGAGGACCTGCCCCTTTCGTCCAAATCGCCGAGATCAGACTCAGACGTGAGACGAAAACACTTCCTGATCCCTTGGAGGCTGTTGTAGCCACCCAAGGCACCATCATACAAAAAGTGCCTTGAAAACAGCCATCAGACCGCCTTTTCATGTCTATGGAGACTGAAGTGGGAGAGCCCCTTTTTCAATCTGTCTCCAACCTCCTTGAGCCTGCCAGAGACGTCTTTCACCTCTCTTGCCAATCCAGAGGTATCCTGGGAGGCCTGTACGATCTCTTTCACCCTTTTCACGATAATGCCTGTCTCCTTCTCTGTCTCTTCAGCCTGCCCCCTGATATCGTCAATGGCTATTTTTTCCGTTTCAATACTGTCACGTACCTTTAACGACTGTTCAGAGATGGTGGCTATTGTAGAGGATGCATGGTCGATGCTAACACTGACCCTGTTGACCCCACTTTGTATCTCAGTAACTATCTTTTCTATCTCTTCGACAGAGCCACCTGTCTCCTTGGCCAGCTCCTTTACCTCATTGGCAACGACAGCAAAACCCTTGCCTGCCTCGCCAGCCCTGGCTGCCTCTATGGTGGCATTGAGGGCGAGGAGATTTGTCTGTTCGGCTATAGAACCTATGAGGCTTGTGATCTCCCCTATCTTATTGGAGGATACCACGAGTTCGTTTACTGCCACCTTGACATCAGAGAGTTTCGTCTCTGCATCTTCTGCATTCGTGCTGGAGCTACTCACATGGTTCATCACCTCATCAATAGCATCGTTTACATCTTCAATGGATACGGTGACCTTTTTTACATATTTATTGGCCACTTCTGCCAAGTTTTGTATGTCTGCGGCCACATCCTCTGTCTTGGCCGCTGATACTGCCATTTCATTGGCTGCCCGATCCAATTTCCTTGTCCTTTCGAATACGTCCTGAGAACCTTCGGAGACCTCTTTCAGGATTTCTCCTATCTTTACGACCGTATCGAAAAGCAGATTCTGGATATTGGCCACCTCGTCTCTCCCCTTCAAACGCCTTATGTGGGAAAAGTCGAAATTGCCACTGGAGATTTGATCAAACAATGCGTTCAGTAAAGCAGTCACCGAGTTGAATCTCCTCCTGAGAAACCCTGTAACGGAGATCCCGATGACCAAGGCAAAGATTATGCTCAACCCAAGGACTATTCCGATCACTTTTAGGCGAGAATCGAGCCTATCCTTCTGGGCCCGGGCCAGACTGGAAACCTCAGAGGTCATCTCGCTGGTTAGCCTTCTTACCAACTTGTCCAGATCTCCTGTAAGGGATGCCATACCGGATACCATGCCTTCTTTTTCAGCACGGATCTTGAGAAGCCTCCTCTTCAAGTTGAACATCTCAGTGAGGTCCGACCTCATAGAGAAGCCGGTCTTTTTTACAGTTTTCCTCACATTGTCACCAATAGGCAGACTTGCCAGGGTTTCTGCCAGATGATCTATCTTGTAGGCAGAGGCACTAAACCTCTCTTTCAAGGGCTCAATATATTCCGATGACTCTATCTCCCCGAGCTCTGCCCTTATCAGCAAGAACTCCTGGAACTGGGCCATAAGATCCTTGAGTGCAGATACGGCTTGGTAGTCGGCATTCACCAACTTGTCCACCTTGGCCTTTATCTCTTCTGGGCTCGAAGCTGAAGAGATGCTGTCCCCATCCATTATCAGATTGAGCTCTGCCTCGTCTATTGCCTCGAGGACATCTTTTCTGATTACTGAATAGTCTTTTTGGATCTGTTTTGTCTTTTCCTTCCAAACCGATCCAATATCGTATATCTCCTTGTTTACCTTTACAGCCTCTCTTATGAAATCTCGCAGTTTGTCCACGAGGTCTGAGGCCCCGGGGATAGATGCCATGAGTTCCAGGTCTTTCTCGGCAGTCTGTTGGAAATCTTTCAGCTGGTTGGGGTCAGAGGCCCCGTATATGGAAAATATATCCCCTTTTACGCGCTCGAGAACTACTGCCGCAGATGTATCTTCCCCGGAATTCTTTGTAGTTGAAACTAACAAAGACGACACCTTTTCAAAGCCCCTGAGCCCGTCCTGCATATTAGCATACGACAAAAAACAGATAGCTGTCAAGGCAAGCAATCCAAAGGCAAAAAAGGCTGCTATAAGCCTTGAAATCTTTATTCTGCTTAGCAGTTGTTCCATTTTACCATACCTCTTTTAGTAGTTGACCTGTTGAAACTTACCGTTGCTTATGACAGTGATATAGACCTTTTCCAGGCCCTGGTGGTCTGTCTTGGAAAAGGATATGGGATCGTTTATGCCAAGATCGAAATCTCTCAGATTGTTTGCAGAGGCCACCACCGACTCCCTCGAAAGGTCTTTCCCTGCCTTTGACATGATCTCGGTCAGTGTCTTGGCAGCAAGAAAACCCTCCAGGCTTACGAAACCAGGCTCGAAATCCTTGTAGGCCTCTTTCATGACCTTGGAATATTCTTTCACCCCAGGCAGAGAGGAATCCCACGGAAACGGCACCACCTGGGTCACCAGGACACCTTCACCCTGGGGACCAAGCTCATTGAGCAGGGCCTTGCTACCGACGAAAGAGATATTGATGAACTTGGTATCTGCCAGGCCTATCTTCTTGGCCTTCTTGATAAATTCAGCACAGGGCTTGTAGGCACCTATCATGACTATTGCCTCAGGCTTTAACCTGCGCATGGTAATAACTGCCTTACCTACTGCCACTGTATTCCTGGGATAGGTTGCCTCGCCTGCCATCTTGAGTCCCCGCTTCTCCATTGCCTTCTTGAAACCTGCAAGGCCAGCCCTTCCGTATGAATCATCCTGGTAAAAGATTGCGATCTTTTTGAGTCCCAATTTGTCCGATAGATAGTGAACCATCTCCTCTGTCTCCATATAGTATGAGGCACGGAGGTTGAATACCAAGGGCCTTACAGGATTTCTAAGGAATTCAGCACCTGTGAACGGGAAAAAATATGGTATGGAGGCCTTTTCTGCCAAGGGTACCGATGCCTTTGAGGTAGGGGTGCCCACGTAGCCGGTCAACAGGAAGCAGCCCTCTTTTATGAAGGTCTTTGTATTGTCTATGGCCCTATTGGGCTCATAACCATCGTCCAAGACCTTCAATTTTATCTTTCTGCCATTTATTCCCCCATTCTTGTTGATTCGTGAAAACACAGCATTGAATCCCTTGGTATATTCCCGGCCTAGGAATTTAGCAGGGCCGCTCTGGGCATTTGAAGCACACAGCAATACCGAAGAATCCGTAACACCTTTGACTTGGGCCTGGACATCGTATGGGGAAATAGCTGCCCACATACCTATTGCCGCCACTGTCAAAACGAGCTTGATGAAAATCTTTCTTGAACATACCTTTTTCATAGTTTATCACCCCTTGATCTTTCTCCTGGATTATTTTTAAGTGCATAATCTGGATTTATAATCTTTGATTGCTGTTACAGCTTATCGGAGGCACACCTTGTGCCCATTAATGAGAAAAAACACATGGAAAGGGGAAAAAACATCTCTGGTGACAAAAGGGATGGGGCTTGCCAAGATGGGAAACCCAGGGGATATTTCAGGCCCCAAAAGATCCAGTGCTGGCCTGATATTCTTTCACCCTTGCAGGGATCTGGAAGATGAAGCTGCAACCCTGGTCTTTTCCCTGGCCCTCAGCCCAAATCTTCCCACCGTGCATCTCCACAGCCATCTTGCTGAATGTGAGACCAAGGCCACAGCTACCTATAGATTTGTCGGTCTTTTTGAGTTTTATCTGCTGGAACTTGTCGAATATCTTGTCCCGATATTCTTCTGGAAGGCCTTCTCCACTATCGGTAACCTTGACCCGAAGCTCTTGGGCCTCCTGATGGAAATCCATCACCAGCTTTACAAAACCCTTTTCAGGGGTATGCCTGATGGCATTGTCCATGAGATTGGCAAGCACCCTACTGATCAACATCCGATCCATTTCTATTGGAGGTAAAGGGCCAATCTTTTCGAGATAAAGCTCCACACCTTTCACCGCTGCCTGGATAGAAAATTTGTCTTTGGTCTCCAAGGCCAATTGCCAAGGATCCATCTCCTCCAGGTTCAGCTTCAAATTGCCCTGTTCCATCCTATATACATCCAACAAACTCTGAATGAGTTCATCCAGATAACTACAGTAATGTTGACACTTTTCTATATAGGGCCTGGCCCCAGCATCTGTCCCAAGTTTTATGAGAGATAACTCCAAGTTACCTGAAATGATGGTCAAAGGACTGCGAAGATCATGAATAATCATATGCATGAGCCCTTCTCTTGCCTCTTCGATTTCCTTCAGCTGTTGATTCTTTTCCTGTAACTTGCTGTAACTCTTGATCAGGTCATCAGAGTACTTCTTTATCCGAAGCAGGGACTTGACACGGATCAAGAGTTCGATCCTATCCACGGGTTTGGTAAGGAAGTCGTCTGCGCCAGATTCCATGGCCTGGAACCTGTGCTCTTTCTCCTGGAGGGCTGTCACCATCAAGACTGGGATAAAACGGGTTTTTTCGTCTTCCTTAAGACTTCGGCACACCTGGAAACCATCGACATCAGGCATCATGACATCGAGCAGTACAAGGTCTGGCCTTTGCTGCTTTGCAGCCTCGATGGCCTCCTTGCCATTATACGCCTCTATCAGTGAATAGCCCTCGGCAGACAAAATGCCAGTCAACAACTTGACATTTACCGGTTGATCATCAACCACTAAAATGGTGGGAGGTTTCATTTTTTTCCTCTATTTGCAGGATCTATCTTTTTTTATCGAAAAAAACGGGCAAAAGGATCAACTTCCGACGACCTCGATACTTTTGCCAAGACATCATTCTCTCCAACCAAACCATTTTTGACATGTGGCTATCTCTAAAAATTGCCCTTCAGCCCAATAACTGTGTTACATTCAAAAAATAACCCTCAAAATACCGATAACATGTCTCAGGTTATTCTTCTCATGTGCCTTGTTCTTGAACAAAATTCCTAATCTTTAGAAGCCGCCATATGATAGCTATTGATTTTTTTGAAAAATTCCAACAAAAACGCATCCAAAAGACCAAGGCCAGCCCCGTGGTGGCTCGGATCTATTTACATAAAATAATAAAATTAATCCTTATTGTCTACAAAAGTATACACATCAATCAATTATTGTGACGTCAATAATGCGATTCCAGGATGTTTCTCCCATTACTGTCTTCTTAAAGAATCGGTCTTTCAGCACACCTGAGTAGTTACACCATGTGCATCTTCCAAGATGTAAACCGCTCCCAGCCATCGCTAAAAAACTCCTATTGACTATTATTCCTTTTTGCGTTTAGCTTTTTTACAAACTTGATCCTTTTCTTTCAGGTTCCTCGCAACGAGGATCAAAAGGGAACCCGGTGAGAATCCGGGACGGGCCCGCCGCTGTAACCGGGGACGAACCCTGCAAAAAGCCACTTTTTGCCTTTGGGCAAATGGGAAGGCGCAGCAAGTAGGATGATCCGGGAGTCAGAAGACCTGCCTGAGAGAAGAAAAGGCCAGACCCCGCGGCAGGGTCAGGGCCTTTTTCAATGGTCACCGGGAAAAACGGGCATTCCGGGCCTATCGATTCGGAGATTGGCCCGGAGATCCGGGCCGCAACAAAAAAGAGGAGGTTTTATCATGTTAAGACGGCTTTTTCCCCTTTCTGTGACCGCCATGATCCTTTTTTTCTTCCTGGTCACGTCCCCGCTTACTGTCTCTGCAATGGAGCATACACAAAAACACAAGACTGCCATCGTCCTCGGCATGTTTGGAACAACGGTTGAACCTGCCCTCAAGGGACTCCTAAACATCAAGGACAAACTGGAAAAACGCTTTCCCAACACCCCGGTGCAGATAGCATTCACTTCGAATATCATCAGGAAGATCTGGCAAAAGAGGGCAGCAGATCCATCATACGTCAAGAAACATCCTGAGATCCCCGGAGAGATCCTCCATGTGAAAGGCCCCTTGGCCACAGTAGCAGACCTCCAGGACGAAGGCTTTGACACCATCGTGGTACAGCCAACCCACATAGCGCCTGCAGAGGAATACATGGATCTATGTTCATATATGAAGGCCCTGGCCTCCATCGACACCATCAAGGAAAAATTCAAACCCTTCAACAAACTGGTGGTAGGAAGGCCTGCCCTTGGCACCTTTGGCCCAAGGCATCCATACGCAGAGGATATCGAGGCTGCCGTAAAGGCTGTCAAAGCCGATGTGGAAAAGGCCCGTAAGTATAAAGCGGCCTTGGTATACATGGGACATGGGAATGAATTCTTTCCCTCTGGGGGCTCCTACCTGGAATTTGAACACATGATGAACGAGGCCTATCCAGACGTCCTCACCATAGTGGGAACCGTGGAAGGCTTTCCCGGCTTTGAAAGGGCCAAAGAGCTCCTGAAACATGCCAAGGTAAAAAAGGTCTTTCTCAAGCCCTTCATGGTCGTTGCTGGTGACCATGCCAGAAACGACATGTCTGGTCCTGGGCCTGATTCATGGAAATCCATGCTGGAAAAAGACGGGATAAAGGTGATAACCGACATCCACGGCCTTGGTGAGATGGATTCCTTTGCAGAGATATATGTTGCCCACGCCGTGGATGCGGCAAAAGATGCAGGGATCGAGCTGAAATAACCCAGCTCATGGGGAGGGGCATGTGAGACAAACCATATCAGCAGTTTTCCTCTATATGCTCCTCCTGATCTCCATACTGTCTTCTGCCCGGCTTGGATATGTACATATCCCGTTCCACGAAATAATCCATATACTCTTTTCAGGCATGTCTGGTCCCCATGATACTGCCAGTAGTGCTACAGCAGCCATAATAATGGATATACGCATCCCGCGGATCATTGCTGCAGCCTTGGTAGGTGGGGCACTTGGCGTCAGCGGAACGGTGTTTCAGGCCCTTCTCCTGAACCCTCTGGCCGATCCCTATACCCTGGGCATATCCTCAGGTGCTGCCTTCGGCGCTTCCCTTGCCATAGTCCTTGGGGTATTGGGGATCTGCCTTCCCAAATTCGTCTCCATCCCCTTACTGGCATTCACGGGTGCCATGGGAAGTCTCTTTATAGTGATGGGCCTTGCCTCTGGCAGCAAGGGGCTATCATCTACCAACCTGATACTCGCAGGTGTGATAGTGTCTGCGATACTCTCTGCTGCCATAGGCTTCATGAAATTTCTTGCCGACGAACAGGTAGGCGCAATAATATTCTGGCTCATGGGCAGCTTTTCTGCCATCTCGTGGGACCAGGTACTCCTTATGGCAGTGGTCACTGGACCATGCATCATCCTCGTACAGCTATACAGCAGGGAGTTGAATGTAGTTGCCACAGGGGAAAAAACGGCAAGGAGCATGGGCATAGACACTGCAAGGCTCAGGGTCCTGCTCCTTGGTATTTGTTCCTTCTGGACTGCTATTGCTGTATCCATATCTGGCATTATTGGCTTCGTCGGCCTTATCGTCCCTCACCTTTTGCGCCACTGGGCAGGGCCAGACAACCGCTGGCTGGCTATTCTCTCCTTTCCAACAGGGGCCCTCCTGCTCCTGGCAGCAGATACGGTTACCAGGGCCATACTACCAGCCGAGGTCCCCATCGGTGTATTGACTGCCCTGATCGGCGGCCCGTTCTTCTGTTTCATCTTCAAGAGGCGCCAGGTAGAACTCCAGGGGGGATTCTGACCATGTGGCAGGTGAAGGATCTATGGTTCCGCTACCATGAGGACATGCCCTGGACCATAAGAGGGTTGAATTTTAGCATCGAGGAAGGCAGCCTTACAGGCATCCTTGGTCCAAACGGATGTGGCAAGACCACTCTTCTCGACCTGTTCTCAGGCATCTTGAGACCTAACCAGGGAACCATCCTGTTTCAGGACCAACCTGTAACCGACTGGGACACAAGGGAACTTTCCAGGCAGGTGGCCATGGTACCCCAGGATTTTTCCATCAGGTTTGCCTTTACGGCAAGGCAGGTGGTAGAAATGGGCAGATTCCCATACCTCGGCCGCATCAAGGGCATGGGACAGACGGATCATGATATCGTAACCCAGGTGATGGAAGAACTCGACATCTTGTCTCTGTCCGAAAGGCCTGTAACGATGCTGTCTGGCGGAGAACTCCAGAGGGTTGCAGTGGCAAGGGCCTTGGCACAGACCCCTAAGACCCTGCTCCTGGACGAAGCCACCTCGAATCTCGATATCTTTCACAGCCTGTACATAATGTCGGTCATAAGAGACAAGGTCGAAACCGAGAACCTTACAGTAATAGCTGCCATACATGATATAAATCTTGCTGCCATGTACTGTTCCAATACTGTATTCATGGACCAAGGACGTGTTGAAGCCTCTGGCCCCATGCCTGCACTGATGAAGGAAGAGCTCATATCGAAGATCTATGGCGTGGAGGCAGCGGTACACAAGGACGCCTTCAGGCAGGGACTTCAGATCTCTTTCAGGCTACCTGACAAGATGACAAGATAGTGGATGTCAAACAAGAGATACCAAGGACATATACCATGAAACAAAAGATACTCGGTATTATTTCCACAACAGCGATCCTTCTCTCACTCTTCTTTTCCTCCATTGGCCCTTGCCATGCCTCTGGATATCCAGTGACCATAACCGATAGTGACGGCAGAAAGATTGTGATCAAGTCCCCTTTTGCACGAATCATCTCCCTTTATCCTGCCCATACGGAGAACCTGGTCAGTCTTGGCGCCGGAGACACGCTCGTTGGTATCTCCAGGAGTTCCAGATCCATCAAGGGGATTCCAAGGGGCTGTAAAACCGTAGGCTACCGAGACGATCTCGAAAGGCTTCTGGCCCTCAAGCCCGATCTTGTCATAATCCGGCCCATGATAAGCCGTGCCCATCCAAATCTGGTAAGGGGCCTTGAAAAAAGCGGTATAACCGTCGTATCCCTTCAGCCCGTCTCTCCAGATGGCCTCTATGCCTACTGGAGAAAACTCGGCCAGTTGACAGGCAGACAAAAAGAGGCAGAGGACATGGTGAAATCCTTCAAAAAAGGGGTGGAAGAGATGAGACAAAAGGTGGCGACCATCCCAATCCAAAAGCGCCCAAGGGTCTATTTCGAGGCCATACACAGACGCATGAAGACCTTTGCTCCAGGCTCCTTTCAGATATTTTGCCTGGAATCGGCCGGTGGCATCAATATCGCATCTGATGCGCAAAGGATCAGGAATACAAATATAGCGACCTATGGCAAGGAAAGGATACTGGCCAAGGCAAATCAGATAGATGTCTTCCTTGCCCAGAAGGGCAGGATGAATCCGGTTACCAGGCAAGATATTTTGAACGAGCCTGGCTTTCAGGTCATAAAGGCCATCAGGGAGGGGAGGATCTACCTTGTGGACGAGACCATTGTAAGCAGGCCCACATTGAGACTGCTCCAGGGTATGAGGCAGATATTTGAGATATTGTACCCTGACAAGAAAAGAGGGGGGTTGAATTGACAGCCCTTACGCCATCCATCCTTGTGGCAGGGGTGTCCAGTGGGTGCGGTAAGACAACCGTGGCCCTTGGTATCATGGCTGCCCTCAGGCAAAGGGGCAATTTCGTCCAGCCCTTCAAGTGTGGCCCCGACTTCATAGACACCACCCTTCACACCATGGTCACAGGAAATACGTCCTGGAACCTGGATGTTCGCATGTGTGGAAAGACTTATGTAAGAAACCTGTTCGGCCAGGAGGCGACGACAGAAGGGATAAATGTGATCGAAGGTGTCATGGGCCTCTTTGACGGCGGCGAAGCAAGTGCTGCAAGCCTTGCCGCCCTTCTTTCCGTTCCTGTAGTACTTGTAGTTGACGCATCATCTGCGGCTGAAAGCATAGCCGCCATAATAAGGGGCTTCGAAGAGATGATCTCCACAGAAAAAGGCATCAGTGGAGTGGTCCTGAACAAGGTTGCAAGCCCGAGGCACGTGGAACTCATAAAGGGGGCTGTTTCCAGGTACTGCTGCACAAGGATAATTGGCGCCATACCCAGGGAGAGGGCAATAGAGATCCCGTCCAGGCACCTGGGGCTTTTCATGGGAGAAGAAAAACCCTTGAAAGATCTCTCCAGCCTCTCTGACATCATCTGCCAGCACCTCGATATGGACATCCTTGTAAAGATCAGTAAAGATTGCAAAGGGCCTGGACAATGTCCACCTGCCTTTTCCTCCTCCCAAGACAATGGGGTAAAAGGGGCAAATGTGCAGATTGGAATTGCAAGGGACCAGGCATTCTGCTTTTACTACGAAGACAACCTGAG
Source organism: Deltaproteobacteria bacterium (assembly GCA_026986785.1). Taxonomy (GTDB): domain Bacteria; phylum Desulfobacterota; class Dissulfuribacteria; order Dissulfuribacterales; family QOAL01; genus QOAL01. The sequence goes on along the minus strand of JALSNW010000052.1, from coordinate 8,691 downwards.
GATATTTGAATCGGCAGGCGCCAGCCTCGTCCCCTTCAGCCCTTTGAAAGACGAAGGATTGCCAAGGGGAATAAGTGGTCTCTATCTTGGAGGGGGATATCCAGAACTCTTTGCAGAACAGCTTTCGGAAAACAAGAGGTTGAGGCAGGAGATCAAGGATCTTTCCTGGACAGGCATGCCTATTTTTGCAGAATGTGGAGGTTTCATGTACCTTTGCCGCTCCATCACAGACATCAAGGGCCAAGACTATGATATGGCCGGTGTCTTCCCTGCAGATGCCCGTATGCAGAAACGACTCGCCTCTCTGGGTTACAGAGACATAACCATTGACAGCCCATGTCCCTTGGGAGGACCTGGAGACAGGCTACACGGCCATGAATTTCACTATTCAGTGGCTAACTTTAATGGGCCGGTAGAAAAGATATTCAGCATGAACCACAGGGGGAAAGAGGGATACAGGATAAAAAACACCATTGCAGGCTATGTGCATATCCACTTTGGATCCACCCCCCAGGCTCCAGCCCAATTTGTGAATACCTGCCAGGCAATGGATCGCAATAGATCCTGTGAATGATGTATGCCCTGCTGATCCCTGTCTGCTCACACGTTGTCTCAACAACGAGGCAGAGGAGAAAATGAGATGGCTGTAAAACTCAAAAACATACCGCCAGAAAGGATAGAAGAGGAGAGTTTCAGAATAATCGAAAGGGAGCTTGGGCCAACCGAATTTTCCCATGAAGAATTTGCAGTGGTCCGGCGCATGATACATGCAAGTGGTGATCTTGGTTTTGCCAAAATCGTGAGATTCTATCCAGGTGCGGTCCGGGCTGGGATAGAGGCCATCAAGGCGGGCAAAGACATACTGGTGGACGTAAACATGGCGGTACAGGGTATCTCCGCCAAGATACTCCAAGGCTTTGGTGGCAAGGTGGTCTGCCGCATTGGAGACCAGGAGGTGGTAGAGCTTGCAAGAAAGCAGCACATCACCAGGGCAGAGGCAGGTATAGAACTTGGAGCAGATACCAATACTGGCATCGTTGCCATAGGGAACGCACCCACTGCCCTTGTGCACACAATCGAAATGGTCAGGGAAGGCAGATTCAGTCCAGATCTCATAATCGGTGTCCCTGTAGGATTCGTAAACGCCAAGGAGTCAAAGGAACTGCTACAAGAGCTGGATCAACCGTTTATCACAGTCAAGGGCACAAAGGGGGGTACCCCAACAGCAGTGGCAGCAGTAAATGCCATACTCAGGCTCAGCCTTGAACCCAGGTCATGCACTCCAAACGCATGAAAAAAGAACAAAGGCATCCCAAAAGACTCAGGTCGGGCTTTACCACTGGTGCATGCGCAGCCGCGGCCTCCAAGGCAGGACTCCTGAAGATCCTGTGCCCTGACATGGGAATAAAGGAGGTCTCGATCCCGTTTCCTGATGGATCGAGGCACGAATTTGCCCTGTTTTCCCTTGAAAGAAACGCCCATTCTGTAGTGGCCTCGGTCATAAAGGATGCAGGAGATGATCCGGACGTGACAAACGGCGCAGAGATAGGGGTGGAGATAAGACTGCGATCTGGGAAGGATGAAGTGGAGCCTGGACAAGAAGCACCACCTATCTCCTTCAGGGCAGGCCCTGGGGTGGGAACAGTAACGAGAAAGGGTTTAGCTGTGCCAAAGGGGGAGCCTGCCATCAACCCTGGCCCCAGACGTATGATAGCCTCGGCCATAGAAGAGGCCTTTCGGGAAGCTGGTTTTTCTCCTCCTCGTTCCCAGATAGTTGATATAACGATCTTCATCAAGGATGGCGAAAAACTCGCACACAACACCCTGAATCCCCGGCTGGGCATAAAGGGTGGGCTTTCAGTCCTTGGTACCACTGGAATCGTACGTCCAATTTCGGCAAAGGCATGGACGGACACCATCGATGTATGCCTGAACGTGGCAGAAAAGGCAGGGCTCAGAGAGGTCATCCTGTCCACTGGCCGAACCTCTGAAGCGGCTGTCCAAGGCCTTCTTGGCCTTCCTGACGAGGCCCTGGTTATGATGGGTGATTATCTGGAATATGCGCTGAAGGCTGCTGGGAGGCACAGGTTCAAAAGGCTTCATCTTGCCGGTATGTGGGCGAAGATCATAAAGGCAGCCCTGGAGATACCCCAAACCCATGTAAGGCATGGTGCCCTGGACATGGACAGGACATCCAGGCTCCTGATAGAGCTTGGCATGCCACAAGGGCTAAGAGATTGTGTGAAATCGGCAAATACTGCCAGGCATGTCCTGGATCTGCTCCTCGAGGAAGAGAGACTGGCCTTGATACGAGCTGTATGCCAGCGTGCCAGGCAATATGCCGAAAGGCTTTCCGGGATACCGGTAACTGTATATCTGGTCTCTTCAGAAAAAAAGATCATTACCCAGGCCTGAGGATGGATAGACAGGACATGTTTGCAGAGAAAAATCTGGTTAAAATCATTGGGATTTCAGGATGCCGTGCCCCTTCCAACCTGAAGCAACTCCTCTCAGGATGCGTGGCCATCTGTTCATCGAGCAGGCTCAAAGAGGCCTTGGCAACAGAGATAAAGGCACTGGATCCTCAACCGGCCATTATTCCTATAACCCCCTTGGGGGACATGTTTGAAGGCCTTGAGAAACACCTTGAAAAGGGACACTGCGCGGTATTTGCCAGTGGAGATCCCATGTTTTTCGGTATAGGCAAGAGGCTTATAAAGAGATTCGGTCCAGAGCGGGTCCAGATCTTTCCTGCCCTTTCGGCCATGCAGCTTGCCTGTGCAAGGCTTGGCCTCTGCTGGGATGATGCCCAAGTGTTAAGCCTGCACGGGAGGAGGGATGAAACCATTTATCCCCTCATGCTGTCTTCTCCCAAAAGCATCATCTTCACGGACGGAAGAAACAGCCCTGATGTAATCTGCAAAAAACTCATGGAGCTACTCCACGGGGCAGGAGACAAAGAGGCAACAAGCTCCATAATAGTACATGTGGCAGAGGAGCTGGAGTGCCCAGGAGAGAGGATACGTTCTATGGATCTCTTACAGGCATCTTTAGAGACCTTTTCTCCCCTCAATATCATGATCTTGGAGGTTAAAGATGCTGATCTTCTTCCTTCCAAGGGGATAGGCCTCAATGAGCAAGAGATCTATCACCTGAGAGGCATGATAACCAAGGACGAGATACGGGCCGTAACCCTTCATAGGCTCAGGATTGCCCCAGGGCAGGTGTTATGGGACATAGGGGCAGGTTCGGGTTCTGTAGGCCTCGAGGCAGCAAGGTTGTATCCAGACCTTACCTGCTATGCCATAGAGATGGACAGACAACAGCAGGGTGTCATAAGACAAAACATCGAGAAATTCAGGTTGTTCAACCTCATCCCCATAAAGGGTGTAGCTCCAGATGTCCTGATAGGCCTCCCTCCTCCCAACCGGGTCTTTGTGGGAGGCTCGAGGGGCAGGCTCGAGGAGATAATCGGATACTGCGCACGTGCCATCCTGCCTGGTGGGATAATAGTGGTAAATGCCATCCTCGAAAAGACCAGCCAGGATGCACCGAGTTTCATGGAACATGCTGGGCTTGAGGTGGATATGATTCACGTCTCTGTCACCAGAGATGGAAAGAGACATAGAACCCATCTCAATCCCATAACAATTATAAGGGGGATGAAAAAAGGAGTAACAGGTTGATTGGTGACGATTCTATTCCAAATGGTACATTGACCCTTTTGGGGACAGGCCCAGGAGACCCGGAGCTTTTGACTTTGAAGGCAATCAAGGCCATTGAGGCAGCACAGGCCATTGTAGCCCCAAAGGGAACTGTCAATGGGGCCAGCAGCGCCCTGGAAATAATCAAAAGAGTAGTGGACATCTCAGATAAAGAGGTAGTGGACGTACATTTTTCCATGAAAAAGGTGCATCTTTCTGGAGAAAAGGATTCTTCTGTAACAAGGAGCTGGGACACGGCTGCCACAGAGATATTGAAGAGAACGAGACGTGGGATGAAAGTCGTCTTCCCTACCCTTGGCGACCCATCCCTGTATTCCACGGCCTATTACCTCCTGGCTACCTGTCTCGAAAAGGCCCCGGGGCTTGAGACAGAGGTCATCCCTGGGATCAGCTCAATGAGCACCTGCTCCTGCACTGTGCAAAACCCCCTGGCCCTTGGAGACGACCTGTTCTGCGTAATCCCTGCCACCTTCGATGACAAGAGGATAGAGGCAGCCCTCTTGCAATTTGACTCCATTGCACTGATGAAGGTCCACAAGTGCCTACCAAGGCTCATGGAATTACTTGAAAAAACCAGGCTGATTGATGCAAGTATCCTAATAGAAAGGTGCGGCATGGAGGGACAAAGGATATACTTTGATCCAAAGGACGCCGTTGGAGAAAAACTCCACTACTTTTCCACATTACTTGTGAGAAAACGAGGGTTTAAAGATATCATCAAAACAGACAACCACCATGAAGCCTGACAAGTCACCGATATTTTTCATAGGGGCAGGACCAGGAGATCCAGAGCTAATCACCATCAAGGGCAGAAGGCTCCTCGAGGCGGCGGATGTCATTGTCTATGCGGGAAGCCTGGTAAACCCTGCCCTGCTCGATGGCCTGGATGCAGAAATACACGATTCGTCAGGCATGAACCTGGATGAAATAATCCATGTTATTTCTCGCTCCTACCACCAGGGCAAAAGATGCGTAAGGCTCCATACCGGGGACCCTTCCATATTCGGGGCCATTGGGGAACAGATGAAACGCCTCGATGAACTGGCCATTCCCTATGAAGTGATACCAGGCGTGAGCTCTGCCGCTGCAGCCGCCGCGGCAATGAAAAAGGAGCTGACCTGCCCGGGCACAAGCCAAAGCGTAATCTTTACCAGGAGGGCGGGCAGGACGCCTGTCCCCAGGGGACAGGAGATAGAGGCCCTGGCCAGGCACAGGGCCACCATGTGTATATTCCTGAGTGTATCCATGATGGAAGAGCTCGTGGACGAACTCGTCTCTGGAGGATATGCCAAATCTACCCCGGTAGCAGTTGTGGTCAGGGCATCCTGGCCTGAGCAGGAGATCATAGAAGGAAACCTCGAAGACATTGCCTCAAAGATAAAGGATGCTGGGATAAGAAAGACAGCCATGATCATTGTGGGAGATGCCCTCAAGCCAGAAAATGCCGAAAATTCCAGGCTGTATGATCCAGGGTTCAGCCACGGATACAGGAAGAAAAAGGATTGAAGATAGCTGTCTTGACAATAACCAAGGAGGCAGAACGGCTCGGCAAGACCCTGGCCAAAGACTTGGCCAATGCCGAGCTCATTTGCTGTAGGGGCAACACGGCCAAGGCCATTGCCTTGGCATGGAAAGACTATGATGCGCTTATCTGCATAATGGCCACAGGTATAGTGGTAAGGACCATTGTCCCCCTTGTTGAAGACAAGAAGACCGACCCTGCCGTACTGGTCATGGATCAAAAGGGCAAATACATAATACCCATACTCTCTGGACACCTTGGCGGGGCGAATGGGTTGGCCAGGAAGATCTCAGCCATCATGGGTGCCAGGCCGGTTGTTACCACGGCCTCAGATCTCATGGGCAACACAGCACTTGACATCTGGATCAGGGATCAAGGCTTGAGGGTTGCCAACCCAGAGGTATTGGCCAGGCTGATGGGTAGGCTCTTGGACAGGGGAAGACTCTCTATCTTTTCTGATTCAGGTCTGCCACCTCTTCCCCATGATCTTTTAGAAGTGGATTCCATATATGAAGCAGACATGATAGTGACGCCAAGCTCTAAAGCCATGGGGACAGGCGAACAGCACATGGGACAGGTGAACAGGGGGGCACTCATCCTGCATCCACCAGTATTGGTGGCAGGTATAGGCTGTAATAGGGGTACCGCGCCTGAAAAGATAGCTGATGCACTGAACCATACATTCATCAGCGTCGGGCTTTCACTTGACTCCCTGTGCCGGCTGGCATCAATAGATATAAAAAAAGACGAGATAGGACTTGTTGACTTTGCGAACAAGACTGGCCTCGATCTCTTTTTCTACAGTGCACAGGAACTGAACAGCATAACTGATACCGGATATTCAGAAGCGGTATTCCGGGCAACTGGCGCAAGGGGGGTATGTGAACCAGCAGCAGTGCTTGCCTCAGGCCAAGGCGAGCTTATTGTGAGGAAACAAAGATGCAAAGACGTGACGATAGCAGTGGCAAAGGCCACCTGGCCGTGGTGGGAACAGGCCCCGGGCCAATAGAGTTCCTATGCCCCAGGGCCAGGGATGCAATCGAAAATGCCCAGACAGTAGCGGGCTACCAAACCTATCTCGATCTCATATCCGAACTGCTCAGGCCAGAGCAGGACATAATTGGCTCTGGCATGATGCAGGAGGTGGATAGGTGCAAAAGGGCCCTTGGCCTTGCATTGGATGGGAAAACCGTAGCCCTTGTCTGCGGCGGTGACCCTGGCATCTATGCCATGGCCGGGCTTGTTTTTCAGCTTGCGAGGCTACAAGACATGGCCGTTGACATAGAAGTGATCCCTGGAATACCGGCCCTTAGTGCCTGTGCTGCCCTTCTTGGGGCTCCACTTATGCACGACTTTGCAGTAATAAGCCTTTCGGATCTCCTGACTCCCTGGAAGCTTATAGAAAAAAGACTGAAACTTGCAGCACAGGCAGATCTTGTAATCGTGATCTACAACCCGGCATCGAAAAAGAGGAGGCTGCACATCCAAAAGGCAGCAGAACTCATCCTTGAAACCAGGTCCCCTGCCACGCCTGTTGGCATAGTTACATCAGCCTACCGTCAGGACCAGTCGGTTCATCTCATCAGCCTGGACGATTTGGCAAAGGGTGCAATCCCTGTAAACATGCAGAGCACGGTCATCATTGGAAACTCCAGGACATTTTCCTGGAACGGCCGCATGATCACTCCACGGGGTTATGAGGACAAGTATGGCCTGTAATCTCTGAGACCAAACACATATCCCCAGAGTTCAAGACAACCACCAGTCAGATAGCCTCCAGGTTCAAGATTCATCCTGCCCAGATGATTGGAAGAACGAGTTTCTGAAAAATGCCTCTGTGGTATTTAAAAAATCTCGTAGTGAAGAAAGACGACTTGAGAAGGAAATGGAGCATCTTTATAAGAAAATAGGCCAGATAACGGTGGAACGGGATTTTTTAGCGAGAAAGTCCGGTCAATTACACCATGCACAGAAACTTGTCATCGTGGGAGACAAGATGGTTTCCATCCCGTTCACAAAGTCCGGTCAATTACACCTTGACGCTCTGAATTGGATCATAACCCTGTCCAACAAGTTTCCGTCCCGTTCACAAAGTCCGGTCAATTACACCTCCTATGGGGCAGAGGATTTGGGAGGTGGTCAAAATGTTTCCATCCCGTTCACAAAGTCCGGTCAATTACACCCAAAAGGAAAGCGAATCGCTTTCAACCAATTCAGGTATTAGTTTCCGTCCCGTTCACAAAGTCCGGTCAATTACACCTAATCAAAAAAAACAAAGGAGGATACTATGAAAAAGTTTCCGTCCCGTTCACAAAGTCCGGTCAATTACACCGAAAAAAGAAAGAAGAAGTTTCGTGAACATGGTTAAAGAGTTTCCGTCCCGTTCACAAAGTCCGGTCAATTACACCATCAAAAGATGAAGATGATGACGAGGATTGACCTCGTCTAGTTTCCGTCCCGTTCACAAAGTCCGGTCAATTACACCGTCAGAAAGCTTGCTCGTGAGGGGATTATAATGAAGTTTCCGTCCCGTTCACAAAGTCCGGTCAATTACACCTGGGAATACTCGAGTGATAGTGGTTCAACATATGATTGTTTCCGTCCCGTTCACAAAGTCCGGTCAATTACACCACGCCGCTGAAATGGAAGAAAGTGAGCTTATCGCACAGGTTTCCGTCCCGTTCACAAAGTCCGGTCAATTACACCGGTAGGAAAAAAGGAAAGGGACCCCTTTCCAAATGTTTCCGTCCCGTTCACAAAGTCCGGTCAATTACACCCACTTTAGCTATGATGAATCGTGGAGGAGATTGTGAAGTTTCCGTCCCGTTCACAAAGTCCGGTCAATTACACCTTGATGTGGAAAACATGCTTATGAGGCGATATGAATTAAAGTTTCCGTCCCGTTCACAAAGTCCGGTCAATTACACCCCTATAGCTGAAAGCCGCTGATTTTGCAAGGTAAAAAAGGCTGTTTCCGGCCTGTTGGACAGTCGGCGGTGTCGGCGGCATCCATTGCACCCTGAAAAAGGGAGTTTTTCCAATAAAATCAGGCATCGGCCCACTATTGGTGTCTGTTTTTCAATAACATATTGATATTTCAGGCTAAATCACACTTAAGATCCATTGTTTGCTCCAGTCAAAATCGCGGGTCGAACCACTTGAATTTATTATATTTTTAACTTTTACACCTTTTTATACAAAATAATAGTCTGGATCCACTGTTACCGTGCCAGGTCCATCAATCAATATCCTTTCGATATCCTTGGGGCACAAAGTGTAATATCGCACCTGGTCAACTTCTTTATCCATTATTCTCCCCACCTGTTCCTTCAGCCTGTAAAGCTGCTCTGGCTCTAAATGCGCTTCAAAAACACTTTTTTGCACTCTCTGGCCATAATTTTCCAGGGTTTTTGCTATGTTGCGCAATCTTTTTTCGTCGCTCAC
>JALSNW010000051.1 GCA_026986785.1 Deltaproteobacteria bacterium | reverse complement strand
TGCCCAACCCTTCTGGGACAAAACCCTCGTGATGGCTGCTGTCAAAGTAGTCTTACCATGGTCTATGTGACCTATGGTGCCTACATTTATGTGCGGCTTCGTACGCTCAAATTTCTCCTTGCTCATGACATCCTCCGAAAATCTAGTGACAGACTAAAGTTCTGAATATTACCACCTGTAATGCGCAAAGGCCTTATTGGCCTCGGCCATCCTATGGGTGTCTTCTCTCTTTTTGAATGCCCCGCCCCTTTTGTTGTAAGCATCCAGCAGCTCACCAGCCAACCTCTGCGACATGGTCTTTTCCCCGCGTGATTTCGCATATCCTACTATCCATCTAATGGCAAGGGCACGCCTTCTCTCAGGCCTTACCTCCACTGGCACCTGATAGGTGGCTCCCCCTACACGCCTGGAGCGGACCTCTACGATAGGCTTAACATTTTCCATAGCCTGTTCGAAAATCTTTACAGGATCTTCCTTGGCACGATTCTCGATAATCTCCATTGCATCGTAAAATATGCGTCTGGCCAGGCTCTTCTTGCCCTTGGCCATCAAGCCATTGATGAATTTGGAGACTAGGACGTTTTTATATTTGGGGTCAGGTTGAATCTGTCTCTTGGGGACTTCTCTTCTGCGTGGCATAATTTCTACCTGTCAAACCTTACTATTTGGGCCTCTTGGTGCCGTATTTGGATCTGGCCTTGCGGCGATCCTGAACACCAAGGGCATCCAGAGTACCTCTGATAACATGATAGCGGACACCGGGCAGGTCTTTTACACGACCACCCCTAATAAGCACAACAGAGTGTTCTTGTAGGTTGTGACCTATCCCTGGTATATATGATGTAACCTCTATACCATTAGTCAGCCTGACACGCGCCACCTTTCGAAGCGCTGAATTTGGCTTCTTGGGCGTAGTTGTGTATACACGGGTGCAGACCCCCCGCCTTTGGGGACATGATTCAAGCGCAGGAGCCTTGGTCTTTTTCTTTATCTGCTTCCTGCCCTTTCGGACTAATTGGTTAATAGTAGGCATACCTTTTCAACTCCTGATTTAGTAAAAATTGCCTCAAAAAAAACGCAAAAATAGCCTTTGCCACATCATCCCGTGTTTTGAAGGGCTGAATGTGGGGCCCAACGTGAAGGTTCGCTTTTATTAATTGTTTAGTTTTATATTGTCAAGACCTAAAAAGATTTTTATATGCTTCCAGCAAGGCAAAAAAACTTCCTTCTGACCTAATTTTTCGTGCAAATGAAAGATGGAGACTCGAATATGGATATCCATGTATCTGAAAATACCCATAGATTTCTTGCAGTCGATATTGGGAATACCCACACTGTCATAGGATTGTTCGCAGGCCAACAACTTACAACATCTTGGCGGATCCATACCGAAAAAGAAATCACGGCAGACGAGCTCTTCGCTCTTCTCCGTCCACTTCTTCAGGTCCAGCATGTGGGACTGGATGAGCTGGACAGCATCTTGATATCCAGTGTGGTACCACCCGTGACTGAAGCATGGGCCGAGATGTCAAAACGGTATTCGAGCTCCTTGATCGTGGATGCCCATGAAATCGCCATGAAATTAGTCCAGATCGAATATCCACGTCCCCATGAGGTGGGGACTGATCGTCTCCTTAATTCCCTTGCGGCTTTCAAAAAGTTCAAGAAGGCTTGCATAGTTATAGATTACGGGACAGCCACTACCTTTGACTGCATATCTGACAAGGGACAATATCTTGGCGGGGCCATAGCACCAGGTATATTGCTTGCCGCCAAAAGCCTATTCACTGGCACCTCCAAACTCCCAATGGTAAGATTCCCCAGGAACCCCATAGATCCCCTGGGCAAAAACACGGAAAGGGCCATTCAAGCCGGCCTTCTCTACGGCTTTGCAGGACTCACAGACAATATTGTCTCCAACCTGATGCCCTACTTCAATACAACTCCCATTGTCATAGCCACTGGAGGTCTCTCGTCGGTGCTACTGAGATATTGTTCCAAGATAGACCAGTTGGAACCCCATCTCACCATGGAAGGACTCCGCCATTGCCACGATTATCTCCAGAGTCTTAAAACAAGGTAGGTGGACTGGATTTCAGACTGACTTTTCAGATTAAAAATTTTTCCGATAAGTTAATCAACACCAAAAAATTATTATATCCGGGACAGGAAATAGGCTGTATCCAAATGGAAAATCACAGAAAGAAGCGCAAACATGAACGTGTAGATACTCTACTCGAGGCCACCTTCAGCGATGCAGAACGGATGTATATAGACAATATATTGAACCTCAGTCTCGGAGGGGCCTGTGTAGAATGCCACAAACCATTGGAAAAAGCAGAAAGCATCACCATCATAATACCTACCTATCCGCCAGTGAAGATCAATGCACGGGTCAGATGGTGTGTCAAAAACGGCCTGAAATACAAAATTGGTCTTGAATTCTCTGAAGTCAAACCAGATCAGAAAAGAGCCCTGCTGGAATTCATGAGGACCTTTTTCTGGGATAGGATAAATTGAGGCCTTAAATCACAACAGCCGCGGATTCCTGCTCAATCTGAGATAGCCATCAGGCTTGACCTCGGCCAGCAGCTTCTTGGCCCTTTCCGCTATTTGAAGCATATGCCTTGACCCTTCTGACTTCCCGTCCCAAAAGAGGATTATGCAATCGGCAGCCTTGAGCAGCACCTCGTTTCGCATCATGGTGGCCTTAAGACCATGTTTTTCCCACTCGGAAGGGATGATCTTATATTCTAGGCCGTGTTCCGTGGCGTACCTTTCGCCAAGGCGATCTGCACCTGGGGCATTGCCGGAAAGGACTACGTCTCCGGCTACTAGCAAGTTATCCAGCACTGACCTGACAAGATCATAGGATTCTATTGTTCTTGATCCACCCACAGCTATCTTGGCCATTTGTTTCTCCTTATTAGATACTTGAGGCAAAAAACCCAACGCCTGCCACTTAGCTCAACTGGTTTGAGGATTTCATCCCTGGGTATAAGGTTACATTTTCCTAAGATGAAAAAGATCTCATGAACAGTCCCTTTATTGCCGGCTCACAGGCACTAAGAACATTCTATACGAGCCAATTACAAGCCTTTGGGGAATTTATAGGTCATAATAGCTGGAAGTTGTTCCAGAGTGCAAGGGGTGTTAATCTATCCCGGCTTGTGAGACAGCAATATAAAAGGAGAACGTAGGCATCATTATGACACTGGACGATCTCAAAACAGGGCAGAGGGGCAAAGTATTGAGGCTCAACGCCCATGGTCCATTCAAAAAAAGGTTGCTCGAGATGGGATTTATAACTGGAGCCGAAGTGGAAGTGATCAAATATGCCCCCCTGAAAGACCCTGTAGAATATCTGGTAAAGGGCTACCATGTAAGTCTAAGACATGAAGAGGCTGAACAAATCGAGGTGACACCTTTATCTTAGGCAAATTCGAGGATAGGTATGTACAATGCGACACGCACCAAAATTTTGGCCTATTTTCAATGGGTGGAAACAGGCCATTAACTGATCGATCCTATTCATCTGTCTCCACTGTATCTTTTATTATATCTTTTACATTTTCTATGGTATAGAGAATATCGTGTACAGTGGCAGAAGTATGTTCCTCGCAAAAGGTGTCAATGGTTTCCAAGATACGGTCGGTCAGGGTTTCAAATTCCTCAATGGTCAAAGTACTGGCCGTCTCAGCAGCAATAAGGCGGTCCAGGTCTATTCCATGATGCAATAACAATTCTTCCTTTATCTTTTCGAGATCGCGGCGTCTGCGCCTATGCTGTCTGACTCCTTTGTCAAATTTCAGGAGCTTTCCCATGTTCTTCTCCAGTAGTTTTTTTCATCTTACAACAGGTTATAATGCTAAAGCAAGGGAGAATGGATCTGGTTCATTGTACTATTCTATAAAAGCTGGCCAAGAACAAAATGCAGGGGAAAGGTATCCCTCAGGCACCATGCGTCAGGACAAAAGGCTCCATAGCCCCTGAATCTATCTGATTCATCATATCCCATCGAAATTCGCCCTGTGGGTGTTCCCCTTATACAGTTTTCTCTCCTGCAAGTTCATGAACCAGGAGGCGATATTGGCCTTGGTGACTGGCAGGGGAAGCCTTTTCAACATGGATGGCCATGAATAAAACTGACGATATAGTCTCAATACATTTTGTTCCAGTTCCTCTGGGCTATAATTTTTTGGATATATCTCCGCTATCACTCCTGGCCAGCGACCCATGTTATATGGATCTCTCAACCGCCCTTCTTCCAGATACCTATCATAAATCTTCGTACCCTTGTGAGGGGAAAATACATTGAAAAATGCTACATGAACCTTGTTCTCAATGAGAAAATCCAGTGTGGCATCGAAATCTTCCAAGTGGTCTGTATCCCAACCAAATATCAGATTGAAGGAAAAACTTATCCCTAACCTCCTGAGTATCCTGGTTACCTCGCTGAGCCTGTCCGCCGGCGTGGTCTTCTTGTTCATGTTCTCCAAGGTGTGTTTATTTATACTTTCAACACCCATATTTATATGGAGGAGGCCACTTCGTTTTGCCAGTTGCATAAATTCCTCGTCAAGGCACCTGTTGGTATTCCAAAGTGTGGACCAGCGAATCCTCAGGGGTATAAGTCGCTCCATGAGCTCCATGGTCCTTGAGCGGTTGCCTGCAAAGGTACTGTCTGCAAAAAATATCTGCTTGCAACCTGTCTGCTTTATTTCCTCAACCACTTCTTCCACAGGCCTCATCCTGTAACGTTCACCAAGATGAAAGCGCTCAGCACAAAACTCACATCTATAGGGACACCCACGAGTAGTCTGTACAGAATATGTAGGGAACCTCGAAAATACAGCCGGATGCAGCAAGTCATACCTGGGAAACGGCAACCCCTTGAGATCGTGTAGTTTATCTGCCTTGTAAAACCTCTTCAGGCGCCCTGCCTCCAAGTCTTTTATGACAAGTGGCACTTGGGTCTCACCCTCTCCCTGTACCACTGCATCCGCATGTTGCAGGACCTCTTCTGCATAGAATGTACAATGCGGCCCGCCTATGATCACAGGGACTCCCTTTGCCCTGAAGCGATCCGCTATTTCATATGCCCTGAAAGAGGTTAATATGGTAGAAGTTATGAGAACACAATCGCATGGTTCATTAAAATCCAGATCTTGTATCTGCTCATCTGTCAACCTTATTTTGTGCCCGGGTGGGATCAAGGCGCCCAGGTAGGGAAGAGTAAGGGGAACAAGGGCCCTCGCCTTGGATTTGAATAATTTTTTGCTAAAGGCCTTTTCAAAGTGTGTAGGCTGAATAATGTGAATCAACATAGTCCCTGAACAACTGCATTTTGAGCTTTTGTTATAAAATGATTACGAGAATCGGGGCTGTCAACAGAAACCAACAAAGCATAATCTCATGAGTCAGAAAAAAAACACCCCTTTCAAGAGAAAGACCACCATTGTCTGGCTTCTCATTACTATCGCCTCTTTTTATCTGCTACTTGAGGCCTCTCATTTCGATATTGCCTACATTCTCAAGAGGGTAATATGGCCTGTTTCCAGATTGATAGCAATTATGGCAGGTGCCCTTTTCATATCGGCACTTATCGAGGCAAAGGGCTGGTCAAGATTCGTCTCTACTCTATCAAGACCTCTCATGAGGCTTGGTAACCTGAGTGATTGGAGTGGCACAGCATTTACCACGGCATTCCTTTCAGGTATCGCAGCGAGCACCATGCTATGGAATGCATATCAAGATGGAAGGATAACAAAAAGAGAAATGTTCATCTCCGCCCTGTTGAATGTGGGGCTTCCATCCTACTTTTTGCACCTTCCCATCACCTTTGCCATTATTGTTCCCCTGGCCGGGTCTGCTGGCACCATATATCTGGCAATCACCTTTGTTGCTGCACTAATACGCACTGTAGTAATCATTATAGCCGGACGTATTCTACTTTCCCCCAAAAGGCATCAACCAAGCCTCATACAGGAAGAGGGACCGACTGCTGACGAAAAAAACGTATGGGATCTATTCAAGAAATATCTGAGCCAAAGATTGTCATATATAGTACTCTATACTGTACCGATCTATATCCTGGTAGTCCTTTCCCGGCTCTGGGGCCTTTTTGACATGTTGCAGGAGGCCACTTCACACCTGGTGACCACCAATATAATTCCGGTCCAAGGTATCTCGGTAGTAGCCTTCAGCATCGTAGCCGAGTTCGCCGCTGGAGCTGCTGCAGCAGGTGCAATGCTGCAAGAAGGGGTCCTGAGCGTAAAGCAGACCGTGGCAGCCTTGTTGCTCGGGAACATAATAGCCACCCCCATTCGAGCCCTCCGGCACCAATTACCGCGATATCTGGGTATCTATAGACCCTCTACCGGAATCGCACTAATAATCATTGGACAACTACTGAGGGTCTCAAGTGTGGCGTTGGCTGGAATCGTCTACTGGTTTCTGTTTTAAGATCAATGGAGAGCTTGGATCGACCTAATGAAAGAAATCCTTACAAGACCTGACAAAGGAGAAACTACCCCTATGAAGAACAGTATTTTATCCATATTTATATTGTTCTGCTCTCTCACGGCAAACGCCCAGGCCGCAAAGCCCATCTTCATGAAACAACTACCCAAAATGACACTTGACATCAAAATAGATCTTGGTGCGAGGTTCCTTACGGGATCGGCCTTGGTGAACCCAGCAACACTAAAGGATAATGAAATCATGGTTGATGGCATCAAGGTAATCGGCATAAAAAAGGATGGGAAATGGATACCTTTCACCATCAAGGATGGAAGAATAGTTCCCAGGGATCCTATCTACCTGGGTCAATCCACCCTGAGTATTTCCTTTGAAAAATCCCTTGGTTCGACAAGCCCTTCGAAAAGGCACGAGTTTCTCGGAGGCAGTCTCGTCACCGACGATTTTTTATTGCTCATGTCGAGATGGTGCCCCCTTTTTTCCGCCCCTGCTGTTTATGATCTGAATGTAACGGTGAAAGAGGGAATCGCTGTCGTATCAGAAGCAGATGATATCCAACACGACACTGATAATGGATACGAACACTTCAAATTCCTTTTTCCCTATCCGAGAGAGGAGATAAACCTGGTTGCTGGAAGATTTCACGTTGTCCAACGCCATGAAGACGGTTTGACCATTGCCACCTATTTTCTAAATGGGGATCGAGATCTGTCCAACCGGTTTCTTCAGAAGGCTGGCAGTCTTATAAATGATTTTGGCAAGAGGATATCTCCCTATCCTTTCAAGAGATTTGCAATTGTGGAAAGTCCTGCCCCTTCTGGTCTCAGCTTTCCCACCTTTACCCTCATCGGACAACAGATCTTGCGCAAGCCCTTTGTGATAGAGGTATCCCTGGGACATGAAATCCTCCACTCCTGGTTTGGGAATTCTGTATATGTGGATTATTCTGGAGGCAACTGGTGCGAAGGCCTGACGACCTATCTGGCCGACAACTATTTCAGTGAACAAAAAGGAAAAGGTGCTGAATACAGACACCAGATCCTGTGTGACTATAAAAGCTATGTCCATGACAAAAACGCATTCCCGGTATCTGCTTTCAAGACCAGATATGACCGGGCATCCAAGGCTATAGGTTATGGCAAGGTTGCGCTGATCTTTCACATGCTGAAAAGGCTTTGTGGTGAAAAGGCCTTTTATTCCGCCATCTCTGATTTCAGCTTGAGATACAGGTTCAAGAAGGCATCTTGGAGGGATATCGAAAGAATATTTTCAAGGCATAGCGGGAGGGATCTCAGTATGTTTTTCTCCCAGTGGCTACAGAGAAAGGACATTCCTGTAATAAAACTGACAGGGGCCCAAGCGGAGCAACAGCCAGATGGGCAATTTGCATTCACAGCCCATGTGATTCAGGAGACCAAACAGCCTTACAGGCTCCAGGTCCCTCTGACATTATTGACCAGTTCGGGGCAGGTCCACAAAGAGATATCATTAGGGAAAAAGCAGGAAAAGATCACCATAAATCTTGCCAAGAGACCACTAATGGCAATCATCGACGAGAACTTCGATATCATGAGAGACCTTGCACCGAATGA
Source organism: Deltaproteobacteria bacterium (assembly GCA_026986785.1). Classification (GTDB taxonomy): domain Bacteria; phylum Desulfobacterota; class Dissulfuribacteria; order Dissulfuribacterales; family QOAL01; genus QOAL01. The sequence continues at coordinate 245,184 of JALSNW010000051.1, read as the reverse complement.
ATTCCCACCATCGCTGGCCAGGTTGTTTGGGGCGGAAAAGAGATTTCTCATACTCCCTACCGAAGACAACCGTGAAAAATACCTGCCCCTTATAGAGTTCTTTGAGAGGAAGGGTTTTGAACCAATTAGGAGAAAGGATCTCAAGCATGCTATTCTAAAAACTGGCTCCTTCGTGTTGTTGGGGGAGGCCAAGGGAAAACTTTCTGTCTTTGTCCCTTCGATCCCATCTCTTCAAAAGGGCCTAATAGTAAAGGTCAAGGCCAACCCCTTCGATCCCAATCTCGTAACCTGTGCCATAAAGGCCTCATCTGCTGAACAATGCAGTAAGGCAGCATTCAAACTGCCCCACTATGGCAGATATGCATTTTTGAAGTTTGAAAATGGCAAGATAGTGGAAAAGAAAGAAGCAGCTTACCAATGCGGTCTTCGTACCGACGTACAGATGGCCCTGACCGGCATAAAGTCCTCGGCAATAGAAGGTGGGCCAGAGATAATCAAAGGTCTTTCTCGCTCCAAGGTCATCTATCTGGGAGAACGCCACGATCAGCAGGGCATCCATGACGCACAGCTAAAGATTATCGCCTCCCTTGGTCAAAAGGCCCCTATAGCAGTGGCCATGGAGATGTTTCAACGCCCATTTCAAAAGGTCATAAATGCCTATCTAAAGAGAGAGATCTCTGAAAAAGAATTTCTAAAGAAGACCGAATACTTCAAGAGATGGGGGTTTAATTATCACTTCTACAGGCCAATAGTCGAATATTGTAGGAAGCATCATGTACCAATAATCGCCATGAATCTTGCTGCCGAGATCTCCAAAAAAATAGCCCGTTCTGGTATAGGCTCCCTAAGTAAAAAGGAAAGAAGCGCCCTTCCGATAAGACTCGATTTCAGCAACAAGCTCTACAGACAGATGCTATGGGATATCTATCAAGGGCATGAGAACAACACCCTCCAAGATTTCCATCACTTCTTTCAGGCCCAGATCGCATGGGATGAGACCATGGCAAACAGCATAGCTGATTTCTTAAAATCAGAGCCAAGACGAAAAGTTATAGTAATAGTCGGGGCTGGCCATGTGGTCTATGGCTACGGCATCCCTGATCGTGTGAAAAGGAGATTGGGTGATGTCAGACAAGACATTGTGATATTCCCCCAGGGAGAAAAGATTGATCCCCTGGAGGCAACCTATTTCCTCTTTGTACCAGAAAGAAAAGAGCCCTTTGTGGCAAAACTCGGTGTGCTGCTTTCTGGAGACAACAACCTCAAGGTGGAGGGTGTGATCCCAGACAGCCCAGCAGCCAAGGGGGGCATGAAAAAAGGAGATGTCATAAAGGCCATAGATGGACAACCGGTAAAGGACATATATGATCTGAAACTTGAACTCTTCTTCAAACAAAAGGGCCACCCTACACGCATAACTGTGGTTAGAACAGGGAGAAACGGTGCCCAAGTCACCAAGGATGTCACCACTGGTCCCTTGGTCCCCTTCGACTGGGGAGGAGGCAAGCCCCGCTTTCACGGAAAGGGATAAACCCAAATTACTCACTTCCGATGCAGGACAATTCTGTGACTCGTGGATGCGCCGTAATCGGTATCGAAACCTAAAGGGACATGGCTGTATAATTTGGGATAAACGCTATTCAAAGGAGCAATAGTATAGATGAAATCTGTCAAGGTTGCCATTACTGCAAACATGTTAGTCTGCTGCATGAAATTTGTCGTTGCCTTTGTGGGAGGTAGTGCATCCATGCTGGCTGAGGCCATTCACTCTCTGGCAGACACGGCCAATCAGGCCCTATTGCTTATAGGTCTCAAAAGAAGCATGGTAGGCCCCTCGAGACAATTTCCATTTGGCAGAGGCCAAGAACGCTTCGTCTGGGGCCTCATATCAGCATGTGGCATATTTTTTGTGGGAGCAGGGGTGACCATGTATCATGGTATCGTTAGCCTTTTCCAACCCCATGACCTGATGATCAACAAATGGACATTCATTGTCCTTGGCGTGTCTTTCGTGGCCGAAGGCTATTCCTTTTTAGTGGCATACAGGCAGAAAAAGGAGGGCGATACAGCGAATTTGGCAGTCCTTTTGGAAGACGGGGCTGCTGTATTCAGTCTGATCCTGGCAGCCATTGCCATAATATTGTCCGAACTTACAGGCCATCACTATTGGGACTCGGTAGGCTCCATCATCGTAGGCATTATCTTGGCAATAATAGCGGTATTTCTCATCAGGGAAAATCTAGAGTATCTTATCGAAAAGGCATCTCCCAAAGAATTGCAAGAAGAGGTAAGAAAGGTCATAGAGAGTTTCCCTCTGGTGGAAGAGATCAAGGATATAAGAATGATTGTGATCACCCCAGAGGCCCATAGCATTCGGGCAGAGGTAGAGCTTAATGGCTATCTGTTGGTCAAAGAAATGGAAGAGAGCCTGAGAGAGGATTTCGAAGAAATAAACACATTTGGCGACTTTTTACAGTTTTGTGCTGCATTTGCCAACAGGGTGACCAGGACAGTTGGGGCCAAGATTGACGAAATGGAGGAAACGCTAATGAAAAAAATAACTTACTTGAAACATGTTGACATTAAGCCTTCTTGATGAAATAAAGAGAGCCTAACGTCTTGATGAAGAAATGGAGGGTGCATTAATAATGGCGAAGATTGTTGTACTTGATGACGTGATGGATGCTGGGATACTGATCAAGAAAATCCTTGAGAAAAAGGGGCACGAGGTGTTCCCTTTCTGTGAAGAAGAAGAAGCCATAGAATTTATAAAGGACTATCCTGTAGATCTGGCCATCCTGGACATAAAACTCAAGAAGATGACAGGTGTTGAGGTATTGGAAGAAATAAAAAGGATCGATCCTGATATCAAGACAATGATGCTTACTGGTTATCCTACCATAGATACAGCTCGCCAAGCCATGTCTCTCGGGGCAGAAGAGTACTGTGTTAAACCCATCGACAAACAAGAGCTCGAAGAGAAGGTTGCAGCTATCCTTGGGTCGTAGAGATACTATCCTCCTTCACTGTTATCACAGTATGGACGTTACCCCTGGGATGAAAATCCCCTATGACTTTCAACGACTTTGGCCTGATGGCCCTATATAGGTCGTCGAATATACGATTGGTTGCCTCTTCATGGGAGATAGGGCAGTCCCTGAAACTGTTCAGATATAACTTCAGAGATTTCAATTCCACAATATATTCATCAGGGACATACTCTATCAAAATGGTGGCAAAATCCGGATAGCCTGATCTCGGGCATAGACAGGTAAACTCTGGAAAGCTTATCTCCACGAGATAATCCCTTTCGGGGCTGGGATTTGGCCATGGTTCGAGCTTGGCTTCCATGATTGCTTTTTGTCCATATTTCATCTCTTCCTGTCCCATTCAACCAATCAATAATAGAAAGATATGACCTATTGCAAGGCTCTTCATCACTTAATTGTTACCGGGCAATTGAAGTGCATAATCCGGGTTGAAGTACCAAAGTCTGCATGTCTTTGCCTCACATACTTGGCGAACTTGTTATCCACATAATCTGGTTTAATTATTGTAAGCATAAAAATTCAGTGATAAAGTTTAAACAACAGTGGCCATAGTCGTCACTCCTCAAGATTATTGCCCCTTGTTTTTCCCATAGCACAAAAGGAGTACATATATCAATTCAAAAACAATTACAAGGCAATGACAAAGGTCAAATACCTCTTTTCAACACCAAGGGGTGAACTTCAAGCCCCAGAGAACCTCCTAAGAAAAGGCCTCAAGGCAAACATTCGCACTACAATCGAACATTTCACATTATCCGACTATTTCCACAGCATAGAAGATATTATTCTTCAGCACCAGGATGAATTACCCACTGATGATAGATCCATAATGAATAGCCGCGAGATAAAGGAGCTATCCATTGTAATGGAAAAATGCGGCACTCATTATCAAGTCTCCCGTATCGGCATGGTAACGAACAGGGCAGAGAAACAGGATCTTGCATTAATCACTGCATTCGACCATAAATCCCGCAACATCCTGAAAAGGGATTATAGGTTTCTGTCTCATCTCTGGCAAACCAGGCATCGAAAGGTGGTACCAAGACCTATCTCCATTTCAGATGTCGAGATATGTTCGTCTTCAAATACATATCCGGTGACAATCTCCATCATGGAATGGTTGAACGGTTTTTTCGAATGGCATTTTTCTCAGCTCGGAGACGACAATCTATTCGGAATAGTAATATGGCAACCTGGAACAGGGATTGTGCCTCTTAAAGAAAAGGATGATGAAAACAAGGTCTTTGAAAATATCGCAGAGATTATTGCATATTGTTTCGATCCATTTGATCTAAGACAGATATGTCTCTGGAGCAATGCCGCCGGTGACTTTGTCGTCGGATGGGATGAAAAAGGCATCTTTTCCGCCAAGCTGACAACCATAAGGAAATATAGCTGTATACCTGCACCAGATCCCCTTGCCCAAGAGGAAAGGCTTGTCTTCTCCCTTCTCTATCTGCTCTTGGACCTGACACTGAACATTCGACTGGACAGGATTGATGGAACAAAGGGATATTTTTTTGCAGGACCTGAAATACTCAAGCCGGTTATCAAGGGCTTTTTTAAGGGACTCAGAGCACTAAGAGAAGAAAAATACATCGGATCTGATCCCATATGGGGGTTCCTATCCCTGATAGGCAGCCTTAACAGTAGAGATCTCATGGATCTCTATCAAGGCCTGATGGACTTTTATGGCAGCTGGAACAGGAGTGATGAGGCTTTCCTCCAAGAGAAGCTGGCATCACACTGTAAGCAGTTGGCCACCTTGCTGAAAGGGCTCTCTGATCCGCCTCTTCTCCCAAGTAAAATCTTCCCAGAAGTATTTTCCCCTCCAGTATAGATCTATATCCATACAGCCAAGAATCCTCAGTGCACAAGTCTGTGTACAGGTACTATCCTCACCTCTTTCTTTATCAGGGGGATCTCATTATAGAGTACCTCATAGGTGATCCTGGTGGGATGGCCAATGGCTATAGCTGCCCCCTGTTCCTTTGCGATCTTGACAGATCGCCTGATTTCATGGCGGATCGCCTCGGGAGACAACGAATGATCCAGGAAAACGGAACGATGAGCACATGGCAGTCCCAGTTGCCTTGCCACATCAAAGGCCACTGTATCTTTTGTAGTGCGGCTGTCTATGAAAAAAAGGCCCCTTGCCTTCAAATAGGCGAGCACAATCTCCATGGCCTTTCTATTGGTGGTGAATCTCGAACCCATGTGATTGTTTGCTCCTATTGCCCCTGGGACAGCAGATATATCTTCCTTGAGTATGTGAAGAAGCCTGTCGAAACCGAGGTCGAGGGTCAACACCCCAGGCCCTGGATTAAGCCCCTTGTTGTCAGGCTCCATGGGGATATGAACGAGAACGTCTTTGCCTGCCCTCCTGGTATAATTTGCCAGTTTCACCGTATTGGGGGCATGGGGCAAAAATGCAAAAGAAAGGGAGGAATCCATGTCAATAAATTGTCTGTCAAGCCTTGAATCATACCCCATGTCATCGATCAAGATAGCCAACATTGGGGCATTGAATCTGGCATGCCCCTTCTTGGGCTTGAGGCCCTTTTGCACAGGGGCCTTGGGAGCAGGTGTGAAATTCTCAAATGGAGGTCGGCTGGTAGGAGCCTTTTCCCCTGAAATTGGTAAAAGATAGAGTAAGGCCAGAGGCAAGGCCAAGATGGCAAGATAAAGTATATTTCTTATCAACCCAGGAAATCTATCCCTTTGCCTGGAAGAGGCCTTGCGTCTCGGCTGGAATGTCTTTTTTTTGCGCGGCACTTACATCTGAACGAGGCCAGCCCTATGCACGAAAAACGGGAAAATGCATGGGCTGATCAACAACTCAGGAACCTTGCTTTACACACTCTGGTCTCATCCGTGTAAAGATGCCCCAGGCCTTTAGGATGCGCAGGGCCTCCCGAAGTTGGTTGTCCTTGGCCAACTGTTTTTCCATGTCCTTGTACTCAGATCTTACCCTCGCCCCTTTTTTCTTCTTCTTGGTGCTCTTGTCGTCAGCCTCACCTTTCAGATGGCCTTCGAGATCTTTTTCCTTTAAGAAGTGGAATACATTCTTTGCCTCTTTCTTCTTGCCTGGCAACTCGAATGGGACAATGATATCTGGCGTGATACCCTTGGCCTGGATGGAATGGCCACTTGGTGTGTAGTACCTGGCAGTAGTAAGCCTCACCGCAGCGCCGCCCTCAAGGGGGATGATGGTCTGGACAGAGCCTTTGCCAAAGGTCTGGGTACCAACCACGATCGCCCTCTTGTTATCCTGGAGGGCACCAGCCACGATCTCAGAGGCACTGGCGCTTCCTCCATTCACCAGAACCACCAACGGATAATCGTGATGGACCCTGTTGGGCTTTGCCATGAAACGCATCTTTTGATCCTGTATCCTACCATCTGTATATACTATCAGACCTGATTCGAGAAATTCATCACTTACCTTCACAGCCTGATCCAAGAGGCCACCCGGGTTGTTTCTGAGATCTAATACAAGCCCCTTAAGACCCTGTTTCCCTTCCAGGGCCTTCAATGCCTTGTCCAGTTCACTGGCTGTCTTGGCCTGAAAATTCGTTATGCGCACATAACCATACCCGTTCTCCAACATGCCGTACTTCACACTCTTTATGGGTATGACATCTCTGATCAATTTGATGTCCTTAAGCTGAGACCAGCCTTCCCTATAGATGGAGACGGTTACCTCTGTCCCCTTTGGGCCCCTCAACAACTTCACAGCCTGGATCAATGTCATGTTTTTCGTACTCTTGCCATTGATCTTGAGTATCTTGTCATTTGCCTGGATTCCGGCCTTGAATGCAGGGGTTCCCTCAATGGGGGAGACCACGGTCAGCACTCCATCTTTCAAGGTTATCTCAATGCCTATCCCTGTAAACTTACCCTTTGTCTCCACCTGAAGCTCTTTGAAGTCCTCTGGTTTCATAAAGGAAGAATGAGGATCCAAGGAACTCAACATCCCCTGGATAGCTCCATAGATCAACTTCTTGGGATCGACTGGCTCCACATAATCCCGCTCGACAAGATCCAACACCTGAGTGAACATCTTGAGCTGATGATAGGTATTGTCTTCCTTCGCATCGGCTATCTGGTTTTTCACCAGGTAAAAACCCACCACCGAAACCATAAAAAAAAGAAACAGGATTACGTAATAACCTTTAGATACCCTTGATGACTTCTTGCTCATTTAATAACCTCATACCCTGCTGGCTTTTAATCCAGATTGGAATAATGATAGATCAGAAAAAGGATAAGCACATTTTACAACTAAGCCTGTGAGAAATCAAAATACAGGGATCGCTTCAAGGGCCACCCCTTATGCTGCCAGCACAATACCCTATCTCTTCTCTATTTCAATACCCCTTAAATCAAACCAGGAAAGCGGTCTCAGTTGCTTGCCATTGTGTCGAATCTCCACGTATATCCCTTCAGATATCCAAGGCCCACCGCCTGATATCCCCACAACCTCACCCTCTGCCACATCTGCCCCCACATCCTTATAGAAGCTTTGCCCTTGGGCAATCAGGCTCATGTACCCATGACCATGATCTATGATCAATACCCTGCCGTAACCTGGGAGGGAATCATTGAAGATGACCTTGCCATCAAAAATCGCCCTTATCTGTGTACCCCATGGACATGAGATAGCTATCCCCGGCACCCTTTTCCTAGCCTTGAAAAAGATGATCTTTCCTGGTGCAGGTAGATTGAGCCTGCCCTTCTGGGCCCTGAAATCAAATTGGTTTTCCTGTGAAACGGGTTCCAAGGCCTTTTCCGCCGAGCGCACGCGCAAGGACAATTCATCAACAACCTCCTTGAGCTTGCGCCTTGCCCGCTGGAGCTGGGATATCATTGCTGAATAGCGGCCACTTTGTTCTTTCAGTTCTTTCAGGTAGGTCTCCTTGTCCTGCTTTCTCTCCTCGAGAAGGAGGGTCTCCTTTTCAAGGCGCGCCGACATGACCTTTAAAAGGGCCTGCTTCTTCTTGAGCTCTGCCTCTTTCTTTGAAAGCTCCTCTATGGCCTGGAGATATTGCCTCCTCTTGGCGCGATCCTCATCCAGGATCATCTTGAGATATTCCTGCCTTGCAAGTAGATCTGGGAGAGAGTCTGCCGCAAAGAATACGTTCAGCAGCCCCACCTCACCCATCTGTCTAAAGGCATTAAATCTCAACTCGGCATGTCTTTTCAGCTCTTCTATCTCTCTGCTCTTGGCCCTCAGGGCATTGGATGTCCTCTCAAGCTCCAGTTCTGCCTCGGTCCAATCCTTTTTGGCCTGTTGTAGGCTCTCCCACTGACTGGCTATCCTGGAATCAAGCCTTTCAATCTCTGCCAATATATCCTGCTGGGCCTTTTCTATCTGCCTCTTCTTGGAGCTCTTTCTCCTTATGGACTTTTCTATGGAGTGAAGCCTCTTTTGCTGGGAAGATAGCTCCTGATTGATGATCTCGTTTTGGGCATAGGATCTTATTGGTAAAAAAGACCATGCCATAAAAACCACGAGGATGCCCGGTAAAAAAACGCTCTCTTTCACAGGCGCAAAAACCTCCTCAATGCGACAGCAGTCCCAACCACACAGAAAAGACCACTTGCCAGGATAAAAAGAGCTATATATTCCAGCGGGAGAAAATCGAGATTGAGACTCCTTACCAAACCTGTATAGTCAAGCATCCCTAAGACATATCGGTAGGCAAAGAAACTGACGAGTATGGCAGCACTAGAGCCAACAGTGCCCTGAAAAAATGCTGCAAGCAAAAATGGCCCCTGGATGAACCCACTCGTCCCTCCAACCAATCTCATTATCTCGATCTCTTCCTGGCGGGCAAATACTGTCAACTTGATGGTGTTTGATACCACAAAGGCGGCTGTAATAAGCAATATTATTCCACTTGCAACCACGGCACCTCTAACTATTCGAGAAAATGCCTCGAGCCTGTCCACCCATTCTCTCCCATACTGGACCTTATCAACCTCAGGCCATTGGGAAAGTTGGGCTGCTATCTCTTTGATCCTATCCAAATGATAGACCGCCCTGTTTATCTGGACTTCAAAGGACGGAGGAAGGAAAAGGGGATCCACGCCCTGAAGCACCTCTTTCTCATCCTTGAAGGATTGCTCCAGCCGCTTGAAGGCCTCTTCGGACGAGACAAATCTCACACTTTCTATGCCGGCAAGCCCTGCTATCTTCTGATAGATAGTAGGTATGCGCTCTTGAGAGACATCCTTCTTCAAATAGACGATAATGGCCAGTTGCCTGCCAAACCTCTCTACAACATGTTGAAGGTTGAAGGAAAATAGGCTAAAAAAAACAAAAATCAAACAGGTTAGAGCCACCACCAAGGTTGTCATGAGATGGGTGACAAAATTCTGTCTGAAATCCCTTACCGCTCTCTTTAATATAACCCCAAAAGCCATATTCAGGACCTTTTCAATCTACCCTTTTCCAACATGAGTAGCCTTCTATGGCTATCCTGAAAAAGGGTTTCGTCATGGGTAGCAAATATTATGGTAGCCCCCCTGGCATTGAGTTCATTCATCAAGGTAACAACTTCTTTCGTTCTCTGCCTGTCAAGGTTGCCTGTTGGTTCATCTGCCAAGATAATAGGGGGCCTATTTACCACTGCCCTGGCAATAGCCACCCTTTGCTGTTCTCCACCAGAGAGTTGAACTGCCTTTCGAAATATCTTGTCCCCCAGCCCTACGCCTTCTATCACCTGCTTAACCCTCTTTTCCAGCTGACTTTTTTTAAGCCCCATGACTTCCAAGGAAAGGGCGACATTCTCAAATACAGTCTTATTGTAGAGGAGCTTGAAATCCTGGAATATCACCCCGACTTTTCGACGAAGTTGAGGGATCTGGGACCTGTATAGACTAGACAGGTCCATGCCATCCACAGTGATTGTCCCAGAGGTGGGGGATTCGGCACAATAGAGCATCCTGAGAAGTGTACTCTTGCCCGAACCACTGGGACCTGTCAAAAAAACGAACTCCCCTTTTGAGATCTGGAGATCGATTTTTTCCAGTGCCAGGATATCCGGATGGTATTTCTTACCCACGCCTTTGAGTTCTATTATTGGATGATCAATGGAAATCATTGGGTTTAGGCCCTTGTTTCATTATTTTTTTCGTCCATGCCGATAAGGACTAATGATCCTAATGAACACATTAAACATTCATTTACTTGTTTCGATCGTGCCAGGATCTATACACATTTTCCACAACAAGCAAGATGGAAGCCATTTTTTTTAGGAGGTCTTTAGAATATGGCCAAGATCGATGCATTCTTCAAATTGCTTCACGACCAGGGAGGCTCTGACCTTCATATGGTGGCCGGTTCTCCCCCGGTCATACGCATACGTGGAGACATGCAACGAGTCAAGTTCAAAAGCCTGGACAACGATGAACTCAAATCCATGCTTTACGAAATTGCCCCCGAGGACAAGATCAAACACTTTGAAGAGACAGGTGATGTGGATTTTGGCTATGAAATACCTGGCCTTGCCAGATACAGAGCCAATTTCTTCATGCAGAAAAATGGTGTGGGTGCAGTATTCAGGGAGATCCCGAGCAAGATACTCACGGCCGAACAGCTTGGGCTGCCCGACGTTATGACCAAGCTGGCCATGCTCCCCAGGGGACTAGTCCTGGTTACCGGCCCTACGGGTAGTGGTAAGTCAACAACCCTTGCGGCCATTCTGGACCATGCCAACAGGAACAGAAAAGACCACATCATAACTGTCGAAGACCCGATAGAATTCGTACATGAACATCAGGGCTGCCTGGTAAACCACAGGGAAGTCGGCACCCATACCAAGTCCTTCAGCGCTGCATTGAGAGGTGCCCTACGTGAGGATCCAGATATCATACTCGTTGGCGAAATGAGGGATCTCGAAACCATCGCCCTTGCTATCGAGGCAGCCATGACTGGTCACCTGGTCATGGGCACACTTCACACCATAAGTGCTGCCAAGACCGTTGACAGGGTCATCGAGATATTTCCAACCCACCAGCAACCCCAAGTAAGGGCCACTCTAGCAGATGCCCTCAGAGCCGTAATATCCCAGACAATGTTCAAAAGAGTGGACATCCCTGGTAGATGTGTGGCCTTTGAGATCCTAATAGCCACCCCTGCTGTCAGGAATCTCATCAGGGAAGGCAAGACCTATCAGATTCCCTCCTCAATGCAGACTGGGAAGAAATATGGCATGCAGACCCTGGATGACGCCATCATGGATCTACTGCAACGTGGTTGGATCGACCCTGATGAAGCCTATGCCAAGTGTGTTGACAAGGCAAAATTCAAACCCTACGCCAGGAGCGCTCCAGCAGATTTCACAGAGGTAGGTTAACCATGAGAAGGGCTGAATTAAATCAGATACTCGAGGAAATGCTCGCTGCTCACCCCAGAATCTCGGATCTCAACTTTACCGTGGGCAGACCTTGTCAGGTGGCTGCAGATGGGAAACTCCATATCGCCCCTCCTGCACTTGCCACTGAAAAATTGGTGCCTTACCAGACGGAACAGTTGGCCCTGAGCCTTATTGATGACAATAGAAGACTCCTTGCAGACCTCTTCCTCCACGGCTCTTGTGACTTCTCATATAAACTGGACAGTGGTCCAAGATTCCGCGTGAACGTCTTTTCCCAGAAAGGGACATACAGTATCGTCATGAGAAAACTCGAGAGCAGGGTACCAACCATAGACGAACTGGACCTGCCCGAATGTTTCAAACAGATGGCCCGTGAAAAAAATGGGGTGATACTATTCACTGGTGCAACTGGTACGGGTAAAACCACGTCCTTGGCGGCCATCTTGGATCAAATCAACAGAAATGAACAACTACACGTAATCACCCTGGAAGACCCTGTGGAATACGTTCATATCCCACAGAAGGCCACTTTCAATCAACGGGAACTCGGACAGGATTTTGACACCTTTGCAAATGGCCTGAGGGCTGCACTGCGCCAGGCCCCACATGTCATACTCGTTGGTGAAATCAGGGATAGGGAAACTGTTGAGATCGCCCTGAACGCTGCAGAGACTGGTCACCTTGTCTTCAGTACGGTGCATACAGTAAGTGCAGGCCATACCATAAATAGGATACTTGGGATGTTCTCAACAGAAGAGGAACGACAGGTCCGTTTCCGCCTTGCAGATTCCCTTAGATGGGTGGTGGGCCAGAGGCTCCTGCCTAAAAAAGAGGGTGGAAGAATTGCCGTGTTTGAGATCATGCAGAACAATGTAAGGGTAAAGGACAGCATTATCAACGGGGAAAGGGAAGGGAAGACCTTTTACGAGATCATTGAAAACGGCCATGCTTACGACATGAAGACCTTCGATCAGCATATTGTCGAGATATTTGCCAAAGGCCTTATCGATGAAGAAACAGCCCTGGCCTATGCAAGCAACAGGGCAAAGCTCCGTCAGGGTATTGACAGGATAAAGGCCAGCCGTGGTGAGGCCACTACCGACATAGAAAACCTGGAAATCGAAGATGAATACTTTGCCCGTCAATACTAATCCAGCAGAGGAACATCATGGAAATTGTCTGCAAAAACTGTAATAAACGCTACAAGATAGACGAATCCAAGCTACCCCCAAAAGAGAAGGTCTATATAAAATGTGCTGGTTGCCTGCAAAAGATCGAGATCGATCCTACCGCACACAAAAGAGACGAACCTGTCCAGGACAACCAGTTCAAACCCTCTAAACCAATTGAATATTTTGAACCAGGTACCAAGACAGCCCTCATCTATTGTGAAGATGTCCAGGCCCGCCTCGAGATGGAAAAGAATCTTAACAAGATGGCTTTCGAGGTACGGATAATGAACAATGAAAATGAGGCCCGCCATTACTTCCGATACAATATATTTGATGTGGTATTGATCTACCAAAAAGGCCCTGATCCAGAAAAAAACCTATTGGATGTACTCGATTATTTCAACAATCTCTCCCCAGAGATAAGAAGGGCGATCGTAGTATTATATATCTACTTGGGAGGCAACAAATACAATTTCCTGGAGGCATTCTCAAAGGGGGTAGATATAACGCTAAATCCCATGGATCTCAGCAATCTCCATGAAATGCTCCCTGCCCTGATGGATGAAAAAAAGGCCAGATACAAGATATTTCAGGAATGCCTACGAAAGGTTGAGGAATCGGTATTTTGATGCCTGAATTGCCATATAAACCCACAATCGTACACCTCAAGCACCTGGATGATGAGTTAGTACATCTTATCCCATTGTATTGTTAGCTCATAGTGAATCCAACTCATTACAAGTAGATGATGAAATACATAATCTGGGACAAACACATATAGATTTGACACAATTGTGCAGAAGAGAAGGACTAAATCCGATTACGAATCTACCTTGCCGCGCGCGCATAGTTGTTGCTTTTTAAAAATCTTGCCTTGACAACGTTATTGACCGAGAGGAAAAGGAAAAAGGCGACGACAACAGCTACGATCAACCACCCAAGGCCTTTACTTGAAATTTTCCAGAACAGCAAGGATAGAGATAATTGCAATAGTCCATATGCACACGATATCTTCCAGTGGGCAATGCCTGCCTCATTTGCCAGCACCTGGTATAGATGCCTTCTATGGGGAGCTGTCAGATTTTGACCGTCCTTTATGCGTTCAGCCATTGTGATGAGTTCATCTGCATAGAATGGAAAGAGAAAGCAGGCCAGCAAAAAAGATTCAGTTAGATTGGAAGAATACACAATAACGACTGCTCCAAATACAAAACCGAGAAGGATGCTGCCCACGTCTCCCATGAACACCCTTGCCTTTGGTAGATTAAAAGGCAGGAAGCCAGCACAGGCCAAGGCCAATCCAAGGCATATCATCGCAAGTCCTTGTGCCTTGTGACAAGTCAGCCCATAACATGTCAACAGTCCGAATCCGACGATCCCGGTAATGGCAGCAATACCATTTATACCATCCATAAAATTGAAAAAGTTGGCTGTACCAACAATAAAAACCGAGGCCCCCCAAAGATATAAGACAATAAAAACAAAGGGAGCTGAATCGAATCTGAACAAGGATAGAGAAGAAGATGTCATATGTGGCGGATTCAAAAGCAGTAGAAAGGCTGCCCCAAACTGTATGACAAGCCTAACAATAGGAGATATGTTCATCCTATCTCCCATGAGACTCATGACAGAAACAATAGTTGCTGATAAAAAAAAATAGACAGAGACATGGTAAAAGCAACATCCAGCAATAAAAGCGAGCAAGATTCCTACACCACCGCCCTTGGGGGTTGGGATACAGTGGGAACTCCGGTGAGTGGGCATATCGACAAATCCCATTCGAAAGCCCAGGCGACTTATCAGCCAAGCCCCCACAGCCCCCAAAAAAAATTCCAATAAGAGAAAAGGCAGATTTTCAAGTAAGGGGACAGTAAAAAAGGCCATTACCTATGGTCCTCTAAACCCAGAAACCATTCTGCAATCTGCCTAAAACCTTCATCCTTGCTGATCACTGGCTGCCAGCCCAGAAGTCTTTTCACCTTGCTGATATCAACCTGAAGGGAACCCAAAAGTCTCTTGGCAAGGTCATTCCTCCCTGCCATCTTGAATCCCATTTTTAGAAGGTGCTGTGGTATTGGTAAAAGCATTGCAGACGTGCCCAATGCATTGGCAAGGCGCCTCAATAAATCGGTAGTGGAAAGATCCTCGCCATCAGACACAAAAAAGACCTGATTTTTTGCTGCTGGGTGCTCTATACAACAAATTATCAGGTCTATGAGGTTATCAATGGCCACAAGGCTACGCCTGTTGTGGACAGAGCCAAGAGGTAAAGGGCGCCCTTTATAAATCCACTCGATCATCCTAAAGAAATTGGCTTTGACTCCTGGACCATAAACAAGGGGGGGACGGATTATGACCACCTCCATGCCCGTTTGCTTGGAAAGTGCCAGCAGACCTTTTTCTGCTTCCAATTTGGATATTGCATATGGATCAGAAGGATTGGGGAGATCTGTCTCAGTAAATGGTTTGCCCTTCCTGGTCTCTTCCCCATTTACCTTTACCGTGCTCAGGAAAATAAACCTCCGCACACCACATTCTGCAGCCTGCCTTGCCAAATTCAACGTACCTGCCACATTCACCATCCGATACTCTTCCAGAGGTGACTGGCTCTTATCATTCATCACATGAACCCTTGCAGCAAGATGTACTACGGCGCCAACGCCTTCAAGAGCTCGCCTGCAGTCCGCAGTAGCCATATCACCTATGACCATGCAATCCACAAGGCCTTCTAAAGAATCTGTAAGATATGTGCGGGACAAGGCACGAAGAGCTATTTTTTCCCTGGCCAATGCATTCAATAGATTGGTACCAATAAAGCCACTGGCTCCTGTTACCAGGACTCTATCCCGGTACCCTTCTCTTTTCTTCCTGGTCGTGTTTTGTTTCAATGATCTAATTTCTTCGGCTTTTTAAGTAATTGAAATATCTTGAAAGGGAACTTGGTCAAGATCAAAAGAATATTTGTATACACCTTATTTTGCCGACAAGCCTTGACTACTTCGCTGTTCAATATCCAAAAAGATTTGAATCCGCTTGTACTGATACCTCCCATCCTCATTCTTACCAAGATGGCAGGGATCCTTGCAAAAGAAAAACCATGAACGAGAAACATTCTAACAAACATCTCATAATCAGCAGCTATCCTGTAATCCAAGGAATAGAGGCCTGCGTGTTTATAAGTGGCCGACTTGATGAATGTCGCAGGATGTGGCGGCATCCATCCGATTCTCAACTTCCAAGGCTGAAAATATTTACTGGAGTAATAACGTCTTATTTTGCGAAGATCATCCCTGTCTACCCATACGACATCTCCAAGCACTATATCGGATCTGCTTTCTATAAATTTTTCCACTACCTTTTGTATGACAAACTCATCCTCATAGACATCGTCTGAATTGAGGATCCCTATAACATCCCCTGAGGCCAACCCTATCCCCTTATTCATTGCATCGTAAATGCCCCGATCCGGTTCTGTAACAAAGTGATGGATATGATGTCTATAGCGGTGGATCACATCAAGTGTGCCATCGGAAGAGGCCCCATCTACAACGATATATTCTATATCTGGATAGGTTTGGGACATTACTGAATTGATGCTGTCCTCTATCGTGGAGACAGAATTTAGGCATACAGTGATTATTGAAACTTTCATGAACGAGTATGTATTTCTATTGTCTTGACACCATCCAGTCGCCCAGTACCAAGATATCCATCTTGGTCCTGATAAAACAGTGTAGGGCCTCTTCTGGTCGGCAAACAATAGGTTCATTTTCATTAAAAGAGGTATTTAGCACCACAGGTACACCCGAAATCTTGCGAAATTCTTCTATAAGACGCCAATACCTGGGATTGATATCCCTACTGACGGTTTGAAGACGCCCAGTGCCATCCACGTGAGTGACCGCAGGGATGAGTTTGCGTTTTTCTGCCCTTATCCTATAGACCTTGAGCATAAATGGATCGGGATAATCTATCTCAAAAAAATTACCCGTTTCCTCTTCGAGAATAGAAGGCGCAAAAGGCCTGAATGATTCTCGACGCTTTATCTTAAGATTCAAGATATCCTTCATGTCAGGCCGCCTGGGATCACAGACAATACTCCTATTTCCAAGGGCCCTTGGCCCCCACTCCATGCGCCCCTGAAACCATCCAACCACAAGCCCGTCTGATATAGCCTTGGCTACCTTTTTACACAATATCCCTTCATCTGCCACCCGTTGGATCAAAAATTCTTCATCACTATCACCAAGACGCTTCTGATAAACAGTATCACTTTTTTCCTCGTGGTCTTCAACAAGTCCCAGGACACTACTATAGTCTTCATCACTAAACTGTGGTCCCCAGAAAGGCGATTTCAACACAAAACCTCTGGATCTTTCAAGGCAGTGATGCCATACATAAAAGGCAGCCCCAATAGCTCCACCTGCATCCCCTGCAGCAGGCTGGATATAGACCTCCTTAAACGGTGTATTGGCAAATATCTTCCCATTTGCAAGACTGTTCATGGCACAGCCGCCTGCCAGAGAAAGGCAGTCGCTCTTGGTCCTTTCATAAACGGCATTTAGGATCTCAAAAAAGACCTCTTCATAACGAGCCTGGAGCGAGGCAGCAATATCCATATGGCGCTGATTTAATTCCTCATGAGACATTCGAGCACGTCCAAATAACACTTCCATATTCTCAGAAAAAACCCTGCCCATTTTCGGTTCTCCATCCTCCCAGGTCATGGTGATGCCTTCAGAATGATGGACAAAATAATCGAGATTCAAGACAAATCTGCCACTTCCATCGGATTGGATGACCTGACGCATTTCCTTAAGGTATATAGGTTTACCATATGCGGCCATACCCATGACCTTGTACTCGTCTCCATACTTCATGAAGCCCAAGTATTGAGTAAATGCCAGATAAAAAAGCCCAAGTGAATGGGGGAAAAATATCCTTTCGAGCACATCTATTTCCCCCTTGTAGCCTTCAGCAGACATAGAACCCACAAAATCACCAAAACCATCCACTGAAACTAGGGCAGAACGGTCGAAAGGAGAGACAAAAAACGAACTGGCCAGATGGGCCAAGTGATGCTCTACATTGATAACTTTTGCCTTAATTTCACCAGTACTAAGCCCCAAGGCGCCTGCAAGAAGTGATTTTACATCTTTTACCCTGGAGGCATTTCTCAATCGGTCAGTAACCAATTTTAGAGAAGGCCTCTTGGAAAAAGCAAATAGTGCCTTTTTCATAAAATTTGCCTTGGGATCACGATTGATACCGATATAATCCACATCGAAAATGCTGATGCCACCTTCTTCAAGACAGTATTGCACAGACCTTACTGGCATTCCTGCCCAGTGTTTCACACGCAGGAAACGCTCCTCTTCAACGGCTGCCACTAACTTACCATCCTTAACCAAGCAGGCAGAAGAATCACCATGATATGCATTGAGCCCTAGGATGTTCATTGGGAATTCCTTTCTATGGGGATTTTGATTGATGGCCTCTTCCCCCCATTACTTAAAATTTGAGTGTATGCCTTAAGGTATAACTTAATACAAGAACTCATATCTAACTTTTCAACGGCTATGGCCCTGGATTTTTGCCCGAATTCCACCCTCTTTTCCCTATTTCTAATGAGATAGCCCACCCTGTCAGCCATGGCAACAGCATCTCCAACACCCACTATAAAGCCATTTTCATGATTCTGGACATAGAGCGAGACATCACCCACATCTGTTGAGACAATAGGTTTTGCCATGCTCATGGCCTCCCAGACAGAAAGCGGAGACGATTCCGCCCTGGAAGAACATAAGTATACGTCAAAGGTCTTCAAAAAAGGACGGACATCCTTCTTGGGTCCGAGAAAATCGAGATTCGTCACAGAAAGCTCCTTGCAAAGAAGCTGAAGTTTTGCATGATAAGGCCTCTGTCTTTCGAAAATAGATCCAATCACAACAAAAAAAAGATTGTCAAATCTTCTATTCAAGATAGAAGCTGCCTTAATGAATGTCTCCAGGTCTTTTACAGGATTGACATTGGCAACAGTACCAATGATCATCCTATCTTTTTGTCTATAGCCATCCGCAATATTGGCTAACGATATCTCTGGGTCAAACACTCTTGAATCAACTGGGGCAGGGATAATAAATTCTGGTTTGTGGCCTTTTAGAAAGGGTTTATAAAAATCCCTGGACCTATTTGATGCAAAGAAAAATGCGTCAGCCAAGGGATTAATAAAACGAAATAACTGACAGATCATCCATGGCACATATGTATCATTCAGATGCCAAACAACCTTTATCCCCGCTAATTTCCCTGCAACTATCCCCTTGTACTGCCAAGAGCCGCCACTGACATGAACAAGATCAAAATTTTCTTTACGAAAATAACGCGCAAGTTGCACTATCTCATACCACGAAAAAAAAAGGTAACGAACGGCTACCTTGGGATCTTTGGTGATCTTACTCATGTGAAAGGTGCGATAAGGGATGAAATATTGGTCCAGCAGATCTCGAAATCTATCTGAATTTGCAAATGGTAAAACAACAGTGGTATCTATGTCTGGCATCAATGCCTTTGCAACATTGGCTATCCTGATCTGGGGACCACCGAGCTTACCTTCTTCAATGATATTGGCAATACGTGGACGCTTTGCTCTAAGTGAGGAATTCATATCTCTCTACTATGGGCAGTGATCGTAGTTAATAGATCTCGGCATGCCTTGTCCACTCTATCACTTGTTTCGCATGGCTTGATTTATCAAATCCCTTAAACAATGTCGCCATGGTTTCTATTGCCCCCCTGCCAATCCTCTGCCTGAGCTTCTCATCTTTGATCAAATTTAATACCTTCAGTTCAATATCGAGTTTATCACCTGCCTGGATCTTCAAACAGTTTCGACCATGTTTCATCACTGAACCAATGGATCCCACAAAAGTGGTAATGATGGGAAGACCAAAACACATTGCCTCGTATAAAACCCGGGGGAAGCCCTCATGATGAGAAGGCAAGATAAAGATATCGCTCCTCATGTATAATTCCCTGATCTTTTCCCTGTCATCGACGAGACCAGTCAATGTTACGGACTCGGCAAGTCCTCTTGCCTTACACCTTTCTTGCACCTGGGAGAAGTCAGGGCCATCTCCGGCAATTACCAAATGTAGTCTGTCATCTTTTTTCCGCAGTGATTCAAAGGCATCCAGTAGATCCAATATCCCCTTGGCCCGTTCGATACGGCTCAGAAACAGTAAGTTTATCGTATGCCCAAGGCCAAAATCTCTATGGATATAAAGGTCATTACTGCAAAGCTCGATCATTGGAACAACAAGCTCGGTGCGGATATTCAATGGCGTGATCTTTGAAAGATAATCATGTCCAGTAACCAAAACAAAACTGGCGTGCCTGAACAGATGTGCATAGACCTTCTCCCCAAATCTCATCATGCCTTTCGACCAATCTCCCCTGACATAGAGGGCATATTTTCTACCTAAGACTCTACACAAAATGGCGTATATCATGGGTATATGACCAGGCACACATAAATAGAAGAACGATTCTTTTTTTACTACAGGGGCGGCTCTTAAAAAGGCCGTAATGTAATTGAATATCTTTAAAACTATATTGGAATGTTTCACCGAGAGATTGAGAGTGACTATTCTTAGATTTGAACGATTGTCAAGATGCCAATCGACAAAGCTATTTTCTGAAACATCAACGGCCAGTTGAGATAATATAACGAAATCAAAATATTCCAGGAGTTCACCAAGGAAAGGCCTATAACTCCTATGCAAATAATATCTTCCATTATACCAACCAATGGCACCATTAGGGACAAAAACCAACTTTTTTTCGTCAGATACTCTTGCCATTTTAAGCTAAAATTAACATACTAAAAATCAGTATTACACCATAAATATCTATAGTGAAAATTAATCATCAAACCAAAGAAAAGCCATGCAAGACCTGTAAAAATTATATTATGTGCCATAGCGCATATCAACCAGGAAAATAAACCATATTTTATGGAATCGAAATAAAACCGATAAGTATCTTTCAAGTTTTTACTTGTCTTCAATATATTAATCAATACAGCAACAAATAAAGCGAACCAAAAAAACGAAAATATTCCTAAACCCCAAATAAGTTGTGTAATAATATTATGTGGATCTGTAAGTCCATATTCATAAGTAGAGATATATGACAATCCATGTCCTAAAGGACATTTTACTACATTCATAATTGCATGCTTTAAAAAATACAATCTTTCATTATCAGATTCTTTCTGCTTTGCTAAAAATACGTCATTTACTGGAGCATTAGAATAATGCACTTGAATACGAAACATATAGACATCAATTACTTGCGGAAACCTAAAAACAAGAACAAAAGCAAAAGACAATATTAGTCCAGATAATATCAAAATATTTCTCAACTTCAATAGAAAATTGCCATTATAGCCAAATAGAAAATATATTATACAAGAAATCAATATAGCAGTGATGCCAGCAAGATTATGAGTCAAGATAAGAACGAGTAATCCCATGAAATAGGTCGAGATTAATATGATTCTTAAAAAATTATGCCTGAGGTTGAGAAAAATTATAAAACTTGCTGGCAAGACAAGAGAAAAATATGCAGCCATTGCTGAGCGCCTCATAAAAAAGCCACTTGCTTGATAAATTTCTTCTCCATTGACTTTTGTTGAGATTTTCAACATGTTTACATATGGAATATCGATTATTCCTAAAAAATCTATGAGTGTCAGGCCAGCAGACAAAAATATCCCCAGAAACAGAAAGAAAAAAAGTAATCTCAAGCGAAATAACGAAATATGAATTAATGTAATAGCTATACAAAAAAGAATATATCCTGTCAAAAATATAAGATTTGTATAGGCACGAGTTGTATCATCAAGAATAAAAAAAGATGACAATAGAAGCCATAAAATCAATAATAATAAAATTACAAAGATCTTTCTACGAAGAAAAACATATAGACTATCAATAAAGTATAATCCAATTAAACTTAAGAGTATAACAGATGACACACCCAAGGCAGTCTCCTTGGATGAAAATCTAAACAATGTGCCCAAAGGCGCAACAAAGACATAGACACACAATAATATAAAAGAGAACCTATCTCTAAATTCTTTTACAGATATGCTTAGATTTCTGATGTCTGTCATGCCAGATGAAAAAACAAAAAAGTGCCCATTGATCTGTATATGTCAAGGTCATTTCTTGGGGATTGTCGATTCTTCTTGCAATATCTGGATTCAGATAGTCGTAAACTGATCGTGGAATCGAATTGAAGACCTCTGTCAAATAACTGTTGATTTTAGTATCCGCCCATTTACCCATTGGTACACTGAACCCCTTCTTTTTCCTATAAATCGACTCATGGGGCAAATTCCTCTCTGCTATCTTTTTCAATATATATTTGGGCCTTGTCCTTATTATACCTGGCTGTTTCAGAGAAGATGCCAGCATGAACGCTGTTTCGACCAATCTATGATCCAAAAAAGGAACACGCACTTCTAGGGAATTGGCCATGCTGGCACGATCCACCTTTACCAGCATGTCGTTTGGCAGGTTATTTTTGATACAAAGGGCGAGCATGCCTTCAAGATTATTGGGTAGTCCATGCCTGTCCACTTGGGACTTAATAAAATCAGGATGGGGCTCTCCGGCCTTGGACACGTCCGGATGCACTATCTCATCAGCTTGTTGCGATTTGATATGATAAAAAATATATCTCTGGGCAAGAGAGCGCCCCTTAAAATTTTTCAATCTTTCAAATGCGATAGCAAAGCGGTTAAAAGTCCCTAACATCTTCCCTGCTGACAATATGGCATTCATCACACCATTAATCATTGGATGCCTGTCTGAATACGAAGAAATATTCTGCAGCCTAAAGCCATAACCGGCAAAAACCTCATCTCCACCATCTCCAGACAAGGCCACAGGAAAATAGTGCCGAGCATTCCTACAGACCTGATAGGTGGCAATCAAAGAAGAGTCTGCAAAGGGTTGATCACAGCAATCCACTATCTTTATTATCTCCTCGAAAGGCGGTACCTGTTCCATCATGTCAACCTTTAGGGAAACCCCCAAACGATCTGCAACCATTCGCGCGTAACTGGACTCATCAAATTCGGGCTCCCTAAAGCCTATACAAAAGGCATTTATATCACCAGTAATTTCCTTTGCGAATAGGGTGACCAGACTTGAATCCACTCCTCCACTCAGGAAAGAGCCTATTGGCACGTCTGCTACGAGATGAATATCGACCGCCTCTTTCAACTTGGACTCCACAAGTTCAATAGCCTCTTTCTCATCCGAAATGGTCTGGGCCAAACAGGGTTGCCAAAATTCCCGTTTGTCCATATATCCATTGAATACCACTAATTCTTCGCCAGGCAGGACCGCATACACTTCCTTATAAATCGTATTAGGGGCCGGGATATAATGATATTTGAAATATTGGAGAACCGATTCTGGAGAAATTTCTGGTTCTATCAGGCCACTTAACATCAAGCTGTTGATGTCTGAGGAGAAGATCAGGTGCTTGCCATCCCAATAATAAAAAAGCGGTTTGATTCCAAAGCGGTCACGAGTCAAGACACACAGGGATCTTTCAACATCCCAAATAGCTATGGCAAACATACCTCTCAAATGACAGACAAAGTCTGTACCCCATTCCTCATACGCCTGCACAATAACTTCGGTATCCGTTCTCGTCCTGAACCTATGGCCTCTAACTTCAAGCTCCTGCCTAAGTTCTAAAAAATTGTAGATTTCACCATTAAAGGTTATCCATACGGTCTCGGTTTCGTTAGACATTGGCTGACGGCCATCATGAGATAAATCTATTATGGAAAGACGCCTATGGGCCAAACCGATATTATAACCAGAGTTCAGATGCTGGGCCTCTATCTCTTGTAACTCTTGAAATCTCAAACATCTCTCCCCTCTCCCTTGGGAAGCACCCCTTAGCAGGACAGCACCCTTGTCATCTGGCCCTCTATTGGACATAACATCCCGCATACTAATGATTACATCAGGATTGACTGGGGTCCCATCTATATTGATTATTCCGCATATTCCACACATAACTAAGCAATATTTTTACTGGTAGATCGAAAAAATCTGCTACGAATAGCAGATTGTAAAAATGCAAGATCCGATCTACTGGGCACAAGTATTTCACGAAAAGTGAGACCAGTAAGATATCTAAAACTTACAATTAAGATCAATGAACTGAACAAGTAATTTATTGTCACACTGACTGCAGCACCATTTAGTTGAAAAATTGGGAACAATGTATAAATAAGGATGATATTTATCAAGACACCTATTGCTACACTTATGGAAGCAATACCTGGATGGTCTGTCCCAAGCAGATACGATACAAATATCTTTGCCCCACATCTTACAATTGTTCCAATTATCAAAATGCGCACCAATGAGACAGAAGCCAGAAATGCTGGAGAAAAGAGCATCTTAATAATGGGTTGAGCAAATATACCAAGCAGTATCAAGATAATACCGCAAATTAGACCACTTATACGGGCGCATTGGGCCACCAGTTCCTGTCGTCCTGTCGTACTGGCTGCGACCCTGGGAAAGATGACTGCGAAAAAAACATCTGGGATCATCTCAATCCTCACTGTCAAAGCAATTGCGACAGAAAACAAGCCTATTTCTTCTTTAGTAGCAAAAAAAGCCAATATAATTGTAGCAATATGGAAATTTAAAATATTACTTAATCTACCAAGA
Organism: Deltaproteobacteria bacterium; assembly: GCA_026986785.1. Lineage (GTDB taxonomy): Bacteria > Desulfobacterota > Dissulfuribacteria > Dissulfuribacterales > QOAL01 > QOAL01. Next base: position 220,807 of record JALSNW010000051.1, on the reverse strand, counting down.
TAATAACGAACACCATATGATAAGATGTTCTTTAAAGATAACCAGTGTATTCTAACTAATTTTACATGAAATCTAAAAAAATAAAAAAACAAAGACAAGAAAATAATTATTAAATCTGAACATATATTTGCAAGAAGAGCACCTTCGACGCCATAAGACAACCAGAGCACAAAAAACAACACCAAGATAAGTCTATTCAACTCACGAAGAACCAGCAAAAAACCATAAAGCTGAAAACTACCAATTGCAGTAAAAAGTTGAAGATAAATATTCGCATATAATAAACAAGGAACATAAAATAAAGACAACAAAAAAGCACTATATGATGCCTTGGATATAAAAGCAAATGGAAGCTGCAAAACTATATAACCACAAAAAATAGCACAAAATGAAATCAGCGAGATCAGAACAAAACTTATGGTAATTGATTCGGAAAGGGATAATCTTTTTGAAGACACAAAATAACTAAATGCAATATCACTGCCCAATGAAAATACATAAATAAGCAAACTAGTGAAAATCAAACAGACAGCATAAGAACCACGACCAGCAGGAAGAAGAAACCAAGCAAGGCAGCCCTGAATTGCAATCGTCAATCCAACATTAAAAACACGAGCGATAAAAGTATTGGTAAAATCGTTTATCCCTGAGGCCATGATGTTATATAAATTAGACCCAATAAGTAACCCAAATTAACGACAGTAGATGGCAGTGTGGGTAAATCACTTGGGTTTTGCAGCAATAAGAAAATTCATTGCAAGAGACGGCAAAGGGTTAGTTCTTGACAATACCTTCTCAAGAGGGGCACGTAAGCGGATAAAACGCACGTATTTACGTCTGTGAAACAAGTAGCCATAACCTCTCACTTCAACTGGCTCGAATCCAGAATCTTCGAGAATCGCCTTGGCCTCGTTCAGTGTCAACATGGCACGACGTTTGGTACCCTTCAACAAGTACCTGAATCTTAAATAGCCTCCTGTCAAGCTAAGAGGATTCAGATGAAAGTTGGCCACCAGCAATCCATCTTTCTTCAATCTCAAGGCAATGGCCTCCAAGGCGCTTTTTCTCAATGTAGGCTGGGCATTCAGAAAAAATCGAAAGGCAGTAACCAGATCAAATCGTTTGTCCAGAAGCGCTGGATTGGTGGTGAGATCTCCTTCGAGCAAGGATGAACTTTTACATCGACTGCGTGCCACCCTCAACATATCACTGGAGATGTCAACACCGTGGGTTTCCTCGATATGTTTCTCCAGAAAAGATAAGACCCTGCCTGTACCACAGGCGAAATCAAGCGCTCTTTTGGGATAGGGGTCCATTTTATCTATTATTTCCTTTAGCAGTATGCGCTCGATCTCCCAAAAGAGGTGATTTGTGGTGCCTGATATCCAGAATTGTGGATCATATTCCTTGACCTTTGAAGGTCCTTTGTGACTGTCCCGATAGTCTTGAAAGGATATGTCAACCATTGATGATTCCATGCCTTGTTCTAAGGTAATTCACGACCAGCTTCATCTGATGTAATGGACGTTTCCAAAATGGCCTTTTTTTGATTTCCTTCTGATGATATATCTTGTGCATAATAAGTTCCCGTCCCAATTCGTTTTTTAGGGCATTGACTGTCTTATCATCAACCCCTGCCCTTTTTACATATGCCTGGAAAAATAGATTCAATTTGTCCAAGGGAAACTGGAAATCCCACCATAGCGGCACCCACCATGGGGCCATGAAGGCAGCCAAATCCACAACAGGTGAAGCCATGGTATAGACCTGTGATATCCAGGGACGCACTCCCCAATCGAAAACCACCAACCGTCCCTTGGAGATACAGAGATTGTTGGGCATGAAATCTCCATGGACATATACATTGCCTTTCCTGCCTTTATCCTCATATCTGACAATCGAAATTTCTTCTGGCAGATGCAATCGAGTGTGTATCAAGGCAAGGAGTTCGCCAGCCCTGTGGAACCACACAGCATCCATGTGACAAGAAAGAGGCTCCATGGCCTCTATCTTTTCAAAGACAAGGATACCTTTGGTCTCATCATATCCTTTGAGCAAAGGAGAATAGAAGTACTTGTGTTGCCGCAGGATCTTATGTGCAGCTTTGGCCTTTTCACACTCGATCAGAAAGGCCAATTCATCATTACTGACATCAACTCCTTTACTAAATATGCCAAAGGAGGACGGATTGGTTTCCCTTATCATGGTGGTAGTCAGGATCTCACTAACCAGTAAACCATTCGATGGTGGAATCGAGACCTTGTGCCAGATCCCATTGGCACTTCCATCCCAACATCTGTCGAGCCTTTGTTGTATCGGAAAAATTCCTTCTTACATCACCTATCCGGGGCTCTGTTTTGATAACTTCAGGTCTTGAGATGCCATGCCTTTCCAAGGCACTAATGAGCAGTTCGGTCATTTCATCAAGTGTGGTCTCTCGATTGGTCGCTATTTGAAAAATTTCTCCACCAATGCCCTCCCTTGTTGCCGCGAGTACCAATGCATTTATCAAATCGTCTATAAAGATGAAGTCCCTGGTCTGGCTACCATCACCATAGATTTCCAAGGTCTCACCGTTTAGTGCCTGTTTTATAAACTTTGCCACGACGCTGGTCTTATGTGTAGAGCCAGGACCATAGACATTACTGAATCTCAAGGCGACAGTTTCAAGGCCGAATGTCCTGAAATAGGCAGAACAATAACCCTCTCCAGCCAATTTACTGGCACCATATGGAGAGACTGGATGAGGGGGTAATTCCTCGTGAATAGGTGGCTCCACCTCTCCAGCAGGAGCACCACTTGAGGCAAAAACGAAACGTTTTATTCCTGTCATCCTGGCTGCTTCCAACATATTAAAGGTACCTATCACATTGGATTCCATGTCCAGCCTTGGATTTTCCACTGACTTTGGCACACCTGTATTGGCAGCCAGGTGGACTACAATATCCATATCTCGACAGCATGCCTGGGTCAGATCGGCATCACGTATGTCACCTGGAACAAGTTCCACAATCTTGTTTTGAATCGCCGACGAGACAGATCCAGATCGAGAATGCATATACCCCTGACCATTACTTAGAGACAAGGGGTGAATCTCCTTGAAATTACAAACAGATGCCAAGTCTTCACGCGTGCCTACGGAAAGATTGTCCAGGATACGTATCCTGCTTGCCAGTCCTTTCCCCAATAGATACCTTATAAGCGAAGTACCAATAAAGCCACATCCTCCTGTTATCAACCACCTGATATCTTTTACCATTTCACCCTACGAAAAATTTTATGTTTATGGATGCCTGCTGCATGCCGTTCGACCTTTTCAAACATGCCGTGAAGCACTTCATCTGTCATTAGATGCGGCTTCAGGCCAAGTTCTTTGAGCCCAGTATAAGCGGGATTATAATAATGTTCTTCCAATTCTATCCTGGGATTTTCTACACTTCTTATCTCCACCTCGTGTCCTCTGTCGAGCCCGACTCGCCTAACCCTCCCAGCAAGTTCATTTACGGAAAATGTCTCGGTTATTTGATTAAATATCCTCAACTCCCCAAACTCTGCGGGATTTAACATGGCAAGTTCCACACAGGCAATGGTATCGCGAATATTTAGATATCCCCTGGTTTGGCCACCTTTACCATATACGGTAAGGGGATAACCAGCCACTGCTTGCACGATGAAGCGATTTACAACAGTACCAAAAAGCTCATCATAATTGAAAAAGGTCGAAAGCCTTTCATCCAATTCAGTCTCTGGTGTAGACAGGCCATAGACAGGGCCCTGCATCAAGTCCGTCACCCTGAGATTCCATGTCCTTACATAAAACCATAAGAGATCCGTATCCTGGATCTTGGTGGTATGATAAAGGGAACTGGCCTGTCTTGGGAACAGAAATCGATCCCTTCTGCCCTTGTGTTCGATCTCAATCCATCCCTCCTCAATATCTATATCTGGTGTACCGTATTCACCCATGGTGCCAAGCTTTATTATATGACACTCTGGCACTATTTCCCTGACAGCCCAGATGATATTTAAAGTGCTGAGCAGATTGTTTGACAGGGTGAGCCTGGCGGCTTCATAGTTTAGCATGGAATAAGGGGCTGAGGGCTGCTCAGCATAATGGACAACAACCTCTGGCTGGAACTTCCTGAAAATATCAATCAAAAATCTATACTCACAACAGTCGCCTATCTCGACCTGCATCTCTTTTCCTGTTATCTCCTTCCATATCCTAATCCTGCTCAAGAGATTTGGAGTAGAAAAGAGGGGCTCCACATCAAGATCTCGGCATAGACTGCGTCTCAAATAATTGTCTACCACAAAGACCTGATGTCCTTTGTAGGAAAAAGCCATTGCAGTAGGCCAGCCGAGATAACCATCTCCACCCAATATCAAGACCCGCATGTAAAAAACCTCTTACTAATGATCTATCTTTCACCCGGCCAGAAACGCCTATCTGGATGCTCCTGCCCTGACTCCAAGGAGCCCAAGAGTTTATTTGCCTTTAAAAAACGACCAAGCTCTTCACGGTTCAAAGGGGGCTCATTGGAGGAGACATAAGGATTTTCTACTGTCTCAGAAACAACATCGGGATAATCGTATCTTATTCGCCTATAAATCCCCCGAAAAGCTGGAAGAACTGCAAAATATCTGGGTAGTTCCACAGCCCTCCGTGTCTCTTCGACACTCATCAGCTCCTCATACATCTTCTCCCCTGGCTTTGCCCCAATCATTACAATCTCTATGGCAGTAGGATCATGCCCATAGCGTGGGGCAAGCTCTTCTATCATCACCTCAGCCAAATCCTCAATACGAATGACAGGCATCTTGGTGACAAACACCTCTCCACCACGGGCAATCATGGCAGAATCGATCACCAGTCGTACAGCTTCCTGTATGCTCATGATAAATCTTGTCATCTCTGGATCTGTAAGCGTGACTGGCCCGCCCTTTTTTATCTGTTCATGAAATATCGGGATAACAGAACCACGAGATCCCAAGACGTTTCCAAAACGGGTAGATGCGAAAATAGGCCCTCCACCCTGAACATTACTATTTGCTGCAGTCATCAGCCTTTCACCCATAAGCTTCGATGTCCCCATGACACTGGTGGGATTGACCGCCTTGTCCGAGCTGGTAAAAATCACCTTTTCCACCTTGTTTTCACATGCAGCGTATATCACGTTCTGCACACCATTTATATTGGTCTGCACTGCCTCGAATGGTGAACGCTCACACAGGATCACATGCTTATATGCAGCAACATGAAACACTATATCTATATTTTTGAACTTGCGACATAGTTTATCCCTGTCCCTAATATCTGCTAAAAAAAAATGGACATTGTCGTGGGCCAGGAAACGCTGTTCCAAGAAAAAAAGTGCGCTCTCATTGTTATCAAGGGCCACGACCTCGGCTGGTCTCTGCCTGCCCTCAAGAAGCTGTCGAACCAATTCAGTACCAACAGTGCCACAGGCACCTGTGACAGCTACTCGTTTACCATTTAAAAAATTGTTCTCCACTTTTTCCCTCTGCTGTTGAAATGGCGAGCCCAATCCCCATCGAGCCCTCCTGTATGGCTTGGTGCAAATATCGAGAAATTACGGTTACAGTCACTTTCTTCCAAGATCACTCTGTAGCATGACCTTGAAAAACGCCAGGAATATCCCAAGAAAAAGCCCCCCTATCACTGCCATGAACCAGATAAGGGTTTTCCTTGGCTTCACTGGATTGAGAGTGTTCGTAGCTGGCCCAAGCACCTTGATGGGTGCTATATGCTCCAACTGGTATCTTAGATCCCCGATCTTTTTTTCCAAAAACGATCTCTTGCCCTGAAGTTCCACTGTTTTTTGGAGTTTCATCTCTGATATAGAGTTCTGGATCTCCTCTATTTCATTTTGCAAGGAAATTATCTGATTTGAGTCCTGATATATATTGGATTGGACATCGACCATGCGCCTCTTGACCTGATCAGCATAAGAGATGTTCTGCTGTATGGAATTCAAAAGAAAAAGCATGGATAGGTCCTGTTGTTTACCCTTAACAAGCAGGGCGTCCCTGGCCTTCATGAGGGCATCTGTATTAACCATCAGCTTCTCAATTATTTCCTCAAAATACTTCAGAAGGGCCTTTTTACTTTCTATCTCCTTTTTGAGTGTTTCTATATCTCTCTTTTTGAGACCTATGAGCTTTGTCTTTTCTGAGATACGATTTTCGAGCTGGGCCACATCTATCTTGTTCAAGGTATTCAGTTGCTGTTCCAACTCGTCGATCTTTTGCTCAATCTCCCGTCTGGCCAAGATGATACTATCGTCTGGAAATTTCCTTAGATAGTAATCCATCCAGCGTCTTATCAATTCTTCCAAAAAGGCCCGTCCCTGATCTGGATCAGGCCAATACATATGGATAGTTATGATATCTCCCTTACGATCGTGTTTGAAGCGGATGGCGCCTATCTTTTTAGACGTATCCTTGTCTGGATGAGGGAATAGATTGACATATTGTCTCTCCTTCAACCATGAAGTGATATCTTCCTTGGGCCAGCCCTTGAGGCCTGATTTGATCTGGATCTTTATGTCATATAGAGGTGTAGTGAAAAGGAGGAATAAAAAAGCCGAAACCAAACAGATAGCCATTGTAACCAAAATTGTGGTTTTCTGACCAGACAACATACGAAATATCTGGACAAGATCTATTTCATCATCATTACAACGATATTTGGCAGAATTATCTGCCAAGTGCTCTCTTTCGACTCTTTCTGCTTCCAAAATCACTATACCCTTTCAATATTCATAGGTTCCTAAAGCAGCCTAACCCAACCTTCCAATACGAGGCGAGGAAATTATCTGAGCGCCACCTTCCAATTTAACCAGGGAAAAGGCCAACTCCTTCGCTTCATGCCATTTATTCTCTTGCAAAAGCAGTATGACCTTATCCAAGGTTTCGTCTAATTCTGCCACAGAAAGCTCGCTTTTGGCCAGAAGGATCTTTTTGTGTTTAGTTGACACCAATTTCTCCTGTTCATAAAAAAGCTCTTCATATAGTTTTTCTCCAGGCCTGAGTCCAGTAAAAATAATATCTATATCCTTCCCAGGAATAAAGCCAGCCAATCGGATCATGCTCTTGGCAAGCTCCACGATCTTTACTGGCTCTCCCATCTCCAGGACAAATATCTCACCACCTCTACCCATTGCCGAGGCCTGTAAAACCAATTCACATGCCTCAGAGATGCACATGAAAAATCTTGTAATCTCTGGATGGGTTACGGTAAGAGGGCCTCCACTCTCCAGTTGCTGCTGAAATATTGGAATGACAGACCCGCTTGAACCCAAAACATTCCCAAACCTTGTAACAACAAAGGCTGTTTCGCTCCTACAATTCAGGGAAAGGCAAAAAAGCTCCCCTAATCGTTTGCTCAATCCCATTATATTAGTAGGATTCACTGCCTTGTCCGTGGAAATGAAGATAAATTTCTCAACGCCTGTCGAATTAGCCATTTCAGCTACATTAATAGTTCCAAGCAAGTTGTTTTTCATTCCCATAACAGGGTTCATCTCCACCATTGGCACATGTTTATAAGCTGCAGCATGAAAAACCACGTGGGGTTTCCATTTATTAAACACATCTTCCATTATTGACCTGTTACAGACATTTGCCAGGCAACAAATGAAATCCATGTCCTGAAAAGACTCCCTGAAAGAACGCTCCATAAAAAACATGGCCTCTTCTCTGGCATCCAAGGCTACAAGTCTCTTAGGCCTATATCTTATTATTTGACGGCATAATTCTGAACCAATGGAACCTGCTGCACCAGTAACGAGTATAACCTTGTTGTTCAGAAAATCCCCTATCAGGTCTCTATCAAGACTTATTGGCTCTCGTCCAAGAAGGTCCTCAGGCCGTACCTCCCTTAGAAGGTTTATAGATTTTCCTCCTGCACCAGAGATCATATCCCTTAAAAGAGGCATTATCCTGCAAGGGATCCCCTTTTTATGACAACTCTCAACAATACGCCTGATATCACGCCCTTTTATACTCGATGATGCAATAAAAACCTTATCAATCCCGAACTTTTCAAGATATGTATCAAGATTTTCAATACTTCCAATAACATCCACGCCCAAGATCTTTCTCCCCTTCTTCCTGCCATCTTTGTCCAAAAGACCCAAGAGGGCGTACTGAGCTGAGCACTTCTGGGTGAGTTCCCTTATGAGAAATTCAGTAGAAGAATCAGTCCCTACAACCAAAACCTTTTCCCTGTCTCCACCATTTTTAAGGGATTGCTCTGAAAAAAAACGGTATAGAAACCTCGTACCACCCAGGAAACACACATACAGCAAGAAATAGATGATCGGAATACTTCTGGGGACCTCGGTAAGTAACCTGTTATACAAAAAAAGAAAGAGGGTAATAGACAGGGAGCCTGTCACGGCTACCATGATTATGTTGGCCAAGTCCCTTATGGATGCTGTTCTCCAGTATCCTTTGTGTTGTCCAAGTAAAAAATAAGTTATCGATTGTACGACAAAAACTAAAGGTAGTGCTTTGTTACATATAGCAATACGATATGGAGATGGATTCAGATTGAGACGCAACCACCATGCCCCATACCAAGCGAGAACAATACAAAAAAGATCACAAAATATACCACATAGGCTGCGCAGGGGATATTTGGCCAAAAATTCCCTGAAAAGTTGTCTCATTTCGCTTCCATTGCTTCAGTGGTTGCCGAGGTATCTCCACATCTCTTTACAGCCCACGCACCTGCCTGAAATGGTATGAAGGAAATGGATTCAAAACACTTGGTCCTATCGGGCTCAAACAACAGCTGGATGAATGCTGTCCTATTAAGCTTAGCATCTACAATGAGTGCTTTATGAAATGGCACATTAAAAATAAGTGAAAGATCAGAAGCGTTATTGTATTCTCCCCAAGATTCCATATGTGGTTTTGGATCGAGTTTAAACATATATATTTTCTTGAGAAAGATGTCTCGCCCCCCCATCCTCAAGCTTCCTCTTTTTCTATTGAGCATAACCACGCCATCAATAATACGGTAGTATGCCTTATCCTGTGTATCTCCGTCAAATACATACGTGCCGAAGTAATACCACAAATCAGCCAAGTCAAGCATTCTATAAGGTATATAGAGATATGCCTTGCCTTCAGGGTATAAAAAATGCTGCCAATCCCTATCCTGGGGAAGACCATATTTTTCAACAAGTACCGACAACAATCCAGGAGATGCCAAGGCTTGCTTCAGGAATGAGATAGCTTCTGTCTCAGAACCAAGCTCCTTGGAGATCTTTTGGAGGCCGGCGATACCTCTAAGAGAAAAAAATCTTATCCAGTTGGCAGAAAGCCGTGGATCCTTGGAGGCAAAGGGTACTGCGCTCAGAAAAACCCTTCTTGGTCTCTGGGTGGCGCCATTTACAAAGACCTTCTTGTCAGCCAAGTATTCAATGAGATAGCCATAATCCCACCAACACCAGACTGGCCCATCATCGGGGTACTGCTTCAATGTCTCTGCAACAGCCATCTCTCCAGGAGAAAAAGAAGGCGCTAAGACCGTGTTCCAGGATGGATAGATTGCCAAGACCATGAGAAGTAGCGCTACAAGCCCACAGACGGGAGAGGAATATCTCTTTAAAGACCTGGTGGCATACTTGTATGTCTCATATACAAAAAAGCCGAACCCAAAGGCAACAACAGGTGCAGTAAAGATCAGGCATTTCCTTATCCAAAACCCCATTATCCCCAGGCCAATAGGAACAACCAGGAAAAGAATGGCCTCTTTCTTTATCCTGATTGCCTGCCACAGGCCGAACAGAGAAAAAACAAATACGGCCCAATGACCAGAGACCTTCTCCACAGCTTCCATGAAAGAAACACCAGTGAGCTCACCAACACCCTTAAAAACAGATGGATATAGGCCTATTTTATTAAGGGTCATACGTTTTATGGAGGTTGCAACAACCGTAAACTGTCTACCCAAATCCCCAAGCCAGCTAACGTCAAGTCCTTGGAACACTGAAACCGATGCGGCTATGAACACGGTCACCATGCCCAATCTAATAATTTTACCGAGCCAGGAAGTCTTGACAAAAAACATACTCAACACATAGGGCACAGCAATCAAAAAGGGGATAAAAAAAAGGGCACGGTGCCACCACTTATAGAAGACTATTGCCATTAATAGAGTGAGAATGCCCAGTTTAATCTTTTGTCTTCTATCATAGGACAGACTGAATTTGTAGGAACAAAAAGGGATAACGAACATGAAAAAGGGGATGAGACTATCTGTATCATACCGGCCAAGACAAGACCTCACGTACCAGGCCAGATTTCCTGCCCCAACAATGGAGCTCATAAAAAATATGGAGACATTTTCATACACTTTGCTCCAGAAAAAAAATACGATAATGAGAGAGGCTGATAGAAAAACCGGCAAAAAGTAGGCAATCCATTCAAGGGGCACGCCGGAGAGCTTGTTGATTATTGCAGTCAGTGTGACCAAAAGTGGCCTGGTTCTGATACGGGTACCAACCGTACCCAAGGCACTGGAATGGTACTCATCCTCCCAGTAGTGTTTTGAAAGATGCAAATAATAATAGCCATCGTAAGTGGTCAATATAGGCTTGCCATTGTAAAAAAATGAATCTTTCTGCATCAAGATATGATGAAATGGAAACAATCTTAAGGCCACGGAAAAAAAGACTGCCAGCAATACTGCCAGCACCAAGCCTTTTTGAGAGTTGTCGAAAAACCTATTTAACATGTTTCAACTTACTCCAAATACTATTGCCAATGAGACAAGATGGATATTGGTCGTTTACTCACTGACGACTCGTCCAGGCGGACAAAAGAGGCCCCTTCAGTATCTGCTGCAAGACCTGTTCCTATTGACCACAGACTGGTTACACTCGCCCTCTATCCCGATGAAAATGGAATTGACCGATTTTTATTCTTGTCAAACTTCGCCAAGTGCCCTATGTATCCCCTGGGACTTGGCAATTCTTTTCAAGGTCTTACTATTTCATGATTTCATGTATGGTTAACATTTTTCCCGTCACTTTGCCACCAACATGTAACCGTCACTATCTCCTGACAACAGTAAAAGTTGTGAACCCCTTGAAAAAACCTTATAATAGCTGCCTGGACTGAAACCTCGAAAAAAGGGCAACAATGGATAGCGACAAACAGATAAAAAGTATACGAAATATTGGGATCATTGCCCACATTGATGCAGGAAAGACAACCTTGACGGAAAGGATCCTCTTTTATACGGGCAAAACCCACAAGATAGGCGAGGTCCACGACGGCCAGGCAACAATGGACTGGATGCCTGAGGAACAAGAACGAGGTATTACCATCACCTCTGCCGTCACAACCTGTTTTTGGAAGGGTAAAGAGATCCATATCATTGATACACCAGGACACGTGGACTTTACCATTGAAGTCGAAAGGTCTCTGAGGGTTCTGGACGGAGCACTTGGTGTATTCTGTGCCGTTGGAGGTGTGGAACCCCAATCAGAAACCGTTTGGCATCAGGCTGACAAATACAAAGTGCCAAAGATGGCCTTTATCAACAAAATGGACAGGCTGGGGGCTGATTTCTGGCGCGTGGTAGACGATCTCAAGGAACGTCTTGGCGTAAATCCATTGATACTCACCATCCCCCTTGGTTCGGAAGACAACTTCCAAGGGGTCTTTGACGTTATCAAACAAAAACTCATCGTCTGGGATGAATCCACGGAAGGGAGGAAATTTGAGGAATTGGACATCCCTGAGGAACACATAGAGTATGTGGCTACTGCCAGGGAACAACTGTTGGAGGCCCTCGCCGAGAGCGACGACGACTTGATGGAAAAATTCCTTGCTGATGAAGATATATCCGAGGCCGAAATCCACAAGGTGGTTAGAAAAGCCTGTCTCACCTTGGCAGGGGTGCCCATTTTCTGTGGATCAGCACTCAAGAACAAGGGGGTTCAGCCGGTCCTTGATGGAATAGGCCGATATCTTCCAAGCCCCCTTGACATCCCTCCAGTAAAGGGGATCAATCCCAAGACAGGAGAAGAAGAGGAACGAAAAGCCAGTATCAAAAGCCCCCTTTCTGCCCTTGCCTTCAAGGTTCAGATGGATCAGGGCAGGAAGATGACCTATGTCAGGGTGTATTCTGGTATCCTGTTTTCAGGGGCAGAGGTGTGGAATGCAACCAAGGAGAAAAAAGAGAAGATAGCCAGGCTCTTGAGGATGCATGCGATAAAGAGGGAAAGGATAAAAGAGGCAGGGGCCGGACAGATTGTTGCAGTCATGGGGCTAAAGCTCGCCCAAACCGGTGACACCCTTTGTGATCCAGAACACCCGATTCTCTTGGAATCCATCGAGACCTATCTCCCTGTTATATCCGTGGCTATCGAGCCCAAATCCACGGCTGATCAAGAAAAGATAGAGCTCGCCCTGGCGAAACTTGCTGAGGAGGACCCCACCTTCAAGGTGAAGGTCGATGAAGAAACTGGCCAGACCATCATATCTGGAATGGGGGAACTGCACTTGGAGGTACTAACCCACAGACTCCTAAGGGAGTTCAAGGTACCAGTCAGGGTGGGCAAACCACAGGTTGTCTATAGGGAAACCATACAGAAACAGGTCGAGGTAACAGAACGATTCGACAGGGAAATTGGTGGTAGCAGACAGACTGCCGAGGTCACACTCACGGTAGAGCCGAGACAAAGGGGAGAGGGCAATCTCGTAGTCGGTGAGCTTCCCGAAGGAATACTCCCAGAGGGATATGAAGAAGAGATATTACAGACCCTAAGCCAGGGACTTGAAAGTGGTGTTGTCCAGGGCTATCCAATGGTTGACACAAAAGTGACTCTAAAGGACGTCAAATTCGACGAGGGCCTGACAACGGAAATAGCCCTCAAGGCTGCTGCATCCATGGCCTTGCGAAAGGCAAGCGAATTGGCAGAGCCCGTACTGTTAGAGCCCATGATGCAAGTAGAAATAATGACACCGGAAAATTTTATGGGCGAGATTATAGGCGACCTCAACGCAAGGGGAGGAAAGGTGGAGCAGATAGAAGCCAGGGGCTCGATCCAGGTCATAAGGGCAATTGTCCCATTGTCTCAAATGTTTGGTTATTCTACTGCCCTGCGCTCCATAACCCAGGGTAGAGCCAATTTTACCATGGTGTTTTCCCATTATGATCCTGTCAAATAGACAGAAAAGACATATTTTCGACTGCAATGCCATTATTGGTCAAAAGGCCAATAGAAATTGATGAGCTATTTCTAATTGCGCTTTTTACGACTATATTCTATCTACATCAAAAAAATCGCCAAAGGAGTCTGATAAACGTGTACGAATCATCTGATTTACGAAAAGGTCTCAAAATCATAATCGATGGTGCACCATACATAATAACCGATTTCCAATTTTCAAAGCCGGGCAAGGGGCAAGCACTCTACAGATGTAAGCTGAAAAACATGATAACAGGCTATACCATGGACAGGACGTATAGGTCCGGTGACAAGTTCGAACCTGCCAATCTCCATGAGGCCAAGATGCAATTCTTATACAATGATGCAACTGGATTTCATTTCATGGATACGAGCACCTATGATCAGGTTACCCTCACCCCCGAACAGGTAGGAGATGCAAAAAACTATCTAAAAGACAACATGGAGGTGAACGTTCTATTTTTCAATGAGACACCCATCAGCATTTCCTTGCCCACCTTTGTTGAACTCGAGGTCGTCAAATCCGATCCTGGTATAAAAGGCGATACTGCCACTGGTGCCACCAAACCTGCAACTCTGGAAACTGGATACACGCTTCAGGTCCCCCTCTTTATAGAGGAAGGGAATATACTCAGGATAGACACCCGCACGGGTGAATATGTGGAAAGGGTAAAAACTAAAGGCTGATCGTGGGGACTTGTCCATCGTGTCTGAAAGAAATCCTTATAAAACGCCACCTGATACTCAAGACCCTAAGGCAATGGTTTTATGACAGGGGGTTCATAGAGATACAGACACCGGTCTCGTCTGATACGCCCATTCCTGAGGCGTCCATAGATCTATTTGAGATAAAGGACGAACAGCCCCGTACATATCTCCTTCCATCGCCAGAGCTCTATTTGAAACCATTGCTGTGTCAGGGGCTAAAAAAATTTTTTTCAATTGGCCCTGCATTTAGGAAAAAGGAAAAAGGGCGGCTACACCTGCCTCAATTTACCATGCTTGAATGGTACCGTGCCCATGCAGACTACACTAAGCTCATGGAAGACTGTCAGGGGCTGATCCTTTCCGCCTGGAAAGTGGTTAGCCAATCAAATGATCCCTCGCTCAGGTATGACAATCATATCATAGACCTTTCTCCCCCATTCGAGGCCATCACTATCCATGATGCCTTCACCCGATATGCCGGCTGGGATCCGATAAGTGTGAGAGACGAAGAACGATTCGATAAAGATCTCGTATTTAAGATAGAGCCCTCCCTGCCCAGACACAGACCTGTATTCCTGCTGGATTTCCCAGCTTGGGCTGCCTCCCTTTCCAGGTTGCAGGAAAAAAATTGCCAAGTGAGTGAACGTGTGGAACTATTCATTGGAGGTATCGAGTTGGCAAATGGCTTTAGCGAGTTGATGGACCCAGAGGAACAGGAAAAAAGATTTCACTATGAAAACAAAAAACGCAGGCACCTGGGACTAACAACATTGACCATCCCCTCTGCATTTCTTTCCTCCTTGAAAGGCTGTCCACCATCGGCAGGCATGGCCCTTGGAGTCGATCGACTCGTTATGCTCCTTACCAACTCCACCCACATCCGCCAGGTCAGCCTCTAATTCCCCCTTAAAGATATCCTGCTACAGCCTCTAAGGACCAACACTCTGGCCTAAACTGCCCATTTATCCTCTCCAAGCCTATTCCTAAAAGGGGCAAGCCCTTTTGGCAGACAACTTGCAATTTGTACATAATCGAGTGCTTTGATCCAGAAATGTCCAATCAATATCCAAAAAACAAAAAATATTTTTATAAATTCTTATTTCTTTTCCGATGAGATTAAAAACAGAATCAGTGGAAAAAAATTATACAGTCGGAGGGTAATCATGTCATATTTCCGGTGGACAAAAATCATATTAACGACCTTTTGCTGCATGCTCATAACCTGTGGCTGCGGCCAAAAGGTCAGGGACTCGGTCAAACCAGTGGATACCACTGCCATAAAAAATCCGACTCCGTGCGCCCAGATAGTAATGCTTCCCTTTGCAGACTATACGGCAGGCCATGCCCCAGACGATTCCCTCAGGCGGCAGATCAAGATCCAATCTGCCATTAGCCAGAGGCTGGCACATGATGGATTTTATATGCCCGTGGAAGAGGATGTGGTGCAATATCTCGTCGATCTCGGGATCATACAGTTGATAGAAACACCTGCCATAGAATCAAAACGAACCAGAAATACACTCTATAGGGAAATGGGCACTGGCTGGTCTGATTCCATGAAGGAACAGATTCAAAGGGTCATGCTCCAAAACGAGATGGCCAATGTCCCAGAAGAAAGGCTCAAGCTCAATCATATAGGCCTTAACAAAGACACTGTAAAACAGATTGGGCAATATTTTGGGGCGGATTTTGTACTAAGAGGAAGGATCGTGGAATACGAAGTCAGACAGGGGCGGATCCTCAATCCCCTTCAGCAAGGCATATTGCCATTCTTTTTCGACTGGACATCTGCAACCATATTTGGTGTAGCCCAATCTGACCAGTATGATCTTTGGCAAGATTTGGCACTTGGAGGCGCCATGGGCGCAGGTCTTGGCTCAATGGCAGATACACCGTTCAATGCACCTACAACAAAAACCAAGACAGTGGGTACCCATCCAAGATTTGCACATACTGTCACCACCACCTCTGGCGGATATGAACATTCGGCTGCATTCAACGCAGGGGTATGGGGCGCAGCCGGGATGGCAGCTGCCTATCTGGCAGCAAAGGGAGGCCATATACCCCAGGCGGTAGTGCAAATAAGTCTTGCACTTCAGGATACCAAGACCGGTAAGGTTGTCTGGGCAAACAGGGTGGAGAAACAGGTTGAGCCTGTGACCATGTGGGCCGATCCTTCGGAGCGGACACAGATGGACAGGGCCATAGAGGAGGCTGCCAAGACCTTGGCTGGAGACCTGACCAAGACGCTGGCAATGTGTAACAAGTGCGGGCAGCCTGTTCAGACCGCATCCCTGGAATGTCGACAGGGACAGGAGGACTTAGCTGGCCAAACCATTCAGGAAGAGACAATCAAGGTAGAACCTCCTGATACCCTTGGTGATGTGATGATATTGGAAAAACAGCCTGAAAATCAGGGTTCTTGAAGATGGTCAGCAAGGAGGATTACATGAAAAGTAAAACGTGCTTCGCATATTTTATTGTATTGGGTGTTCTGCTCAGCCTTGTCTCTGTCTCAAGCTGTCTTGCCGAAGACAGTGATCTGAGCCCATACAATAAGGCCTGCAGTGCAACCAAGACGGGCAGATTGGTCATTTCGCCAACCAGCCTTCAGTTCTACATCAACCAGGAACAATTGGAAAATCCCCAGCCTATACGTGTAGAACTAAACGGCTTTGCCCTCCCCAATTGCACAGATGCAAACTGTACCAAAGAAGATCTGAATGAATTCACATATGATGCAAACGGCACAATAAATGGCACTATACCAAGGACCGATGTCCCCAGTGCCCATAACGTTATCTGGCCAGAAACACTTGATTTTTGTTGGATGGCTGCTCCGACTGAACAATGGATCAAGATGAACGGTCAAGATGCCGGCGTAATCGTACAGGATCCCGATGGCAATCAGACGTTTACAGTCACCATTGATGTACACAAACTGGTTGATGGAGACGTTAATGGCCAGCCCACAGTCAAACAGGGCTGGATACAGGTAACCACCACCATTCATGATCCAAGTGTACCAGGCGACAACGAGACATATCCAACATATGGAAGACAATATATTGATCAGACAATAAAGGACAAGATAACAGCCACACTATCGGACTGGATGCCCTATAAACCCAATCCCGAATATGGACCACCCATCCCAATAAACCAACAGATGTCGACATGGTGGATACCAGTTACGGTCTATATCAATTCCTTGAGGTATGCCGCAGAAGAAAAGGTCTCTACCACAGACTGGATGGACCTGACGCTCAATGTACCAGTGATGGACAACACAAAGGGGGCACTATTCATCCTGGCAGAACATCCATCTCTAGCCCCAGGCCAGGTATTTGCCTACCGCTGGATAGACGGAAAGCCTCGCTTTGACCTGTTCAGCGAGTGGGGGCACCCTGTTCCAGGTGCGGAAAAACTCTATTATGCTGCAGACATACAAAATACCCCTATCGCACTCCCATTCAGTAGCGATACAGATGCCTCTTCAGTCATCCCTTACAGGGCGCAGAATGTGGGCATGTCCGCCAACATGACAGACATCAGGGCGTTTGTCCCTGTACCATTTGGTGGAGGTATCAGGCTCATCGGCATGGAAGGGGACTGGATAATAAGGGCACTCGTAGGAGATCCAAGGGATATCAACAATTATAACTCCTGGAGAGAATTACTATATTATGTACTCCACATCCGTCCCATCACAGGAAGATGGCTTGTCACAGAAGACATGGGAGGTGATTCTTTCACATATATAGATGATGAAACAGGTACCATATATCCCCTAAATCTGACAGAGGAAAGGGGCAAGCTCAGTGGTGTATGGCTGACACCAAAAGGCCAAACCGTCCTGGCTGTCAGTTATGCGAACAATGGGGCCCAGATATGTAATACATTCTCTATCCAGAACCATCGGGTGTTGATCGACAATTGTATCAAACCTGGTGCTTATGAGATATATTTCACTGAGCCAACACTATGGGGCCTATTTGAATACTATTACCGGATCGATGAATTCGACGTACAGACTGGCAGCAAGATCAAGGGAATCTGGAAATACAAGCCCCAGGGTGGAGAGTGGTCGATTCCCGAAAAGTTCACAGCTGTCACCCAGGACGTAGTCATACCACTTGATCCAAGCTGTAACTGTTATAGGGTAAATGGCAAGGTAAACGGTATAGCTACTCCGTTCATCGTGGATACAGGGGCTGCAATGGTATATCTCAGCAGCGGTAGTGCCCAGGCATATGGCCTGACCGATGACAATGGGACGGTCTCCCTGGAACTCTGTGCCAATGGAACCGCCACCGGAGTTGGGGGAGATGTAGAAGGCTATTATTGCCCTGTAGATATAGAAATAGAAGGGTCTTTGCAGGCCAAAAAGGTGATCGCATTTCTTCCCAAAGATCCCGATGCCTCTATTACTCCTCTTTTGGGGATGACATTTCTCAAAAACTTCCACGTCACCACCAGTGCCTCTGATGGAACAATGATCATCTCCAAGTAACTCTGTCTTCGAGAAAATACGAGGGCCCCGGCGTCTACAAGACCCGGGGTCTCTTTATTTGGCAGGTGCAAAGGAAAACAGTGTTATTTCCGGCAGGACTCCTATCCTGATTGGGAATTTCAGGGTGGTCCCGATACCCTGATTAACATACAGCCATTTCCCACTGCCTGAACCATAAAGCCCCCTTAGATGTCTAAAATCCTTGCCCCCAAAAAATAAGGGCCAGACAAGGCTCGGAAGCGCCACTTGACCTCCGTGGGTATCCCCACTCAACCAAAGGACATGATCGTTGGGCAGAACCATATCCCAAAGGGAAGAAAAATGACTCAGGACCAAAACGGGGGACTGGACTGGGATATCTTTTCTGATATTTTTCCATAGATCACCAAAGGTCTCTGCATCCAAATTTGGTGATAAACCAAGTACATAAAGGCTCCCATCCATATTCAGCTTCAGTCTGAATAGACGATTTCTTAGAAAAACAGGTTTTTTTCTGAATTCGTAGATGTTCCCATTGACATGACAATAAGAACACCTGCCCCTTCCTATACTCATATCTGCATCACCAAGCACAATGAACACGCCATAGGTGGCATGCAGAGAATCCAGAAACTCCATCACATCGTTATTTGAAGCATCCCACTGGGCAAGATCCCCTGTGATGCATATCAGGTCTGGCCTGATCCTCGACACCTCACTTACCACCTTTTTCTCTCGTGGCCCAAGCCTCGATATGTGAAGATCAGAAAGCTGTACTATCCGGATATCTTTCCATGCCCTAAAAAGGGTATCATCCCTAATGCTGACAGTCTTTACTATGATTTGATTTGGTTCGACAAAGACGCCATAATATAGGAAACCAGCCAAGATCATAAGGAATGATAAATATCTCTTATATGCCTTTAGCACCTCGGTTGCTTCCTCGTCCTTTTTATATATGGATGATTTCCAGGGCCTTATACCTTATTATGAATTATCGTACTGGCTATTAAGATATAGAACATCATGTAGAGATAAAAAAACATGAAAATTCTCCCATGAACAACCTTGACCTTTCTAATATTACAATAATATTGAATGCCCCAAGATACCCTGAAAACATAGGAGCAGCTGCAAGATGCTGCAAAAATATGGGGATATCGACCTTGCGCCTGGTCAAACCAGAACGTATCGACATGGACAAAATACAAAAAATGGCTACTCATGAAGCACTCGATGTAGTGGAATCCATGACAATCCACGATGACTTGAAGGCCGCAATCGACGACCTGCATTACCTTGCAGGAACTACTGCCAGAACAGGGCGAAGACGAAGGCCCAGCCATTCTCCTCGGGAACTTGCGACCTTTGTGGCCAGCCTCGACAAGGAGACAAGGATAGGTCTGCTATTTGGATCGGAAAAATGGGGTCTCAAAAACCATGATCTGAGCCTGTGCAGTAGTGTAGTGACAATACCCACCAGTAATTTTTCTTCCATAAACCTTGCACAAAGTGTAATGATTTTATGTTATGAAATATTTACAGCAAAACTCAATAGTCCGATCATCAAGAGGCCGCGTCTTGCCACCTTCAGGGAAAAAGAGGGTATGTTCCATCATCTCTACGACACCTTTGAGAAGGTGGGACTTTTTGAGAAACAGACGCCCTCCTATTGGATGCTCAATGCCAGGCGACTCTTCAATGGAAAGGGGCTTACTGCAAAAGATGTGAAAATGGTCAGGGGTTTCTTGAGACAAGTCACGTGGGCGCTAAAAAATGCCAGGGAATAGGCCTTATATAAAGGTCTTTTTCGGTATTTTACTGCTCCTGGTATCTCATACTGGTTTCGCCTTTGGAGATCCAGTTGTTACTGGTGTTTTTGTCTCATCGAGGATCCGTCCATATATAGAGGCATTAGACGGCCTCAAAACAACCGCCAACGTGGAGTTGATCGTTGTCTATCTTGACGAGAACCTGGAGCTTGCCAAACACTACCTGAAAAAGGGTGAGATTGAAGCGGCGGTTGCCATTGGCCCGGAGGCTGCAAAACTCATCTATTCCCCTAAATTCCAAGTACCAATAAAAATGGCCATCATGACCCTTGATCTAAAAAAGCTTCTTCCTGGGAATGACCCTTGCGGCATAGACCTCAGGGTACCCATCTCGTTTCAGGTTTATCAAATAGCCCAAAGACTTGGCCAAGGGAAAACCCTGGCCATTCTGTACAACCCCAAAGAGAACTCAGATATCATCCACCAGGCACAAGATGCCTGTAACCAGGTGGGGCTGAGGTTCACACCCCTTCCTGTATCGGGTTCGGATGAAATCATGAGAAAACTCAGACCTGAGATAGACCAGATTGATATCTTGCTATTCATACCAGACTCAACAGTAATCTCAGAAAAGATAGTCAGGCACCTTACAAAGGCTGCTCTCATCAAAGGGATAGCAGTAGTAGGCTACAACCATTTCTTCTTTGAAACCGGTGCAGTGATGGCCTTTACAATCGACTATAAAAACGTTGGGATAGAGGGGGCCAAGCTTCTTGCCAAGTTTCTTCAGGGAGAAAAATGCCGTCTCCTGCCCCCGCCAGTAAAAGTGGAATGGAACACAAAGGTTTTCCAGTTTCTCAGGGAAAAACATCCAGAAAGATGGAACAACATTCCAGGAGGACATGGCCGTGGGAATTAGATTCGCCACCATGAAAAATCTGAATTTCCAACAGAGGCTGGCCCTTGGAATCGTTGTATTGACCATACTTACCACCATAACCCTGGGATTCATCGGTAGCCGTTTGTCTGAAAACTTCCTTCTGATTCGCTTTAGGGACAGGATGGATTTTTTGGCCAAATATCTTGCTGCCAACTGTGAACTCGGCATCCTGTTGGATGACAGGGACATGCTTCAAAGGCTGGCTTCCAACCTGCTAAAAGAAAAAGATGTAGTACGGGTCGTGATAAAGGCAAGCTCGGGAAAGATCTTGGCGAGATCCCAAATCCCTGGTGAAGCAGGCCACAATACGGTACAAACACCGGTCTTTCTCACTACCCAGTCCGAAAATCTGGCATTTGGCACAGGTACTTCCGGGCAAAAGATCCTGGGGACAGTCAAGATATACTACAATACCACTGGCATAGAACAACTATCCAGTGAATTGCACTTGAGATATGCAGTGGTAACCCTATTGATCGCAAGTGGAGGGATAATTGCCTTCCTGGTCTTTAGCAAATCCCTCACTGCCCCTTTAGAGCGCCTCATAGAGGCTGCCCAAGACATAGCCCAGGGGAACCTCGAGGTAAAATTGTCCGAAGGATCCTTACCTGAGACCCGAAAACTAGCCCGTGCCTTCAATACCATGACCCAGGCCCTAAAGGAGAGTAGGAGGAACCTCGAGCATACCTATCAACAACTCATACAACAAAAGGCATTGGCAGAGATCGGCCACTTCGCCGTAACTATCGCCCATGAGGTGAAAAATCCATTGGGCATAATAAAAGGTGCCCTGGATATCCTGAAAAAGTCGGATATCGACCAAGAAACCCGGGGCACCATGATCAACTATGTCGAAGACGAGGTGATGAGACTCAATGATCTTATTCAGGATTTCTTGGAGTTTTCCAGGCCCAAACCATTATCTTTCAGCAAAGTGCGTCTCGACGAGCTTATAACAGAGATCGTTGAACGAATGAATCTCGAGTGGAAAAAAAGGGGCATAGAGATCAAGTGTAGCATCCAAGACCCTGGAGAGAATTTTGTGATTGATGCAGACGCAGATCTCCTCTCGCGTGCTATCTCCAATATCATAAAAAATGGATGCGAGGCATCAAATAAAGGTCAACAGGTCCAAGTAGAGCTTTCCCAAAAAGGCAGAGAATTCTCTATCATAATAAGGGATCAAGGTGAAGGAATCAGACCTGAGGACAGGGGCAAGATCCTCGAACCATTCTTCACCACCAAGGCCAAGGGCACAGGGCTTGGCCTTGCTTTTGCCAAAAGGATAATAGAGGCCCACATGGGTCAACTTGTCCTCCATAGTAACCAGGGGAATGGAACAATATTTGAAATTATTATTTAGTGAAAATATAGAGAAAAAATGGCAAATATCCTCATAGTTGACGACGAAAAAAAAATTAGACATATCCTGGGCATCATGCTTGGGTGTAAGGGACACAAGATCTCAGAGGCTGGTAGTGGCAAAGAGGCCTTGGCCCTCATGGAAACAGAGGCGTTTGACGTGGTGATAAGCGATATCCGTATGCCTGAGATGGATGGCCTGGAGCTTCTGAGACATATCAAGAAGATGGAGATTCCGGTACCAGTTATAGTGATCACTGCCTTTGGCACCATTGAATCTGCCGTCAATGCAATGAAAGAGGGAGCGGTAGACTATATTACGAAACCCTTTGATGAAGAACGGATCATCCTTGCTGTAGAAAAGGCAGTAGGTGTTTCCAGGATACTCAAGGAAAATGTCAAGCTGAAGAGGGAACTGAAAAGATTAACCCAAAAAGGCGAAATCATCTGTGTTTCGAAACCAATGCAGAAGGTCATGGAGGTGGCCTCCAGGGTTGCCCAAAAACCAGATACGACTGTACTTATCACCGGGGAATCAGGTACAGGCAAGGAAGTAGTGGCACGATTCATCCATAATCACAGTCCAAGGGCAAAGGGCAGATTCGTGGCAGTAAACTGTGCTGCCATAACTGATACCCTTGTACAAAGTACCCTTTTCGGCCATGAAAAAGGTGCGTTTACAGGTGCAGAAAAATCCAAACAAGGGGTCTTCGAATATGCCTCTGGTGGTACCCTGCTGCTTGACGAGATAGGAGATCTTCCCATTGAGGCCCAGGCAAAACTCTTGAGGGCCCTTCAGGAAAAGACCATACAGCGGGTGGGAGGAAACGAAGCGATAAAAGTAGATGTAAGGGTCATATGTGCCACCAATCAAGACCTGGAACAACTTGTAAAAGAAGGGGCCTTTAGACAAGACCTCTATTATAGGATAAACGTCTTTCCTATCCACATCCCCCCACTTCGTCAGAGAAAAGAGGCCATATTGCCCCTGGCAGAATATTTTATCAAGAAGTTTCTGGATCCTGAATCAAACGGACAGATGCAGCTACTAACACAAGGGGCCAAAAAGATACTCATGAATTATTCATGGCCAGGAAATATCAGAGAACTTGCAAATACGATGGAACGCGCCATAATACTTGCAGGTCTCCCACCTGTTACAGCTGAACACCTGGAATTTCTTAGAAGCAGCCAGACATCAGATCATCCCGATACAAGATTCAGTCTGGATGAGAATGGAATAAATCTTGAGGAATTAGAAAAAGACCTGATAAAACAGGCACTCCAACTGACCAATAACAATCAGAGCGCTGCGGCAAGGCTCTTGGGACTTACGAGGTCGAAATTCAGGACAAGGGTAAAACAACTGGAGGAGGGCAGTTGAAACAATCTCCTGTGGACAACTATAACAGGCCAATAGGGCTATTTTTCCTTTTTGCTCTCCTGGCTTCAGCAATCACTACAATTGGATCTGCTTGGGCCGTACCTACCAGAATTCTATTCGTGGGAGAGGATATATCGGTTGTTACAAGTGCATCAAAACACCCTGAATCTCCAGATGAAGCCCCTGCAGTTGTCTCCATCATCAATACGCAAGAAATAAAAAAATACGGCCTGAGAAATCTCGGGGAGGCCTTGACCATGGTGCCGGGCTTCTATATGGCCCAGAGGGAATGGGGCAAACAGCCGTATTTCAGGGGGATCCCTGATAGTTTTCTATTTCTCTACGATTCTGTCCCAATGACCTCGGACAATACTAAATCCATATTCCCTCTCAGTGAAGAGATGAGCCTGGATTTCACCAAGAGGATCGAGATTATCAAAGGACCTGCCTCTGTCCTCTGGGGACCTGACGCATATGCAGGTGTTGTCAACATTGTACCTCTCGAAGGAAGGGATATAGATGGAGTTGATGTAAAATTACGCGGGGGTACGCCAAACCATTCAGGACACTTCACTGTAAGCCTTGGTAAGAATTACGGGCTATGGGAGGGCTTCCTTGCAGTCAGCGCCACTCAAAATCGTAAATACTCCACTGGTTACAACGTACTGAAGTGCAGCCAGGACCAACAATGTCCCAGGTTTTATACACGTGGCGATGGAGATGTCGATGACTCCAAGTACTTCGAGACCGTCTTCAATTTTTCTTGGAAGCAATGGTTGAGACTGTCAGGACGCTGGTCAGAGATGACGGACAGATACGTGGTAGGAGAGATGAACTCTGACAAACTCTGGGCCGCCAAGAAAAAGACCCCCTTCAGGTTCATAAGGCTCGAGGCAAAAAAGGCATTTGGCCTGAACAAGGTGCGCTTCAACACCTATTATTCAGAGATCCCCTATGATGAACAGTTGGTAGATGTGTCATGGCATTCAAAAAGCCATATCTATCATGGCGAACTATTCTTTGACAGAGAACTCTGGGATTCACAGGGACTATTAACCCTGGGAACTTCTTATAGATACAACAAGATCACTGGTGCCGTTATGTCAAAAAGCTTCCTGCCTGATTATCTCCAGCCTGGAAATGACATATTCGCACCAATCATCAATCAACAAGACTTCAATACCCATCTCTTGTCATTTTACGGCCAGCTCCGTAGACACTGCAGGGCCTTTGAGGTCTGGGCAGGCTTGAGGTTCGATAGCCACAATCAATACGACGACACCTTTTCCTTCAACACAGGTGCAAGGTGGAAACCATCGTCCCAGTGGCTCATGAAGCTGATACTTGGCTCTGCCTACAGGACACCCTACAACAGGCAGCTCGTGCAAAGAGACGATCTAAAACCGGAAGAGATCAAGAATCTGAGTCTGGACGTGTCTTGGAGCCCAATAAAGGGCCTTCGTCTCAATTCTACGGCATTCTGGAATAAGATACGCCACCATGTAAACGAGGACCCCCACGGAGGGCTTTCAAAGCCTAGCTCCCACAATCTCTATGGAGTCGAGCTCAATGCACGCTGGAGTCCTTATCCATGGCTTACCCTTTGGGGCAACGGTACATTTTTCAATGACTATGGAGACAAGGAAAAATACAAGACCCTCGATTACATCATCATAGCGCCAGATGGGACCCTCAAGCCTTTCTACTCAAAGTGGAAAACCCCTTTTGACACAGGACCAAAAGAGCTCTTCAATCTAGGAGCAGATTTCAAGGTCGGGGACCACTGTAGCCTGGCAGCCAAGCTCAAATACTCTAGTTCCACAACAAACTATTATGACAAGGGGACAATACGTTATTCCAGTTCACCAAAGTGGATCATGGACGTTACAGGTACCTACGACAACATACTGATCCAGGGACTGGATGCCCAAATCTCCATAAAGAATCTCTTTGACCAAAAATACCATGTCCCAGGTAAATTCAGTCAGATAGAAACCTCTCCCTTTACTGTCTATTTCACTCTGCAATGGCATTATTGAACAATGCATTGAACCCAAATTATGTAGCTCACAATTTTACCAAAAATGTGAGAAGGAGACATGGATACCTACTTTTGCACTGCTGCAAGGGCCTAAGCCTTACTGCGAGGATCAGAAAGAAGATCTATCTCCAGAAATCCACCACCTTATTTATGGCAGCCTGTTCCTTTCTCAGTACGTCTGCCTTATTGAAATCGGCGATGGCCGCATCTTCCTCCCCCAATTTGTCAAAGGCCTCACTTCTGAGAAAATACGCTGGGGCATACTCTGGCGCAATGTCGATGGCCCTTGAAAGGGCCTCAACCGCCTCGTCTAATTCCTCGTTCTTGAGGTGAATTGCCCCCTTGTGATAGTGAAATCTATGATTTTCCGGCTCTATCCTGATGGCCTCTTCTATATCCATCAATGCCTTGTCATTCTCTCCTGTCCTGAGATAGGCAATGGCTCTGGCCTGGAAGGCCTTGGCGAACCCAGGCGCCATCTCTATTACTCTAGTGAAGATGTCTATGGATTCCTCATACTCCTCGTCCATGAACTTGAACTGACCATCTGTAAAAAGGGCATCAACTTCAGGGGTCATGAAATCACCTCCCTTGTTCTAATATGAGAATTAAATATATTTCGAGGGGTTTGGCTCCTCGATAAGGAACATCATTATAATTCAATTTGGACAATCAAAAAAGGCCGGCTTATTTCACCGGCCCATTCGTGTTCTCGAAAATTATATATGGTTGATTACGATGCGCATGCCTTTTCCAAGTTGGGTACCATCTGTTTCTTACGGCTCATGACACCGGGCAGCCAAACAGTCTTGCCTTCCAATTTTACCCCAAAGGCCTTCTCTATGATAGAGGGATCATCGGTCACGGCCATGAGGTCGGTACCCTCTTTCATTATATCGGTAAGCATGAGAAAGATGCTATGGGCATTCTTTTCCTGCTTGATCTTTTCCAGCTCTGCATAGAGGTCATCCCTGATCTTGTCCACCAGGTCCAGAGAGACGAGCTCAAGCTGTCCTATGCCAATGGCCTTGCCACTCATATCGAAATCTTTGTAATCACGGAATACAAGATCTCTGGGAGCTACACCTTCCACAGCACTCTTGGCCTTTGCCATCTCCATGCCCCAGTCCATGATATCATCCACACCGGCTATCTTTGCCAGGGCCTCCGCAGCCTCTTTGTCTTCTGGTGTACAGGTCGCTGACTTGAAAAGCACTGTATCACTGAGGATGGCAGACATCATCAGTCCAGCCACGTTTGCAGGGATGTCCTTTTTGTAGACATCCTTGTAGAGGCAATAGAGAACTGTCCCTGTACAACCCACTGGCATTGCACAAAAGAAGATCGGATTAGGGGTTGTTATGTCTCCAATCTTGTGATGATCCACAACGGCCAGGAGTTCGCCCTTGTCCCAGTTGTCTGGTGCCTGCTTGATGTCGCTGTGATCCACCAACATGTACTGCTCTCCTGAGACATCTGTCTTGATCTGTGGTGCATCATAGCCAAACTTTTTGAGCACCACCTCTGTTTCAGGATTCATCTCTCCCTGCATACAGGGCACTGCATCAACGCCAAGCATCTTTTGAAGCTCGGCAAACGCAATAGCTGCTGTAACTGAATCGGTATCCGGGCTCTTGTGACCTAGTACATAAACTGCCATTGTTCTAACCTCCTTGATATTAGGTAAAGTAAAATCTTATTTCCACCAGAAGGAAATAAATAATAAAAGCGTTCTGGAAAAACGAAAATATCTATATCCAGTCTTTGGCTTCAGGGCACTAAATAATACATCTTTTAATACTGAATTCAAATTCAGTAAAGATTATTTTAAAAAAACCATTGGATCAACTGGCCCAATACCCTTTCCAAGGGGAAAACCAGCCTCGATAGCCCCTAACACAAAATGCCTGGCCTTTTCAACAGCCTTTATCACTGGATCACCCTTTGCAATAAAAGCCGCAATGGCAGAGGACAGACTGCACCCCGTACCATGTGTATGGGGATTGGCCAGGCGCGTGGACTCAAACACATGAAACTCTCCTTGACTAAAAAGTACATCCGCACATGAGGTCTTGGATCCACCATGCCCTCCTTTCAATAGCACAGTAGGCCCCTTATTGGACAAACGATTCTTCTCCATCATGGAAAAAAGTCTCCTCACGGCCCTTTGGGGAAATTCCGATTCCTCAGTAGAGATACCAGTTAGCCTAACACATTCTGGTATATTGGGCGTAAGGAGGTCAACCACTGGCAGTAGCCTTTCCATATATATGGAAACGGCCTCGTCATCCAAGAGTTTCTTGCCATTTTTTGAAAGGATTACAGGATCGGCTACCACAAAGACATCCTTATACCCTGACAGGATACCAGCAACTACCTCCACATTCTCAGCAGTGGAAAGCATGCCGATCTTCACTGCCTGTGGACGTATATCTTCCAAGACAGCCTGTACCTGTCCCCTCAATACCTCGCCAGGCACAGGATAAACAGCCTGTACACCCATGGTATTCTGGACTGTGAGGGCGGTTATTGCAGCACATCCATATACCTGGAGTACCGTGAGCACCTTGAGATCTTGCTGTATACCTGCGCCACCAGATGGATCTGAACCAGCTATAGAAAGAACGACCTCCCTTTTTTTCATGGCATAGCCCTGGAGAAATCCTGATGTTTGAAATCTCGGCCACCTCAAGCCTCAGAAAATCCAGGCCCTGGAGACACTTTACGGTTATTTACTTTTCAAGTTCAATTTTAATAGTTAGAATACCAAATCCTTCTGCCCCTTCATAGTAGTGAAGGGTAGGTGTGGTTTCAAAAAGATAGGACAGCAACCCTCGATGGAGATCTGCTGATCAATTGTTTTGGAAAGGAGAAAGTGGTTTGTGAACCAATTAGAACAGGCGGGTAAAGGCATTGTTACCAACGAGATGATGCAGGTCTGTGAACAGGAGGATATAGATCCTGAGATACTCATAAATAGAATTAAAGCAGGCCAGATCGTCATCCTCAAGGGTCGCTACAAGGAGAAAAACACAGTTGGTATTGGCATGGGCCTGAGGACTAAGATCAATGCATCCATAGGCACGTCCACAGACGTCTGCGATATCGACCATGAAGTCAACAAGGCAATAATAGCAGAGAGATACGGTGCGGATACCTTGATGGAGCTGTCTGCAGCCGGAGACCTGGATGAAATAAGGCGCCAGGTCCTTCAAGCAGTCTCCCTGCCTGTTGGAAATGTCCCCTTGTATCAGGCCTTTTGTGAAACCATCAAAAAACACAAGGATCCGTCCAAGATGGATCCAGAATTTCTTTTCGATCTAATCGAAAAACAGTGCCAAGACGGCATAGCCTTTATGGCCATCCACTGCGGCATCAATCTCTTTACCATTGAACGCATGAAGAGACAGGGATACCGCTATGGAGGTCTGTGCTCAAAAGGGGGAACCCTGATGATCCAATGGATGATGAAAAACAAAAAAGAGAACCCCCTATTTGAACATTTCGACCGGGTATGTGACATATTAAAAAAATATGATACGGTCCTCAGCCTGGGCAATGGTATAAGGGCTGGGGCAATCCATGACTCTTTGGACAGGGCCCAGATGGCTGAGCTGATCCTCAATTGTGAATTATGTGAAATCGCCAAGGAACAAGGCTGTCAGGCCATGGTAGAAGGCCCAGGGCACGTACCACTCGACGAGATAGAGGCAAATATCATCCTACAAAAAAAGATGTCGGGTTCGGCCCCCTATTACATGCTCGGCCCTCTTCCGACAGATATTGGTGCAGGCTGGGATCATGTCACTGCAGCTATAGGTGCGGCCCAATCTTCCATGTATGGGGCTGATCTCATCTGCTATATCACGCCTGCAGAACATCTGGCCCTACCCAATGAAGAAGACGTTGAGATAGGTGTGAAGGTGGCACGCCTTGCAGCCCACATAGGAGACGTAGTAAAGCTGAAAGGCAAGGCAGATCAGGCGGACAAACAGATCAGCATGGACAGAAGAGATTTCAAGTGGAGTGATCTTTTGAAGAACCTTCTCTTTCCAGAGGATGCCAGGAAGATTCTTGAATCGAGGCGTTCCCTTTCCAACAAGGGCTGTTCCATGTGTGGTGAGCTTTGTGCGCTAAAAAACGCTGAGGTAACACTCAACCAATATCTCAGTGATGATAAGAAAAACCTGTAACTTTCGAGACTACCTGGGGTTAAAAAATGCGTAATACACTCGCCATGATCCTAGCCGGTGGGGTTGGCTCAAGACTGAACATACTTGTAAAACATCGCGCCAAACCGGCTGTCCCCTTTGGTGGAATATACAGAATAATAGATTTTGCCCTTTCCAACGTCATGAATTCGGATATGACAAGGGTCGCAGTCCTTACCCAGTACAAACCCCTATCCCTGATGAGTCACATAGGAGACGGCTCGGCTTGGGATCTATCCGGCAGGACCAGAGAGGTCAAGATCCTGCCTCCCCGGACTGGAGAAGAGGATTCCGACTGGTACAAAGGCACGGCCGATGCAGTGAGACAAAACCTCGATTTCATTGAATCACGGCCTTCGGAACAGGTGTTAATCCTGTCTGGAGATCATGTCTATTACATGGACTACAAAGAGATGGTCAGATTCCACCGATCCATCGGGGCCAAGGTAACAGTGGCCATGATGATCGTACCCTGGGAACAGACCTCCCAATTTGGGATCGGCATCCTTGACGGCTCTGGCAAGATCGTGGACTGGGAGGAAAAACCTGATAAGGCCAGATCGAACCTGGCCTCCATGGGGATTTATGTATTTGATACGGATTATCTCATTGACTGTCTCAAACGTACCAGTGAAACAGACTTTGGCCACCATATCCTTCCAAACGCAATGCGAGATGGCCACCTCTACGGCTACACCTTCAAGGGCTACTGGAGAGATGTAGGGACGATACAGGCCTTCTGGGATGCCCACATGGACCTAATAAACCCCAATGCTCTCCTCGACCCTGCAACATGGGGAATCGTCACCAATCTGGAAAGCGATGCCCTTCCTTGCGACCGCCCTCCTGCCCAGATTGCGCCTTCCGCCAACATTTCTCATTCTGCCCTGTCTGCTGGATGCATCGTAAGGGGAACAGTAACAAATTCCGTATTGTCTCCTGGTGTAATAGTGGAACGTGGAGCACATATAAGTAGCTCCATCCTCATGCATGATACTGTTGTATCAAAGGGAGCCAGGATCGACAAGGTGATCGCAGACAAGAAGGTGCGTTTCGGCACTGGTTGCAAGGTCGGTAATCCTTCCACCAAGAGGATCAATATAGATTACCCCAAACACCTGTTGTCAGGCATAACCCTGGTGGGCAAGTGGGCCCAAGTCCCGGCAGGGGCACAGGTAGGTGGAAATTGTATAATATTCCCCAAGACCTCTGAACAGATGTGGAGTTCAACAGTCCTCGAAGACGGACAAACCCTAAAGATATAGGAGAAAAAATGCTTTTTCAGGATATGATTCTTGCATTGGACAAATATTGGACAGGGTTGGGCTGCCTGCTCCTTCAACCCTATGATATGGAGGTGGGTGCAGGTACGTTCCATCCTGCTACTTTTCTCGGCTCTCTTGGCCCAGATCCCTGGAAAGTGGCCTATGTCCAACCATCGAGACGCCCTACGGATGGACGCTATGGAGAGAATCCCAACAGGCTCCAGCACTATTATCAGTATCAAGTCGTACTAAAACCATCACCAGATGATATTCAGGACCTATACCTCAAAAGTCTTGAGACCTTTGGGATAAATCTCCAGGAACATGACATCAGATTTGTGGAAGACGACTGGGAAAGCCCTACTCTTGGTGCATGGGGCCTGGGCTGGGAAGTTTGGCTCGACGGTATGGAGATAACCCAGTTTACATATTTTCAACAGGTAGGAGGTGTGGATGTCCATCCCGTATCCGTTGAGATCACCTATGGCCTTGAAAGAATAGCCATGTATCTCCAGGAAGTAGACAGTGTCTATGAGCTCAAATGGAATTCCCGCGTCACCTATGGAGATGTCCACCTCCAGGATGAGGTTGAATTTTCCCAATATAATTTTGATGTTGCCGGGGTCGAGATCCTCAAACAGTGTTTCGACTTCTATGAATCAGAGGCCCATAAATTGATAGAGCAAAAATTGGTACGCCCTGCCTATGATCAATGCCTCAAATGTTCACATACCTTCAATCTTCTCGAGGCAAGGGGAGCAATAAGCGTTTCCGAGCGAACCGCCTACATTGGCAGGGTGAGAAGGATTGCACGGGCTGTAGCACACCTCTATGTTTCACAAAAACAAGATGACCCATCTTCAGACAAGAAAATTCTCGCTGAGAAAAAATAGCCATGAACAATAATAAGACAGCATTTCTACTCGAGATAGGTACCGAAGAGATACCGGCAGGCTATATCCCAAATGCCCTCGACTATCTTGGGAAAGCACTGAAGGAAAAATTGGCAAGACAATTCCTTGAACACGACAAGATAGAAACGGTTGGTACGCCGAGAAGGCTGACCGTTGCCATAGTGGGATTGGGGACCAAGCAGCCTGATAGGATCACAAAGGTGATGGGACCACCAAGAAAAATCGCCTTCAACCCAGATGGTACACCAACAAAGGCAGCAGAAGGCTTTGCCAAACGCAACAATGTCTCCATTGATGAGCTGTCTATAGAGGAAACAGAAAAAGGGGAATATCTCTGTATTCACAAGGCCGAAAAGGGGAAACCAGCCTTGGAGATAATGGCCATCATCCTGCCAGATATCATAAGGACTATCCCCTTTCCAAAGACCATGAGATGGGGAAAGGGCAGATTCAGATTTGCTCGCCCCATAAGGTGGATCGTAGCCCTCATTGGGACAAGGGTCGTTCCCTTTGAGATCGCCGGCATCTGTTCCGACAGGACGACTCATGGCCACAGGTTTATGGCCAGTGGACCCATAGGGCTGGAATCAGCCTCTTTTGAAGACTATAAACGTCAACTGGAGGATGCCTTTTGTATAGCAGATGTAGAGACAAGACGGTATAGCCTCTTGAAATCCGCAAGGCGGGCTGTTGACGAATATCATGGCCTGCTTTTAGAGGATGAAGAACTCATCGAACAAAATACCTTTCTTACAGAATTTCCCTCTGCAATATGTGGCAGCTTTGATGAAAAATACCTCTCGCTTCCTGCCCCAGTACTGATCACATGCATGAAAGAACATCAGAAATATTTTGCTGTCACAGACGAGGCAGGGAAACTCAAGGCCAATTTCGTTGCCATAAACAATACCCCCTCCAAAAGGATTGAGCTGGTAAGGAGTGGACACCAGCGTGTTCTTGGTGCCCGTCTTGCCGATGCCGAATTCTTCTTCCAGGAAGACACGAAGAGGAGACTGGAGGATTTCGTCCAGGACCTCTCTGGTATGATCTTCCATAAAGGGCTTGGGACCCTTATGGACAAGACCCTTCGGATAGAAAAGATAGCATCATTCTTGGCCTCTGAGCTATCACCAGCAGACCTAAACACTGTGCGCCGGGCTGCACATCTCTGTAAGGCTGATCTATGTACAGAGATGGTGGGTGAATTCCCCACCTTGCAAGGCATAATCGGTAGGGAATATGCCTTGCTTTCTGGAGAACCCCCAGCTGTTGCCCAGGCAATAGAGGAACATTATCTCCCCATACGATCAGAGGGACGTTTGCCAGAGACCGTGGCTGGCAGCCTTGTCTCCATTGCCGACAAGATTGACACCATCTTGAGCACTTTTGCCATTGGGCTAAAGCCTACTGGTGCCCAGGACCCGTA
The DNA here is from genome assembly GCA_026986785.1 of Deltaproteobacteria bacterium. Classification (GTDB taxonomy): domain Bacteria; phylum Desulfobacterota; class Dissulfuribacteria; order Dissulfuribacterales; family QOAL01; genus QOAL01. The sequence goes on along the minus strand of JALSNW010000051.1, from coordinate 187,057 downwards.
TGCACTTAGGAGACAGGCATTAGGAATTATCCACATACTCCTGTCAAAAGATATCCATGTCTCCCTCAAAGCCCTGATAGATGAGGCAATTTCTGCCATTTCTCCACTCTTGACTGAAATACCGCCTGGTCTGAGGGACGAGGTGAGGGATTTTATCAAGAGGCGATTCACCCACGACCTCATTGGCCAGGGATTCGACTATGACGTGGTAGAGGCTGCAGTCAAGGCAGGCTTCGATTCCCCGAGTGACTGCTATCAAAGGGCAAAGGCCATGAATGATGTTAGAGCGCTGGCTGAATTTGAACCACTAAGCATAGCATTCAAGAGGGTAATGAACATCTTGAAGGGCTTTCCTGGGGGTGAGATCAAACCAGACTGTTTTGAAGAGCCCCAGGAAAAAGGCCTTTATGAGGCCTTTTTGCGCGTTAAAGAGCAAATCAACCCACTACTCAAGGCCCCAAAACCAAATAGTTGCCCTTCTGCCACTCAATATAAAGAGGCCCTACTCCTAATGCTCAGTCTAAAGCCTTACATAGATGACTTTTTCGATCATGTCATGGTCATGGTGGATGACGAGAAGACCAAGAGGAACAGGCTTGCCCTCTTGTGGATGATCGCCAAGCTCTTTCTTAGGATAGGAGATCTATCCCAGATTGTAACTGAAAGGTAAAAAAGGAAGTCATGTCTGACAACCTCTTGTCCCGTATACCTGAACCTGAACTCATGGAGGAGGCAGAGCAGGCAAAGGCCTATGCCGAGGCGGATTTCACTGAACCTCACAATATGTTTGTAGAGGCCTTCAGACAACGCTTAGGCCATCTTGTTTCAGGTACATTCCTGGATCTTGGCTGTGGCACTGGGGATATCACATGCCGCTTTGCTGTTGCCTTTCCCAGAGTAGAGATACATGGCATTGACGGCTCGAAGGCCATGTTGACGTATGCTGAAAGGACCATAAAGGCATGGAAGATCCAGGAAAGAATCACCCTTGTCCATGCAACTATTCCCCTTAAGGTCTTACCCCTTGATAAATACAATGGCATCATAGTAAATAGCCTTCTCCACCACCTACGAGATCCCCTCGTCTTGTGGCAAACAATCAAACAATGGGCCGCAAATAAGGCGCCTATATTTGTAATGGATCTTTTGAGACCACAAAGCAAGGAGATAGCCAAAAAGATTGTCGAGACCTATTCTGGCAAAGAAGCAGAGATCTTAAAAAGGGATTTTTACAGGTCGTTACTTGCTGCGTACAGGATAGATGAGGTTGCCTCACAATTGAGACAGGCAGGACTTGATTATTTGCATACAGAGGTAATAAGCGACCGCCACTTTATAGTATGGGGTCGACTTGGATAAGAAGCGTCTCTGAAAAAAAACCAAAAAGATGAAAAGGCCCTGTTCATCCAGGGCCTTTTCATCTTAGTTACTCTTTTATTCCTCTAGTTCTCCGAACTGATCTTTCTCAGACTTTCCAAAACCAGGCACACCATACATGGTGGTACTACCTGAAGAGAAGAACTCTAATTTGCCTTCCCTGACCAATTCATTGGCAGCATTCTTTATCTGCCTTGGCGAGGCGTCTGGAGCAGCCTTGTACAAATCCTTGATATACATCTTTGATTTGTGCTTGGCCTTCTTTGTGGCAAATTCGAGGATCTTCTGTTTTAATTCTTCCTTATCTATGGCCATAATCAGCCCCCTTCCGCTTAAAAGTTATCGGTATGTACACTCCACTTGAACAGTGTAGTGGTATGATAAGTATCGTATGCCAAACGATAATCGTCAATAGATTTGTCAGTAAAGGGAATATCGCATTTCTCGAAGAAGCGCTCCCAGCCTATGCGCTCTGCCCAATCGCCCAAGCGTTCATACTTCCTGGCATCGCTTGCATAGGTTTCAAGGATCTTCTTGATGGTCTTGCAGGCCGATGGCCAACGTGGTGGCTCATTTGGGATATACGGCACTACGAACTTGGAGAACTTAGGTGCACTGATCCTGTTTGATATCTTTCCACCGACCAATAGGCCAATTCCATCACCTTCTTCGTCAGCAAGGGGCATTGCCGGACACATAGTATAGCAGTTACCGCAGAACATGCAGCGCTCATTCTTCACGCGTACTGTCTTGATCTTCTTGCCATCCTGCTCGATGGTAACAGGCCTGATTGCCCCAAGTGGACAAGCAGCGACTGCAAGAGGGATCTCGCAGACCCCCATGATACGATCATCCTCAACAAAAGGTGGCTTTCTATGCACACCGAGGATAGCGATATCAGAACAGTGAACAGCACCACACATGTTCAGGCAGCAGGCCAATGCGATACGGACCTGCGCGGGCAGCTTCATGCTTCCAAAGTAGTCGAAAAGGTCATCCATGACTGCCTTGACCACGCCAGAGGCATCTGTAGCAGGCGTATGGCAGTGGACCCATCCCTGGGTATGAACGATGTTGGTCACACAAGCACCAGTACCACCAATGGGAAGCTTGTAGGAACCACCTGGGTGCTTCCTACCCTTGATGTCATCCACCAATGCACGAAGCTTTTCCTCGCTGTCGGTCATGAACTCCACGTTGTTTCTCGTAGTCCACCTGACACATCCTTCGCAGTACTTGTCTGCTATGTCGCAGAATTCGCGAACGAGATCCGTAGTGATGAGACGAGGGGTTCCACAGCGTACTACGAAGCAGGTATCACCTGTCTCGCTGACATACTTGATGATACCTGGTTCAATTATCTCGTGGCTCTTCCACTTGCCATAGTTCTTCTTTATGATTGGTGGGAAGAACTGCTCATAAAATGGTGGTCCAATATCAGTGATCCTGTTGGCCATAGGCTTTTTGGGATCATAGAGTTTTTCAGCCAACTCAGGATCGTAGGGCTGATTTACTTTATCAGATATATCGAAACCTGGATTATCTCCATATAATTCTTTAAGATCCATTATGTTAACCTCCTGTCAAATTTGATTAAGCAGCGTGACGTGCCCGGAATGCCTTGATGTCGCGTTCCCAGCCACCTTCAACCTCACTCTCCTGCCAGAACACGTAGGGATTGGACCTTGGCTCCTTGACGTGCTGAGGAATGGGTTTCAGCTCTGCAATACGCAGAAATTCCTGCAGGCTCTTACGCTGAATCAACTCCCCAAAACGCTCCCTGTTCTTTCCAAGCTCCATCCACCAATCCCAGATCTTGTCGACAAAATCCTTGAATTCATCGTAGGGGGCCTCCATACGGATGAACGGGATTGCCAATGTGGACATCTGTGCGCCGTCGAGGATCGGGGCCTTGGCGCCGCAGAGTATGGTTGCACCAGTATCCGTACCCGGGCGAAGTGCCTCTGGCATTACGTTGATACAATGCATACACCTGGTGCACTCCTTGTTGTCGATCTTGAGCTCATCACCATCCATCCACATACACTCGCTTGGGCAGAGGTCAATGACCTCCTTCTGGATATCGAATGGGCCCCAATCCCTGCCTGAGAAAGCACCGGCATTTGGTTTCAGCTCACCACCAATGTAGGCCTTGACAGCTTCCTGATCAATACGAATATCATCCTTCCATGTCCCGATTATGGAGCAGCAGGAACGAGCGATAGCGGCGACACAGTCATTTGGACAACCAGAGACCTTGAACTTGAACTTGTAGGGGAATGCAGGCCTGTGGAGCTCATCTTGATAAGTCTGTGTCAGATCGTAGCAGATCTGTTGGGTATCAAGGCATGACCACTCACAACGTGCCTTTCCAATACAGCACGCAGGTGTACGCAGGTTTGAACCAGAACCTCCAAGGTCAACACTCATCTGATGGGTCAAGTCGTAGAAGACAGGCTCCAGTTGGTCCGTTGTGGTTCCAAGCAGGATCATATCACCGGTGGAGCCGTGGAAGTTTGTCATGCCGCTGCCCCTGTGATCCCACATGTCACAGACCTTGCGCAAGTAAGCAGAGCTATAAAACTTGCTTGCAGGCTGGTTGACACGCATGGTGTGAAAGTGCGCAATTGATGGAAACTTGTCGGGGACGTCTGAGTAGCGGCCAATAACACCGCCACCATAGCCAAAAACACCTACGATACCGCCGTGTTTCCAATGGGTTTCCTTATGGACATAGGACAGCTCCAGCTGTCCCAGAAGGTCCAGGCAATCCTGCTTGCCTTTTAGGCCCTTCTGTTCTATGTCATCAACAAAACTTGGCCATGGCCCGCTTTTGAGCTCATCGCACATTGGAGTGTCGTGCTTCTTGACATCAGCCATTTAAATCTCCCTCCTTAGGTAGTTTTTTTTCAAATTCTTATCTCAAAATCGCATTCTCAATCCTGACATGTTCAGGAAGAGCCTGAATTTCACCATGAAAATTGAACATTCATTCGGTAACTAACAAAATTTTATTGCGTGAAAACTTTTATAATATCTTTGTGCTATCCTTGTCAAGCCAAAAAAATTAGGTAATTTCAATATATTTTAAAATTGATTCCTTTTTTTCCTAATCAAATCAGGATGATGAGAAGCTCTATGAAAATGTGAGAAACCTTACAATTAATGAACTTTCATTCATTTTTAGGTCTTTTTTCACAAAGGATCGTTTCAAAAACAGCGATGATATCTGCTACAGGACGACCGAAAAAAAAATTACAACTTGCCTGGTCGATCCCCACCGTCTCCATTACCTTGTTTCTGAATTCCATGTCTTTTGCTATCAAGACCTGACGCCTATCACTCTGCCCCTTCCCCTCATCAAATGAATCTCTACAGAGCTGCCAAATCGAAGAGATGGAATAGGTGATCTCGTAGGCTTTTATCAGTTCAGAAAGAAGACTGTCCTCTGGAATCAGGTCCATACGCATCAATGTATCGTTGAGAAAAAGCCCCTCTATATCCCTTGTGTCCCAACATTTAAGCCGTCTGCACTCAAGAGGCCTATTCTCATAAATAGTGCAGGAATTATCTGCATACCGAAAGAAGATACACGTACCCTGATCATCCCCTCGTATCTTTATCATCTCTGATTTTAGGCATACGAGTTCCTTGGACAAAGGATTCAATGCCATCTCTCCCGCCCTGTATGTAACAAGATCAGGAGGGCCGAGTACACCTTTAACCAATAGAACCCGGTCTTCACTGTGGAGACATGGCCCCCCTTTTTTACAACAGGTACCACACCTCTTGCATTCCCTCTGATTTACATTATCCTGGATATAAATGTCAGAAATCATATCAACAAACCATAAACCTATCTTGGAACTCTTAAAGCAGGTGGATAATGCGGTTCTTTCTGTAGCAACCCAATACCCCAGGGAATTCAAGTGCCATAAAGGCTGTTCGGACTGCTGCTATGCGGCATTTGACATCTCCCTTGCTGAAGGAATACTAATCCTTCAACACTTTCGTCAGCTTGGCAGAAAAACCAGGCGGCAAGTCCTTAAAAAGGCCAAAAAGGCAGAAAAACAGTGGCAAAAGGCCTTGGCCCAAAAACAGGATCTCGCACTGGTCAGGATTGCATGTCCGCTCCTGAGCCCTGATGATCAATGTCTCTTGTACAATGTCAGGCCTGTCAATTGTAGGACATATGGGACACCGACAGAAATCCATGGAAAAGGCCATGTATGTGCCCTGTCAGGTTTTTCGCCAGGCAAGACCTATCCCACTGTCAGACTTCATCTTATCCAGGACAGGTTATTAGAGCTCTCCATGGATATAAATCCCAATATAGCCATGCGGAGATGGCCGATAGCCAACATCTTGCTCGGGGCACTGGATGGTCATCAGGACTCGGATGGTGGCGCATCTGACTGAGCAAGCCTCTTCTCGAGAACTGCAATGCCATCTTGCAGGGTCTTTGCCTTTTCTTTGGCCCCCATGTTTCTGAATAGTTTTTCTGCCAGCTTATAGGCATCCAAGGCATCCTCTATCTTGCCTTGGCGCTCATAGATATCCCCGATACCAGCAAGAAACATGGCGGATCTCTTAACATCCTTCAAACCCTCTACGAGTTCCAATGCCCTGAAAAAATAGGGTAGCGCCTTGTCAAATTCCTTTTCATGCCTGTAGAGATCGATCACCTTCTCGAGCATGATTACCGTACTCACCGGGTCTTTCTTTTTTTCACAGATTGCCAGGGCCCGTTGATATGGAGAAAAAGCTGCCTTGATATTGCCCCTCATGACATGAATATCACCCAGCTTCTCACATATGTTCGCCACCTCCGCCTCGTAGCCAAAATGGTCGAAGATCCCCAAGATCTCTTCAAAGCGGGCCATGGCATCCAGGGATTGACCACGGTTCTTCAGGATCTCAGCCTCCTGATAAATATGCCAGGCCTGGGTGATCTCTGGTGGTTCTTTCTGGGATTTCAACTCCTTCTCCTGTTTAGATTCCATCCTGTTTTCCTGTTTGTCCATTTTTTTCTCTTCCATTTTTTTAAGTGCATCCAAGGCCACAGCCCCAACCGTTGTGGACCTAACCCGTATTCCATCAAAGAGTTCAAACCCTGCCTGATCTCCAGTCAGGCGACCAATAGCCCCTTTTGCCTCCGAGGCGCCTACTTGCCCCAATGCCCACACTGCATGTCCCCTTACAGCAGGATCAGAAGCAGTAAGGAGATCAAATATGATAAAAAAAGAGCTGTTTCTGACAAGCCTTGGATAAAGCTCACCTATTCGCCCCATTGCCCACAAAATGGCTGGTATAGAGGGTTTATCCCCAACAAGCCCCAAGATATGCCGCACAAAAGATCCATAAAGCCCCGGCTGATTTCTTATGATCTCGCCTACTGTCTCTATAGTGCCCCAATTGGTAGCAGCTGAATCGTTGGCAGCGTATAGAAGTCTCCTGAGCAGGTCACCGACCGTGGCCGGGTCATCTTGAGCAATGGCCCCTGCCACCCCACCCAGCATGATCACGGCCTTCCAGCGTTCAGAAGGATCGGCATTGTAGAGAAGCCTTTGCATCTTCCTCAGTACCAACCGGTCCTTACTGGCCATTTCTGTCAATAATTCCAGATTTCTCTCCCTGACAGCCTTGGCCACCTCCTTTTTAGAAAACCGATTTTTACGCAATTTCTTGAGGTCTGCGCTCCTGGCTGCAGGAGAAATAGGTGGAGGCTGGGCATTGGTTTCGAATTTAACTCGAATGCCCTGGGCCTTGGCATCACGAATATCATCACTGAGCCTGATAAAACTCAAGGCCCCCTTTATCCTATGCCCTTGATAGTCATGGCCTTCTGGATAGATGAGGTGCTTGCCGATATCATAACCCTCTATCAGGGCATCTTGATAGTCTTCTCCCGGCATGAGGTCCCATGCCAGGTCCAGGTCTGCATCACAGGCAAACTCCAATGCCTCGACCATGGCAGCTCCAAGATTGAACCCAGTGACGTCATGAACGAAGACTGCACCACAAGAACAAACACCATATTCGAAGTCCCCTCTGCGCATTGGTTCGAGTTCCTTGGGACGCTCCAACCTCTGGTTGCAAAAGGGGCATCGAGGCTCTAACACTTCATAACCTGAGGCCATATCTACTCACTCCAAACCCATATATCAAGCTGCCGATTTTATCTTGGCCTCGAAATCTGGATGAATGGGATAGCCAAGCTCCTTGGCCTTTTTCATGGCCTTTGCTGCCCTCTCTATATCCCCTTTGTAATAACATGCAACGGCAAGATTGTTAAATGCCAAGCCAAATCGCGGTGCCAGACTGACAGCCTTTTCTGCCACCTTCACAGCCTCATCGGCCTTGTTCCTTTCGATCAAGACAGTGGCGTAATTGGTCAGGGCAGGAACCATCTCGGGTTTCAGATCCAAGGCCTTCTTGAAATATGTCTCCGCATCTTCCCATTTTCCCAACTGTAGGTAGGCTGAACCGATATTGGCCATTGCCTCGGCTGAACCTGGATGGGCATTTAAGGCCTCGAGATTTTCACGAATACCCTCTTCCAATCGACCGAGCTGAAAGAAAAGCGTACCGAGATTTATCCTGATCTCGAAAGAGGCAGGGTCCAACTTCAAGGCCTTTTGAAACTCCCCAATGGCGTCATCAGAGCGCCCGGCCTTCCAATAGGCCAGAGCCAACCTGTGATGTGCCACTACTGAATTTTTGTTTTCTTTTACTTCCTTTTCCAGATCCTGTATTATTTTGTCAAGATCACCAGATTTTATTGGATTTTGAGCCATTGTTCCTCCTGATGTCACATCCTTTATGACAGATATAAATGTAAAGGGATATATTACCTATAGTGACCCATCAAGTTAACATAAAAATATCAAATTCCCACAATATCAGATTCTCAAATATAGGAAAAATGCCTGAGCACCCACGAAAAAAATCTGACCAAGACCCCATACGTCAAGACAATCGAGAAAAAGACGATGTATTGACATGCCTATTATGTGGTGGCCCAGCATTGCTCAAGGGTAGATGAGCCAATGCCACGGTCACCTGCAGGTCCTGCGGGATCGAGCTACCTGCGTCCCAGTACAGGGAGCAGATAGATGAGATGAAAGAGAGGATGATATGTGAAATTAACTCTCATCAAGACTGAGACAGGCAGCCTGCCAAAGGCTGCCTGTCGTGTTACTTTAAGGTGAATAGGATACTTATGCTGTTAGGAGATCAAATGCGCTGCTCCTCCTCTCTTACTGAGATAGCTACCTTGTACAAGATGGTCAATATCAATCCTCCTACAGCCCATATAGCCGTGGCTATCGTGATTTCAGGGAATGTGGGGTGATATTCAGTAATCATCTCCAAGGGATTAGGGATAAAACCGCCAATAACCAGGCCCACACCCTTGTCTATCCATGTGGCCAGAAAGACACAAGCACAGCCTACTGCCAGCCAGAACGGGTTTCTCCTGATAGGCGGCACCAGCAATATAAAGATCCCGGCAAAACCTATTATTATACATGCCCTCATGAAGGGTACCAGGTTTCCATATTGTCCAATACCCCAGAAAAGGTACTCCAAAGTAGCCTTGTGGCCCGGAATATTACTATAAAAGGCCGTAAAGAATTCCATACCCATGAAAAAGAAGTTCACTATCATGGCATAACAGATGGTCCTGGCTATATTCTGAAGCGCCTCCTCGCCTGGATCGAACTTCGTCACCTTCCTGACAAACAGCAGGATCATTACCAGAAGGGAAGGACCGGCGGCAAAAGCAGATGCCAGAAAGCGTGGAGCCATAATGGCTGTCAGCCAAAAATGCCTACCAGGAAGACCTGCATACAGAAACGCCGTGACAGTGTGAATACTGATGGCCCACGGGATGGACAGATATATAAAAGGCTTTACCCAGCCTGGGCACGGCAGGCCCTTCTTATCGGCAAGAAGCGTGTTGTAACCACATATGATATTTATGATGAGATAGCCGTTTAGCACTATCATGTCGTAAAAGAGCATGGAATGGGGTGTAGGATGCAAGACCACATTCATCATCCTCATTGGCTGCCCGATATCCACAATGATGAAGAGCAGACACATGACAACCGCCGCTATAGCCAAGAATTCACCAAATACAACCACCTTTGCATACTTAGTATAGTGGTGCAGATACTTTGGTATGACAAGCATTACTGCACCTGCAGCAACACCAACGAAATAGGTGAATTGGGCGATGTAAACACCCCAGGAGATATCTCTGCTCATACCGGTGACACCAAGACCTACCTTCAACTGATACAGATAGGCTATGAAACCTGCCCCGATGATACAAAGTAGAAATATCACCCATCCCCAGTAAACAGATGATCCTTTTAAAGCCTTTTCAATCATGATGACCTCGCACTACACCAGATAGAATACTGATGGTTTGGTTCCAAGTTCCAGTTTGCGCCTGAGGGAAATCCTCTCCCTGAGTATCTTCCGCACATTGGAGTTCTCGTCTGCCAGATTGCCAAAGTGCATAACATCTGGACACGCCTCCACACAAGCAGGCTTCTTACCTGCATCCAAACGCTCGACACAGAAATTGCACTTTTCCACGACCCCCCTCATCCTGGTGGGGAACTGTTTGTTCAATTTCCTGCCCTGGGCCATTTCCTTCTTCAGTGCCACCCTGGGGTCGAGCCAGTTGAAGCTTCTGGAACCGTAGGGACAGGCTGCCATACAGAAACGGCATCCAATGCACCTATGGTAATCTTGGGCCACCACGCCGTCTGGCCGCCTGAACGTGGCCTCCACAGGGCAAACCCTGGCGCACGGTGGTTCGTCACAGTGATTGCACATGAGTAGGAACGGCAGCTTTTCGAGAACCTCGTCATATTCATTATAGCTGTCAGTGAATACGTGTTCGTATTCCTCCTCCCAGATCCACTTGATTTCGTCCTTTGGGTTGCCCCAATTGGGCACATTGTGGAGATAATGACAGGTATGTATTATCTTCTCGGCCTTTTCCTTGGTGATGGCCTTCATGTCAATCAACATCGCCCAGCGTGTCTTGGGGCCTGTCTCCTTCCCCTCTTCATTGGCGGCCTCATGATGACCATGGGCCCCGTGCTCCATCTCGGCATCTACCTTGCCGGGCTTCAGTAATTCAAAGGCGCTACTGCCACCAAGGCCGATCAGCGTCGAAAGACCTGCTACCTTTAAAAACTTTCTTCTATCCATCATACTCATAGCTTGCTCCCATTTGGATCATAATGACAATCCCAGCAATAGGGCTGAACTGCTGCATAATTATGACATTTGTCGCAGAAATCCTTTTTATTCGAATGACACTTCAAACAGGTATTCTGCAAACTGATCCATACCTTTTTGCCAGCCTTGTTCACATACCATCTGTTGCCTTCTCTGAGGGCCTGGTCACGCCAGTGGTTCAGAAACTGCATATGGGTAGTGATCATGAACTTGGTGTCCTCCACGCACTTCTTTACAGGCAGCGCCTTTATCGCCGGCGTGTCCAGACTGGGCTTTGGCTTCTTGGCCGGAGCTCCGTGCTGGTAGATGAAGGGAAAGAGAAATATCCCGGCAAAGATGAGCAATCCGACTATGACCTTTCCTGAATCATACATCTTCTGTTACCTCCCCTCTTCCTGGTATCTCTTCGCCCCTCAGGTTGACAGTACGTTCGTTCTCTCCTTCCATGATCAAGGCATTTGCTACCAGCTCCGAGACACCGCAAACATTCATTCCAGGAACCCAGTATTCCATGGAGGCGGGAAGAACGGCTCTATCAATGGCGCAAACACATGCAAGCATATTTGCCCCAAAACGCTCATGGACATATTTGACTGCATTTGCCCTGGGCAGGCCTCCCCTGAGCCTGAGTTCCATATTCTCACCAGCATTCAGACCAGCACCGCTACCGCAGCAGAAGGTCTGCTCTCTGATGGTGTTTTCAGGCATGTCGTAAAAATGATTACAGACATTTTTTATCACGTATCTTGGCTCTTCGAACATGCCCATGCCACGCGATGGGTTGCATGAATCATGGTAGGTCACCTTCAAATGGTCGTTCCTACTGGGATCCAGCTTCAACTTTCCATGTTTTATGAGATCTGCCGTGAACTCCGTGATATGCACCATTTTTGTAGACTTGGCATTCTCAAACTTGGTGCCTGTTATGGGGGAAACTGGCTCTTCCAAAAATTCAGGTGGCCCATTGAACGTATTCATGTACTGATGCACAACACGCCACATATGGCCACACTCACCACCCAGTATCCACTTCACACCAAGCCTTTTGGCCTCTGCATAGATCTTGGCATTCAGCCTTTGGGCCATATCGAGAGAAGTAAAGAATCCAAAGTTCCCACCCTCACTGGCATATGTACTCCAGGTATAGTCGAGGTTTAGATGTTCAAAGAGCATCAGGTAACCAGCCAACGTAAAGATCCCTGGTTCGGCGAAGACATCTCCTGATGGAGTGACGAACAGGATCTCTGCACCTTTTTTGTTAAAGGGCGGTTCAATGGTGATTCCCACAAATTCCTCGATGTCCATGCACATGAACTCTATATTCTGCTTGAACGTATGGGGAAGAAGCCCTAGGTGGTTGCCTGTCTCATAACAATTTGCAACTGGCTCCTGGATCCAATTGATGTTCAGACCAAACAGGTTAAGCAGCTCTCGACCTATAATGGTTACTTCGGCAGTATCTATGCCGTATGGACAAAAGAGAGAACAACGGCGACATTCAGTGCATTGAAACATGTAGTACCATATTTCTTTTAGCACCTTGTCCGTCAATTTTCTGCCGCCTGCAAGCCTACCGAGTATCTTCCCTGCCTTTGTGAACTCCCCCCTATAGATGGATCGTATAAGCTCTGCCCTGACAACTGGCATGTTCTTGGGATCACCAGATCCGAGGAAGAAGTGGCACTTATCAGCACAAGCACCACAGCGTACACATATATCCATAAAGATCTTGAATGAACGGTGCTTGTCCAGACGTTCCCGCATTCCCTCGAGGAATGTCTCCTTCCAATCTTCAGGAAGGCCCCAATCCTCTTCCACAGGGCTCCACACATGTGCGTTGGGCATCCCGACGATCTCAACCTTTTCAGGTTTGGCAGGATAACAATAGATGCCTGGCTTGATTACAGTAGGAATGTCCATCCAGTCCCTTGTTGGGGGACTGAGGTCAATCCTCATCATTTCTTGGGGTGTCAATTGTTTTGCCATAATATCTTTTCCCTTTACTTATTCTCTCTCCAAAGGTAATCCAGCCTCTTTCATATAATCCCTGTACATATCTTCATATTCTTCGTAAGAATGAAATTTTGGAGGTTTGCGCCATGGGTTCTCGTGATATTCCATCCTGTTGGTATTGGCAAGGTTTCTCGTGGGGCTCATAAAGACACCACCCATGTGCATGAGCTTACTAAATGGGAAATAGGCCAAAAGCGTACTCACAAGGGCTATGTGTACAAAGAAGATGGTCCCGATCCCCTTGGGCATAACCGGATGGAAACTCGCTATACCATTGGCCAGGGCCTTGACTGCAGTTATGTCAACTCTGTACACAAACCTCATCAAAAGTCCTGTTATTACTATGCCCAGGATGAGAAACAAGGGGAAATAGTCGGCCACGAGCGACATAAACCTCATCTTGGGTAGAAATAGCCGCCTGATGAGCAGGCCGGTAAGGGCCAACAGGATGATTATATCTGTAAGATAGATAGGGGGAATTCCTATCTGGAACATACCGTCTACTGCATCCAGCGTCTCAACAAAGCCCGGTACTGGCTGCACGAACAACCTCAAATGCCTTAGGGCTATGATCAAAAAGGAATAATGGAAACCAAGAGCCAAGAGCCACAGCCACTTAGTGGGATGATGGATCAACCAGCCAGATCTCAAGTCTGTTCTCATGTTCCGAAAAAGGGACCTGAAACAGCAGACCTCGAAAAACATCCTCATGATCACGCCGCCTGTAGTGCTGGGATTTTCTATCTTGGACCACTTTATCCACGGCAAACTGAACTCTTGACCTGCCGTGGTAGGGATACGGAACGGTACAGGAGACTTGGCCCAATTCACCACCTTGAGGGCAAAGCCTACAAGAAAAACCGCAAAGGCCACATATGGTAGCACTACCCCGAAAATGGGTTGAAGACCAGGCACTGATCCGCCTATCAAGGCCGCTACTACGATTGCTACGACTGCCCCGAATGCCACAATGATACGCGTTATCATCTCTACTCCTCTTTATTAATGTTGAGTTTTTTCCTTTTCCAGCCGTTCAAGGTGCTGCTTGCCCCTGCGCAACATATATGAAGGACACATTCCACCTTGAAGGATAAACGGTCTCTTCAGAAGGTCATTGCGCTTTATTTCCCAGACCTTCTCCCTGCATTCCATGAATACATCAAAGGCCAAAAGCGCGAAATGGTCTATCCTCGATTCAAACTCAAGATATCGATCGAGCAGATGAAGCTCCCTAATCTCCTCCATCAATTCAGTACGGATGATGTCCTTCAGCGCAAAGATGATCTGCACGGCACTGGCAGGAGTGAAGTCCTGAACCGCCCTGACCCTTATAAGGGTATCCAGATGTCTCTTGGTGGTCTCTGGATCTGCTTCCCCCACCAGTTGATCATAGAGAGGCCAAATAGAATCCTCAATCGAGGCACCTATGGGATTGGCAAACCTGTTTTTCTGCGATTTCAGAAATTGGGCCGTCTCTGGAGGATAGGTATTGTGAATGACTTTTATCCACTTCTTGACCAGGACATCCTTTCTCTGCTTGAGCAGTTCCCTAAGCCTGGTGTCCTTGGCCTTGTTTATTACATCCTCCTCTTGCTGAAAATCCAGGGGATTTATGTGTTCAAAAAATTTTTTAAGTTTTGACTCTGGAATAGTTCCCACTGAATCCTCCTCCTATCAAAACATAGGGCATCTTAAATATTTGATATAAAGTGCTATTTACTCCCCCTCTCAGCACAAACCATTAATGAATGGTCATTCAGCCAAGATAGACTATCTATAGACAAAAAGAGTTTGTGTGTCAAGTCACTAATTGGAAATAAGGCACTGATTTTCCCTGAAGAGTCCTATTTGGTATTCCGTTTTTCCTTAATTTATAGTAAGTTACAAGTCATAAAAACAAGTGAATTTATTTACTCGAAAGGCCATGTCCCAATATTTTGATCCTATTTAAACCATTTTAAAATATTTGGCAATTAGGTAATAAAGAAAAAAATGAATATAGTGCTAATTAATCCATATTGTCTGGATCCAAGGCTCCAGGATTACGATATAAAGGTCCCACCCATTGGCCTCTATTACATTGGTGCGAGCCTGATAGATGCTGGCCACCATTGCACTATCCTGAATCTCTATGACAAACAGGCACAACACGATACAATAGAACACATAATCGGATCACACCAGCCGGATTTGATCGGTATATCTATTCTTCACGCCAACCGTTGGGGAGGCCTGGATATTGCCAAGATCTCCAAGAAGATCCTACCCTCCATACCTGTCGTTTTTGGTGGACCAGGTGCTATTTTTCTCTGGCATCACCTCCTCACCCATTTCCCAGAGGTGGATTACATTGTCTTGGATGAAGGAGAAAGGCCCATGGTGCAGATGGCAGATCTACTATCTGAAGGAAAAGTAGACCAGTTTTCACAGGTCCCTGGTGTGGCCTTCAGAGATGGGGATAGACTTTCAAAAAACGCCCCCCAACCCTTTTTGGAGGATCTTGACAGCCTGCCGGATCCATCGACCTATTTTAGATTTCAGCATGTTATATCCTCGAGAGGGTGCCCCTGGAACTGCGCCTTTTGCGGTTCACCAAGGATATGGAAAAGAAGGGTGCGCTTTCATAGCCCCCAGTATTTTGTTGATCAATTGGAACGGCTCCACAAGGCTGGAATAAATTTTTTTTATGTCTCTGACGACACCTTCACCCTTGACAAACAGCGGGTTATAGAGATCTGCAAACTCATCCTGAAAAAGGATCTTGGAATCACATGGGCTGCCATATCAAGGGTAAACCATGTAGATGAGCAGATCCTTTACTGGATGAGAAGGGCTGGCTGCATGCAGATAAGCTATGGGGTTGAAAGCGGCTCGCCCAAGATAAGAAAAATCCTCAACAAGAAACTCTCCAACGGACAGATAAAGAAGGCTTTTGAGCTGACCTCTTCTTTTGGACTCATGCCCAGAGCATATTTCATATACGGATGCCCAGGCGACAACAACAAGACCATCAATGAGACCATCCGCCTCATGGAGCGCATCAGGCCCCTGGGGGCCATATTCTATATACTTGATATATTCCCTGGAACTGCCTTATATGACGATTTCAAGAAAAGAACTGGGCTGGATGACGATATATGGCTCAAACGCATAGAGGATATAATGTATTTTGAAACCGATCCATCTCTGTCTCAGCAGGCAGTCCTTGACTTTGGCAAAAGGCTCAGAAAGGCCTTCTATAGAGCACTACCCAAATTTGCAGATCTGCTGACACTCGTAGATCAAAAAGAGCTCTACCCCCTCCATGCTGACTTCCTCTCACGCCTGGCAATGACCTTTGCCTTCGGGGATTATTCGCACATAAAAGATATACCGAATCCCAAAGGCATTGCTGAACGTCTCTTTAACAGGGCATTAGACTATCATCCAGATCATAGGGCATACCTTGGCCTTGGCATGCTGCTCCAAAGAAAAAACAGGCATAAGGAAGTGATCGAACTACTTGAGAGGGGACTCGAGCATTTCCCTGAAGACCCTGACCTGCTTATTTGTTATGGCTTGAGTCTGATGAATACGGGTATGCCAGAAAAGGCCCTGGAAATATTCATGAGCCAAAGCTCCAATGTCCAGGCCTTGGAATATGCCAGATACTGTGCAAGAATCCTTGGGAGGAACGAACTATTGAGACCTCTTACCAAACAGATTGAAAGCCTTTCTGGGGATAAGGAAGCCCGGTGATGTTTTCATCATACATACTACCCCAGATCACGGCCTTCATCGGCTATTGTTGTCCAGGATTCGAGCTGGCAATGAAGTTTGAGTTGACAATATGGCAGGCACAATTTAAAAAATATTTCACAAGGAAGGGCCTGTGAAGAAAAATCCTAACCAAATAGCCCCGCGGATTACGATTGCAGCACTTAGAGGCGGCTCCGGTAAAACCATAGCAACCCTTGGTATCACAAAGGCCCTGGCAAATAGAGGAGGGAAGATAGCTGTCTTCAAAAAAGGACCTGACTATATCGATGCTGCCTGGCTTGGGAAGGCTGCAGGCAGAGCATGTCATAACCTTGATCCATTCCTGATGGATGACGAAACAATATCGAGTTCTTTTTTACTACATTCTGGGGATGCAGAATTGGCAATAATTGAAGGGAACCGGGGACTATTCGATGGAGTAGATGTATCAGGGGGGTTCAGCACGGCACAGTTGGCAAAGACATTGGGTTCTCCCATTGTGTTAGTGGCAGACTGTACAAAGGTTACCCGCACCATGGCAGCCATGATAAAAGGCTGCAAGGATTTCGAACAGGATGTTGAGATAATTGGTATCATATTGAACAAGATCGCAGGCAGACGTCACAGGGACTTGCTCACAAATAGCATTGAAACATATGCTGATCTTCCAGTCCTTGGCACCATACCCAGACTAAAAAAAGATCCTTTGCCCATGAGACATCTTGGTGTAATACCTGCCGATGAATACGCCGGCCCTGACAATGCCCTGGAAGAGCTCGGAAGGCTGGCCGAAAAATACATAGACATCGACCGTCTCATTGATCTCGCCTCCAAGGCTACGAGGTATGACGCCACCTCAACTCAAGGCATCCAGCCTGTTTCAAGAATATCCCCCAGAAAGGATGTCGTAATAGGGATAATACGAGACAGTTCTTTCCAATTCTACTATCCAGAAAACATAGAGGCCCTGAGACGTGAGGGGGCAAGACTGGTCTTTCTGAATGCCCTTACAGACGATGACGTGCCAGAGATGGATGCCCTGTACATTGGTGGAGGGTTCCCGGAGACCCAGGCTGAAAGGCTTGCAGCCAATCGAATCTTCATGGACAAACTCAGGGATTTGATAGAATCAGGCCTACCTGTTTATGCTGAATGTGGTGGGCTCATGTATCTTGGAAGAAATCTGTCTTGGCAGGGTAATTCATTTCCAATGGTAGGTATACTTCCATGGGATTTTGTAGTCAAAAAGAAACCAGTTGGTCATGGTTATAGTGTATTGGAATGTGCTCAAGACTCTGTATTTTACAAACGTGGGGACATAATCAAGGGCCATGAATTCCACTATTCACTACCCCAGCCTGTTGAACATGGGCCTCATGGAGATTTCTCCTGCATGGTTGTCAGGGGTCATGGTTTCGATGGCAAATATGACGGCTATAGGTACAAAAACGTCTTTGGAACCTATACCCATGTCCATGCCCTGGGAGATCCGGACTGGGGCAAAAAGATGGTAGAGGCAGGGGTAAAATTCAAAAAAGGGCTGCAATGCCTGTGAAAATAGTCTCTTAATATGTAATATATACCTCAAAAAAGGATAAATCGAACTTAATGAACCAATTCATTTTGAGCAAAGTCTCGAAATAGGCTTGACAACAAGAAGTAGTATCGTCTATATGAATTCTGTCAAATACTGACGCGCTTGAGAAAAAGGGGATATTATCCCCGCAAATTAATAAAAAAGGAGGAAGCCATGTTTCAGATCACTATCGATTATGACAAATGCCAGGGCGACGAAGAATGTGTAAACGCTTGTCCATCAGAGGTATATGATTTTGAAGATGACAAGCCGGTTATTGCTAGGCCTGATGACTGCCTGGGCTGTGAAACCTGTGTCGAGGTCTGCCCTGTAGGAGCAATCACAGTAGAAGAGGTCTAAACCTCTGACGACCCTTAGAGAAAAGGAGGCCATATGGTCTCCTTTTTTTATCCTGGATTATGCAGCTAACAAGCTTGCCAAAGATGTAAGACGGGAATTGGACTTCACCTTTTGGTTGAAGACACAATGGAATCAGATGCATCTGTAACAACCGATAATTCAAAGGAATTGTTTTGGGGTGTTTGATGCATAATCCTGGTTTATCATTCACCTAATGAAACCGCATCCCTGGTTTTTCGAAAAAACTGTCTCCTTACTTGCATGAGTTGGTTAGTATAGTCCTGGCTTTTTCAATATCTTTTGCTATCTGTTGAGCTAGTTCTTTTGGCCCTGAGAATTTTTTCTCATCTCTGATCCTTGCAACCAGATTCACCTTTATCTCATGGCCATAGATATCCTTGTTGAAATCAAAAATATGTACTTCTGCACCAAGCTTATTGTCACCAAAAGTGGGATTGTAGCCAATATTTATCACCCCACTGTAACATGCCTTACCATGAAGAACTTGCACAGCATAGACCCCGGGTTTTGGACACAGGTCCTCCTTATTGATGGTAAGGTTTGCAGTAGGAAATCCAACCACAGGCCCTCCTCTCCTTTTACCTGTTCTCACTATGCCCCTTATCTGGTAATACCTGCCCAGCATCTTCCTGACTTCTTCCATTTCCCCCTGTTTTACAAGTTCCCTGATGGCTGTGCTACTGACGATTCGACCATCCACCTTGACAGGGGGTACTATATGGACCCTGAAACCCAGACGGGCCCCAGTCCTTTTCAAAAATTCGATATCCCCTTCCCTGCCTTTTCCACAGGCATAATCGTATCCCACCACCAGGTCCATGACTCCAAGTGTTCGCCAGAGGATTTTCTCTACGAAGTCTGACGCAGTAGTCTTGGCGAACTCCTTGGTAAATGGCAGACATACCAAGTGGTCTATGCCTGCCGCCATTATCAGTTCCACTTTCTGTTCAAGGGTGGAGATTAGCTTTGGAGGGTTGTCTGGCCTGAGCACCTTCATAGGATGGGGATGAAATGTAAGGGCCACCTTGTCCCCACCCGTCTTTTTTGCAATCTCAACAACTGTCTTGAAAAGTGCCTGATGTCCCAAATGGACACCATCGAAGTTGCCAATTGTCAGGACGGCCTTGTAAAATGGCCTTTCAATGTCGCTCAAATCAGAGTATATTTTCATAGTACTTTCCGCATGGGCCATACCTTGTCCTTACACATGATCCTCTCCGTGGACAAAGGACAGGGATAACCAGGCTCAATAAATCCTTGGCTGAAATTTGATCTGGCTGAAGGTAATATGAGCCCTTGACAATAGCAATACCTCTTTATTTAATACGAGACATTCGTGCCGAAGTGGCGGAATTGGTAGACGCGCTAGATTCAGGATCTAGTGGGAGTTATTCCCGTGGGAGTTCGAATCTCCCCTTCGGCACCATCTTGAGATAATCACGCCAAGCTACCTTGGGTTCCATGAAAGCAGCCCGGCAGCAATCACTGCCAATATTATCCCTACGATCTGCCTAAGATTGATAGATTCGTGAAGGACCACCACTGCCAGGAATACAGTCACCACTGGATACATGGCGGTCAGAGAAGAGATTACAGACAATGGACCGGTCTTGACTGCAGAGAAAAAGAAATAGAGGCCAATGGTTCCAAATATGCCTGTCAACAGGGCATACATAATCCCCTGAAAGCCTCCAGCAAGACGCGGCCCTAACAGCCATACAACAGCTATACTTGTCAACATCACGCCCACAGCCTCGTAAAAGACCGAGGTGGCAGGGGCTATACTCCTCAATGCCAATTTTGGAAAGAATGCCCACAGCCCCCAGCACAGGAGTGCAGCCAGGGCATTCCCCAACCACTCTGGTATTATGTTGCCCATCAAAAGCTCCCCACCAATAAGCCTGTTGGGGCTATCTGCCTATCTAATGCGGAGAAAGCGCCTCTTTCCAACCTTTAGGACTACCTCGGGCCTATCAAGAGAGACCTCTTCCCTGGTTATCTTTTTACCATCCAGGCTCACTGCTCCCTGCTTGATGAGCCTTCTCGCCTCTGAAGTGCTTTTCACCAACCCTGCCTCTTTAAGTACTCTTGGCAAAAACACACACCCTCTGTCGATCTCTTGTCCAAGCACATATTCTGGGATATCCTCTGGGATCTCCCTGCGTGAAAACTGGGCATCAAATCTGGCTTGTGCCTGGTTGGCAGCTTCCTCTCCATGAAAGCGGGATACCAGTTCCAAGGCCAACTGGGCCTTTACCTCTTTGGGGTGAACCTGGCCAGCCCTTATAGACTCTTTCAAGCGATCTATCTCTTCAAGGGAACGAGAACTCAGCAGATTGTAATACCTGAACATGAGTTCGTCTGAAATGGACATCAGCTTACCAAACATGCTAAAGGGATCTTCAGTGATCCCAACATAATTCCCCAGGGACTTGCTCATCTTGTTGATTCCATCAAGGCCTTCCAGTAGTGGCATAGTGAGAACTATCTGGGGCTCCTGCCCATATTCTTTCTGGATATGTCTTCCCACCAAGAGGTTGAATGTCTGATCCGTGCCCCCAAGCTCCACATCAGCCCTCAGGGCCACAGAGTCGTAACCCTGAATCAGTGGATATATGAATTCATGCACAGCAATGGGTTTTTGGTTCTGAAAACGCTGTTTAAAATCCTCCCTTTCAAGCATCCTGGCTACCGTATATTTTGCACACAATCTTATCATCTCTATCGAGCGCATATCATTCATCCAGGTGCTGTTAAAGGCCACTTCTGTCTTTTCTGGATCGAGGATCTTAAATATCTGTTCTTTATAAGTAGCAGCATTTTCCTGTACCTGCTCAGGGGTGAGAGGGGGCCTGGTATCAGACTTTCCAGTCGGATCACCAATAAGACCTGTGAAGTCACCAATGAGGAATATCACCTGATGACCAAGGTCCTGAAAATGCTTCATCTTCTGAATGAGCACCGTGTGCCCAAGATGGAGGTCTGGCGCCGTCGGGTCAAAACCAGCCTTCACCCTGAGTGGCTGGCCGGTAGAGACAGCCCTTTCAAGCTTTTTTCTCAGTTCCTTCTCGTCAATGATCTCGGTGGCACCCCGAGCAATCAGTTCCAAAGATTTCTCAATATCCTTTTCCATGTCAATCAGTTGCCTTCTATATCCTATTTTGCATAGTCAACCGCACGTGTTTCCCTAATCACCGTAACCTTGATCTGACCAGGATAGGTCAACTCATTTTCTATCTTCTTGGTTATGTCACGACACAGCATGGATGCCTCTGCATCTGAGAGTTTCTCACTGTTGACCACGATCCTGATCTCCCGCCCAGCCTGAATGGCAAAGGATTTTTCTACCCCGGAAAAGGAGGTAGCAATCCTTTCCAGGTCTTCCAGGCGCTTGACATAACTTTCCAGCATCTCCCGACGTGCACCTGGCCTTGCACCCGAAAGGGCATCGGCAGCCTGAACCAAGACAGCCAAGATGGTCTCTGGTTTTACGTCTTCGTGGTGCGCAGCGATAGCATGCACAACATCGCGAGACTCTCCATATTTCTTGGCAAGATCAGCCCCTATAATGGCATGAGAGCCTTCTACCTCATGGTCCACAGCCTTGCCTATATCATGGAGGAGGCCAGCCCTTTTCGCCTTTTTTACGTTGATACCCAGTTCTGCCGCCATGATACCGCAAAGAAACGCCACTTCGATAGAGTGTTGAAGTACGTTTTGGGCATAACTGGTACGAAACTTCAACTTGCCAAGCAACTTGACAAGCTCTGGATGTATACCATATACGCCCACGTCAAAGGTGGCCTGTTCTCCCGCCTCCCTGATGGTGCTATCTATCTCTTTTTCCACCTTTTTCACCACCTCTTCTATGCGGGCAGGATGGATGCGACCATCGAGTATAAGTCTTTCAAGGGCCACCCGTGCCACTTCACGGCGGACTGGATTGAATCCGGACAGGAGCACTGCCTCTGGCGTATCGTCAATGATTATATCTATCCCTGTGGCAGCCTCTATGGCCCTTATGTTGCGGCCCTCCCTGCCAATAATCCTGCCTTTCATCTCCTCATTCGGCAAAGGCACCACCGAGACAGTTCTATCCGCCACATATTCTCCAGCATATCTGGCAACAGCCAAGGCGATTATTTCCCTGGCCTTCTTGTCAGCAATCTCTTTTGTCTCAGCCTCTACCTTCCTGAGCATCTTGCCTGCTTCCTGCCGTATCTCTGCCTCAAAGCTCTTGAGCAGATGTTCTCTGGCCTCATTGCTAGACATGCCCGATATCTTCTCAAGCATGTTTCTCTGCTCGGTTACCAGTTTTTCTATCTCTTTCTGGCGTCCATTCAGGAGCTCCTCCGAGGACTTGAGCCTCTTTTCCTTCTCGAGAAGCTCTATTTCCTTTAGGTCGACCAATTCCTTCTTCTTGTCGATTTGTTGCTCACGATGAAGAAGGCGCTTTTCCTGATTTCTGAGTTCCGCCTTCCTTTCAGTGATCTCTTCCTCTGCCTCTTTTTTGATCTTGAGGGCATCTTCCTTTGCCTGTACCTGGGCCTCTTTTAGTAGCCTTCTGGCCTCCGCCTCGGCATCAGCCCTGATCTTTTCGGCGTCTGCTCGTTCGAGTGCCTGTTTTTTTGTGATCAATGTCTTCGCCAAGACATAACCTATGGCTACACCAGCGGCCAAAAAGACGATCAATAATAGAATAGTGGTTATTCCCATGTGTGGCTCCTTGCTTCTTGGATGTACGCCACACCCCATCTATAATATTTGAATAAAACGGATTTAGGTGTAAAAGGTGAGCTGGCTCAAGACCCTTTTTCAAGTAGTGGGAAGGGAATCTATTACTTCCAAATCCTTATGAGACAAAAAATATGCATAAATTCACAATCACTGGCCTGGATACACTTTATCAGGTATCAATTACCCTGTAAGTAGCCCCCATGTAATATGATTTTGCCTGTATATATGAGACCTGCCAACGGCAGAGTTGTTCATCTTAAACCCTCTTCACCTAATCCGTTTATATTAAGACCCAGACGGGGTTATAGCCTAATAAGCCCCGCCGTGCCGTGTCTGCTGGGTCTATTGAACCTGAGTAAACTCAGGTGGGTGTCATTTTCGCTTCCAACGGATAGGGCTGTTCTCCCTTTCCACTCTTCCACGAAGAGACGACTCCCTTGTACGGGGTGTTGGCTCAACAAACTGACAGCAGCCCACGAACACAGCAGGGAAACTTAAACAAATTGTAACAGATTTATCAGATTTTTTCACCCAGAGAGGTATTAATTTTTTCAAGGAGCTTTTGCCCTTGCCTGCTCAGGTTTTCTTCCAGGTCTTTGAGGCGATTTCTGGCCAGCAGCAATTCTCTTCCTATGCTCATTACGGTTAATACCATTAATTTGTTGGGAGGCAGGCCTGGGGTGGCACTTTCTATCTCTTCAGCCTTTTTTTCTATGTAAGAAGCCACCTCTTGTAAGTCGACCTCTTTGTCGTCGCCCTTCAATTCATAGACATTTCCCAAAAATTTCAGACGTACTAACTGTGCCAATTTCTTAGCCGTTCATCCATTGTAATGAATCATAAACTGCCATGTCATGGATCAACCTTGTTGTTCCACCTGGCCTTCTGGAGATTCGTAAACATTTTCCAGGCCGTCTATCTGTTGTAGCATGCGTTCTACCCTGTCACCTATATCCTTTCTTTCCTCTTCCAGCATTGAGATCTTCATTGATAGTTGACCATTTTCATATTCCAGCTCTTTCACCCTTTCTTCAAGGGACCTTTTTTCATCCTGTAGCCTGTTACAGTAGGAGATGAGGCTATTAATCTTTTCTTCCAATCTGTTTATTATTTCAAGGTCCATTGCGTTCGATGCTCCTTTCAATACGTTATGGCAATTCTATATCAACCAGCCCTGCGCTATTCATGGACAAAGCCCCTTGTTCCTGTCTTGGGAAACCCTGACGGTACCAGGAGCCAGGATATATTCCGGCGGGCATTCATATCCGTCAAGATAGCTATGGGAGCCAACTACAGCGCCCCTGCCGATCCTGGTTCGTCCCTTCAACACCGTATGTGAACATATAATTACATCTGATTCAATAACAACTGTCGGTTCGATATATACGGTGTCGGGCATGGAAATAGTTACACCCGCATCCATATGGGCAATCCTGAGCCTTTGAAGCATGATACTTTCGGCTACTGCAAGCTGATATCTTGAATTCACCCCAAAGGCCTCCTCTTCCCTTGCAAAATCAAAGGCCTGAACCCTGAAGCCTTGATCAAGTGCTATACCAACCACGTCCGTAAGATAATACTCCCCCTGGGCATTATCACTATCTACCTGTTCCAAGAGCTGAAAAATCACTGATGAATCCACAAGGTAGGTCCCTGTATTCACCTCTCTGATCTTCTTGACCTGGGGCTCTGCATCCTTCTCTTCTATGATGGCCATCAAGTGGCCGTCTTCTCCCCTGATTATCCTGCCATAACCAGTAGGATCCTTAAAGGTGGCACTCAATATAGATACGGCAGTCCGGGCCTCTAAATGGGCATTGACAAACCTATCGAGGGTGGCTTTGGTAAACAGGGGGGTGTCTCCGCAGATGATCAGTATCGGCCCAGAAAAGCCAGAGAAAAAAGACCTGGTGCAACTGACGGCATGCCCTGTGCCCAACTGTTGCTCTTGGTAGACTATATTGACATTTAGGTCTACTAAATATTTGGAGACAATCTCCCTGCCGTGGCCAACAACTACCACTTGATGATCCGTTGATATACCCAGCCTGTCCAACAGAGAAATCACGTGCCCTAATATCGGCTGGCCCAGGAGACAGTGCAAGACCTTTGGGAGGCGGGATTTCATCCTGGTTCCCTTGCCTGCGGCGAGAATGATTGCTGCTATGCTACCATTTTTCTTCATTTGTCATGAAAATGAAAAGGCAAGCTTGTAAGCTTGCCTTTTCTCTCCTCTCCCCAGGATCAATAATGCATTTAGCTCATTTTTCCAGCTACCTTCAGACGGGCTGTAGCCCTGGCCATAGCTGCCATCGCCCTGGCCATATCTATATCTTCTCTGCCTGCCTTGGCTTCTTGGATACGCTTCTCTGCGCGTTCCTTGGCCCTAAGTGCCCTTTCAACGTCGATTTCCTCCGACACCTCAGCCGCCTCTGCCAAGACAGTCATCTTGTTGTTGGACACTTCGACAAAACCACCGCTGACAGCGAGTCTCACTGTGTCCCCATCCTTATTATAGTGCATCGGCCCGATATTGAGAGTGGATAAGATGGGCGCGTGATTGGCCATGACACCAAAGACGCCTTCGGTACCAGGCACTGTACACAGATCCACCTCATCACTCACTACAAGCTTTCTCGGTGTGACCACTTCAAGATTTAGTTTATTGGCCATTTTTACACCCTAACCTTATTTTTAACCTTTCTCTGCCTTTTCTCTTGCTTCCTCAATGGTCCCTACCATATAAAATGCCTGCTCTGGAAGATCATCATGTTTTCCATCAAGGATCTCCCTAAAACCTCGAACCGTATCTTCTACCTTACAGTACTTGCCAGGCATACCAGTAAAGGTCTCGGCAACATGGAAAGGCTGCGACAAGAACCTCTGTATCTTCCTGGCCCTTTGGACAACTATCTTATCCTCGTCAGAGAGCTCGTCCATACCGAGAATTGCTATAATGTCCTGGAGATCCTTGTATTTCTGAAGTGTCTGCTGAACCTCACGTGCGGTGAAATAATGCTCCTCACCCAAGACATTTGGATCAAGAATCCTCGAGGTTGAATCCAGAGGGTCAACTGCAGGATATATACCCAGCTCAGCAATCTGACGGGAAAGAACAACTGTACCGTCGAGGTGAGCAAATGTTGTAGCAGGAGCAGGGTCCGTCAAGTCGTCAGCAGGCACGTACACGCACTCGACAGCCGTGATGGAACCCTTTGAGGTAGAGGTAATACGTTCCTGAAGTGCACCAAGGTCAGTTGCAAGTGTTGGCTGATAACCAACGGCTGATGGTATACGTCCAAGAAGCGCAGAAACCTCAGAACCTGCCTGGGTAAACCGGAAGATATTGTCTATGAAGAAAAGGACATCCTGACCCTCTTCATCGCGGAAGTACTCTGCGGCAGTCAATCCTGTAAGACCAATCCTTGCACGGGCTCCTGGAGGCTCTGTCATCTGTCCATAAATGAGTGCAGCCTTTGGGAGAACACCCGATTCCTTCATCTCCAAGTAGAGGTCGTTTCCTTCACGGGTCCTCTCACCTGCACCGCAGAAGACAGAGATACCACCGTGCTGCATAGCGATATTGTGGACCATCTCCATCATGATGACCGTCTTACCGCAACCAGCACCTCCGAACAAACCCATCTTACCGCCACGAGGGAATGGAACCAGCAGATCGATGACCTTGATTCCCGTCTCAAGGACCTTGACCGTGGTATCCTGTTCCACAAAGGCTGGTGCCTTCCTGTGAATAGGATAATACACATCTGATTCGATTGGCCCCTTACCATCCACTGGCCAACCAACCACGTTCATGATCCTACCCAGCGACGCCTCGCCCACTGGGATCTTTATAGGTGCTCCTGTATCTTTGACTTCCATCCCCCTGACCAGACCGTCAGTGGTATCCATTGCGATGGTACGACACACATTGTCACCGAGGTGCTGTGCAACCTCCAGATACAGGTTATCTTCCTCGTCACTGATTGCAGGGTTGGAAACCAACAAGCCGTTCAAGATATTTGGCAGTTGGCCTGGTTCAAACTCGACGTCCACAACTGGCCCAATCACCTGCACTACTTTTCCTATATTTGCCATTTGTTCCTACCTCCCACAGGGTATATTGTTACCCAAACTTTTTCTTCAGTTAACCCTTAAGTGCCTCAGCACCACCTACAATGTCCATCAACTCTGTGGTAATTGCGGCCTGACGTGCCTTGTTGTAGGCCAAGGTTAACGATTCTATCATATCCTTACATGCCCTCGAGGCATTATCCATTGCAGTCATTCGGGCTGCCTGTTCACTGGCCCCAGTCTCAAGCATTGCTGCCATGATCTGTACATTGATATACATTGGCATCAACTGGTTAAGTATTTCTTCTGGTTCTGGCTCATATATATACGCCGCCTTGGGACCTTCCTCTTCAGCCTTTTCTATTTCCTCCAATCCAGTGGCACTGATTGGCAGAAGCTTTTTTATCGTAGGCTTTTGAGTGACTACATTTATAAAGCGCCCATATATGTAGTCCACCTCATCCACCTCGCCATCAAGGAAGAGCTTGGATAGCTGTTGTCCAGCCTTCCTTGCATCCTGCATCTGTATGTCACCCATAACATCAGTTATGTGAAGAGGGATCTCAACCCCCTGGCGAGAGAAATAACCATAACCCTTACGCCCGATACAGCCTACCAGCACGTCCTTACCTGCATCGCGCTGACTTTGGAGAAACTTTTCCGATGCGTTTATGATATTGGCGTTGAAGGCGCCACAAAGTCCGCGGTCCGAAGTCACTACAAGAAGCAATACCTTCTTGACTTCTCTTTCTTCCATCAGAGGAAACACATTGGGATCGGCTGTACCAGAAAGATCCCCCATGACAGAGGCGAACTTGTCAGCATACGGCCGAAATTCCTCCATGCGGGCCTGTGCACCGCGCAGCTTTGCCGCCGCCACCATATTCATGGCCTTGGTGATCTGCTCGGTCTTTTTTATACCCGTAATCTTGATCTTGATATCTTTTAAGGATGCCATTTATCCCTGCCCCCTGAGGATTCTACACATTGTGAGTGGACTTGAATTCAGCTATACATTCATTTATAGCCTTTTCCATTTTCTTTGCCAGTTCATCACTGATCTCTTGCTTTTCTCTCAGCTCTTCATATATCTGAGGATATTTCTGTTCCGTGAACTCGTACAGGGCCTTTTCGAAATCCTGTATGGAAGTAACTGGCAATTCATCAAGCATACCCTTGGTACCTGCAAAGAGAGCAAGAACCTGCTTCTCCATTGGAAGTGGATTATATTGTGGTTGTTTCAACAGCTCGACCAGCCTCTCACCACGATTCAACTGTTTTTGAGTTGCTTCGTCCAGGTCACTACCAAACTGAGCGAATGCAGCCAACTCACGATATTGAGCCAGATCAAGACGCAGGGTACCAGCCACCTGTTTCATGGCCTTGACCTGAGCGGCACCACCAACGCGCGAGACAGACAGACCGACATTGATTGCAGGCCTAATACCTGCAAAGAAAAGGGATGGTTCCAGATATACCTGGCCGTCTGTAATGGAGATAACGTTGGTGGGGATGTATGCAGAAACGTCACCCTGCTGGGTCTCAATAATAGGCAGGGCTGTGAGGCTTCCTGCACCAAGATCGTCATTCAGCTTTGCTGATCTTTCCAAGAGCCTGGAGTGGTTGTAGAAGATATCCCCTGGATAGGCCTCACGTCCTGGAGGACGCCTGAGAAGGAGTGAAAGCTCACGATAGGAGACCGCCTGCTTTGAAAGGTCGTCATATATGATCAAGCAGTGCATCCCATTGTCCCTGAAGTATTCCCCCATAGCCGTAGCTGAAAAAGAGGACAGATACTGAAGGGATGCTGGCTCACTTGCACTACTTGCTACAACAGTCGTATATTCCATTGCACCTGCACGCCTCAGTGCCTCGACAACCAGGGCTACTGTTGCCTGCTTTTGCCCGACTGCATTGTATATACAATAAACATCGGTATCCTTTTGGGCGATGATGGCATCCACACCAATAGCCGTCTTACCGATCTGACGGTCACCAATGATCAACTCGCGCTGACCTCTTCCAACCGGCGTCATGGCATCCACAGCCTTTAGACCCGTATAACAGGGCTCATGAACAGGCTTTCTTGCAATAACACCAGGCGCCTTCATCTCAATACGCCTGAATTCCTTTGCATCAATAGGACCCTTTCCATCAATAGGGTTACCAAGGCCGTCGACAACCCTGCCTAGCATACAATCGCCCACAGGAACCTGGGCAATCCTGCCAGTCCTTTTTACTGGATCGCCTTCCTTGATATTTTCAACATCTCCCATGACGGCGACACCCACGTTGTCCTGTTCGAGGTTCAGGGCAACACCCATTATGCCACCAGGAAACTCCAAAAGCTCCATGGCCATGCAATTACGCACACCGTATACACGGGCGACGTTGTCACCGACCGACAGAACCGTACCTGTTTCTGCCAAATCTACCGTCTTCTCAAACTCCTGGATCCTCTTCTTTATAATATCGCTGATTTCGGATGCGTTTATCTGTGCCATTATCCTATTTCACCCCTCCCTATGGATTCTTTCAAGCCTTCTAACTGGCTCTTTATACTTCCGTCCCAGACCATATCGCCGACGTGCGCAACAACGCCACCAATAATGCCTGGGTCTTCTTCTGCAACCAATACCACCTTCTTGCCAGTGGCCTCTGCAAATACCTCTTCCATCTTTTTCTTCATGTCACTGGGAAGCGGTATAGCCGTGGTGACCCTGGCACGGACCACACCCATCTCTTCATCAATCAATTCCTGGAATGCGTCCGCTATCAGAGGTAGGTAGTGAATCCTGTTTCGTTCCACCAAGACCCTCAAAAAATTGGCCATGGTTTCGTCAACCTTAGCTGCCTTGATAAGCTCTTCAATGATATCCTGTTTAACATCCAAGCCGATGATAGGACTCTCAAGGGCGGCTTCAATTTCAGGGTTGCCCTTGAGGAACCCATTCAGCTCCTGAAGGGTCTCATTAAAGGCCTGCAGCTTATCCTCTTCCTTGCCCACTGCAAAGAGTGCCTTTGCATACCTTCTTGCTAATACTGTGCTAATCAATTTTTATGCACCACCCTTTCAAGGTATTCACTGATGAGCTTGGAATGATCCTGCTCAGTCAGATTTTTCCTGATAATTTCTTCTGCCATCTTCACTGCGACATTGGCCACCTCGTTCTGGAGCTCCTCCTTAGCCTTCGCAAGCTCCTGCTGCACATAGTATTCGGCCTGTGCCTTTATCCTCTCCGCGGTCTCTTGGGCCTGAGCAATTATCTTCTCTTTTTCTGCCTGGCCCTGCTTTACAAAACTCTCAAGGATCTTTTTGGCCTCTTCATCCATACCAGAAAGCTTTTTCTCATACTCCGCATACCTTTTTTCTGCCTCCACTTTTTTGGCCTCAAGCTCCTCAAAGGCCTTGGCAATGGATTCAGACCTGCCCCTCAGGCTATCTGCTATGGGTTTTTTTAGATATTTGAGAAGGATGAGCACGAGAAGCGTAAAATTGAGACAGTGCCATATAAAATTCATTATCTGGGTGTGGGTCAACACATGGGAATGGCCCTCATGCCCACCTGCCTCGTGAGCAGCTCCCTCGGCTTCATGGACCGCCGCTGGCGCTGCCGAGTGTGCCGCATGCTCTACCGTGGCCGCACCATGCCCCCCAGTCTCTTCTGCTGCATAACAGGCCGACCCAAGAAACAGGGCCACGACGAATGATAGGATTATTATCGAGAAATAGTTTCTGAAACCAGTCATCAAACCGCCCTCCCAAGCAATTTTTGCGCAATTTCCATTGCAAATGCTTCTGCCTGAGCCTGGAGGTCCTTCTTGGCAGCATCTATCTGAGTCTTCAGCTGCGCCATAAGCTCTTCTCTCTTGGCTTCGGCCTCCTTGGTGCTCTCTTCAATCAACTTCTGCTCTTCCTCACGAGCCTCAGCCCTGAACTTCTCAAATTCTTCCTTTCCCGCTAACCGGGCCTGCCTCATCTTGTTTTCGAAGTCCTCTATCAAGCGCTTGGTGTTATTCTCAAACCGAGCAGCCTCGGAATCAATGGCATCCATCTTTTCCTTGCGCTGCTTAAGGACATTCCGAAGAGGTTTATAAAGAATGGAATTGAGAATGGCGATCATAAAAAGCACACAGATCAACTCCGCAACGATGGATAAATCTATAGTAATCATAAGCTCTCCTACCCCCGAAGGCTAAATATAGAAGTATATCAATTAATTATAAAAATGAAGCTTCATTCATTATTTTTTAGAAGTAGCTTTTACCTTATTTGAGCCAAGCTGTCAACGCTTTTTCCTAAACTCAGATGCCTTTTCTATCTCCCCAAAGCAGTTTATGAAGCTGTATCTGTAGCCGAGCCACAGGCAAATCGTCAAGCATCCAAGATGCCAGCTCTTCGGGCATTAGCTCATTGTGCGCTGGTGAAAAAATTACTTCACAGATATGATCGAGGAAGTATCTTTTCACCCTTTTGAGTACCCATTCATAATCCGTCTTTGAAACAATTACAAATTTTATCTGGTCTTTTTGGGAAATAAATCTAAGATTTTCCTTGTCGAACGAATCTTCGTGCCCGCTACCTGGCGTTTTCCAATCCAGGATCTTGACTACCCTATGGGGTACTCGTGACACGTTCAGGCTCCCATTTGTCTCGAGCAGACAGGTCGCCCCCCGCTCCAAAAGCCCTTGCATCAACTCATATACAGATGGCTGTAGTAATGGCTCTCCGCCAGTAATCAAGACCAGCCCTATGCCACTTTTGTCCCAGGCAGAGATGATTTCCCCAACCTCAAAGGGCTTACCTCTTTTAAAGGCATACCGGGTATCACAATAGGTGCAGCGAAGATTGCATCCAGAAAGCCTTATGAAAAAGCAGGGATATCCGGCATGACTGCCTTCTCCTTGTATACTTGAAAACATCTCGCATACGAATAGCTTGTCCTTCAGCCCCTTATTCACTATAGATAACCCCGGTCGAAGGTGTTTCACATACCTTTACACTTCGTGGCTCTACGTCTGGGAAAGGGGCCAGGCGTTCACGGAGTTGATTATATATATATTCAGCAATCCGCTCAGACGAAGGATTATCCTTTTCAAAAGCAGGCAGGTCATTCAAATTCTTGTGATCCAAGCCGTCAATGATCTGCCCTACGATTTTCTTGAGATCCCTGAAATCAATGGCCACGTCTATTTCGTTCAATCTGCTGGCAGATACCTGCACCTCTACGTCCCAGTTATGCCCATGCAGGTGTTCACAATTACCAGGATAATTCCTGAGATAATGAGCAGATGAAAAATGTGTCTTTATGAAGACCAAAAACATGGACGACGCCTCCTTCCAAAAATCAAACACGGGGCCCAAACAGGGCCGTTCCTATCCTGATTATCGTGGCTCCCTCTTCCACAGCCACCTCAAAATCCTGGGACATGCCCATGGAAAGCTCGTATAGGCTCATGCCTTTGGGCAGGCCTCTTGTGACCATATCATCCCTCAACTCCCGAAGGGCCCTGAACCATCTTCTCGCCTCTTGGGGAGACGATGACCATGGATGGATACACATAAGCCCCTTTACGCTAAGAGATGAGAATTCAGGCAATTGAAGAAGTAGCTCCTCCAGTTCTTCAGGGACAACACCAGATTTGGACGGGTCATTGCCTATGTTCACCTGGACCAGGCATTCCAATCTCTTTCCAAGGTCTTGCGCATGACGGTTAAGTGAGCGTGCCAATTTTATTCTATCGACTGTCTCTATACAGTCAAAATATTGGGCTGCCAACTTTGCCTTGTTTGTCTGTAGATGACCAATAAAATGCCATGCTGTCTTGGCCCTGATATCCTCGAGTTCCTTGATCTTTGAAACCGCCTCCTGGATATAGTTTTCCCCAAAGATTGATTGCCCACATTCATATAGACTGCGAACCATCTTGGCCGATTTCTTTTTGCTCACAGCCACCAAGGTGACCTGTGAAGGGTCCCTACCCACCCTCGATGCTGCGGCCTCTATGCGCTCATTTATCTCTTTCAGTCTTGTACACATGGTCTTATCGCCCCTAAATCCATCAAGCTTTCCACCAATTCCGTAATTGGCAAACCTACCACATTGGTCCAGGAACCACTTATCTTTCTCACCATAAAACTACCAGCCCCCTGAACCGCATAAGCCCCGGCCTTGTCAAGGGGTTCACCAGTAGCGCAATAGGATCGTATGACATCAGGACTCACCTGGGCCAAGGAGACCTTTGTGGCGACCACCCTTACCACTCTTTTGGCCTTTGCAGGCCACAATATACAAAAACCCGTGTAGACCCTATGCCACCTACCACTCAGGTATGAAAGCATATTTATGGCATCCTCAAGGTCTTCAGGCTTTCCAAAAATCCTGTCTCCAAGACTAACACAGGTGTCAGCACCTATGACCAGGGCATCTCTTCTTTTGGAAGCAATCTCCTCCGCCTTGACCCAGGCATTCTCCTCTACGAGTTCTGCCGGGGTAAGCCCGGACTCAGGCCCAAGCTCTTGGGAGGTAGCCACCGATACTTGGAAGCCCAGGCCCAAACGATTCATCAAGTCTCTCCTTCTTGGCGAGGCCGAAGCGAGCACTATGGCAGTTGTAGCCTGAAAAGGCCCTTTGCATTCCTGGTTGTACATGATGCCACCTCCTCAAGGGAAAGCCCCTTGATCTGCGCTATCTTCTCCGCCACTATCCTGGCCCTGGCCGGCTCGTTGGGCTTTCCCCTATATGGCACAGGAGATAGAAAAGGACTATCTGTCTCAACCATTATACTATCCATGGGTAGGAAACGTACCACATCCACCAGCTTCTCTGCCTTTGGAAAGGTAACAACACCTGTGATAGACAGAAAGAAACCGAGATCAAGAACCTTCCTCGCAATTTGCCTATCCCCTGAAAAACAGTGAAACACCCCTGTCAACTCCTCTGTATGGAGAAAAGAGCGCAAGATTGACAGACAGTCCTCATGGGCGTCCCTGTCGTGGATTATCACTGGAAGATCAAGGGAGGAAGCAGCCTCGAGCTGTGCCTCGAATACCTTCTGTTGAGTCTCTACGGGCGTATGCCTCCTGTAATAATCAAGGCCAATCTCACCCCAGGCAACCACCTTTTTTGCACTCTTGGCCATTGTTATCAGCTCAGCCAGTATATCCTGGTCGAATCCTTCTGCATCGTTTGGGTGGACACCGATGGCAGAGAAGACCTGTGGATGATGTCGGGAATAATCCACGGCGTTGCGGGAGCTTTTCAGATCTATCCCCACAGAAATCATGGCATGGACCCCCTGCCCCCCTGCCCTCTCGATGATCTCAGAGATATGCCTGCCATTGTCTATCAGGTCCAGATGGACGTGGGTATCCACCAGGAATATATCATCCATCGTTTACGCCCCTTTTATTTCTTGTCTTGGAAGGGATTGGGTATGACCCTGGGTAGGGTTATGACACAGGTAGTGCCACCAATACGATTAGTGCTAAGGGACAATACCCCCCCGTGAAGTTGGATTATCTGTTTGGCCTTGGATAGTCCGAGTCCAAGCGCATTGAGTTTCGTGGTGAAAAAGGGATTGTCCACCTTTTTGAAGTGGCCCCTGGCAATCCCAAGCCCGCTATCCGATATTCGCAGTTCCACATCGGAGCCCTTCTTGGCAAGAGCAATCACCAATATGCCACCATCCGGCATGGCCTCAAGAGAATTCTTGATGATATAGAGGATGGCCTGACTAAGCCTTTCTCGATCTGCCTTGATGATTATCTCTTCAGAGGGGTAATTTTGATGAAGGGCAATACCAACCTCCTCAAGATCCGATTTCATCATCACAGCGATAAGGTCTACTACGGACACAAGATCTACCATCTCTAAGGATACGAGGCCTGTATCTTGTAGTTCGGCAATGTGGATGAGGGTCTTCTCTATCTTGTCGGTCTCCTTGATGATAGCATCGAGATAGGCTATCTTAGCTTGGTCGGATTCTTTCCGCCTCAGTACCCTGGAGATACCTCCAATGGCCGATAGAGGATTTCTGATCTCGTGGAGCAGCCTATCCAGCATTCTGCCGATTGCTGAAAATTTTTCTGTCTCCACCAAAAGATGTTTTTGTTTCTCAACAGCCTTGTTGACCTGCCGGAGTTTTTCCATCCTGTTTTCTAAGGTGCGGTACATATTGCTTTGGCAAATGGCAAGGGAGGCAAGCCCTGTAAAGAGGTGAAGGCTGTATAAAAGCTCGTGGCTGATTCCATTGTTACTATAGAGGTTGTCGGCTACCACCACCCCATAGCTTTCTCCGTGACTGAAAAGAGGGGCCACGGCAAACTCGTCGGTACCAAGACGATCACACATCTGGGGAGACAGAACGGCATCTGGTTTGGGATCCCTGGTGACTAAAAACGCACGATTTTCATCAAGGGCGCGTACCAACACATTGCTCTTGTCAGACATGGAGATCTCGATAGATTTTACCAGTTTGTTCACAGGATGATCCTCATCCATCAATTGATCCCTGACACCTGCAAGGATCTCAAAAAGGCTCATCTGCTCCCTGACGATTTCGTTCCATATCCTACCTGCCTCTTCTGGGCTTCGAGGGCCAAGGCCAAAATGCCCTTGAAGGATCTCTTCGTGGTCATCCAACAGGAATAAAAAGGCCCGATTAAAACCCAATCCTTCACCACTGGTGGTTCCAGCAAGCACTGCATTCAGGATATCATCGAGATCTCTTGCCTGAACAAAGGCCTCGTTGAGCTTGAGCACAAGATCCAGTAACAACTTGATAGAACCCGATGGGCCTTTTCTCGCCAAGGACCAACTATCTTTCATGGATGAACTTTCCGTGATCGTGTCAATTCTGTTATGCATTATGAAACACAGGCGATCTTGAGTCTATTTACAAATGTAGTAGGACATGAACAATATAATGAAAACATTAAAAAGCAACTATATGTTTAATCTCATTCTTTCTTTTCACTCTTGGCACGACTAAACTCCAAAATACACTGCCTCCTTTTGGAGGGCATTTGACTAAAACCCTTGACACAAATATTATCTTCTTTATATTAAAATAATAACAGCTAAAAGTCATCTTTTCGTTTTTCCATAAACAAAAAAGGAGGAAATCATGCGTAAGAAACTTACATCATTGGCGCTGGCAATGTTTTTCACTGTTGGTCTGTCTGGAATCAGCATTGCAAGTAGCTGCAAAGGGAGTGTGGTCAAAAACGAGGGCGGTGAATTGGTCATCAAACTCAAGAAGGATTGCAAGGCAAAGGCTGGTGATTCAGTAAAGATCAAGGTAAAAAGTGCAGCAAAGGTTGAAGGCTGCTAATTCAGCCCATATCTTTCCTTTGTTGAGATGGGCTGTATCAGATCGATACAGCCTATTTTTATCTGGAGTGTCTTTTTAATTAGTGGCATTTTTCTTCAGCTCTTTAATTGCCTCCATGTAATCGTCCCTTCCGAAAACAGCAGATCCTGCAACACATATTTCTGCCCCTG
The DNA here is from genome assembly GCA_026986785.1 of Deltaproteobacteria bacterium. Lineage (GTDB taxonomy): Bacteria > Desulfobacterota > Dissulfuribacteria > Dissulfuribacterales > QOAL01 > QOAL01. The sequence continues at coordinate 150,394 of JALSNW010000051.1, read as the reverse complement.
CCTCTACAACCGAATGGATCGTGTGGGCATTCACTCCACCATCCACCTCGATGGGGATATGTATACCTTGGAGCTGACACATTTTCTTGAGTTTTCTGATCTTTTCCAATGACGAAGATATAAATTTCTGCCCACCGAAACCTGGATTGACACTCATCACAAGCAACATATCTAGCTCTGCCAACACATATTCCACGGTAGATGGGTGGGTGGCCGGATTGAGCACTGCCCCTGCCTTGACCCCCAGCATCTTTATCTGCTCGATCGTACGGTGAAGATGAGTACATGCCTCCACATGAACTGAGATGATGTCCGCTCCAGCCCTGACGAACTGTTCAATATACCGATCGGGTTCCACAATCATCAGATGGACATCGAGGGGCAATGAAGTAACAGGCCTGATGGCATCCACTACCAAGGGGCCAATGGTGATATTGGGGACAAACCTGCCATCCATCACATCTACATGGATCAGTTCCGCCCCGGCCTCTTCCACTGCAGATATCTCTTGCCCCAGCCTTGCAAAATCTGCCGACAATATAGAAGGTGCGATTTGTACTTTCATGACAGTCCAGTTATATAGTCTAAAAAAACAATAAAAGGAATAGGGTATCACAAATGGAAAAGATTTCTATTGCAGACAAGATGGTTAATTTCATGGAGAGTGCCTCCTGGATCAGAAAGATGTTCGAGGAAGGTGCCAGGTTGAAAAAGGAATACGGCCAAGACAAGGTCTGTGATTTCAGCCTGGGCAATCCAGACCTGTCTCCCCCAGAGGCCTTTCAAGAAACCCTGGAAAAGGCTGCGGCAGACAGGTCTCCAGGGGTCCATTCCTACATGCCAAACGCAGGACTTCCAGGGGTAAGGGACAAGATCGCCATCCAAGTGGCCAAGGACCACGAAGTGGAACCTGGCGGGGACGAAATCATAATGACCTGTGGGGCAGCCGGTGGCCTTAACATCATATTCAAGGCCATACTCAACCCAGGGGAAGAAGTAATAGTGCCCAGGCCTTTTTTCGTAGAATATCATTTTTATACGGATAATCACCAAGGAAGGTTGGTACCTGTGGATTGCAATGACGATTTTTCCCTGGACATAAGTGCCATTGCCGAGGCCGTCACCGACAGGACAAAAGCAGTGCTCATCAATTCACCGAATAACCCCTCCGGTGCTATTTACGATGAAAAATCCATAGAGGAACTCGCCAGGCTCCTTGAGCGGATGGACAAGGAGAAGGGACAAACCATCTTTCTGATCTCTGATGAACCATATAGAAAACTCGTATTTTCGGGCTATCATGTCCCCCCTCTCATGAAGCATTACAAAAATACCATTGTAACCACCTCCTTTTCCAAGGATCTGTCCATACCGGGTGAACGCATTGGGTACGTAGCCGTACACCCTGAAGTGCATCACAAGGCACTTCTCCTTGGGGCACTCAACCTTGCAAACCGCATATTGGGATTTGTAAATGCCCCGGCACTCATGCAGAGAGTGGTGGCAGAGGTGGCATCCCAAAAGGTCGATACCTCCATATATGAGAGGAGAAGGGACCTCTTTGCAGAGATATTGACCCGCGCAGGCCTGTCTTTTACCCTACCACAAGGCGCTTTCTACTTTTTCCCAAAGAGCCCAATAGAAGACGAGACCAAATTCGTCCGGACCTTACAGAACGAACTCATACTTGCAGTGCCAGGTTCTGGTTTCGGGCTACCTGGCTACTTTCGCTTGGCCTTTTGTGTGGATGATGAGGTGATAAAACGTTCCGAGGATGGTTTCAAAAAGGCTGTAGAAAAGAGCCTTTCCTGGACCAGGGCTTAGGGATTTGCTTTCAGGGTAAGACCTATTGCCTATTCATTATATTGTAGTAGGTGTGATCTCATTTGCAGCAGGGTTTGTACAAGGTCTGAGTGGATTTGGCTCAGCCCTTGTTGCCATGCCCCTGTTGCTTTTGTTTTTCCCAGCCAGGGTCGCAACCCCTTTTTGCATACTATTGGGCTTGACAATCACGTTGCAACTTGGGATGGGCCTAAAGAAGCACCTTGATTTCAAAAAGATCCTTCCCCTTTTTCTGGGATGCCTACCAGGGATAGCATGCGGCACAATCATCCTCAAAAATGCAGATGATACCGTGATGAAGCCTGTCCTTGGCCTGATACTTTTGACCTATAGCCTTTTACAGCTTTTTACCAGGCCCAGGGCATTCAGGCTGCATCCTGCATGGGGGATAGGGGCAGGTTTTCTAACAGGGCTCATAGGAGCGGCGTTCAGCGCAGGTGGACCTCCAACTATCATCTATACAAGCCTCAACAATTGGCCCAAGGACACGATAAAGGCCACATTGACTGGATTCTTCTTTCTCACCGGGATTATTATCGCCATAGCCCACGCAGTGGCTGGCATTACATCAACCCTGGTGATAGAGCTATTTCTCGTATCCATACCTTTCGTGGTATCTGCAACCTATCTGGGTTCTGTTGCATATAGACATCTGTCCCACAGGGGCTATCTAAAGCTCATCTACACCCTTTTGCTCTTAATGGGTATAATGCTGATAACAACCTCGATGTAAACAGCCTCAGGCCTTTTCACCTATGAGGTCTCTGGCCCATTTTAGCGCCTCCAATACCCTTGGAGCCACGACTCTCTCTGCCTCTTCAAAGGTTGCCCACTTGTATGCATCGTGTTCCGGCTTTCCTATCTCGGGATTCACCGGCAGGGAAACCTCCTTGGTATGGGTCTCTGCCAGATAATACCGTGCTATCTTCCTACCCTTGTTATATGGCCCTGTTTCCCGGAAATCGTAACCCCATTTGAAATCGAGATCGGTGATAGTCGTCTCTTCCCTCGTCTCTCGCTTTGCTGCTTCCATGGGATCTTCACCAGGTTCCACAATGCCTTTTGGAAAATCCCAGTATCCATATGCCCTCAAGAGGAGATATCGCCATCTGCCATCTTCACCCTTTCGAACAACTATCACCCCTGATGATAGGGTCAAGGGCTTTTTCTTTCCCTTCACAACAAAAATCTTCCTTCCTGTTTTATTTTGTGATCAAGATAATAGAGAACTGGCACCACCATTCTGGAAAAAATGGTAGCAGCTACCTCCCCTGCCATCAGAGAAATAGCCAGGCCCTGGAAAATAGGATCGAATAGTATGACAAAAGAACCCACCACTACTGCCGAAGAGGTAAGAAGCATGGGCCTGAACCGGATTGCGCCTGCGTCTATCACCGCTTCTCCCAGGGGCATACCTTCAGCGAGACGAAGCTCTATAAAATCCACCAAGATAATAGAGTTTCTAACGACTATTCCAGCCCCTGCAATAAAGCCAATCATGGAAGTAGCAGTGAAAAAAGCCCCCATCATAGCATGGGCTGGAATTATCCCTATAAGAGACAGGGGAATTGGTGCAAGTATGACGAGAGGTACGGAATAGGATCGAAACCAGCCAACCACGAGTATGTATATCAAGACAATGACCACGGCAAAGGCTATCCCCATGTCCCGAAAGACCTCATAGGTAACCTGCCATTCTCCATCCCATTTCATTGCCCACTTGTCTGACGAAAACGGCAGATGGGTATATAAGATCTCTATGCCCTTTTCTCCAGCAGGGGTCTTCAATTCCTCAAGGGCCTTGTTCATCTTGAGTATGGCGTATATAGGGCTTTCTTCCAGGCCTGAGACATCTCCAGTGACATATACTACAGGCTTTAGATTCTTATGATAGATCGGGTGAGCGATGACCGTCTTTTCTATGTGGGCCAATTCTGCCAATGAGACCATCTTGCCACTTGCCGAGCGCACCTTCAAGGACTTTAGGTCAGGAAGGCCACTTCTGGCAACAAGGGGGAGCCGCAAGAAAAGGGGGATATCTTCTGGGGCATCGGGCACATGAAGCAGGCCCACTTCCTGGCCAGCCATCGAGGCCCTGAGCACCTGCAGTACCCGTGCAGGATAGACACCTGCCTGGGCTGCCTTGTCCTTTTCCACAAACACCCTGTACTCGGGTTGGGGATCTGTCATGTACCAGTCCACATCGACCACCCCATCGGTGGTTTCGAAGATGTGTTTTATTTTCCTTGCAACCTGGATCTGCTCCTCATAGTCCGGGCCGTATACCTCAGCCACCAAGGTCTGGAGTACAGGCGGTCCAGGAGGGATCTCTGCAACCTTGATCCTGGCCCCAAAACGCTGGGCCACCTCCTGAAGTTTTGGCCTGAGGCGTTTTGCAATGGGATGACTCTGTTCATCCCTCATGTTTTTGGGCAGCAAGTTCACCTGTATATCAGCCACATTGGGCCCGCGCCTCAAGTAGTAATGCCTGACAAGACCATTGAAATTGAAGGGAGCAGAAGTACCCACGTACAACTCGTAATCTGTGACAACATCCTCTGTGGCCAGCACCCTTCCGAGCTCCTGGGCCACCCTGGCCGTCTGCTCGAGGCTAGTCCCTTCCGGCATGTCGATGATCACCTGGAATTCACTCTTGTTGTCGAAGGGCAGCATCTTCACCCGTACCACCTTTAAATAGATCAGGGAGCAGGCAAAGAGGAATAACAACCCCATACCCCCAAGAAAGATCCATCTGTGCCACACCTTGTCAATCAGATGTCCCATGGCCCAGCGATAGATCTTATCGAGCTTGGTATCGGTTTCTACCTTATGCTCCTCTTTCCTGCCAATGATGTGATAGGCTGTCCAGGGGGTGATGACAAAAGAGATGATCATGGACAAAAACATGGCGATTGAAGCACCCACAGGCATTGGGCGCATGTACGGACCCATAAGCCCACGCACGAAGGCCAACGGCAAGATGGCCACTATCACGGTAAAGGTGGCGAGGATGAGAGGGCTTCCCACTTCGAGCACCGCCTCGACGATTATGTCTCGAATGGGACGGCCCTTATTGAATGGCAACCTCAGGTGGCGGACGATATTTTCCACGTCCACGATGGGATCATCCACAAGGATACCTATACAGAATATCAAGGCAAACAGGGTGACCCTATTGAGGGTATAGCCGTGTATGTAATAGATGAAAAGTGTAAAGGCCAGGGTTACCGGGATGGCAACAAGCACCACGAGGCTTGCCCTCACCCCGAGGAGCAGGGCCATCAGAATCGCTACCGAGATGGTAGCTATGGCGAGGTGTTCCAGGAGTTCGTTGGACTTTTCCCTGGCTGTTTCACCATAGTCCCTGGTAACAACGAAGTGGATATCACCAGGCAGGATGAAACCCTTTAGGGACTCCACCTTGTGGATAACCTTGTTGGCAAGCTCTGTAGCATTCCATCCCTTTCTCTTGGCCACAGATATGGTGACCGCCTCCTTGAGCTGTCCTGGAACAAAGTCGACCCCGTGTTTTTCTTTGTGTCCCTTGCCAGCACCAATAAGGACATAGGAGTCTGGTTCTTGGCTACCATCTTCGATATCCGCAATCTGCCCAAGGCGGACTATCTTGCCATTGACCACCTTGACTACCACAGCTTTGACGTCATCTACAGAGGTAAAAAAATTATTGAGCCTGAGGGAAAAGGCCTTGTTGTCCCAAGTGATATCCGTAATCCAGGATGCCTTGTTTTGAGATGACAAGGCATGTATCACATCCACGGCATCGAGTCCAAGGCTGTTCAGGGCACTCTGGCGTAGATTTATTCTGAGCTGTCTCTTCAATCCCCCTTTTATGGAAGTACCGGAGATACCAGGGATCTGTTTTATCTCGTCACGCAGCCTGGCAGCCACTTGCCTCAGCTGGCGTCCGTCATAGCCATTGCCCCAAAGTGTGAGGCTCACTATCGGCACATCGTCTATAGAGTGTGATTTCAGCAAGGGCTTACTACAACCTGGCGGGATCCAGTCAAAATGGGAATAGAGCTTATCGTAGGCCTTGAGCAGGCTGTCTTCCGTATCTTGACCTACAAAGAAACGGACTATGGTCAACGCTCGGCCGTCCATGGCTGTAGAATAGACATACTCTACGCCAGGTATCTCCCACAAGAGCCTCTCCATAGGACCTATGACCCTATTTTCTATCTCTTTCGGCGAGGCCCCAGGCATACTGACCATCACATCTACCATTGGGACCACGATCTGTGGCTCTTCTTCGCTGGGGGTAAAGATTATTGCAAAGGCACCGAGCAAAAGGGAAAAAAGGATGATAAGGGGGGTAAGCTTGGAATCGACAAAGGTGCTTATGACCCAAGAAAGAAAGGGCGCTTTATGGGTAACAGGAGTCCTCTTTGGCTCTTCCTGATTATTCAAGGTGAACTCCCTCTCTCACCTTAGACAGATTGGAGCAAACAATCCTATCTCCCGAAGAGATCCCGCTCAACACAGTCACGTATACCTGTCCAAATCCCTGTCCTCCACCATCTGAGAAGAGGGGAAAGAAACCACTTTTGGTCTTTCTCCACCTCTTGCCTGCCTTTATAAGGCGCCAATGTACTATCCCCGAGTCATCCACTGTGTAAACCCCTTTTATGCCCCCGCGCTCTACGATGACTCCCAAGGGAATTACTATTGCCTGACGTGAACCAATCCTGAGGAACAACCTTCCAAAGAGTCCGCTTTTGAGTTCTTTGGAATCGAGATCAACCAGGACCGTAAAGGTATGGGTGGCAGGATTGGATGATTTCTGTACATGAACTACTTTGGCCTCCAAATCCAAATCAAGGGCAGGGATGGAGACGGTGACCTTTGCAGATGGTTTTACCAGGGTCTGGAGGGCATCGTCGATATCGGCCTCGAACCAAAAACCACTGTCCTTTCCATCAAGGCTTATCAATGGGATTCCAGGGTTCACATAGGTACCAGGATCCACATCCCTGGAGGTGATCCAGCCATCCACTGGCGCCTCGATCTTCACGTAGGAAAGTTGATTCTTGGCTGCCTGGAGCTGGGCCTTGATCTTTTTGATATTCGCCCTTATTGCCATTACCTGATTCTTCAGGGCAAGATATTGTGTCCTCGCCCTATCAAGCTCGTCTTTCGTGGCTGACTCCTGTTCATAGAGGCGGCTGAAGCGGTTGAAATTTATCTTGGAATATTCATATCGGGCAGACAGTGCCTCCAGTTCTGCCCGGGCAGAGCGCTCTGCAGAGAAAAGGGCATCCACTCGTGCCCTTACGTCCTTATCATCCACGAGTACCAATAGGTCCCCCTTGTGAACGCTGTCGCCGATCTGCACAGGCACCTCTTTCACATAACCTGGAAGCTTGGCAGCCAATCTAATCGAGACCTTGGATCTTACTCGGCCTGGAAAGTTCCTGACTTCAGGTAACTCTATGGGATTTACCTCCAAGACGTCTGCCTTGACAGTACGGCCAATAGAGACCTCTTCCTTTTTATTTTCACTGCTGCACGACAACAACAGGAAAAGACAGGAAAGACATGCCATCCATTTCAGTGTGAATCCTGAACTGTACATAATCCTCCTCAGTTCCTGGAACCGCTGGCTGTAGTTATCATGTTTTTACCCAGAACTCCGCTCTTCCATCTCAGTTCAGACCATGCAAGCCTGGCGTCGAATCTGGCCTTTGCCTCTTGTAACCTTGTCTCCCGGACACTTGTATCAGCGGCCAAAAGTTCCACCATGAGCGCAAGGCCATTTTCATAGCGGTTCCTGAGGATCCGCTGGCTTTCCTCAGCCTGTTGGACAGCCTTGCGAGTGACCTTTAGTTGTTTTTGGGCTGTTTGGAATTCATAGAAGGCCCGCCTGACCTCCAACTCTATGTTGCTCTCCACCTCCCTGAGCCTTGCTACCGCCTTTTCCATTTCTGCATTGGCAACACTGACCTGTGCACTGTCGCCAAAACCATTGAACAAATTCATTGACATGGTAGCCATGAAGGTCCAGGAGTCCCCGCCAAAATCTGTAAGATTTTCTCTGTTCTGTTGATAGATTCCCTGGAGGTTAAACGATGGCAGGAAACGAAATTGTGCCTGTCGGTGCTTGTACTCTGCTATCTTCAACCGATCTTTTGCAATAAGGATTTCGGGCCTGTTTCTCTTGGCCTCTCTGAGCCATTTTCCCAGGGTCCCTGCATTGTTGTCTTCGTTGTTTATTCGCTCGAGTCTCCAAGCCATGTCTTGAGAAACCCCCATTGCCTTGTTCAGGGCTGCCGCAGCAATCTTGAAATCATTTTCCGCCCTGAAGAGCTGTCTTTCTGTGGAGGTCTTCTGGACATCGGCACTCAACACATCGGATTTCAATACCAGGCCAGCCTCATATCTTTTCTGGGATAGATCCCTATGGGCACTGGCTGTCTCAAAGGCTATCTTGAGCACCTCAACTTTTTCTTGTGCCAAGAGTGCCTGGCAATACGCCCGTTCCACTGCGTACAAGACTGCCTGTCCCGTGTCGTAGAGACCGAGTTCGGAGATATCTTTCATGAGTTTGGATGTCTTGTAGCCAATATATTCCTGTCCCTGATTGAAAAGGGGCTGGATCATAATTATTCTGGCCTGCCAATCATCCCTGTAATCAGGATTGTTCAAGGTATCTATGATGAAATCCTTCTCTGTGAATGCCGCCTGATTCAACTTGCTCCCAAAAACCATTACAGGGTTGTTGGATCTCGAATATCCTGCCTCCAGATTCACCTTTGGCAGGAATGCACTGATGGAACGCTTGAGAGCCGATTCTGCCCCTTTCTTCGAGGCAATCGCCTGATTCATCACAGGATTCTTGGATAGGGCAGTATGGAATGCCTCTTCAAGGGTAAGCACATGGCTATCCTGGCCCCAGCAATTTTCCAGGGAAAAGGGCATAAAACCGAGCTGGAACAACAGTACGAGGATAGTAGGGGTCAATAAGCTGTTTTTCCAGATTGGATTGGACATTGACAATATCTGTATCCTAAATAGAAAGAGGACTTCTGCCCTGAACTGAGAGTCCGCTCAAAAAAAACACATCAGGAACCATTAGCACCTTGTACCAAGATTTTGAAACATATACTATAAAAAAATAGATCCTTTATAGGATAAACCAAATCTTCAAATTCTCAACCGGTGCCGGATCTGAAAGAGGTTGGAAGTGAGAGGAATATTGTCGTCAAATGGACCTTTTTGAGCCGTTACGGCCATTTTGTGGAAAATCATGAATGAAATAAGCCTTGGAGACCGCAAAGCCTTTTCAGAGGCATACGATGCCCACAGGGCAGGTGACCTGGAACGTGCCAAGCAGCTCTATGAAGGGCTCTTGGCCAGATATCCAGATCTATCACCCCTGTTAAATGCTATTGGTACGGTCTATCTGGACTGCAATCGCATAGATGAGGCAGAAAAATATTTCAAAAAGGCAACCCTCCAGGCCCCTCCGTACATCCCGGCCCTTTATAATCTCGCAAGGATAAAGCAGATAAAGGCAGAAACGTCTCATGCATTGGCATTATACGAAAGGATCACTCAACTACAGCCTGAATTTGGCCCGGCATGGAACAATCTGGCCCTAATACTAAGGGGCCAAGGCAGGATGGAGCAGGCCTGCAGGGCCATGGAAAAGGCTGCAGGGCTTATGCTCGATCATGCAGAGGTATTCAACAACCTTGGTGTAATGCTTGAGGCAGTTGGGCGGTTGCAAGAAGCTGAAACAAGCTTTCTGAAGGCCATAGAGCTCCATCAGGATTATTTTTCTGCCCATTTCAACTTGGCCTGTCTCTACCACAGGTTAGAAAGATTCAATGATGCAGAAAGAGAGTTGGAATGGATCCTTGCTCGAAGACCCAACGACCCCGGAGCCCTTTTCCTTCTCCAGAGCCTTGGCAGGCTCCCCTCTCCACGGCGTGCCCCAACAGAATATGTCTCGAAGACCTTTGATGACTGTGCCGTAACCTTTGAAGAAAAACTGGCGAAGCTGGAATACAAGACGCCCCAGATGCTTTTTTCAAAGGTGAGGCCTTATCTGGGACATGACATGACAATCATGGACCTTGGTTGTGGCACAGGCTTAGGGGCTGAATTTTATAGGCCATTTGCAAGAAGTATCCATGGGATGGATTGTTCGGAGAGAATGCTCAGCATTGCAGAAAAAAAAGGCATTTACCACAGGCTCATCAGGCAGGACATACTCTCGAGGTGGAAAACCGATAAATCATACGATCTTATCTATAGTTCAGACTGTCTGGTCTATTTTGGAGACCTGAGGCCGGTGTTTTCCATTGTCGCCCAACATCTACGACCAGGAGGAATCTTTGCCTTTACAGTGGAAGGCATGGAAGAGCAGGAGGAATCAAGAGGGTATGTACTCAGGCGTTCTGGAAGATTTGCGCATTCGACCCATTATGTGGAGACCTGCCTGAGGAATAAAGGCTTTGACTTGGTGGTCAGCTCAGGGTGTGTCCTCAGAAAAGAGGCAGGCAAGCCAGTAACGGGCCTTTTGGTGGTTGCAAGGCTTGTGGAGTGAAAAAAACAGGACATGGACTCAATCAGATCCCAATTCTCCCATGTTGCCGTGAGGTGAGCCGATCTGCCGCCACCGTCTCCAAAGGATCCTACTCGAGGCGAAAAGTGCTGCTCCAATAGCGATATACACACTCCAGACCAAAGAACGAGAAAGAGGGCTCAACCTGAGAAGCTTTCCCATAGACATCATGAGCACTATCAACACCCAGCTCTTAAGAGAGAGGAAACCGAACAGGCATGAATCACTGCTCCTTTGAAAAATCCTGTCAGCAATCTTGCCAGCAGTCTTCTCCAAGACCATCTTTGCCTTTACAAGCCCGATGAAAAGGGCAAGGATAACCCATAGATATTTCAAGTTGTCCTCCAAGACAAGGATATTTATAAGGCCCCTCACACACAAGAATACTCCCACCAACGACCACATGAGCGCTGCCAGGAACATCTGTTGACGCATATCTCCCTTTGGCTTGAAGGTGTTATTAGACATTGCCATTTTTCTAAAAATACCATCCTATTATTTAGAAGAGCAAAATAGCTACCCAAACGTCATAATGTCAAAACAAATTTTTCAGTAAAACAGATATGGCTCCCCTTTGTAAATCAAGTGACTTTAGATAGTTAACATTACAAGAGGTATTTGAAATAAAAAGCCGCCTGCTGACTTTCGTCAACCGGCGGCATGCGAGGAAGTATTAAAAAGGGCCTCTCGATAGACCCTTTGAGGGGAGGGAGGAGTCCTTTAGAGATCTTTTGCCTGGATTGAGCATTTCAGGCACATCTGGATTTCACTATCAAAGCCATGTCGTCACAACAAGTTGACAAATTTGACACGAGGCATGAAGGGGCAGACGTATTTTACATCTTGGAGCCCCTTATTCATCTCCTTCGTCAGTTACAGGCGGGCCTGCAAGTACAGAGGAAAGCCATACCTTCAGCTCTTTGGTCGGCTGGTAAACCCCGACACCAGGCTTGACACCACCTTCTTCTATGGTCTTCAGAAACAATTCCTGGTCTATCGGGATCTTTGCTATCTCTTCGACATCTTTGGATGATCTTCTCAGAAGTGTTGCCTGTGGAGGGGTTTCCCAATCATAAATAACAAAATAGTAAGACTCGTCGTGCTCACCCCTTACAAAGTCGTTGCCCCTGGTCCAACTTGCACCCCATTCCAGATACATGTCTACTGCTTTTTCAGGGGTCATGGTCCAGTCTATCTGGTTGACAACTTCTCTTTGTGCCCTTAGTTCTTCGATATTCATGGCTGCCATCCTATGAAACCTCCTTTCTGGGCATAGATTATTGCAATTGATTTTCAATTATTCTGATAATACACCCATACCACACAAAAGTCAAGACTATTTAAAGTTATTTTATCCTATTTATACAAAAACCAACAACATATTAAAATCAAAGTCAAATCAACAACGATATTGCTTCTCATGCGTTTCAGGATAAGGCCATTTCACCATATCTCATTGGTCATGCCAAAGAGGGGCTGGCTCAAGAGATCAATCAAAAAAAACATTATTACATTTTTGTATTTTTTATTTATGAATACCATTCATTTTTGTAATATTTTTTATAAATCGACATAAAGGTAGTCCAAATTTATTTAAAAAAAACAGCATATTAAAAGGACAAGTGGTTAAATGGCACCATTTTCGCAATTGTCTCCACAAATAATTTTATTTTGAGGAGAAGAAAATGGACAGACCAGAATCGATCAAAAAGATTGTATCCCTCTCACTTTTGATTGCGGTATTTCTTGTATTTTCAGTCAACCCGGTATGGGCCACCAACAAACCGGCCCCCACCCCGGAAGCCAACAAGGCTGCCATAGACCTGGTCCAGACCCATGCCAATTACATGTGGACCCTGGTTGCAGCGGCCCTGGTATTTTTTATGCAGGCGGGTTTTGCCATGGTGGAAGCAGGTTTTACCAGGGCCAAGAACGCCATAAACATTATGATGAAAAACATGATGGACTTCTCCATTGGGTCGCTGGTCTTCTGGGCTATTGGCTTTGGCCTCATGTTTGGGACCACCCGGAATGGCTTCTTTGGGACGAGTGATTTTTTTCTGAGCGGCTGGGATGGCCCCCATGGGGACCAGTGGATACTCGCCTTCTGGATGTTCCAGGTGGTTTTCGCTGGGACAGCCGCCACTATAGTCTCGGGTGCAATGGCAGAACGGACCAAGTTCACCGCTTACTTGATCTACAGTGTATTCATCTGTGGTCTCATCTATCCGGTTTTTGGCTCCTGGGCCTGGGGAGGGCTATTCAATGGAGGCGGATGGTTGGAAAAACTCGGATTTATCGATTTTGCAGGCTCTACAGTAGTCCACTCGGTAGGTGCCTGGTGTGCCCTGGCTGGAGCTATAATTCTTGGCCCCAGGACAGGAAAGTACAGCCCCAAGGGAGAGGTCAGGGCCATACCTGGTCACAACATACCCCTGGCTGCCCTGGGTGTCTTCATACTCTGGCTTGGATGGTTTGGTTTTAATCCCGGTTCCACCACGGCAGCCGACTGTTCCATTGCCATGATCTTTGTCAACACCAACCAAGCTGCTGCTGCTGGCGCCCTGAGTGCCATGATTCTATCCTGGATACTTTTCAAGAAGCCAGAGATAGGTATGACCTTGAACGGGGCATTGGCCGGACTCGTAGCCATAACGGCCGGATGTGCCAATGTCACACCTACGAGCGCCATAATCATAGGCCTAATAGCGGGGCTATTGGTGGTGTTGTCCGTTCTTTTCATTGACCACAAGCTCAAGATAGACGATCCAGTGGGAGCGGTTTCCGTCCACGGCGTTTGCGGTGCATGGGGCACCTTGGCAGCAGGCCTCTTCAATATAGGGGGGACGACCTCCAAAATAGTCCTTACACAACTCATAGGGATTGGGGCATGCTTTGCTTGGGCTTTTGGAACAGCCCTCATCCTCTTTAAGATTACAGACATGATCATAGGCCTTAGGGTCAGTCCGGAAGAAGAGCTGGAAGGGCTTGATTTAGCCGAGCACGGTGGACATGCCTACAATGATTTTCAGGTGATCAATTAGGGAATCGAGATTGTGAAGTATTGCATTATTATATTTTAGGAGTAAAAAATGAAAAAGATCGAGATAATAATCAAACCGTTCAAGCTGGATGAGGTAAAAGAAGGCCTTCATCAGATAGGGATAACAGGGATGACCCTCACAGAGGTAAAGGGACATGGACGCCAAAAGGGGCACAAGGAGGTCTACAGGGGGGCAGAGTATGTGGTGGACTTCCTGCCAAAGATCAAGTTGGAGATCATAGTCGATGCACAGAATGTCGACAGGGCGGTAGAGACAATACTTCAAAAGGCCAGGACAGGAAAGATAGGAGACGGGAAGATATTCGTCCTGCCAGTAGATGAAGTCGTCCGTGTCAGGACAGGAGAACGAGGAAGGGAGGCGATATAGAGGGAAGGGAGATATTTCGAGGTTGACGACAATATGACACGATAGCCTAAAAGGCCCAGGCGTCAACTTAATTTTTTATGCTAATTGTTAAACCATTAAACAAAATAACTCTTTATAAATAACGGAGGGACAAATGAAGAACAAGATGATTATATGTACGGTTTCCGTGATAATGGTGCTCTTGTGTGCCATGAATGTGCCGGCTGAGGAAGAGGCCAGGCCATCGGCAGATCTTTCGGTCAGCCTGCTCAGCGCTTACATCTGGAGAGGGCAGGAACTGAGCAAAGACAGCCTTGTCATCCAGCCTTCGGCGACTTTTTCATATAAAGGTTTTTCTGCCAATATCTGGGCAAATTACGACACAGATCTCTACAGCTCCATAGAGGACCTGGACAACCTGAATGAAACCGACTATACCCTTAGCTATGAACATGATTTTGGCCTGGTTGGAACTGAAATTGGCTATATCTATTATGCTCTCGACCAGGTGGAAGACAGCCAGGAATTTTTCGCATCAGCCACATTAAACACACTACTTTCACCCAAATTCACCATATATAGGGAATTTGCTCATTATCCAAGCACATACATGACCCTCGAGGTCTCGCATAGCTTTGCCATGGCCCACGATATAAGCCTGGATGTGGGCCTACTGGGCAGTGCCCTGTTCTCTGACGACTCCGATGCATATCCAGACCCAGACGACGAGAAAGACGAATATTCAGGCCTCCATCATGGTAAGGCATCTATCTCCATGTATATACCTTTTACTGCATTTCTCCACAGTCCAGAGGCAAGATATTTCAGTATCACCCCAGAAGTGGACTGGGTATTTCCTCTCAGTGGAGATGGCTCCAAAGACATGGCAGACAGGGCACTTGGCAATACCCGCCACAACAACTTCGTTTATGGCGGTGCCACCATCAGCCTCTCGTTTTAGTAGATATGGCTGTCTTTAAAAGGCAGCCACTCCCCCAACCTAAGAAGGCACCTGTTGGGTAACCAGGGGTGCCTTCTTTCTCTTATCCCGAATTATGCAGCTCACAAGCTTCAAAGATGTAAGACAGAGGGGATGAGGGGACACGATCACACAATCAGGTTGGGCACATCCATCTCTCCCCTTTCGAATGCAGCCATGAATGCCTTGACCACCTGGGGATCAAAATCCCTGCCAGCCCCTTTTAGGATAATCTCCTTAGCCTCTGTAGGGGCCATAGCCTTCCTATACGGTCTATCACTGGTCAATGCATCGTAGACATCGGCTACTGCCAAGATGCGGGCCCCAAGGGGGATCTCTTCTCCCTTATTTGGCCTATAGCCTTTTCCGTCAAAGCGATCATGATGGGCAAGAATTATAGGAATAATACGGCCAAGGGGTCCTTTTAGGGGCTCAAGGATCTCTGCACTGTTCTTGACGTGATTTTTTATCTCCTTGTATTCATCCTCTGAAAGCTTTGCAGCCTTATAAAGGAGTTCCCTGCTTATCTTCAGCTTTCCTATATCATGCAACAGGCCAGCGGATCTGATGTCCTCGATCTCCTCATCGTCGAGCCCCAGATATGATGCAATTTTGGCTGCATATAGGGATACCCTGTAACAGTGATTTTCTGTATATTGATCCTTTGAAATAAAATGCCTGAGGATTACGATGAGGCCTTGATATGTCCTTCTGAGCTCTCTTACCTTGCGCATGTGGCGTTCATATAGGGTACCCATAGCGTAGGCAGTGCATACCAGCACACTGCCCCATGCCATCATGTGATACCATTTACCAGAGACAACAGTCATCTTCTGACCATCTCCGAATATGGCCGAGTTAAAATGCATCATTATCCCCACTAATATTATGGTCAAAACGGCTGTCATCACGGCATGACGCCTACCATAAAAATAGGCTGACATTATGGTGGGAAACGAATAGAATCCAAGGATCATGTACTGGGAGGCAACAAGATAGTTCATGAGTCCAGCCACTGCCACCATGCTGAAAATTATCCAGAGTTCCTTATTGACCTCAGCAATCTTATCAGCCAGGCAGCAGCTCCTACCCTTTCTATTACGATTCCTATATGGCCGAACTCCCTTATCTTCTTGCCAGTCGATATCTGGAGACTCAAGAAATGGGCCATCTGAACCCTCAAACCCCTTCAACGAGGCTGATGCTATCAACTTCTCCTCGTATAGTTGCTCCTTTACTGCCCTCTTCTCTGCATCCAGACTTTCTTGATCATCCTTGTCAAGGCCTTTTTGGGGACTTTCCTCTCCGCGGATCTGGCTTTGTCCTTTCACCTTGGTAGTGGCGGGTTCGTGAGGCACAAAGCTCACCGATGCCCCAAGACTTCTCAGTTCCTTCACAAATTTGGCTCCTATCTTGGAACAAACATTTCTACCCAACACCACAGGCATCTTGTGAAGCATGGAGACAATCTGATGCTCAGAACAATTTTTGCTGTGCCTTGCCAGAAATGCAGCTACCTTTGTCTTACACTCAGCATCAGGGATATGATTTATTATCAGTGTACCTTGATCAGCACCCATAAAACTGCCCCAAACTCCTATTAAATAATCTTTAATCTCGACTTATTCAGCCCCAAAGACAGGAAATATTATATTGTCCTCTTCATATACTATATCGACATGACAACAACTGTACTAAAATTTATACACATTAAATAAGAGCCAAAACAAACCAGTTTGGTTCAAAAGCGCCCCTAATCTGTTCATTTCTGAAAGGGCCTGGCCTTGACTCCTGATCGATAAGCCTTATTTTTCCAAATATCTATATGTGACAAGGATGAAATGAATGCTAAGAGCAAAGCATCCACCATAACTGTCCTAATAAAAACGTAAACATACAGAACCTATATGACTAATAATTGGAAATCGTCAACTTATTACGGAGGCATTAATAATGGTCAAAACTATACTCGTGGCTACTGATGGATCGGATACTGCAGAAAATGCAGCCACCTTTGCCGTAGACCTGGCAAACCAGCTCAATTGCTCCATCTATGCCATTTATGTGGCAGATGCAGTGGAATACATAGCAGGTATGAAAATTGCCGAGATGTATCTGGCAATGCGTGAATCCATCCTGAAACACATAATGGATGAGGCTGAGGCCGCAGTAAAAAAGATAGAAGACATGGCAGCCCACAAAGGGATAACATGTACGACCGAGGTCGTAAAGGGCAGTGATCCAGTAAAGGAGATAATAGACGCAGCCAGGAAGAAAAATGCCGATCTAATAGTCGTTGGCTCCCATGGCAAGAAGACATCACTGATAGACCTTGCTATTGGGGAGATACCACCAAAGCTCATGGCTGCAGATCTACCATGTCCTTTGACCATAGTTAAACCTAGTTGAATAGAAGGATGATATCAGCAGAGGTATGAATTTTGCTTCTCTATCACAGGCATAAAAACCTCGATAAAGACCAAACCGAAAGCCATATTGGCGACAGAAGAACCCACCTGGCCAATGAAAGGACATTCTTGGCCTGGATCCGAACGGCTGTTTCCATTATGGCTTTCGGGTTTCTGATTGAAAAATTTTCACTCTTCTTGTGGATTGACTTGAAGCCTCAACACACTGGACCCTATTCTTCTCTTGCCATCTCGAACCTGCTTGGTGTCATATTTGTTGGACTTGGAGCAATAATTGGCCTGCTCTCCATGGCGAGATTCATAAAGGTTGAAAAAGAAATAGAAAACAACACCTTCAGGCCTTCAATTGCAATGGATATCCTCTGGGGGCTGATATTTTTCGTTCTATCTGCCATAATCTTCTATTATATCTTCAACTGGCACAACATACTCATACTGGAATATGCAGGGGGATAGATTGTTTCTTCCAGACCTATCCCAATCCAGGATAAGGATATGGATAAGTATGCCTGCACCTTGATGCCTTGCATCTTCACAGGACTTACGAGCACATGATCTTGCATCATGCTGCCGAGCTCAGAGACTCCTCGGATTGCAATTGGCTTATGGATTCTATTTTTGCAATGCCTTCCGAGGCCATAAGGTCGCCCCTGACCCACCTTTCCAGATCTGACACCGCCACCTTGAAATCCAAAAATTTCCCAGGGATTTCTTCCACCCTCCCCTCTCTGGCAGCCTGCCCCAGGGCTGCTGCGGCCTCGTGTACGCACTTGGCATGAACTGTCATTGCAGTTCCCTTCACCAGGTGACAAACCTTTCTTATTCTTGCCTCGTCTCCTGCTGCGACTGCCTCCTCGGTCTCCTTTAGCCACTTGGGACATTCCTTGACGAGATCTGCCACTAAATCCTTGGCAAGATCCTCCATGCCCTGGCATGTCTTTACAAGAGATTTGAAATCCAATATTTCACTCCCCATCTCTTCCGAAATGACCTGCTGCCCTCGCGGCTTTTGGGCATCGGCTTCAGCTGTTCCCTGAGTACTTGTCTCTGGCTGACCTCGATCAAGAAAGCGTGCCATTTCTGCATAGAGCCTGTCAAATTTTACTGGCTTTGATATATACCCATCCATGCCTGCCTGGAGAAATCTCTCCCTGTCTTCTGCCATAGCATGGGCGGTAACGGCTATTATTGGGATATGCCCCCAGTCCTTCCTCTGTCTTATACGGGCTGTCGCCTCGATCCCATCCATGACGGGCATAGATATGTCCATGAAGATTATCTGGCAATCCCCACCTGTCTCCAAGATATCCAGTGCCTCTTGACCATTTCCCGCCTCTTTGACCTTCCAACCCATTTTTTCGAGAAACATGCGAAGGACCTTACGATTCATCCCGACATCATCAACAACCAGGGCGGTAGCTGGCTTCATGTGGATCTCTTCTGGATTTTCTTTGGGGGCTGGAATATCCTTTTTATCAGCCTTGGCCAAGAGGATCTGTACGATAAATGTAGTCCCTGAACCCGGGATGCTATCTACTGTGATGTGCCCATCCATAAGCTCCACCAGTTCCTTGGTGATGGACAGGCCCAAGCCCGTACCTCCTGCCTTTCGACCATCCTCAGCCTGGAAAAATGGGTCAAAAAGCCCAGGCAGGGCATGGGGAGGGATGCCAGGACCTGTATCTGAGACAAGGATCTCTACCCTTTCTCTACCATCCTCGGATTGGCCCTTACCTCGTACAATTATCTCTATCCCACCCTGCTTGGTGAGCTTCACGCTATTTCCTGCCAGATTGAAGATGACCTGCCTGATGCGCAGAGGATCACCACAATAGAAACGACCTGCCGTATCCTCCAATCTCGTGATAAAGTGTAGATCCTTCAAGTGGGCCTGGACGCCGAGAACACTTTCCAGGTCCTCCAGGAGGAGCTTCATGTCAAAGGGCTCATCGTTGAGCTCAAGCCTTCCTGACTCGATCTTGGCAAGATCCAGGATATCTCCAATGAGTGAGGTCAACAGCTCTGATGCCTTTTTGAGATCTACCACCAACTCCTTAACCGAGGGCTCACTCACCCTATCCACCAACAACGAGGCCATACCCTGGATGACATTCAAGGGGGTACGAAGCTCATGGCTCATGTGAGAGAGAAAGATAGTCTTTGCATTGCTTGCCGCCTCTGCCTTTCTATAGGCCTCTTCAAGGCTTTCGTTCAAACGCACCTGTTCAGTGACATCCTTCAATATGCCAGCAAGACACGGCATACCTCCATACTCACACAACTTGATCTTCAACGACAGGTTGACCCGTTTCCCATCTTGCCACAATATGATACCTGTTTCCTGGACCCCATCTTCTTCCATGAGCTTGGTGCTTATGGATTGCCAACCTTTTGGATTGAGTAATTCAGCCATGGACGAAGGTATGTGTCCCTTTGTAAATATCTCTTCAAATGCAGGGTTGGCCAGATTTATAGTACCATCGAGATCTGTCCAAAAAAGTCCGACAGGCACATTTTTTATGAGTTCTGAAAACCTCTTTTCGAGCTGAAACCTCTTGGTCTGGTCGGATATATGCCAAAAGAGGATATCTTTACCTTTGGAATCAAAGAAAAGGCATGGCTTTACATGGATTGGTACGCCACTTTTCGTATCCTTGAGTGAAACCAGAGGAAAATTGAATACCTGCCCTGGCTCCAACTCATTGGTGGCCCTTGAAAATTTTTCTGGATCCAGCCCAAATGCTGCCGGGAGGTTCAGCCCTATGGTATCCCGAATTTCCCGGCCTATCATGTCTGCTACAGCCTTGTTGGCCGAGATTATGATGCCTTGTTTGTCAGTAAGTGCCATCCCATAGGGAGAAAGATCAAGCAAGGTCTTGAAACGGTTGCGCGAACGCATGATGATGTTAAGGAATTGACCGTTCTTGATTAGCAGTATCAAGAAACCTAGGAAGAGGAAAAATGTGCTCCAGATCAACAATTGATAATAATAGAGATGCCACATGACAAAACCGTTTTGGTCCCCATCTTATAAGGTGGCGATGAACCCTGAAAAATCCATTGGCTCATAGCCACACTATCTCTTTTAGGTCATGCTGCCTTCTGATTGAGGCAGAGATCTACCGCATCCAATATGGCGTCAGGATCTATGGGCTTTTCCATATATTCCCTTATGCCTGCCTTTTGAGCATCTTCTTCAGAGACACGGTTTCCTCTGGCAGTCAAAAGAAACATTGGGATGCCAGGATGGTAACTGCGCAGCCTTTCAGCTATCTCCAGGCCATCTCCATCTGGAAGCTGATAATCAAGAATGGCCAGGTCTATATTTTTTAACCGGCCCTTTGCATCTGCGATGGAATCACACTCTACAACAGTATAACCCCTGGCTTGTAGCAGGCTGACCAAAAGCTTTCTGACAATCAAGCTATCTTCCAAAACCAAAATCCTCTTCATGAGCTGGTCCTCCTGTCATATCTTGAATCTCGATATAAGAGATTCCATTTCTTTTGCCAGATTATTCAACCTTCCCGAAGTAACAGCAGATTTTTCTGCAGCCTCTGCCACAATGGTAATGGCACCTCTAAGCTCTTCTATCTGCCGCGCAGAGTTCGTGGAGCTGGCTGCAACCTCTTGGGCCTTCAGGCTAATCTGGTTTACGGATTCTATATTCTCCTCCATTGCCTGGGAGACCTCTCTGGCAATGGCCTTTACTGGCTCTATCATCTCATGTACATGTCCCACTGCCTCGACCGATTCGTCCACTATGTTGCGAAGCCCCTGTATGGTGTTGACAGTCCTGTCGGTAGCCTCCCCTGTCTGTCTGGCCAGCTCTTTCACCTCGCTTGCCACCACAGCAAAGCCCTTACCTGCCTCTCCGGCCCTTGCCGCCTCTATGGTGGCATTTAAGGCCAGGAGGTTGGTTTGTTCGGCTATACCCCGGATGAACTGCATGACCTCCTCTATCTGGAAGAAATACTCGTGAAGCTTGTTGATGGTCCTGGATGACTCCTGTACCTTTTCCCCAATCTCAGTAACCATATTCATGGAGAGCATGGAACTTTGGGCAACTTCCCTGACAGTGGCGGTAACCTCCTCATTGGCAGTTGCAACAGAATTGATTCTCTCCTCGTTGGCCCGGCTGATGGCGGTGATCTCATCCGCCTGGGCACTTGTCTCTGTGGCACTGGCTGCGGCCTGACCTGATATCTCTTGAAGGGCCTGGCCAGCCTTTTCAAGCTCTTGCCCTTGGCTCCGCATCTGGGACACGAGTGTCCTGATGCTCTTTATCATGTTGTTGACACCTTCGCCAAGACGACCGATCTCGTCGTGACTACTGACTTCCACTGACTGGCTCAAGTCCCCCTTGGAGACCTCGTTCAGGACATCGACAGTACGATTAAGGGGCAAGACGACTACCTGACGAACCAATAAAATCACTATGCCAGCCAACAGTACGAAGGAAACGAGGGCCACTACCCCTGCCCTGATCATGGATGACAGTTGGGCATGTTTGAAAGGTGTCAGATCTGTAAAACTTACATAGACCCCGGTTGCACGCTGTGCATAGTCCTTTAGTGGGGTGGCGACAACCAGCATGTTTCCAACGACTTTTGAGGCTTGGCCTGCAAGCCCCTTTTCCAGAAAGTCCTTGTCCACGTATCTGTTCACCATTTCTTTGTCAGAGGCGAATAGCATCGATAGGTCTCCGAAACGGATATCATTGCTGCCATGCTTCTTGAATGTCTGGACCTGTTCCTTCCTGAAAAGGGCAGCTTGATCACCTGCCTCCTGAGAAAAAGACTTGACGATCTGGGCCAGATTGCAAAAGGCCTCCACACTTCCCACTATCTTCCCTGATTGATCGAATACCGGCACAACCCCCCTTATGGCAAGGCCTGCCCTGCCTGCCTCTATGCCAGAGATCCGTGCACCGTTTCTCTGTACATCGACTATGGTATGCCTAAAACCTGACAGGTCGTCTCCAAATTTGTCTATCTTCCATGTCCTCAAAAATGACCTGGCCGGGAGCACGTGAAAGTGGACCTTGAGCGTCCTGATCCTGTCGAGTTTTGCTACCTCTGTTACTACCTTGGGGAAAAATGAAACCAAGGCCTGCCTATCTCCGCTTGCCAGACTGGACTTGACCCGGTCCATTTCCGAGATGAAAAATGCCATCTGCAGGTACTGCGTGGCTGCATCCTTGATTTTGTCTTCCAATAACTGGCCCCGGCTTTTTGCCTTTTGGACAACGTCCCTTTCCTGCTCCCTAATTATCTGTACTGTCTGAAAAGCGGATATGGCCAAGGCCAGGGCCACAACGAGCAAAACAGCAGAGATGATCTTGAAACTAATAGGCACATCTATCAGTCGCTGGACTATTGAATTATCTTTCTTCATGCGCACACTCTCCCTAAAGACTGTCAAAGACTTTTTTCATTCATATTAGTTGTCGACTAAGTAGGGAGAAAACTGAAATCTATTATGAAAAAAGCCTGCTGCTCGATCTCTTTGATGACCAATCAAGACAGATGGCAAGTATATTCAATCCTGAAATTGGGCAGTCTAAGAAAACGGTTTCCAACCAGCTCTTTTTCTATTCTGTAGTACATAGCTGACCATCTGACTGGGGGAAAGCCGTATGGATGATGGACCTGACCTGACGTAAAACTCCTCGTTCTTTCCGATTCTCAAAAATACTGGCTGGCCAGCAGGCCTGCACTCTATGAGGATCACTGTTTCACCATCTACCTGAACCAGATCTATATGTATGAAACTAGAGAATTCTGCGCCTATATGCTGATTGATCAAGTTCTTGAGATGAAGTTGACACTTATCTGGATTCTCAAATCCATCTGCCCCTATCCCAACTATCTTGCCTCTGTCATCCACACCTATCAAAAGGGCACCACCACTGGAATTGAGAAATGCAACTACTGCCTTCAGCCAAGCCAATGCTATCTCCTTACCACGTTTTCCAGTCTGGAGATTCGTACGAACCGTGGACTTGAATTCCACACGGCTGCCCTCTCCCTCGTCGAGATAGCGCATGAGCCTGACCAGAGGCTCCTCGGGCTCCTTCTCAAGTTTGTGTCCCAAGCCCCCCATTCTCCAAAAAACCAGGAGGAGCAAGGCACCGCCCACAGTGGCCACGACGATATCCGTTACGTCAACCTGGAAAAGGGCCTTTCTGAGATCTGACAACAAGATCTTTTCAGGGGCTGCAATACCTACCCAAAACATGCCACTATCCTTGGAAAGGGGCCTGAGAGAGGCCAGCCACTTCTGGTCGTTGAAAGAAAACCCGACAAACCGACCTACAGGCTTTCCTGCCCCCCTCCACCTGTCAAATACGACCTGAATGAGCCCCTTGTCCCCATGTTCTAACGGATGATCGAGCTTTCTATTCCCCCCTGTCAGAAAACCCATCTGTGTAGAGGTGATAAAAAAACTGTCCTTGGGATTCAACAAAAACAATAGACCTTGCTTCTTGCCGTTCTCCAAACGCAGCAAATCCTGTATCTTTTCAAGAGGGATATCCAGGGCGAATACAACGAAACCAGAACCTGGAGCAGGCTTGGTCCATGAAATAGAGGCAGTGACTCCTGGTTTGCCAGTTGCAAAGAAACTATAGATAGGTGACCAATATACCTGCCTTTCAATACTTGAACGATGAAACCAGGGCCTTTTCCTGGGGTCGTAGTCTGCCAATTTTTCCCATTTTTTTATGGGCTCATCAGGCTTCTTCCATGTCTGAAAAACCATACGGGCCCTTTGACCTGTGATCTTAGAAAATCTGGTCACCCACACATCTTTCCTGCGATATAGAAAATATTCATAGCCTCGATCATCTGCCAGGATGACACCACTGATCAGATGTTGATTTTTCAATAGAGGGAAAAAATTCCTGTTCAGGCTGACGATGTCTTGTATCTTGATGGCCCCGTTCTTGCCGAGGTCATGGATGATGAGTAGTTTCTCAGATATCTGATTGAAAAGGGGCCTGATCCGGTCCACCTTGCCCTTATTGACCTGGCTGATCACCCCGGTTGCAAAATGGCTCTTCAGTTTGAAGTACTGATAGACGTTCATGCCTATCAGCACAATACAAAAGCCCGTTAGCAGGATGGCCACAGAGGCTGCTATAGATTTCCTAATATTTCCCATAGTGATTATTCATGAGCAACAAACAAACCTTCCATTTTTCCAATGAAGAGTTACCACAAAAATGAAAGCCTTACCATCCAATCACCTGCCCAAATCAATGATTGCCTCTTTCTCCTTACTCAGCAACACCTGTCCATGTAAAACTCCCCTTTCTTATGTTGGAAAAAACGAGCTCCGGCAGGCTGTAGAGCATGCCCCAAAAACCCTGGCCAAATCTCGATCCATGATCAATGGGGATAAACACCAGGCCTGTCGCCATGTTCAAAATCCCCCATGCAGTATTAATAGCACCGAAAAACGGACGGGCAAGGAACACATCGTCTGTAAAAAACAGGAAGCTGGTATCTTCAGGCTTTGGCCTATAGATGCTGGATGTAAGGGTGTTAGACTCCCTAAGATAAACCTTGAGACTATTGTCATGTTCGTACATCCCAGAGAGGCTCCTCTTCCTGAATGACGGCATATACACCACCCGGCGGACAGCCATGTGGGTAACCCAATAGCGAAAGGACATGAAAGGGACAAAGGACAAATCACTTACCAGGTCGAGATAAGCCGAATCGCACTTCATGCCCGAGCTGTTCACGACAAAGGCCTGTCTTATCTCTTTCAAGAGCTCCGTCACACAATTGGAATCTATGAGATCATAGGAATAGATCTCTCTCAGGCGCTCAAGATAAAGTCGGTAATTTTCATTCGATCTGTCCAGGGCCTCTTTTCCTATTACACAAAAATGTCCCCCCACAACGACATTATCCTTTCGACATGGGACATCGATCCCGTCCGATATCCTAACTGGCAGGCCGTACTCGAGCCCTCTTTCAAGTTCCACCATACGTGCTGTCAGATTCTCAAGTCCGTTATAGGTGACTTCATCCCTTATCCCTTGGACACAAAGCGTCCTCAATCTATATGAAAGTCGTCTCTTCAGATCTCCATGAAGCATCTCCATGGAGGCCCGGTCTGCCAGAAATACCCTTGAGGACACCCTGGGAGACTCGTCATGAAACGGATCGAGAACGATTAGGTGGCCTGTCTCTATGCTCCTTTCCAAGGCCTGGAATCTTGCCAACTCTACCAGTAATGCAGGACCCTTGTCAGGACGGTTGGAGTTCAAGAGTCTTGTGATAGACTCTTTGACACTCTGCCTAAGGACAATGAGATCCTGGAGAAAACAGGGAGGATACCTCCCTGCATCCATAAAGACATCATCTTTTACAGCGATGGCCCCATCCAGTATTCTATAGGCCTCCTCCATGGCAACAAGTTCAGCCAGCTGCTGAGCACTGGTGTGAACCAGTGGGACAAAGTCGGCCTTGGCCTTGGGTAGGATCAGACGCGCCTTAAATGGGCCTTGGCAAACATGTCTGATCTTCTTGTCCAGGCCATTAAGACAGATATCAAAAAAGTGCCTTCCATGTCGTGAGAGCACCTCCTGTCTCAGCCTTGCCATCTCTGGACATGAGAGCTGGGACCGCCTTTTAAAAAGGCCCAAAGCCCTGATGCTCACCATTACATGGCCGGTGGTTTGCATGGATTTTAAAAACGAGTAATTGTCTTTTAATATATCGAGATTAGCGAAATTTCTATCCTGTGCCAGGAGAAGCATTGACAGGCGATCCTTTAATCTTTTACAAGGCCCGGCCCCAACCAGTGTCTCCGCCAAGAACAATGACCTATTCTCCAGATCGTTGTAGACGAGTCGAAAATGCCTCCAACTATCTCGCTTCAGTCTGAAAAAACCATCTAGATGGTATTGGAAATGAAAAACCGACTCATCTATCCTTATCGCAAGATGCCCTCCACTTCCCCCTCCAGTATTTGCTTCGATATAGACAAGACTTATCGTGTCTGAGGCAGCAGCAATTGGAGAAACAAAAAAAGCAGAGAAAAAAGTATGGCTGCCCAACAGGGCTAAAAATAAAAAGGAGGCCAAAGGCCCCCCTTTATTGATTTTATCCTGCCTGGAAATCAAATCAATAACCTTCCTTTATGTATTCTATTCTCTTGGGATGCCCACTTAAAAGGGGTGCAAGATAGGGCAGGTCCCCAATTTTCCCCTTGTCAATCCCTGCGGCCTTCAAACCTCGCCCTACCCCCACATAGGTATATCTGTAGCTCTCCCAGTCGGAGATACCATGATTCCTGGCGATCCTCGATAACCCCCTCATAAAATCATCACCAGAGACATGGCTTTGTCCAATGGCCTCTGTATAGGTTTCGAGATCTTTTATGTAGTCCTTCCTGTTCTGATCCGAGATCTCCGGCCCTGAACTGGAACGCGAGATGGAGGAAGAGGAATCGGAGCTCGAGGATATGGAATGAGAAACGGAACAGCCAGAAAGAAAAAAGGCTACCAAGATCAAGAATAAGAGACGTCTATCATATTTCAATTTTTGATCACTCCTTGAAGATAGAGGGAAATAAAGAGAGCTGAGTCTTTCTTAATTCTATAGTAAAAGGCTGGCGATTTTGCAATTGTAATCTTTTTTGAAAAAAATAGAGACCCTTGAAAACAATATAGAGCCCATAAATAGAGACGAAAGAGCTGTTTTCAATTTTTTATAGGTAAGCTATTATGATTAATCTCAAAAGCTTTGTCCTTGTTTTCACATAAAAATTTGGCATTACAATTGCTGGGCATGGGGAGAGTATAGGAGGTAGAATCACTATGAAAAGAGTCTATAGAACGTATCTTTCAGGTCTGTTTTTGAGTTTTGTCCTTTTATTTTCCTTGTTTGTCTCTGGTGTCAGCAGTGCAGAGGCACTTTTTTCAAAGGCACCCGTGGCGCTATCCGCAGCTGTTCCATCAGGGACTCTGCCAAATTTTGCCAGTAACAATTCATTTATTGTCACTGCCAATGCCGCCCTCCTGAAAAATTCCACTCCTGGTACCGAGGTAATGGCCCAGTTGGACGATAGTACCTACATCGGTATCAAAACGCAAAAAATCAGGATAACCAAGAACGGGTTGGTCTGGATAGGCACAGTAGAACCAGAATATGGCAACGGAAGTGCCTTCTTGTTCATAAAAAATTCTATCATGGCCGGACGCATCATCTTCAATGGCCAGATATATCAAGTTACATCCCTGGGTTCGAACAATCTCCACAAGATCACAGACCTTGAGGGACTGATGCCTTTGAAGAATATGAACGACGCCCTGCCGGCACCGGTCGAAGAGGTAGGGGATCAGGAAAACCCACCCCTTTCCTATGCCGTACCAGAGGGAGAGGGGCAGACTACGATAGATCTATTGCTACTCTATACCCCTGAAGTGGCCCAAAAACACCCTGGGGACGCCCTGGATACCTTTTTGAACTCCTTGGTCGAACTTGCCAATCAGGCATACATCAATAGCAATATCAATCTCAAACTCAATCTCGTTGGGGAAAAGGAGGTCAATTACCCAGACAACGTTCTGAGCGATTCAGCACTAAATGCCCTCACCTCTAGTAGTGGTGTGTTCTCCCTGGTACCAACATGGCGAGACGAATATGGAGCGGATCTAGTATGCCTCGTAAGGGCCTTCACCGAGGACAATCAATACTGTGGCCTTGCCTGGCTCCTTCAAGCTGTAAACAATCCATCAGGTACCCAGGGATACGGCTTTTCTGTCATCCAGACAGGCTCGGCCTCTGGTTACTATTGTGACGACTACACCCTGGCCCATGAGATAGGTCACAATCTGGGCTGCCAGCATGACAAGGCCCATGCTTATGGCAGCAATGGTAAACTTATGCCAGGGCTGTTTGATTATTCCTATGGATATGACAAGCCAGGTATATTTGCAACCATCATGAGCTATAACTCGCCAACCATACCTTACTTTTCCAACCCTGATATCACATACCAGGGTTATGCCATAGGTGTAGCCGGCGAGGCAGACAATGCCGAGACCATTCGTCAGACAATGGCTACTGTGGCAAGCTACAGGCAGTCCGTATTCTCTGGAGGTGGTGGAGACGACGGTTCTGGCGATACAAGCTACTGCACATCCCAGGGTGATAGCCAGCAGTACGAGTGGATAAGCAAGGTACAGGTAGGCAGCTTTTCAAACAGTTCGGGTGCCTCCAAATATTCGGATTTCACCTCGAAAAACATCGATCTTCCAATAGGTTCAAGTGTTACCCTAAATCTCACGCCAGGATTTTCTGGTAAGGCATACAATGAGTACTGGAAGGTCTGGATCGACTACAACAAGGACGGGGACTTCTCTGACCCAGGAGAAAATGTATTCTACGGCTATGCCTCTACTGCAAAACTGGGGGCTTTTGTTGTTAGTGCCTCTGCCTCGGGATCTACACGCATGAGGGTATCCATGCAATACAAGGCCTATCCCCCTGCCTGTGGCTCTTTCAGATATGGAGAAGTGGAAGACTACACCGTAACTTTCGTGGATAATATCAGTGGAGGCGGTGATGATGGTGGAGATTCATCAACTGATTATTGCTCTTCCCAGGGTGACAGCCAGCAGTACGAGTGGATAAGCAAGGTACAGGTCGGTAGCTTCACCAATACGTCTAACCAATCTCATTACTCGGACTATACCTTGAAAAACATATCCCTTACCCCAGGCCAGGCAGTATCACTTCGCCTGACTCCAGGTTTTGCCAGTTATTCTTATCCTGAGTACTGGAAGGTCTGGATCGACTACAACAAGGACGGGGACTTCTCTGACCCAGGAGAAAATGTATTCTCCGGTTCTGCCTCAGCATCTGTGTCAGGATCGTTTACTGTCCCATCTTCTGCCTCGGGATCTACACGCATGAGGGTATCCATGCAATACAAGGCCTATCCCCCTGCCTGTGGCCCTTTCAAGTATGGAGAAGTGGAAGACTACACCGTCACATTTGGGCCACCTCCAGAACCAATGGCCCCAGTAGCAGACTTTTCAGCAGACCATACCTATGTCCAGACGGGTAGTCAGGTACATTTCATTGACCAGTCAAGCAACAATCCGACTTCTTGGTCATGGACATTTCAGGGAGGTAGCCCCTCATCCAGCACTCAGGAAAACCCAACGATAACATATAACAGTCCTGGAGATTACCCAGTCACTCTCAGCGTCTCCAACAGCGTGGGTTCAGACAGTAAGACCAAGACCTCCTATATCCATGTAACCGAAAAGGTGGTTAGCTACTGCACATCACAGGGAAACAGCCAGGCGGCTGAGTGGATAGGCAAGGTCCAGATAGGAAACTTCTCAAGTGAATCTGGCCCATCGCCATACAGTGATTTTCTCAGTAAGACCGTATTGTTAACACCTGGCCAGACTGTATCCGTGATATTGACTCCAGGTTTTGCAGCTACGGCGTATCCTGAATACTGGATTGTATGGATAGATTACAACAAGGACGGGGATTTCTCTGACCCAGGAGAGCTGGTATTTTCCGGGATGAAAAATACAGCCCTTTCTGGTGGCTTTACCGTGGCAAGTAATGCCACAGGATCTACAAGGATGCGTGTAGCCATGTCCAGAATAGTACCTCCAAAGGCATGTGGTACATTCCTATTTGGAGAAGTGGAAGACTACACGGTGGAATTCTCCCAATAAATATAGCCTTTGGCTCCAATGCTACCTCCACCAAAAGAAAGGGGCAGGTACTTACTGCCCCTTTCTTTTTCTCCAAGAGTTTCTTGTCTATTCGGTATCTGGTGCAAAAGCAGGATCTATATATTTCACTCCCCACTTCTTTGCCAGTCTTGATCTTATATCATTTATGGCCTTTTCCTTCAGGTAATCCTTGGCCTTTTCCTCAACGAATTTCTTGTTAAAGGGCTCCACTACAGGCCCCCTTATATCCGTGACCTTGAATATTGCAAAATAACCGTCTATCCTCTGGACATCGCTGAGCTGGCCCTTTTTCATGGATTCGAGAAGCTTCCTGAGACTTGGGGGCTTTATTTCATTGTCTGGCAAAAAGCCAAGGTCCCCCTTCCTGTCTCTGCTCAAGGGGTCCTCAGAAAACCTCGCAGCCACATCTTCGAAGGCTTGTCCAGCCTTCAAAAGCTCCTGGGCCTGCTGTATCTTCTCCAAGGCCTTGGCCTCGCCGTCTCTTTTGACATATACACGGACAACAGATACACGAATGAACTTGGGCGTACTGAAGAGTTCGGGATGTTCGTCGTAAAATCTTCTCAGTTCGTCCTCGGTAAATTTTGGCTCTTTGGGAAACAGTCTATTCAATACCTTCCTTACGTATACCTCCTTTGGCTTTTCAGGATTTTCAGGGATCTTCATGTCATGTCCCTCCAGGTAGAGCAACTCCCTGAGAATCATGTCATTCAAGATCTTGTTTGGCCCCCCAGGGAGTTCGAGATAGGCATAAAAGGCTGGGGAGTTTGTGGCAAATTCCCTGATGTCATGTACTGTTATCTTCTTACCATGGACCTCGGCCACTACATGGCTGGCCTCGGCTTTACTTATTTTAAGATCACCTGCTGAAAACGAAGTTCCTGGTATGACAAGAAAACTGGCCAAGGTTACTATGACGATGAAATATCTAACGCAATTGCCCATATGGATAAAACCTCCTTTATGTCAATGGACCGTAGTAGAGGCTGGCCGTATCCCCAGCCGAATCAACAAATAGCACATCCATGTTGCCATCCTTGTCCATATCTTTGAAGACGAAGGCCTCAGGCACTTTGCCTCCCTTATATTCATGGAGATCCCATTTACCCGCCTTGTTTCTGACGCCTATAAAGATCCTCAATTTTTCTCCAAGGGCGATGTAGGCCGGATGCCCAGGAGAAGCAGCAATGGCCCCTATACCTCTATAGCCCCAGGCAGGTGCCTTGATGGTTTCCAGATCTTTGACATTTCCTTTACAGTCACCGTGTAGTATTATTGCTGCCTTCCCAATCTCAAGAGGAGACAAGGCATCCACGCAACCATCTCCGTCTACATCCGCAGTCACAACACTTCTCGGCAGCTCCAAAATCATGGGGGAACGGTGAAACAATATCTTTGTATGAAACCGTCTGTTACCCTGATTCAAAGCAACCTTGACGTTGTATTTTTCTGTCTCTGTCCAGAACACATCCGGGCGGCCATCACTATTCCAATCTGCGATGGAGACAGAAGATGCAAACCTTTCTGCCGGTATCTCGGATGCCTGGAATTCAAAACGCGGCTGGGCCTTGCCCCATAACACCATCACATTGCCGCGGCTGTAAGGCCCCAGGACGATATCCATGTTTCCGTCTCCGTCAAGATCGGAAAGGGCTATGCCCTTTGGCGGATACTTCACAGGTACAGCTCCAGCCTTTTCAAAGCCGTTTCCTCCCTTGTTTCGAAGCCAAATCACCTTACTGCGGCCTTCGGCCGCAAGGACCAGGTCTATATAGCCGTCCTTGTCCCAGTCCGTAGCTGCAAGACAGTCGGGATGGAAACCCACAACAGCCTTGGGGATGACTGTGGCCAGATGGAAGCCACGATGCCCTTTTCCAAGGAATATCTTTACACAGCTATCCCCATGGGAACTGATTGCCACATCCAAGATACCGTCATTGTTAAAATCCGCAGCAACGATATTCTCAGGGTCCCTGCCTGCATCGAATTCCACATGATGTGCCGGATATACAGGCCCCTCGTTCTGGACCTTTGTCTCCCTGGCCTTGGTTGCCACACCCGTACACCCGGCAACCAAGACGAACGGGACAAAACATAGCCAAAGAAGACAGACATTCCTCACAAAAGATAGCATGATTCACTCCTTGTCTCTGATGATACATTGCTTGATCCGACTCAACAGGTTGTACCTCTGCTGGATAGAGGCCTTGAGTATGAATTGATAGACCATGGAATCCTTCTGGCTCGTGATAAAATCAGTAACAGCACGTGGCAGGCCTTTGAACGCCCCCTTGAATTCTGAAAGCTCAAGAGGCACTTCATAACCGTCCAGATCTGTTATAACGAGGCCACATTGTTCGAACATGGAAACAAGGCCTTGCCTGGTGAAAAAACGTATATGGGTCTTGTCGAGAAGGCCCAGGTCCCTGTATTGAAACCTGCCAACCAGTAGTTCGGCAACAAGGCCACAATAGCCCACGTTTGGGACAGAGGCAACAACATGGCCCCCTTTTGCCAGGAGCTTGGCAGATGTGGAAAGTAGGGTTTCAGGCGACTTCAGGTGTTCCAGGATATCCGCAAAAAGAAGCACGTCGAATTTTCTATTGCCCATGATACCCAAGATATCTATCTGATCGAGGTCGATATTGTAGACCTCTTGGCAATACTTTTGGGCATTCTCTGCCGCCTCCTCATCGAGCTCGATGCCAGTGACCCTACAACCCAACTCCTCGGTCAACACCTTTGACATGTGTCCTGGCCCACAGCCAAACTCCAAGACCTCTTTGTACTTTCCTACCAGCCTTACCACCTTGGTAGGGGTATAATCCTGGGCCATATCTATACGATAGGCATATCTGAAGCCTTCGAATTCA
This sequence comes from Deltaproteobacteria bacterium, assembly GCA_026986785.1. Classification (GTDB taxonomy): domain Bacteria; phylum Desulfobacterota; class Dissulfuribacteria; order Dissulfuribacterales; family QOAL01; genus QOAL01. Next base: position 117,532 of record JALSNW010000051.1, on the reverse strand, counting down.
TCTCTTGTCGCCAATTCCAGCTCCTTTTCAGGCCCAAAAATCCACTTCATACCGTTGGGTTACCACACCCTTGGCATCAGATCATGACCAACCCTACTCTTATTGTTTCCAAAAAATTAGCAACGACAAAACAGCAGTATAGTAATCCAGATGGCATGGGCTGAAAACCAAAAAAACAATGGATAGAGGAGCTTAATCCCAATTGTTCAATATTGTCCAAGGCCCTTTCATTTATGAAGCACACATTGTAACTTCTTCGAAACTCTCTTATATTCCCAACATGTGAAATAGAGGATACGGATGACCATGACACCAGAAAAACTTTACCTGGATCTGCTCAAGAAGACGCTTTCTTTTTCCTTTTGGCCAGAGCCTCCTGTTCCAATAGAGACCTTCAATTATATGAGACCTCCCTTTCAGAAAAGGCTTCTGTCCTTTTTGGCCCGGATATTTTCAAACTATGGTTTCGAGATAGTCGAACGCCAAAGCCAACCCAGCCCCGAGGACAAAGAAGAAGGCAAGATATGGCCACTCAATGCCCTGACCATGATCGGCCTAAAACGTCTCGACAACCTCCAATATGCCATCGAGACGGTCATAGAGGAAAAGGTACCAGGAGACCTCATAGAAACAGGGGTTTGGAGGGGAGGTGCTTGCATATTCATGAGGGCTGTACTCAAAGTATATGGTATCACTGGTCGACGCGTTTTCGTGGCGGATTCTTTTCAGGGCCTTCCTGAACCAGATCCAGAGCGTTATCCGGCTGATCAAGGAGATCCTCATCACACACACGAATACCTGGCAGTTTCCCTGGAAGAGGTGAGGGAAAACTTTAAAAGATTCGACATGCTTGACGAACAGGTGACCTTTCTCAAAGGGTGGTTTCAAGATACCCTGCCCAGTGCCCCCATAGACAAATTGGCCGTGCTTCGTCTCGACGGGGATATGTATGGTTCCACAATGGTTGCCCTGGAAAACCTGTATCCGAAGCTTTCAAAAGGGGGATTTTGTATCGTCGATGACTATGGTCTGACAGGTTGCCAGAAGGCGGTGGACGACTTCAGGGCCAGACAGGGGATAGATTCCAAAATCCACAAGATCGACTGGACGGGGATATATTGGCGGAAGTGATGATCTCTTCTCATGCCAGCAAGAGATGTGATGAAAACGACCAGGCTCCAACCAGCAGTCATTAAAAAGGCCCTTTGCCCAAAGAGAATAATAAAGGCATCCAAGCTCTTTGTCATATTCCCCCTCTTGTCACTACTCCCTATGGGCATGGCCTATAGACTCTGTACCCTTTTTCAACCATTGAGTGGAGAGGACCTCGAAAACTACGTCACCGGGGCAATAACCGGTATCAAAAAGGTACTCACAGGAGGTATGCTTCCCCAGTTGGATCTCGAGGTATGTATGAGGGAGAACCTCAAGATGCTATCCATGGAAATCATGGATAACTTTATAGTCCCAGGGATGCATCCTGCAAGATTCAGCAATATCTGCACCATCACGGGCCTGGAACATATACAGGAGGCGTTAATGAAAGGACGTGGCCTCATTGTAGTTACAGGCCACTTCAACAGGCTTCTCATGACCCCCTATGCCATTGGCATCTCAGGACTGGGCATAAGGAATCTGAGCCAGGATATAAGCCGCAAGAATCCCTACCTCGACTGGGTGGATCGGATATATCTTGCCAAGAAGGTCAGAAGGCTCTATGAAACCTCACGAGCCAAGGGCATAACCCTTGGAGAGAATATCAAGGCCATATTCAATGCGCTTGGGAGAAATGAAACCATTTTCATATTATTGGATGCCTATCCACACAATATGAGAAAATTTGGCATACATCCCTTTCTCGGAGGCAGGATAAAGCTTGCGACTGGTATAGAGAGGATCTCCCAACGGACAAGGACCCCCCTTGTTTATTCTATTACGAAACCCGATGGCGCCTGGCAGGTCAGGACAGAGATATCACCTCTCGAAGGCTTTGGTCACGAGGCCTTCGCCCAGGCAGTAAAGAGATTCGAAAGAGACCTTGCCAATTGTCCCTGCCAGTGGTGGCAGTGGGGTTTCATGAACTCCATGTGGGAACCAGGAGGCGTTTCAAGACGATAAGAATAAGGACTACAGGGTCTTTATGTGCCATTTGTGTTTCAATGCCACGATCCCCATCTCTGAAGTAGCCGCTCTGATAGAAAAGGGATAAACCCCTTCTGCCATATCGAGAACCTGTATCCCGTGATCGTCCAACACATAGATAAATAGGGAATAATCACCTGAAAGAAGGGCCAGCTGTGGTAGAGACAGATGTGCTGTTACTACTTCACGCCCGACAACAGGATCATACCCCTGCTGTTTGGTCGTGGTGACGAACACATTGATGCCATCGTCTCTCTGGATAACTGCACCGAGATGAAAAGGCCTATCTGGCTCCAGTACCTGCACCTCTATGACTATGATAAAATCCTCATGGGAAATCAGCCTGTTGCAACGATTGCCCTTGGAATCAACGATATATATGTCGATTATCTTGACTGGAGGGGCTTGAGTTGCTGGCTTTGCCTCTGGCTCTACTATGGATATTGACCTCTCTTCCTCTCCCGCTTCCTTTTCCTTCTTTCTCTGATAGGCCTCATATTCTGCTACTACGTCTTCTGTGGGACCAAAGGCCTGCATCTGGCCATCCTTGAGCCAAAGGGCCCGCTGACAGAGACTTCTCACCTGATACATGTTGTGCGAGCAAAACAGGATGGTCTTCCCTGCCTTTCTAAACCCCATGATCCTATCAAGGCTCTTTTTCTGGAAATGTATATCCCCCACGGAAAGGGCCTCGTCCACAACCAGGACTTCAGGGCTTACGCACGTGGCAATGGCAAAACCAAGACGCACGAACATGCCAGAGGAATAGGTCTTGACAGGACGCTCCATGGTAGCCTCATCCAGTTCAGAAAATTCTACTATGTCCTTGTATCGCTCCTCTATCTCCCTTTGGGAAAGCCCAAGGATGGCCGCCTGCATGAATACGTTTTCCCTGCCAGAGAGATCGGGATGGAATGCTGCACCAAGCTCCAAAAGGGCCGAAACCTTACCCTTTACCTCGACAGAGCCAGAAGTGGGGAGGATGGTTCCAGCAATTATCTTCAAAAGGGTACTCTTCCCAGCCCCATTTTCCCCTATTACACCGAAGGTCTCCGACCTCTTGAGTGTGAAGCCTATATCTTTTAGGGCCCAGAATTCCCTGTGAAAGGGCCTCCTGAGAAGGAGTTCCTTCATCCGGTCAACTGGCTTGGCATAGAGCCGGTAGACCTTGGAGACATCCCTTAATACCACAGGGTATTCTTCTGGTACAAAGGTGGTCTTCATACCTGGTCTGCAAGGGTTGGGGCAACGATATAAAAAAGGCATGGGCCCATGAGCAGGGCAAGAAAAGTCCACAAGACCATCATTGCCGGCATCCATTCCGGCATGGCAATCCCAAGAAATGCCCACTGGTAGCCCATGACCAAGGGGGTTAGTGGGTTAGACCACAGAATGAAAGGCCTGAAGGACTCTGGCACCATCTTGAGGGGATAGAGTATGGGAGTGAGATAAAACCAAAATTGAAGCAGTATTCCAACTGCCTGGATGGAATCGCGAAAGACTGCTCCAAGGGCAGATAGCAGATAGGCCATACCCAGCATCAACATCACTTGGCACAAGAAAATGACAGGCACCCATAGGAGCCTGTACCATTCCACGAGCCCCCCAAGGGACAACATTGCAACATATATGAAAAAGCCAACCACTTGAGGTACCAAGGACACGATGACCACTGTAGCAGGGATGATATCCATGGGGAATACCATCTTCTGGACAAGGAAACCATAATCCACCAGACAGGATGCAGAGCGCCCCAAGCCCTCGGATAGGGACATCCAGGGTATTAATCCAGCCAGGAGGTAGAAGAAATAACCAGAGCTTCCAGCAACCTCTGGTATCTTTATCTTGAGCACGAGGGAAAAAAATATGTAGTATAGGGCAATGGTGCAAAGAGGCACAAGTGTTGCCCATATAACACCTGCTGCTGTCCCTGCATAACGCGCCTTGATCTCTCTCTTCGTCCAAAGCAGCAACAAGTACCTGTTCTTGAAGATATTTGCAGCAAGTGTCCTTAGATAGTTCATCGATCCCTTTTAAAAAGATTTCCCGCACCTTATCATCAGGCCCAGATCCACGACTTTTTACCACGATGGAGGCATCAGGGAAAGGCAAAAAGCAAGTATCAATGATCTAATCTATTCCCGGATAGTGAAACAGGCCTGGTATGGATCGAATTTTTTTGTGGATAGGATGGAACAAAGGAGAAAAAAAGCGGCTGTCTGGAAAAGACAGCCGCTTCGGTTACTCTATCGTGGCTCTATGTCAGCCGATATTACTGGCCACATCCACAGGGTTTGGGGGTGCTTCCTCCAGCAGCCCTATGGGCACCACAATTCACCTGTCCGCAGCTTTCGCTGGCAAGAAGTGACTGGGCAGCCTTGAAGGTGGTGCTTGTCACATAGGAGAAGCCAAAGGCACCGTCGCCAGCATTAGGCATCAGATCCGTGGAGGGGATGCGGATGAAGCCATCTATATAGTTTGGCCAACCTGTGATATTTGATGGGAAGAAGTTTGTAACCTCGCACTGGAGAGGAATGCTCACAGAGGTCCTGTGCTCTTCGTCATCATACACGTTCAGGTGACACTTGAGGATCCAAGGGGTAGGATTGTTTGGATCCGTATCGAAATAGCAGTTTCCAGGCACTGGATTTACTCCGCCCCACTGCCAGTACTGGTTCAGGCACTGGGTGGTCCAGAGGATAACGTTTGTGCATGCACCGTACTGGGGATCGAGCCAGTAGCGCACATCAATATTGCAGTTATCTCCCCTTGTAAAACCATAGTGCAGGCTCACAACTGAGGTGTTTGTCATAGCGGAAAGGTCGGTACCAGCTGCATAATCAGTAATACAGAGGGGAACGACTGGCAGGAAGATGGCATCATCGCTATTGGTATCGATGAGGAATGCATTTCCTGAAATGCTCTTGTTGTCGTTTGGGTTGAGGATAGCTGTCTTGTCAGCAGCCTTTATTCCGCCATTTGCGGTAAATACCAGATAGCCCTCGACTCCTTCTGTATTAGGGGCCTCGTTGTTCAAAGAAAAATGATAGAGATCGTTCTTTGTACAGGGGAAGTCACTGTCAACGATCGGATTGGACTGTTTATCGAAGAAAGTCCAATAGACAGTTGTATCCTGGGAACAGAGGATACCAACAGCGGTATCGATTCCAGGTGCGCCATGGGTGGTGATGGGCACGAGAAGGCCCTTGTCATAGACGCCGAGTGTAACGGCGTTTGCCTGGCTGGTAATACCAACCATCATCAATGCAGCAAAGATTGCTACTCCCAAAGATGTAAACTTCTTCATTTCTTAAACCTCCTGTTTGTTTGTTTGTATTGATTTTATTACTCAAGAAACATTAAACTCAAGATTTTCTAATCCCTCCTTTTTTCGATCACCTCCTTCCTTTAGCTCTTCATCTTGTCCATCAATCTCTTTTCGACATGATGATACCATTTTCCATCAATTTTTACCCATGTATCCTTCACATCAGTCTTGAAAGCATGACTCGTACCAAAGGCCGGTAAACAATATTCCAAAGAAACATGCACCAATGCATGATCAGGATCTTTCATTTCAACGCCTGTTACAAGGGCGGATTTATAGATGAGGCTACCCTGACGGTGCACATATTGGGACAATGATTCTTCCTGAAGTTTAGAAACCTCTTCATACTTATAGCATGTAACCCAATCCCCGGCAACCCTGGCACTCCAATAATTTTCGGCAGCCTTACGTACATCCGACTGGGGATCAGGATGCAGATTGAGACCTGCACAAGAAGACAATAACGCTACTACCAGAAGACACAAACCAGCAAAACAATACCTGCATGAACTGCCCAAAACTGCATTGATCAAATAGCTACCAAGTAGATCTCTCTGATATATCTCTTTCATCGTCTTTTATGGGTCTCAAATAAAATTTTCATTCATCACCAAGCTTGCCATGAAGCCTGTCAAAGTCTATATCCTGCCTCAACTCGCCATTGCTCCAGGTAGAGATCCCGTGCAGATCTACACTAGGAAGAGACCTGTTTCCAATGTGCCAGGTCCACTGTTCCACCGACTGCTCCAGACAGAACCTGCCCTTACTATATGACCTGGCCAAGATAGCACCGTTGTCATCATAAAACAATGCCCCCTTTATCCCCTCTCCCTCTTCGTAAAGCCCATCGTTATTGACATCAGAATAAAGGTGGCCACAATGCACCATACGCGAACGAAAGATCTCCAAGGGCCTATCGAGCAATATCACCAGATAGTAGGCCCCAACAATCGTGCCGTCGTCCATGGAAAACAGGGCAGGCTTGAGGGCCACTCCTACAGCATCATAGTGGTAGTCTATCAAGGATGAGGCATTGCCTGTTGCCTTGTTGTCAGATATGCCACTTTCGAGCAGATTTTGCATAATGACCCTGACTGCCTGGCAAGGACTCTTGTAGTCCTTGATAAGAACAGCCGAGATTATCTGGGCACCGTTGGATGACGGATAACCTGTCTCCTTTATAAAATCCTCCAGAGATGATCCATCAGGGGCCTCATAGGAAAAAAAGCCCTCCTCAGCCATCTCATCTGCCCAGGTTGAGGCAAAACCATCCAGGATAGCAGACCTGGCCAGGGGATATGTCTCCAACTCTTGATAAAAACACCCATACCAATTACAGATCATATCCCCATGAATTGGTAGAGACAGCGTGGCATTCAAGCCAAGCTCATGAAGGGCCGATTCTGGCTCAGTCCTGAGTTCATTTATATAGTTTACAATCCAGTCCTCGGCCTCCCGAATGGTGGCATTTGCTTCTGGTCCTTCATCAGCACAGGAAGCAAAGGCCCCCAATTCCGGCATCGTCAAATAGATTGCCAAAAGACATACGATTGTAGAGATAAGACCCTTCATTTCTCCCCATAAAAAATATTTACAATTTGATACTTATTCCCCTTAAAGCAGGATTCATGCCAGAGAACATAATCGTAAAAATGTTTTTATTCCAGGATGTTATAAAACCAGACGCCTTTAACACCTGGTCAGATATAGCCAAGATATTGGTTGAGTGTTCCATAATCAGCCAACGGGCTCTCCCTCCTGTCTCTTGAAAAAATCCAAAACATGCCCCACGATCCTCTTGGAGGCGAGCCCATCTCCAAAAGGATTGACCTGCCTGGCCATTTCCTGATAGGCCTCCTGAGAATCGATCAACAAGGCAGCCTCCCTGAATATCCTTTCTGGATCCACACCTACGAGCCTCGACACACCTGCCTCGATGGCCTCCGGCCTCTCTGTCACCTGTCTCAGTACCAGCACAGGCTTACCGAAGGTTGGAGCCTCCTCCTGTATTCCCCCGGAATCCGTCAGGACAAAATAACATTTATCCATAAGGTTTACTATCTCAGGATATGAAACCGGCGATATCAAATGGACCCTTTCCACATGTCTCAATACACCTGAGGCAACCTCCTGCACCCTGGGGTTAAGGTGTACGGGATATATTATCTCGATTCCTGGAAACGATTCCACAAGCCTCTTGAATGCCCCCATTATCCCCTTGATATGACAATCAAGGCTCTCCCGCCGATGGACAGTGACGAGGATGTAGCGGTTTCCCCTGGCCAAGATGTCTTGCGCCACCCTTGGAAGTTGGCCATCATACCTATCCTTTATCCAAAAAAGCGCATCGATCACGGTGTTTCCCGTCTGGAATATGCAATCGGCCCTTGTCCCCTCTGTCAATAGGTTCTCAACCGCTCTCCTCGTAGGGGCAAAATGGAGTCGACAAAGCCGTGAAGTCAATCTCCTGTTCATCTCCTCGGGAAAGGGGAGATAAGGATCCCCGGTCCTAAGACCCGCCTCCACGTGCCCTACTGGCACTTTGTGATAATGGGCTGCAAGGGCACCAGCCAGCACCGTATTGGTATCCCCCTGCACGAGGAGCAATCCTGGCTCGACATCTGACAGAAGCCGCCCCATACCTTCAAGGGCCCTGGCCGTAGAAAAGCACAGGCTTTGGTCAGGCTCCATAATATCGAGGTCAAAGTCCGGCACGAGCCCAAAGACCTCCAGGGCTTGATCCAACATCTGCCTGTGCTGGGAAGTAGAGACCAAAATGGTCTCCAGTTCGGCATCGTGTCTCTTCAATTCGTACACCAGGGGTGCCATCTTTACCACCTCGGGCCTCGTGCCCACTGTTACCACTATCTTCTTCAATATCCTGCTCCTTCTGTGCTCCTACATGATCAAGGCCCTACAAAGGTAGGGCATGTTGATCTTCCCATGCATCTTCCAAGATGGTTGCTGCCCTTCTACCTATGCGCTCCCAGGTAAAGGGCCGGACCGAATTCCTCCTCTTGTCTGCCAGAAAAGGCTGATTCCCCCATTTCAAGGCTTCAGTTATTGCCTTTTCAAAAGATGGACCATCGGTGGCAAAGGTGATCACGTGTTCAAGTCCACCAAGATCTGGAAACGGTATGGACACCACGGGCTTTCCCATGGCGAGATATTCATAGGCCTTCACAGGATTTATGCTATTCATGAGGCCACCCATCTTGAATGGTATCCAACATACATCGAATCCGCTGGCCAGTGTAGGCAGCTTATCGTATGGCTGGGCCGACACGTGATGGCAATTGGACAGAGAGAACATGGGATCCAAGCTACCATTGTCTGTCCTCGGCCCTATGAAGACGAAATCCCATTCTCTGTGCCTTTTGGCAAGATCGGAAACCAGATCTCCATCCAACCAGTGGGAGATTGCGCCAAAGTACCCTATCAAGCTTTTGCCACTGCCATACCGCGCAAGCCCGCCCTGGTTTTTATCTGGATCCCAATGAGCCATGTCTACGCCATTTGGAAGAAGCCAAAGGCCATCCCTCCTCATCTGCCTTGCCTTATTCAAGAGCGTAGAGGAACTTGCAAAGACAAGATCGGCCTTTTGGACCAACCAATACTGCATGTCATGTACCACAGGGGGCAGATGAGAAAAAAGACAATAGTCGTCCATCCAATCAAAGACCAGCATATCTGGCGAGATTGACCTTAAGGCCCTCCTTAGAAAGGGAGCTGGGGCCCCAATCCAGAGTATCGTAGCCTGGGATGACGACACTGATCTTCTTACGAACCTGGAAAAGACCCAGGCATTGAATGCCTCCAAGGCCTCAAGGCCATGAAATGGCAAAAAGGGCAACCAACAGATCTTGAGCCTATCGTGGCCTAATATTTGCCCAGAAAGCCTATCCCGGGCTGGGCCAATGATACCTCTCAACCTGCCAATATCTTTCCAGGATGGATTCCTCAACCCTGCCGGCTGGACGAACAATATTTCATCGAACAGTCCAGCCATCTGAAAGGCTATATGATGAGGTCTTTGAAAAAGTCCACCCCATTCAACAGGTGGGTAGAATATGATCTTTTTATGGCCACACTCCTTCAAGCTATCCATTACTGTTCTGTTGTTTCTCCCTTTGAGGACAAAATAATCTCCAGCACGTACACACCCCAGCAAATGCACTGTTGAGGCGAGATGGACAAAAAACCGTATATGAACATAAACACATCAAAGAAGAGCTGGCCAAAATTAGCCATTTGGTTTTCCAATAAAGTTCTGTTAACATTTCCTGGCCTCACAGGGAACAGCTTCTTCCCCCAAAAGGCAATAATCCAGGGCCAGTGCCTCTTATCCTTCGGTCTTTCTTATTAAGTATGCAAGGGATAGACAAGATAAAAGAAGATCCTAACCATTGCCATAAATTAGTATGGGGAGATTCATTTTCCCTTTTTTCAGAACCGATGCAGGAGAAGGACTAAGAATCCATGAAAAGCCAGGAAACAAAACGCCCCTTTGTTACCATAGCAATACCAGCATTCAATCATGAAGGATACATCAAGGAAGCCATTGAAAGTGTGTTGGCACAAGATTTCAAGGACTGGGAGCTCATAATAATAGATGATGGCTCTACAGACGCCACTCCAGAGATAATAGATTCATATGAAGACCAGCCCAAGATAAGGATATTCCACCAGCAAAACATGGGTCTGAGCCCCACCCTCAATAGGGCTGTTACCTTGGCCAAGGGAGAATTCTTTAATTTCTTGCCCTCGGACGACTATTTCCACGTATCAAAACTTTCAAAACAGGTCCAGGTACTAAGGCAAAGACCAGAGAGCATATGTATCTTTTCAGATCAGATCCCCGTAGATGCCAATGGCAAGGTCATTGACAAAAATCTGGAGATCCAGAAATGGCATCGAGTCCCCTTTGAAGATGAACGGCACATACTACCGAACCTATTCGAGAGAAACTTCATACCAGCCCCATCGGCACTCATTCGTATAGACAGCCTCAAGGCAGTTGGTGGGTTTGATGAAAGTCTCATCTATACCCAAGATTACGATCTCTGGATGAGATTGCTGCCAACAGGCAAGGCATTCTGGTTACACGAGCCACTTCTATATTACAGATGGCATGGAGAAAACCTCACCTATAAGGCTGAAGAGGCCGTAAATTTTGAAAGGGCCTATGTATTGATCAAGGCACTATATAGGCTCCGGATAGAAGACATATATCCAGAACTGAAAAAGGACCTTGGAGAAAAGGCTACAAGGGAAAGGGCTGTGAAATATGTCAGGCTTACAGAACACCTCATTCGATCAGGGCTTATTGAACTTTTGCCATGGTGTAGGCTTTTTCTCAATAGGGCCAGACAGCTCGACCCATCCCTGAAGATACCCCAGCTACTCCTGAAGAAGATAGAACAGCGCCAAGGCTTCCTGGACCTCAGGGATGAGAGGCTGCTGGATCTATCAAAAAAATTGGCCATCACAGAAGGTGAGCTGGCAGGATTCAAGATCCACATAGAAAATGTACCGAACCTGGTAAAATTAAAGGCTGAACTTGAGAGATATAGACAAGAAGTCCCGGATATATTGGCAGAGAGGAGAGAGCTGAGGGAAGAATCCAAGAGATTGAACCATGAATACGAGAAATTGCATAGAGAATATAAGAGGCTTGCAGACAGGGAAAAGGAGCTCGATGAATGGAATAGTTCATTGGATGAAAAACTGAAGTGGCTTGAAGGCTACCAAAGGGACCTGGAGGAAAGAGAGAGATTCCTTAATCGCCGCTTTGTACGATGCACCCTACGACTTTGTTCTCTCTTTGCCAGGGGAGGACGTAATCTCATAGGCATGGCACAACAGCTCTGGCATCTGTTACCCCTTGGGATACGGGCCAAATACGGGCCAAAGCTAAAGGCCAAGCTCCTGTCGTCTATGGATCAACCAGGTGGAACTGTCAAGAGCCCAGGGACTGGCCATGGTAAAAAGACTATCCGAGGTGAGGCCCCACATGATGTAGAGAGAGAAAAAAACATTGGTGAAAAGCCATTATCTTTAGACCCTTGTCTCATCCACAGGCCACCTTTGATTACCGTAGTGCTGCCTATTTACAATCATGCAGCAAGTGCCAGGCTTGCTGTTGAGAGTATATTGAACCAGACCTATCCAAACATCCAGATCGTCATCGTAGATGATGGTTCTACAGACGACTTACAGCAGGTTCTAGCACCTTACATAGGCAGGAAAAACATCACGTTTCTCACCCAGGAAAATCAGAAATTGCCAGGGGCATTGACCAATGGATTTCGTTTTGCGAAGGGGGTCTTCTATTCCTGGACATCGGCTGACAACATAATGCTGCCTTGGCAGATAGAGACATTGGCCTGTTTCCTGTTCAAGAGGCCAGACGTGGATCTGACCTATGGCAATGTGGAGGTCATTGGGGAAGATGGACAACCCCTTACGGATTCCGATTATAGGATACAGAATCAGGTATCCAAGGGATCGAGCATCCTGAATTTGCCTTCTGAAATCAAGGCGCTTGACGCAGTACCAGACAACTTTATCAATGCCGCATTCATGTACAGGCAGGATGTGGCCCAGGCGCTCGGCCCCTATGATCCCAGGCTCCTTGGCACAGAAGATTACGATTATTGGCTGAGGACCAAGGAGCTTTTTAATATTGAAAAATGTGATTCTGACAAGGTCCTTTATCAATATAGGGTACACAAGAACTCATTGAGTGGCAGATATGGAGACACCCATATCTGCCACAACGTGAAAAAACTCATAGAAGACCATAGATATCGCAGACAATACTATAGGGAAAAATTTCTTACACTGATCCTATCTCGGGATGTCCTGGACAAATCCAAAAGTCCACTGTTCAGTCTCGCCGAGGGATTACAGGAAGAGGGCTGCGGCTTTCGGGTAGTCATCCCCGAAGACATTGAGTTCCATGGCAAACTCGTGCTGCCCCACGTTTCCATCTCCTCATATCGTGCCAACCTAATGCAGAATACAGGGGGAAAAGTCTTCATATTGACCGATTGGATAGAGGGCTTATCCAAACTTACTGACGGTCTGACGGAAAAGCTGGACATCTGGTGCGGCCTGCTCTCAAAACATGGTGACAGCCCCCCTGCACATCTCAAAGAAAGTATGAGCCTTAGAAAGCTCCTGTTGGATGACCATACCACCTTCAATGACCTATCCATTCTCCAAAAGGAAGACACCATCTTGGTTCCGATTCCATTGTGTGGACCGGATCTACTGAGAAAGGCACGGGAGGACAAGTTCCCCATTTGGCAGTTTCCCTGGCAAGGTGGCCATATCCTCCTCTCCATAGACAGCCTTGATGCTGTGGATGAAGACTTGGTATCCGAGACTGCAGATGCCTTCAAAGAAGTGGATCTTGTCTTTGCCTCTCAGGACAAAAAAGACAAAAAAAGACACGGGCATCTCTTCAATAGGACAAATATACACTTTTTCCATTTCGACTCCCTGGAGCAGCTATATCCCCTTGCAGGGGCCGTATCTGCCCTATGGATGCCTGTCCAAGAAACATATTCTATCACAGATATAACTCACAAGTATGCATATTCACTCACCATTGCCAAGCCATTTCTGGCCCCAGATAGCCTCAGATACTCACCCGAGGCACCGTATTGGTTTGGTCTCTGCCAAGACCGAAAGATTCACTCCATCATAGAAAAGGCCTTGAAATGCAAACCAGACAAGACCACATGTGACGCTTATCTGGACAAACACTCTCCTGGGGCCTTGGCAAGATTTCTATTTGCTGCAGCCAACAACGACCTGTTCATAGACAAGAAATGTGGCGGGAAAAAGGCCTTCTTCCCCAAACCTCCTACACCTCTGAGGCCATCCAAAGACCGGAGGGCCATTGCCCTTGAAATAAACTCCTTGGACAAGGGAGGACTCGAGGAGGTAGTCTTCAACTTGGCATCACAATTCGACAAAAACATGTACGATGTCACAATAACATGTGCCAAAGACGGGGGATTGATGGCAGAGAATGCCCAAAGACAGGGTTTGGATGTACAAGTCTTTAAAGGAGATCTTGAGACGTATGAAAATTTCTTGAAACAGAGAAAAATCTGCCTGATAAATTCCCACTATTGTGATTTCAGCCTCGATTTGACCGAAAAACTCGATATTCCAATTGTTGCCACTATCCACAACGCCTATGTCTGGTTCGACAAGGCTCAAAGACAGGACTTCATACGAAAAGACAAATACATTGCCCACTACATAGCCGTTTCATCATCTGTAAGAGAGTATTTGACCAAGGTACTCACCATCCCCAAGGACAAGATAACCGTGATCCCGAATGGTGTTGATACTGTACTACTCAAACTCGTCTCTCAGATACCTCCAAGCATCACGAGATCGAAACTTGGCCTGTCTGAAAGGGATTTCGTCTTCCTGAACCCGGCATCCATAGATGGTAGAAAAAATCACCATATCATGATAAGTGCCCTTTCAAGGATACTCGAGACCTACCCTGAGGCAAGAATCCTATGTGCAGGGAATGTAATGGATCCTACCTACTTCCAGGGACTAAAGCAGAGAATTGCCGAATCCGGCCTGGAAGAAAAAATCCTCTTTCCAGGTTTCATCAAAGAGAAGGCCGATCTCTACAGGCTTGCGGATTGCTTGTTGATGCCTTCCATAGTGGAGGGTTGGAGCATCGCCAAGACCGAGGCACTGTATTTCGGTCTTCCAGTCATCCTGACAGATGTCGGGGGGGCGGCAGACGTCCTGACAGAAGACTGGATTGGCATCCTCGTCCCCAATAGCTTTGGCTCGATAACCAATGTCAAGGGTGAAAACCTGGGAATCTATACCCAGGAGACCAGAGCTGACAATCTGGATCCCCTGGTCGAGGCCATGGAAGACATGCTGGAACGAAGGGATTTTTGGAGGTCTCATGGGCCCAAGAGGAGAAAACTCGTAGAGGAAAAATACAATGTGGAACAGATGATTCGAAAGACAACCAAGACGTTCATGGAGATATTGGAACAACGATTATGATCCGTACCCCATTGAATAGTGGACTGATTTAGGCAGATGCAGGCCATCTTTTATCTTTTTTTCTCTCTCTTATTAATATGGGATGCCACGATATTTCTACTCCTCGTCGCATCCCCTTTTTTCTCAAATAGGTTGAGACGCAGAAACCACCTCCCAGATATACTCCTTCTCATACCGGCCCATAATGAAGAAATGGTTATAGGCCATACCCTTTCTTCCCTGAAGGATTGTCCTGCCAGGGTGGTGGTGATTGCTGACCATTGTACAGATCGCACCCTTGACATAGTAAAAGAGCAGGCTTCGAGGCATTTATTTTCGACAAGGGTGCCAACTCGACCAAGTCCAAGGCACTCTCGGCTGCGCTTCAGCACTACAAAAACCAGCACTGGCGATATCTGATGGTGATGGATGCAGACAACGTACTGTCGGCCAATTTCTGGCACCTGCTGCCCCATGTATTGGCATTGAGCCCAGAAGTTGTCCAGGTGGAGGTTCGGCCTTCCAACCCAGGACACTCCATGACAACCAAGATGATCACTGTAATATATGCATTCTTAAATAGGGTCATCCAAAGAGGACGTGCAGTATTTGGACTCAGTGCCAACCTGTGCGGGACAGGTATGCTGTTCAGGAAAGACATATTGGTTCACAGGGCACCTTGGACAGAAGACATGGGCCTTGTAGAGGACATCTACTACCAAATCAGGCTCTGCGAAAAGAACATACCCATCCACTGGTACGACTGCATCTGGGTCTTGGATGAAAAGCCTATTGCGCTCAAATCAGGTGTTGTCCAAGGGAGCAGATGGTTGAGAGGTCGAATGGCAATAGCAATAGAATGCATCTCGCTACTGAAGAGGAAACCCCTTTTCGCCATTTCTGTCATCTGGGCTCTATTGCCAAAACCAGTGTTTTGGCTTGCATTCATATCTGCACTCTTGAATCACATGCTTTGCCCATTTAGTTGGGAGACGATGACCCCCTTCCTCCTTTTCCCTTGGCTGGCATGGATATTTCCAAGCCTTGTCTTTAAGCCTTATCGAATAGGCCCCATTGCAGTCGTGTTCCCATTCTGGCAGATGGGCATCCAGGTGATGCATCTTATGCAGGCCATTTGGGATAGAGGCAAGGGATGGAGACACACAAGGCACTTTGGCAAAGGTCAGGATTATATTGAATAGAAAAGGAGGCTCACCTCATGATGACGCCTCCTTTTCGCCCATGTCTCTATTTCATATAGAGAAAAGGCCTTACTTTTTCTTGACGATCACATAATCCAGGGCCACGAAGGATCTGGAGATGGTAAAGAATTTAAGCGTGAGCTTGCCATCGGACACATGGACTTGTCTTGTCTTTTCTTCCCAATGACCAGGGAAGGTAGTCAGCCCAGAGAAGAAGCTCTTTCCCTCAACCTGTACACCCTGGAAGAAATAAGGAGCTGTGGCACTCCCCACACAAACGGTCACCTCGTAGTCGCCTGCGGGTACGGCAAGCTCCCACTTCATACTGCTGTTCACCTTGGCCAGGGTGTCGTGCTGCTGATCCTTTGATCTTCTGCTGTTGAGATCATAGACTTGGGGTCTCTGGCCCACCCAGCCGTAACCTGTCGAGGAGCTGTACCACTGGCCCGAATCTGCAGCAAAACCACTGGGAATCGGGGCATTGGCTGGCTGGAAGTTCACCTTGAACTCCATAGGGCCACTAACCGTATCGTCATCTCCTCCGCTGTCACCCGTAGAGCCAGAATCATCAGAACCAGTAGCCGTAATAGTTACAGTCTTGGAACGAGACAGGCCATCGTCGTCTTTTACTGTAAGCCTTACGGTATAAGAACCTGGAGACGAAAATACATGGCTGGTAACCGCACCATTGAGAGTTTCACCATCCCCAAAATCCCAATGATAGAGGACAATACTACCATCCGGATCAGAGGAACCACTACCATTGAACTGAACTTCAAAAGGTGCCTGGCCACTTCTGGTAGACGTGGAGATTACAGGGATTGGAGGTTGATTTTGATGAACGGAAACGCCTGTATCCTCACTGCGGACAATCACATAATCGAGGGCAACAAAGAACCTTAGGATATTCTTGAAGCTCAGGGTGAGTTTGCCATCTGAGACATGTACTTTTGTAGTCTTTTCCATCCACTTTCCAGCCCATGTCGTTGTGTTATAAAAAAGCCTATTTCCTTCCACATAAACACCCTGAAATAGATATTGGTTCGTAGGGCTGCCTATACAGACAGTTACCTCGTAGTCGCCTGCGGGTACGGCAAGCTCCCACTTCATACTGCTGTTCACCTTGGCCAGGGTGTCGTGCTGCTGATCCTTTGATCTTCTGCTGTTGAGATCATAGACTTGGGGTCTCTGGCCCACCCAGCCGTAACCTGTCGAGGAGCTGTACCACTGGCCCGAATCTGCAGCAAAACCACTGGGAATCGGGGCATTGGCTGGCTGGAAGTTCACCTTGAACTCCATAGGGCCACTAACCGTATCGTCATCTCCTCCGCTGTCACCCGTAGAGCCAGAATCATCAGAACCACCTGAGCCTTCATCGCCTCCAGAACCACTTGTAGACGAAGGGATGGTTATGGATATCTCATCAGAGAAATCACTCGTCTGACCTGCCAAATCAAAGGCCTTTACTGCAAAATAATAGGTCTTGCCGTCGTCCAGATTGGAGATGACATGGGAAATCTCCAGAGGGCTGTGCCGACTATCGTTGATTGTCTCGGATTGGCTGTATTGATGCGAGGCTGTGCCATAAAAGATCTTGTAACCAGCTATATCCGGCTCCTGATTTCTATTCCAGCTCAACGTGACACTGGCGGCCATGATAACCTGGGGCCCAAAAAAACAGAAGGCCACAAATAGACAAAAAATATTTAAGGGCAATTTAAAACTTTTTTTATAGGGCAAAAGTTTTAAACCTTCGCTTGCAACTGGGAGCATCGCACTCAATCCATTAATTTTTATATATTTTTTATGAAAGCAGCGGATTTTCATATCACTTCCTCCTGGTTGATGACGGTCTGTTTAGATCATTAAGAGCAACAGACATACCTGGATATGTTCGGAAGCCATTTTTTCCCCAAACAGGTCTTTAGGCTTTGAAAAAATCCATTAAACAGATTTGATGAAGTAGCTAATAGCATGCCAAAAAACCATGCAAAAATAGGCAAAAAACGCTGGTGTTAAAGGGGGTTTTACAATACGAACAGGGGGTGTGTAAAAAAACGTGAATGTATTTTCCTACAAGTGCCAAAAGATGGCTGCCCTATGGCAACATATAGGGATGGCTACCTCCGGAGGGGATATATTGGAGTTCTGCCACCAAAAGATTTGGTGATAGTCATTGGCCTAAACGAACCATCAAGTGATTAACTCTTCGATCACCTGTCTTTGTTGCCTCCTACAGAGGACTTAAGGAGATCCCCCAAGATTTGGCTATGTATCTTGTCATCAGGGGCAAGACCATTCTGCCTCTCTACGTCCTTCCAGAATGAAGGATCTTCCATATACTTATGGCAGGCCGCACATATGTCGACCCTCCTCATCTTCATCAGTTCCTTTCTATTGAAGGGGCGGGCACCATCATGGCTCGTGGCTTGGAGTTGCTTGCCATCTATAGTCACTATCTGCTCCAGTTCAAAAGGCAGAGCCAGACCATTTGCCCGGCTATCATAGATACCAGAGCCAAGGCCCAGGGCCTTGGGATTGGCATGGCAGCTCTCACACGTCCTGGCCTTTCTGCTGACCGTGTGGGGCTGGATCGGGTTTGTGGCAATTCCATACAGTCCATCATAGGTGGTAAAAACCTTATTATGTGCCCTGACCTTTCCATCTGGACCAATCTGGGTAAAGATCACCTGGCAGCCAGGGATAAACGGGGCCACCTTCCCCTCTGAATTTATTCCAAGGGCCGGCTCCTCCCATCTCAGATATGACCTGGTTTCCCTCCACTTGAAACAATCCTGTTCCCTGAATATTGCCTTTCCTGCCCTGGAGGGATCTCTAGCAACTCTATACCTCAACCAATCATGAGACGGCTCACCACAATCCTGTTGGGCATGACAACCATAGCATTGAGGCGCCCACCTGCAATGGCATGCATAACATTCAAGCCTCTTCATATGAGAGGAAAGCCCCATTGCACTTCGTGCCGAGGCCGGACCTCTTTTGATAACATCCTTGACCTGGGGGACTACATACTCTTTGCCCGTGACCGATGTGAGGACTATCTTTCCTTCCACCTGCTTCAAGGACTTCATGGGGTTTCCCCACGAGGTCTTGAGAATGCTTTGAGCATCTGGAGTGCCATGGCAGTCCTGACATTCTATCTCCACAGCCTCTTCTTTTTTGCCATAGATGTTTCCATCTCCATGACAGTCTTGTTCTGTATGACAATCAATACAATAAAGGCCCTTTTCATAATGTACATCTGGACTGAGGTGGTTGTAGTATTTCCCATGCAGCTTCTCACCGCCTTTTTGACCAGGGCGTGTAGACCAGGGAGAACCATAACCGTCTGATTCCATTGTGCCTATAAAACTTACACCCGTCCTGCCACCTCTGTTGTGACAATGGATACACTGTTCAGGGGGTATGAGCCTGGTAATCCTGTGAAATCTCGGCCTGGCAACTGGGCCATGTTTTCCAATGGCCTTGTCGGCACCTCGATATATGCCATCGTCCGCATAGGGCATATGGCAGGCAGCACAGCCACTTGCACGATAGTCTCCCGGGCGCTCAGCCCCGTAGCTATAGATGTGGCATCTCAGGCATTCCTCCCTGAGATAGTCGTCGGCAGGGCTGTTTTCCATACCATCCGGCTTGTTTGGATCAAAAGAAGGTAGGGTCTTGAGACCTGGCAATGCCCCTTTTTCCTTGGGGATAACCCCATCGTCATCCCTCACCTCGTAATTTGCATACAGGGCACTTCTGGTATTCTGGGCGGCCCAGGTATAGCGTGTGGCACTTATAATCCCTGCACTCGTGGCGTGAAGGGATTTTTGGGAACGTTCGAGTATCTGCCCGTGACACTGTCCACATGTATGCTTGGCCACCCGGTAGTCTGACGGATTCGCCCACATATCCTCGTGAGCGCCTTCCTTGGTAGGGGCATCGGGATCACCCTTGTGGCAAAAACTACACGAAAGCCCCTTCATGGACGGTTCTTCCGAGATTGACTCGATACCCCTGTGACACTCCTCGCAGCTTGAGCTCATACATACGGGGACAAAACATGAAAGGCAGAGTGTAAAGGCACATGCAAAAAGAGAGTAACGTATAATCCGAGACGACTTCTCCATCAAAGCCCCCCTTGTTTCGCCCTTACAGGCAATAAAAGATCCATCTCCACAAGGCCGTCATCATATAGGATCATAGGCTAATACATGGGATCTAAACAGACAAGGGCCTCCTGCTCCATTGATCCCGGATTATGTACTCCAAATCCTGAACTGCATAATCCAGGATCACTTATTGAATATCTATGCTATATTATGTTGTATGCAGCTATTAAGAATCCCTGTATTGGCCAAGGTTGGTATAATAAGGTCATACTATCCCATCGATAGTGATCCTGACGTGACAACTGACAATGTTCATACTCCATAACGGCAACCGGATCGAGATCCTAGCCCAGAAACTCTCAGAGGTAATGGCAGGCTATGAGGCCCCTCCCCTCTTACCAAGGACCATAGTCGTAAACAACCCGGGTATGGCAAGATGGCTGTCTTTCAAGCTGGCCTCCATTGATTCGATATGTGCCAACGTGAACTTTCCCATGCCTGCCGCCTTTATCGGCCAGATCACGAAAAGGCTTCTCCCTGAAGAAGGGCATTACCCTGCCTTGGACAGGGAACAGCTTTCGTGGCTGATCCTGGGCGCCCTCCCAAGGTGGCTCCCATCCACATCCGTTATGCTTCCTGGACATCTAAGGATTATTGCAGACAGCAGGCCTGGTGAAGCAAGCAAAGAGCTCTATGGCTTGGCCCAGCGCCTGGGGCAACTTTTTGAAAAATATCTGACCTATCGTCCAGACATGCTGCTTGCCTGGGAACAAGGAGATGACTCCAGCGTTGTACCACTGAGAAAAGAAGACAGATGGCAGCCTTCCCTCTGGCGTTTTGTCACCACTTCTTTCAAATACAGTCACAGGGCCAGGTTATTGAAAAACCTGACAGACATGTTGGATCACCCCTTGGTGGATACGATGTTTCCATGTCCTGTGGCACTATTTGGGATCTCTCACCTTCCACCTGTCTATCTGGAACTTTTTTTTCAACTGGCAAAACACATTGATGTGCATCTATTTGTACTCAATCCATGCAGCACATTCTGGGAAGACATAAAGAGCCCTAAGAGGAAAAAGAAGATGGAATACCTTGTGGGACATGATCCTCTGACCAGTTTTCATCCCCTGCTCGAATCCCTGGGCACGGTTGGCAAAGACTTCCTCCATGCCCTCTATGAACGCCTCTTTGAACCAGGGATAGAAAGTGATGCAAAGGACTATTTCCATATCCCCCAAGGCGGTTCATTGCTGTCATGGCTACAGGCAGGTATTCTCAGAGGAGAGGAACTCAAAAGGCCTGCCTTCGAGATGACTGCGGATGACCACTCCATACAGATACACAGTTGCCACAGCCCGTTGAGGGAGGTAGAGGTACTCCATGACCAATTGCTGGACATGTTTGAAAACCTTTCGGATCTCCACCCTCATGAGGTCCTGGTTATGGCACCAGATATCCAAAAGTATGCACCTTTCATAGAGGCGGTCTTTGGTGCTCATCCCACGGATTCCAAAAGAACGATCCCTTGGGCTATTACAGACCTGCCAGAAGACAAACGAAACCCCCTGATTACCACCTTTTTGAAGATATTGGATCTTTCAAACTTGCCAGTCACTGCCCCTGCCTTAATGGACATACTGGAATATCCATGCACAGCAAGGAGGTTTGGACTGGATGAAGAGGGCCTGGACCTGGTAAGGGAATTGGTGGCTGAAAGCGGCATAAGACGAGAGCTGGGCTTTGACGAAGCGAGGCAGAATTCCTGGAGGTTCGGCCTGGATCGGCTCTTGGGCAGTTATTCATATTCTGGGAAGTCACTTCTGTGGTCGATCTTACCCTTTGAAACACCTGTTGAGGGGGATATTGCCCGAGCAGTCGGCTGTCTATCCTTTTTTGTCTCAAAGATCCGCTCCTTTTTGGATGAGACGTCCAAGGAGCGTTCTCCTATGGAGTGGCAAGAGCTTATCGTAAACCTGGTGGAGACCTTCTTTTTACCTGAGGAACCAGATGAGAAACAGGCCGTTGTACTCATCATGGATACGGCTGCGCACCTGCGGGATCTCAGTGAACAGGCCCATATCGAATTCCTGGATCTGGAAATCGTAAGACAATTTCTACACGATCGACTAAATCGCCCTGCTGGTGCAAGAAATTTCATCTCTGGCAAGGTCACATTCTCAAGCCTCGTACCCATGCGCTCCATACCAGCGAGGATTATCTGTCTCCTGGGCATGAATGACACGGACTTCCCGCGAAGACGACCTGCCACCAACTTTGATCTTGTGGAAAGACATCCCCGCCCTGGTGACAAGTTCCCAAGGGATGAGGATAGATATCTCTTCTTGGAGACCATTCTTTCTGCCAGGGATTGTCTATATATCAGTTATGTAGGAAGGAGTCAGAAGGACAATACACTCATGCTGCCCTCTGGTGTCATAAGTGAACTCTTGGATTTTCTGGAACAAAACATACAAGGACCAAACGGTGAAGGAATCCATAAGAACCTGGTTACAGAACATCCCCTGATGCCATTTAGCGCTGCCTACTCAAGACAAGAACAACCCAGACTCTTCACCTATGCCGACGAATGGTGCCGACCAAGATGTGATGAAAAAGATGGGCAGGATACCTATTGGATCACACCTTTTTGGGGTGAAGAGATAGATATGGGACAGGAAGACCCAGACAGGATCGAGCTTTCCCAACTCGTTTATTTCTTTTCCCACCCAGCCAGGTTCTTCCTGTCAAAACGCCTGGGCATCGACCTGGCTTTCCAAAATGCGGTCCTTTTGGCAGATGAACCCTTTTCCTTCAGCGCATTAGACCATTATATGCAGACCAACGAGATCATCCAACTCCTCATGGACAGGGGAAAACAAGCCCTTGAGGAACAATACCTCAGGCTGAGAGGCAAAGGGCTTTTGCCCTTCCCCCCTTTTGACCAGTTGTCATTCGGCCAGATAGTAAATAGTGCAATAAAGATTCTACCTCACCTCGAGCGAGTTGGCATACATTCTTCTGCCTCGGCTGTGGATATCCATATTGGCGACATCAGGCTCACAGGCTCCATTTGGACATCTAAGCAACATGGCGCTGTCTCCTTCCGTGCAGCCAAGATCAAGGCGTCGGACAGGGTATCTCTTTGGATCAAACACCTGGTTGCCACCTTGAATACTGGACATGAAGTGGAAAGCATCCATGTCGGTTCTGATGGTCACTCCATAGAATTGGCAGGCCTGGACCAGAATGAGGCCAATGATTGCCTCTCGAAACTGCTGGATATTTTTCTCCAGGGCATCAAAAGGCCGTTACCCTTCATACCAGAGCCCTCTTTTGTATTTGCCAAAAACTACTTGACACTCATGAATAAACACGATGAGGGCACTGCCATATCAAAAGCCACAGCCCTTGCTGAAAAACAGTTTCAGAAAGGCACCTACAGAAACGGAAAGAGCCTCCACGATCGCTGGTTGGAGGTAGCGTTCAGGGGCAGACGGGTCTTTGACAGAGAATTCCAAGAGCTTGCCCTCTCCGTCTTTGAACCACTGATTGAAAAGAGCAAGGAGAAGCGTACGTGAACGAGTTGGTTCCCCTGGAGATGGAGCTTTCTGGGCATACCCTCATAGAGGCGAGTGCAGGTACAGGAAAGACCTACACCATCACATCCCTCTTCCTGAGGCTCATCCTTGAACAGGGTCTCGAAGTAAGTCAGATCTTGATAGTCACCTTTACCAAGGCTGCCACCGAGGATTTGAAGGACAGGGTTAGACATAGGCTGAAAATAGCCCTTGACCATGCCAGAGGGGATGCCTGTAAGGATGACTTCGTGGCCTCTCTACTGGAGAGATCAGCCAGGCTTCACGGAAAGAAAAAGATAAGAATACTAATAGAACGTGCTATCATCAGCCTTGACGAAGCGGCCATCTTCACCATCCATGGATTCTGCCAGAGGATGCTGAGCGATTATGCCTTTGAGACCGAGACATCCTTTGACATGGAGCTTATACCTTCCCATGAAGACCTGCTCCTCGAGGCAGCACGCCAGTTTTGGAGACAGGAATTTTACGGTGCCGATCCCTGGCTGGCAAAAGCCATAATCTCCCTGTTCCCAGGACCGGGACAAATGCTCCAAACACTTCGTCCACTGCTGGGCCTCGAACCCGTCATGATAGAGCCCAAGGCAGACCTGGGGAAATGCCTTGAGAACAAGACTGTTTTGGATGCCCTCTTCCTGGAACTGAAGACGATGTGGACTAACAAGCGAAGGCAAATTGTCTCTTTACTCGAGGACGACAATAGCCTTGTCAGGAGAAGGGCCGTCCTCAAGAAAAAAGGCATTATCGAGGCAGCCAAGGCCTTGGACGAATTCTTCGAGCAAGAAGAGATAGATCTCTTTTCCCTCTGGGATCTGAAACAGATGCCATTTTCCCAGCGACTTCTGGAAAATTGCCTCAAAAAAGGCTACAGCACTCCACCCTGCCACCCATTTTTCAAAAAATGGGACACCCTGATAGAGACCCATGACACCTGGTGGACATACATGAAAGCAGCCCTCCTGGAAAGGGCTTCTAACAAGATTAGACAGATATGCACTGGGATAAAACAACGCCTGGGGCTATTTGCCTTCGATGATCTGCTTGTCAAGATGGACAAGGCCCTGTGCTCACCAAACGGCCCAAGGCTGGCCGCCATGCTGAGGAAGCGGTTCAAGGTCGCCATGATCGACGAGTTTCAGGACACCGACCAGGTACAATACCGTATATTTGAAAAGATCTATCCATCGAGCCAGCATGACCTCCTCATAATGATCGGTGACCCAAAACAATCCATATACGCCTTCAGGGGGGCTGATATCTTTACCTATCTGAATGCTAGATCCAAGGTAGGAGAGGAAAGACGATTTGGTCTTGCCAAGAACTGGCGTTCTTCTCCAGGGCTGGTAGAGGCAGTAAATTTTCTCTTTACCAGGAGGAAATATCCCTTTGTATTCGAGGCAATCCCCTATCACGAGGTCAAAAGCCGAGATCCCAGACTGCCATTTCTCCAAGATCCAGACCTGTCAGGAGATCTCATAATATGGAAACCGGATGAGGATTCCAAGAATAATACCTCCCATGCCTCGATGAATAAATCAGAGGCAAGGCGTGTACTTTCTGATGGATGTGCAGGAGAAATAGCCAGACTCTTGGCAGGTGGAGCACAAGGACGCATCCTGATAAAAGACCCCTCTGGTAAAAGCCACCCTGTCAGATCAAGTGACATAGCAATACTTGTCAGGAACCGTACCCAGGCAGAGGTGATGAGAAATGCCCTTTCCAAGGCTGGTATATCCTGTGTCTATCATGCAAACCAAAGCGTTTTCTCAACAGATGAGGCATGGGAATTCCTCATGGTATTGAGGGCTGCTGCCACCCCTGGCGACCTATCGGCCGTATCGACAGCCCTTGCCACTGATGCCATGGGCTGGAACGCCAAAGAGATAGCTGCACTGCGTGAGCACCCTGAGAAGTGGGAAGATATCTCATCGGCCTTCTTTGAACTTCGTTCCCTTTGGCTCAGAAGAGGGGTCTTGGTCATGTTCAGACAAATGATTCACCAGTTGGGCATAGCCCACCGCCTGCTTCAGCTACCTGGAGGAGAAAGAAGGCTCACTAACTGGTTCCAACTCGCTGAACTGCTCGACGAAAAAAGACCAGAGGTCTCTGGTATCGAGGCAGAACTATCTTGGCTTGCCAACCAGATCGAACTTGGAGGTTCTGATGAGGAAGGGCAACAGATGAGGCTGGAAAGCGACAGGCAGCTCGTCACCATCATGACGATCCACAGGAGTAAGGGCCTGGAATTTCCAATCGTCTTTGTACCATTCATCTGGGATAGTAGCTCAGGTGCAAATCGCCAGAATCTATTGCAATACTTTGATGAAAAACAAGGCTGCTATGTCATCAGGACCGACCATGGACAAATGAGAAGTGAAATGGAACGCCAACGTTTGGCCGAGGAAACCAGGCTCCTGTATGTTGCCCTCACAAGGGCAGTGGTTCGTTGTTACATCTCCTGGGGCAGATTCAAGAGCAGTGAAAATTCCGCCTTATATTACTTGCTCCAGGGATACGAAATAGAAGGACCTGAAAGGTGCCCGGCCTCGAACATCACCCCCATCCCTGGACCTGTGGAGAAGGAAATTCGTACAGATGATGATACCACCCTGCTATACGAGGTCAGACAGGTGACAAGGAGGGTCAGACAACGATTCGGGGTAGAAAGCTTTTCCTCCCTGTCCATGGAGGAGCAAGGAGATGACAGCCTTTATCACTTTCAGAAAGGCCCTGAGCCATTGGAGGGCCATGGTAAAGACATCTTTTCTTTTCCAAGGGGGGCTCTACCAGGCAACTGCATACACAAGATCCTGGAAAATGTAGATTTTTCCCATGACGATTCGGAAGCCATACTGGGGAAATGCCGTCTCGCCCTTGCCGAATGGGGGCTTGATCCCACCTGGGACCATGTCCTTTTGGAAATGGTCGAAAATGTCACCGGCACCCAGATCCTCCCCGATATCAGACTAAAGGCCATCCCGCCGGACCAAATGGTGAAAGAGATGGAGTTCTCTTCATTTTTCAGTAGTATAATCGATGTACCGTCTTCCCTCCGACAGGCCTTGGACAGATATGAATCAGGTATAATCAGGGGGTTTGTGGACCTGTTGTTTGCGCATGATGGACTCTACTATGTGGCAGATTACAAGAGCAACTACCTTGGAGACAAGCTTCAGGATTACAGGATAGAGAAACTGCGACAGGCCATGACGATCCATGACTACCATCTCCAGGCAGAGATATACGCATTGGCACTTCACAGGCTCCTTTCCAAGACCATGGCCGATTACAGATTCAACCAGCACTTTGGTGGCGTAGTCTATCTGTTCGTAAGGGGTATCCATCCATCCTCCAACGGTAAAACAGGGGTACTTTTCATACCAAGAGAAGAAATTGGCAAAAGATTGGGGCTCTGTTGATGAGTAAGGAGCTATTTGAACGACTTGAAAAGGCTGTCCGGGATGGGGACATGGAACCCCTAGATCTCGAGTTCGCCAAATTCCTCGAGCGCTTGGACCCCAAGGCCTCTGATCACGTCATCCTTGCAGGGTGTTTGGCAAGCCATGCAGTCAGCCGTTCCAGTACATGTATCGACTTTGGGCAACCAATAGAGACAGGCTGTGGATGGCTGGAATGGGCCAGAGAGATGATCAGTGCTATCTCCCTGGACGAATTGAGAGAATGCATTGCCTCGTCTCCCCTTGTGGCTCACCCCACTGAGCAGATACCCGCCCCCTTGATATTCGAAGACGGAAGAAGGCTTTATCTACAGCGTTATCATAGATACGAAACCATCCTGGCATCTTGTCTTTCCAGGCTTGCCAGCAGGGATTACGTCTTGAAAACCGGACAGATCGAAGATGTACGAAAGGTCCTTTCCTGGTTTTTCAAGGGACAGGATAAGTGCGACTGGCAACGGGTCGCCGTGGCCACAGCCGTATTGAAAGGGCTTTGTATAGTCTCTGGAGGACCAGGCACGGGTAAAACCAGGACAGTGGCAGCGATCATTGCCGGGCTAAAAGCGGCCTGGAGAGAAAATGCCATAGCGGTGGCAGCCCCCACGGGCAAGGCGGCAACCAGACTCAGAGACTCTATTCACGCTGTCCTTTCGGCAACCGGCCTCCTCTACGAAATGGATCTGATCCAGGAGACCTATACCTTGCATAGGCTACTTGGAGCCGACGCCAGGGGCAGATTCCGCTACGGTCCAGGCTATCCCCTACCCTATGATACAATTATAGTGGATGAGGCATCCATGGTGGACCTGCCCATGATGAGCAAGCTTGTATCTGCCCTAAGTCCAGATGCTCGCCTGATCCTCCTTGGAGACAAGGATCAACTCGCCTCTGTAGAAGCAGGAAATGTACTAAGCGATATCTGCTCTTTTTCCAGATCCTTCCATTACTCTGCCGGGCATGCAAGCTCCATCCTGGAATTGAGTGGAGATAACCTGCCACTTCCTCAGGTCGATTCCTTCCCGCTGAGAGACTGTATTGTCGAACTGAAAAAAAACTTTCGTTTCGACAGCAAAAGTCCCATCTCGGAAGTGGCAAAGGCCATCTCTGCAGGAGATCACGAAAAACTCATTGAGATCCTTATAGATAGAGACATCCCGTATGCACGCCTCATGGAACCCAGCAATACCCACCTTTCTTCCCTCCTGGCCGAGAGATCCAACCAGCATTTCCTTCCCTGTATAAAGGCAGCATCCCCTTTGACAGGCCTTGACAGACTACAAGACTTCAGGATCCTTTGCGCCCACCGAACAGGCCTCCACGGTACCAACATGGTAAACAAGACCATATCTCACCTGCTCTTGAGACAAAGATCACTCCCTGGTGGCACACGTTTTTTCCAGGGCCAGCCATTGATAATACTCAAAAACAGCTACAGATATGCCATCTTCAATGGAGACATCTGTATAGTGTGGCCTGATACAACTGGAAAGATGAGGGCCTGGTTCCAATTACAGGCAGACACGTGCCGCCACCTGCCCCTCAATACCCTGCCAGAGCACGACACAGCCTTTGCCATCACCGTACACAAAAGTCAGGGCTCGGAATTCGATAGGATTTTTCTAGTCTTGCCTGATGAGGACTCCCCTCTTCTCACGAGAGAGCTCCTTTACACCGCGGTCACGAGGGCCAGAGAAGGTGTTGAGATTTGGGGCACGAAAGACGCCTTGAAAAAAGCGGTCTCCCAAAGGGTGAAACGATCTACTGGCCTCAGGGCCAAGCTATTCCAGGACCGACAACAACCCTCTCATGAAGACCAGGCAATCACTCCCCCTGTTGGGCCCTCTTCAACATAGAGACGAACTCCTTCATGAAAAATGGTATGTCAGCCGGCTCCCTGGAGGTGACCAGATTTCCATCGATCACCACGGGCACGTTTTCATAGATTGCCCCTGCAGCCTTTATGTCCTCGGCCACCCTCCAGTAACATGTTGCCTTTCGGCCACTTAGCACACCTGCCTTGGCAAGGATCAATGGTCCATGACATATGGCAGCCATAGGCCTTTTGTCGCGATCAAAGGCCTGGACGATCTTTTGCACCTCTGCTGAATATTTCAATTTGTCTGGTGCCTTCCCTCCTGGCAGATACAGGGCATCGAATGCCGATGGTTCCACCTCGTCAAAAGAGAGGTTCGCACTGACTACATAGCCCTTCTTTCCCTTAACCTGTCCCCATTCCGGGGCAGTTATATCCACTTCGAATCCCTCTTCCTTTAATCTATACATTGGACACAGAAGCTCCGAATCTTCAAAGCCATCTGCCGTCACGAGCAAGACCTTCATCTCTTCACCTCCTGTAGGTATTTTGTTTCGAGAAACCTGACAATAGTCATATAGGTAGAGATAGGAACGATAAGGAAGAAAAGCAAGCAGGATGTCCCTCATCGATCCATCTATAGTTAGGAGGGCTCCTGAGGGATTGCCAATTCTCCGGCGAGTTATTAGTTTAATTCATGACAAAAAAACAGGAGGTGTTTATACATGCCCAAGATTTCCTCTATGTTGCTCATCTTTTTCTGTCTATTTCTCATGGCTGCATGTGCTTCACAAAGTGGTTGGACCCCTACCGTCGATACATCTGCACCAGGGCCATATCAAAGCCAACCCTATCCTCAGCAGTATCCAGCACAGGCGAGGCGACCTGTACCCCAACCACCACCAGCACAGTATCCGCCACCGCCTCCTCCAGCTCCTGCTGCTACCAGGGCCCCTGCAGTAGCACCAGCCCCAGCTCCCGCTGCCCCTCCTCCACAGCGGAGTTATACCCAAGACCTTACTGAATGCAAGATGCTGGCACAGCGGGTCTCTGGATATACTCCAGGAGAGACCATCAAAGGGGGGCTTATAGGTGGAGCAATTGGAGCTGCTGCTGGTGCTGCAATTGGAGCTGCCACTGGCAATGCTGGAAAGGGCGCTGCAATTGGGGCAGCAGCCGGCGGTATTGGTGGAGGTGCCTATAAAGGAATAGAGGCTGAAAGGAAATATAAACAGGCCTACATAAATTGCATGAGAAACAGGGGATGGAATGTAGTAAACCCGTGACCCCGGATCATG
Source organism: Deltaproteobacteria bacterium (assembly GCA_026986785.1). Classification (GTDB taxonomy): domain Bacteria; phylum Desulfobacterota; class Dissulfuribacteria; order Dissulfuribacterales; family QOAL01; genus QOAL01. The sequence goes on along the minus strand of JALSNW010000051.1, from coordinate 87,538 downwards.
CAGATCACAAGCTTGCCCACATGCAAAGGAATTATTCTTTTTCAGGCGTTTGAAGTGCACAATATGGAATGAGTGATTTCCACCCCCCACCCTATGGGGGTTGATAGAAGGCGTGTCTCCAATCCCAAGATTGACAGACGCGCCTTTTTTCATCCCGGCTTATGACAGGGACACCCCTTCTGCCTTGCATCTCAGGGCAGGCTTGCATCCATATTTCGGATCACCGTCTCCATCCTTTTTCCCCTTACCACAGAGTTGTTCTGGATAGCATGACAAAAAAATTATTTCTTTTCATATTCATTGATATAATGTTACCAAGAGAAATACCATAGAAAAACGAGACACGCTGGAGGAGGCTGCCATGACTGGAACCTATGCTGGCAAGATACTTAGAATCGACTTGGCCACGGGCCAGACGGACACTGAAAGGTTAAGCACAGAGATCCTTAGGCGTTTCATAGGGGGAAGAGGGCTGGGCACCTATCTCCTGAACGGGATGATAGACAAGGGGACTGAGCCTCTGGGCCCGGAAAACCCCCTGATCTTTGCAACCGGCCCTCTAAGTGGCACTGCTGCCCCTACGGGAGGCCGTTACATGGCCATCTGCCGCAGTCCCTTGACAGGATTGGTGGCCTGCTCCAACTCCGGCGGTTCTTTTGGGGCCGAGTTAAAAATGGCGGGCTGGGATCTACTCATTATCCAGGGAAAGGCTGAAACCCCTGTCTATGTCTTTGTGGATCAACAAGGGGCCCATATCGAATCGGCCAGCCACCTATGGGGCAAAGACACCCATGAAACCACAGATCTGATCTTGAAAGAGACTGGAGAGGGTAAGGCCAAGATCGCCTGCATTGGACCAGCCGGTGAATGCCTTGTGCGTTTTGCCTGTATAATCAATGAAAAACACCGGGCTGCTGGGCGTTCTGGTGTAGGCGCTGTCATGGGATCGAAAAACCTGAAGGCAGTAGTGGTAAAGGGGGAACAAAGGCCCCAAGCACCGGACAAGGACAAGTTCATGGAGATCATAAGGGCAAAGGTGGAAAAATTGAACAAAGACCCCATCACAGCAGACGCCCTGCCAAGACTGGGGACAAAGGTCTTGGACAACATCATCAATGACGTAGGGGCCTATCCAACCAGGAATTTTCAGGAAGGTACATTTGATGGAACGAGTGAAATAGCAGGGGAAGCCCTAATCTCCAAGGGTTATCTCAAGAAAAACCGTGGCTGCTGGGCATGCCCTATAAAATGTGGACGGGTGACCGAAACCCCTACAGGGAACAAGGGAGAAGGACCAGAATATGAAACCAGCTGGGCCATGGGGGCATGCATGGGCATAAAAGACCTGGCAGTTATCACAGAGGCAAATTACATCTGTAACCGTCTGGGGATGGATACCATCTCCTGTGGTGTAACCTTGGCATGCGCCATGGAGCTATATGAGAAGGGCCTGATAAAAAAAGACGATCTCCAGGGAGGGCCAGAGCTCAACTTTGGCAGTACCGAATCCCTATTGTTCTATACCCATGCCACTGGCATGGGCAAAGGTTTTGGCACAAGACTCGGCCAAGGTTCCGCAAGGTTGGCAATGGAATACGGTGCTCCAGAGGTCTCCATGTCGGTAAAAGGACAGGAACTGCCAGCCTATGACCCAAGGGGGGTTCAAGGCCAAGGCCTTTCTTATGCCACATCCAACAGAGGTGGCTGCCACGTTAGGGCCTATCTCATATCGCCTGAGGTCCTTGGTGTACCAGAAAAACTCGACCCACAGGCCACTGAGGGCAAGGCCAAGTGGGTGAAGATCTTTCAGGACCTGACTGCTGTGATAGACTCCAGCGGCCTTTGCCTTTTCAGTTCATTTGTCTTGGTGGCCGATGACTACCGGGACCTTCTTTCTGCCTCGACAGGTTTCGATTACACCACAGAAGAGATGATGGAGTGTGGAGAAAGGATCTGGAACCTGGAAAGGCTATTGAATCTCAAGCTCGGTATGGACCCGGGCCAAGACACCCTTCCCGAAAGGTTGCTCAAGACCCCACTACCAAAAGGGCCCAAAAAGGGAAACGTTGTGAGATTGGAGGAGATGTTACCTGAATACTACTCTATCAGGGGTTGGGACAAGGAAGGACGGCCCATGCAGACACTATTGAAGCAGCTTGGATTGACGAGTTGAGTCTTTTCATCTGAAAATGGCAGGCCCGTCTTCGGTGGCGGACCTGCCTCGAACATCCAAGAAAGTCTTCTTTAAGGCCTCATTTCAATACCTTGACAACCCAGGAGATTCAGTGAAATTGTAAGCCATTTAGGCTTGAACTGCGAAACATTTATGGCAGCTCGTGGAGTACCTTTCGGGTGAATCGGGGGAAATGCCCACAAACACGCAATTCTTTTCCCTTCCTCATACAGTGACTGTTCTTGGACAACCCCTACTGGTCATAGAAACCAAACAGCAACTGACATTGTCATTACCCAGTGAGTTTATAGATAAAATTTCTGAATGGTGATTCAGAAAAACAACCACTCTCAGGCCACATCACATCTTGTCACAGTAAAAGATCGTCTCGCAACAATTCCAGCTTAAAAAAAATCATGAGCAATTTTTTGCATACAAACCCATATTCTCCTTGGATGCTCCACTGCTTGTCGTAAAAAGAAAAAACTAACATTATCCTTAGAGTGTGAGTTTATATACAAATTTTCTGAATGGAAATTCAGAAAAATGTTTGAAAACGATTGAGAAAAAAGGTATAAATATACAGCTTGTGTATCTTTTATTTAGGAGAAGGAGGAACAGATCATGTCCAATTCGATGGAAGTATTGACGGCCTGGATCGAACCACGCATAAACACTGGCATGGTGTTGCTTGGTTTCGCCCTTTTGGCAGTTGTGGCTGGCGTCCTTGCCCTTGGCGTTTATGGTTTTATCTATGGCCACGCACATATTTATGGGGTAACAAGGGAGGTCCCCTGGGGCATTCTGATCTCTAACTACGCCTCTTTTGCCATCATATCCACCGGACTGGTTCTAATAGCGGCCATCAGTCATGCCTTTGGAGGCAATCCCATGGCTCCTGTTGCCAACAGAGCCGTATATCTATCTATCATCACGATCTTTTCTGCTTTCTTGTCCATAGGCGTTGAACTCGAAAGCCCTCACAGGATGCTCATCTATAATATCATTTCACCTAATCTGACCTCAAACATCTGGTGGATGGGAACCCTTTACGGTGCAGCAGTGGGTTGCATGTTGGTTGAATTCTTTGGGATCATAAGCCAGAAATGGCGACTTGCCCTCTATGTAGGCGTACTTGGTGCCTTTGCTGAGATTGGAGCCAATTCTAACTTGGGGGCCGTCTTTGGGACCTTGGCCTCCAGGCCTTTTTGGCATGGTGCCCAATTGCCCGTATTCTTCCTTTGTTCTGCTGTGATGAGTGGTGCCGCCTGTATAATACTCCTCACCCATATAGCCTATATCATCCGTGGGGAAAAGATGGATCAGAAAAACTTCATAGCCCTGAAAACAGTAGCGAAGGTCCTGGCCCTTACACTTTTCCTCATTGCAATTGCCACCGCATGGAAATTCATCATCATGTTCACAGGAGATGAAGGAGCCAGGCTTGCAGCCCTCAATCTCCTGAAAGGTCCTCTCTCTACCAATTTCTGGGTCTTTGAAACTGTCATTGGCATCATAATACCGCTCTTGTTGTTGGTGGGCACCCAGGTAAACAATCTTGCCGCCATGTCGGCTGCATCTCTCATGGCCCTCATTGGTGGTTTTTTCCAGCGCTACGATCTGGTGGTCGCAGGCCAATCCGTTCCCGTATTCTACGGTTGGGACAACCTGCCAAGCTTTATGCCATATACCCCTTCACCTGCAGAATTCTTTGTCGTCTTCGGTTCTATCTGCCTAACCCTGGGAGGCTTTCTCCTGGGAGAGCGTTTCTTTGGAAAGGTGTTTTCAATCAGCGAACATTAAATTTTTATCCATCTCCCCGGCCCTGAGTACACCCTGGGCTGGGGAGACATCGTTGAATCCTGCCCTTTTTGTCTCACCAAAACTTCTTTCTCGGATTATTTGCAGATAGGCCAGATCTGTCCTAATATCTAAGGCCAGTCTTCCAACAAAAACCGTAAGGATTGATCTCTACCCCATGCTCTCCGAACTGTTATTGGAAAACTTCATACTTGTACAGCAGGCTGTCTTTTCCTTTGGCCCTGGGCTCAATGTGATTACTGGGCCAACAGGTGCAGGAAAATCACTCTTCGTCAAGGCACTCAAACTCCTTCTCGGTGAAAGGGCTGATGCATCTGTAATAAGGGCTGGATCAGAGCAGGCTATAATACAAGGCATCTTCTTTATCTCGAAAGATCTACAAAAGACCCTGGACCATCTTGGTGTAGAGGCAGAATCTGAACTCATCATAAGAAGAATCATTCATGCCAAGGGCAAGAGTAGGATATTCGTAAATGGAGCACTCTTTACACTTCAACAACTAAGGACCATCACCAGTGATCTCGTGAGTATAGCGAGCCAACACGAATACCAAAATCTCCTCAAGAGGCAGAAACAATTGGAGATGCTCGATACATTTGGAGGCCTTCAAGAAGAACGTTCCAGCCTTGCGTCATTCTATGAGGAAACTGTCGAGCTGAGACGAAAGGCCGAAAGACTCAGGGAGCGATACAAGACAAGAGAAGACGAGATAGAAAGAATTCGCAGACAGATACAGCTCATCGATGAAATAGATCCCAAAGAGGGAGAGGAAGAAGAACTGAAAGACCAACTAAGCCTGCTTCGATCATCAAGCAGACTGAGACAACTTGGAGATGAGATATATTCGAGGCTCTATGGAGCCAGGGGAAGCATCACAGAAGAGCTCTCTTTATGTAGGACAGACATGGAGAAAATGACAGAGATCGACCCATCCCTCCAATCTCACAGGGAATTGTTGGATTCTCTGAGCTTTCAGGCAGAGGACCTCGCTATTTCACTAAGGGATTATCTCCACGGATTACCCGTTGACACCACCAGATTGGACACCATGGAGGAAAGACTCTTCAGGCTTCAAAGACTGAAAAAAAGATTTGGCCCCGAGATCAGTGACGTACTCCAACATAGACAGGTCCTGGAAAGAGAACTGGATACGTACCTACAAATCGAACAAGAAATGCTTGACCTGGCAGAAAAGCTCCAACATGCAGAAACCAGGCTCGAACAACTGGCACAAGGACTCAGCACCAAAAGACACGAGGCATCCAAGGCAATGGAACAGGCTGTCAAGAAAGAGCTATCGGAGCTCGATCTGGGAAAAGCGGCATTCGAGATACATATCCACACCCCCTCTCCTATTGTCGCAAAATCAGTTGGGCCAACGGGTGCAGACAAGGTAGAATTCACATTTTCTGCCAATCCAGGCCAGCCCCTCAGATCCCTTGCAAAGGTAGCCTCTGGCGGAGAACTTTCAAGGATCCTCCTTGCCCTCAAGATAGTAACAGGGGAAAGGCGCCTTGAAGAAACCATGCTATTCGACGAAATAGATGCTGGCCTCGGGGGTGAAATAGCAGAGAATGTAGGGAAAAAATTGAGACAGATGGGGGAAAACTATCAGGTCATAGCCATAACCCACTTTCCCCAGATTGCCGCAATGGGCCAGCTTCACCTGGTAGTGGAAAAACACGACAGAGAGGGTACAACTGTTACACAGGTCAGAGAGCTTTCTGCTACGGATAGGCTGGATGAAATCGTAAGGATGCTTGGAGGAGAAACGGATACGGCTCGAAAATATGCAAACGAACTGCTTAGTACTGTTTTCAGGAGGTCTTGATAGCATACTGGCCTGTAAGGTGCTCGAAGAACAAGGCATCAGGCCCATAGCCCTCCAGTTCGTCAGCCCTTTTTTTGGTCATGAACTCCTTGGCTCAAGGGATACGTATTGTGAAAAGACAGGCCAAAAATATGGGTTAGAGATCCACTTGATCGATATAACAGAAGAATTCTTGAAAATGGTGATTGACCCGCCCCATGGATATGGACGCTATCTCAATCCTTGTATAGACTGCAAGATCCTCATGGTCAAGAAGGCACTCTCTGTCATGAAAGACTTTGGTGCCACTTTCATAGCCACGGGAGAGGTGGTGGGGCAACGCCCCATGTCCCAAAGAAAAGATACTCTCAGGATAATAGAAAGACAGAGCGGGGCTGAAGGGCTACTGCTGAGACCTCTTTCCGCCCGTTACCTGCCAAGGACCCTGGTCGAGAAGAAGGGCATTGTAAGGAGGGAACTCCTGCCTGCTATTTCAGGTCGAGGCAGAAAGCAACAGATGAAGCTTGCCGGCAGATACAATATCCATGGATATCCTGCTCCTGCCGGGGGCTGTGTATTGACTGACCCCATACTTTCTGAAAGGTTCAAAAAGATATTCGAGACCTGGCCAAACTTCACCAAGGTCGATTGCATTGCTGCCCAAACAGGCAGGCATTTTTTACTCAATGACAAAAGCTGGGTGATGGTGGGCAGAAAACATGCGGAAAATCTCAGGTTAGAAAGCCTCAGCCTCCCATCTGACATCCTCATCAAACCTGCTCAGGTCCCTGGTCCCTCTTGTATCTTACGTTATCCATCTTCCCATCAGGCCATCGAGATCGCGGGCAGTATCTGCGCCAGGTATTGTAAACATGATCAAAGACTGCCTTTCAAGGCCTTGATCCTGAGCCAATGCGACAACCTCTCGAAGACTATACTGGTGAAGAGGCCAGCCACAGATCAGGAATTGAAAAAATGGAGATTTTAAAGGACTTTCTTGACATTATCTGAACTAAAAGGCATCCTACAGGACATTTGATCTTGTTCAGTCTCGATTTCCGACACGGTATGACACTGGGCAAGGCCCCCATACAACTACCAATGTTTCGGTATACAAAAAAAGGCCGAACCCTGATGAAAATTTTTGCATTGAGAGGAGAAATCCCAAAACGATGTTGGACATAATAAGGAAAAATGCAGCGTCCTGGCTAATGAAATTCATACTTGGGGCCATTGTAGTGGTCTTCATATTCTGGGGGGTGGGCACTTTCAGGTCCCAACGCCTCGACATCATGGCCAAGGTAAATGGCCAGAAGATTCTCGTTGAGGACTATCAGAAGACATATAACAATACCATCGATCGATTGCGTCGAATGTACGGGGGCACGTTATCTGAAGCCGTCCTCAAACAGATGAACATCAAACAGCAGGTCTTGAACCAGCTCATCGATGCCGCATTGATCAAACAGGCAGCAGAAAAAATGGGCGTATTGGTGACAGACAAGGAGATCCAACAGGTAATCCTCAGCGTCCCTGCATTCAAACAAAACGGCGTCTTCGACCAGCGACTCTATCAGGCTGCCCTGAGAAATGCAGGCATGAAACCGGTAGATTTCGAGGAGAATGTCAGACAGGAGATGTATCTGAGAAAGGTACAAGCACTCCTGACTGCTGGCATATTCGTCCCGGACTCAGAGGCGAGACAACACTATCTCTATGAAAACGCAGAGATAAATATCGAATTTCTGAGAATAGATGCATCAAGCTGTGTCTCTTCCGTCAATGCCACCGATACGAGACTCGAGAATTGGTTTCAGAAGCACAAAGAGGAATTCAAGACGGATCCCCAGATCAAGCTCCGCTACATCCTTTTCTCCAGAAAGGCCGCAGCAAAAGGGGTTAATGCCACTGATACAGAAATAAAGGCTTACTTTCAGGAACACAAGGCAGAATTTCATGTTCCAGAGATGAGAAAGGCAAGCCACATACTTCTAAAGATTCCCCAGGACGCAAATGCAACCAAGGTCCAAGAAGTAAAGAAAAGAGCTGAAGAGATCATCAAAAAATTGAAAGCAGGGGCATCTTTCAGTGCAATGGCCAAAAAGTTCTCCCAAGATCCTGCAACGGCAGCCAAGGGGGGGGAACTCGGCTTCTTCAAAAAAGGTATGATGGTAAAACCCTTCGATGAAAAGGTCTTTTCCATGAAAGAGGGCCAGATTAGTAAACCTGTGAGGACTAGGTTTGGGTTTCATATCATCAAACTCGAAAAGATAAAACCTGCCAGGGACAAGGGCCTGAAAGAGGTCCAAACGCTGATTGCACAAAAGATCAAGGACAAAAAGATAGAAAAAACCATCTGGGATCAGGCCAACAAGGCCTATGATACCATTATCGAGCTTGGAAGCCTTGAGGCCTATGCAAAAAGTGCCAACAAGACCATTGAAGAGACTGGATTCTTTCCGAGGAACCATCCAGATCCCATACTCGGCTTCAATCCTCAGGTGCTCGGGGCCGTGTTCTCATTGGGAAAGGGAGAGCTGAGTTCATTGCTGGAGGTCCCCAAGGGCGTCATAATTGCCGAGGTTGTTGACAAAAAGCCCCCATACATACCTTCCTTCAAGGAGGTAAAAGACAGGGTGAAAAATGTGTACATCCAGGAACGCTCCCTCGAGTTGTGCAGAAAGAAGGCAGAGAAGATACTCCAGTTGGCCAAGGAAAAAGGCTTTGCAGCCGCTGCCAAACAGTACAATCTCACCATTGAAGAAACAGGCTTCTTCAAGAGGACAGACCACACTGCAAAAGGCAAGTTACCGGAGGCTGTTGTAAGGGATGCCCTTTCCCTCTACAAGGCAAAACCCTTCCCAGAAAAAATCTCCTCCAACAGGAGGACATTTTACGTGATCCATTTGAAGGGCATGAAGGAAGATGCGGACATGAAGGCCTTTGCCTCGGAAAAGTCCAAGATAAAACAGCAGGTCAGACAGTTGAAGGCCCAGAGCGTTTTTACAGACTGGCTGCAGCGCCAGAGAGAACGGGCAGAGATAGAGATCCTTAGAAAGCCATAAGGTAATGGTCAAATGAAAATCTGTGATCTACATACCCATACCACGGCCTCTGATGGCTCTGATTCGCCGGAAGAGCTAATCAATTTAGCCAGGGCCGTAGGGTTATCTGCCATCTCCATAACCGATCATGACACCACGGCGGGCCTTGATGCTGGGGCCAATAGGGCCAAAGAGATCGGCCTGGAATTCATTCCCGGAGTCGAGTTGAGCGTATCGTTTCCCAAGGGGAACATGCATCTTCTCGGCTACTATATTGACCAGGGATCTCATCTGCTTCAATCCGTCCTCTCTAGAGTCCAGGCTGCCAGGGCAGAACGCAATCCAAGGATACTCCATAGGCTCAGGCAGTTAGGGATGGACCTCCACATGCCTGAGCTCGAAGAAATGGCCCAGGGCGGACAGATTGGCAGACCCCATATCGCAAGGCTCATGGTAGAGAAGGGATATGTGAGATCTGTAAAACAGGCCTTTGACAAGTATCTGAAAAAGGGGGGCCCGGCCTATGCCCCCAAATCCATCCTCAGCCCATTCGAGGCCATTGGGACCATAAGAGAGGCAGGTGGGGTCCCAGTACTTGCCCACCCTTTTTCATTGTTGACCAAGGATCCAGAAGAGCTCGAAGGTATCATTGACGAGCTAAAGGACCAGGGACTCATGGGCCTGGAATGCTATTACAGCGAACACGATGAAGGTTTTACAGCCCTTTGTCTATCCATTGCGAGAAGGCTTGACTTGGTGGCCACTGGAGGGAGTGATTATCATGGCAAGGCCAAACCCTATATCAAGCTTGGAAGGGGCAAGGGCAACCTGCAGATACCGTATTCCTGTGTTGAGGCCATAAAAGCAGTAAGGGATGCCCTTTAAAAAGACCCTACCAAAAACACCCCTTGGGTTTATTGCTATTATCCTATTGGGCATGTACCAAGTAGCCCTGGCCCAGCCTGGACAAAAACCGGTCTATGGAGACGCCATTATCACAGGCTCCATTGGGGATGCCTCCAACCTGATACCCATGCTATCCTCTGATGCCACCTCCCACGAAATAGCTGGACTCATCTACAATGGGCTTGTCAAATATGACAAAGACCTGAATCTTGTGGGAGATCTTGCCGATTCGTGGACCATAGAGAATGACGGCAAGACCATAACCTTTCATCTGAAACATGGGGTCAAGTGGCAGGATGGCCAACCTTTCACATCTGCGGACGTACTCTTCGGATACAAGACCATTATCGATCCCAAGACACCCACGGCCTATGCTGGGGATTTTCTCGAGGTTGAAAAGGCAGAGGCCCCAGACCCCTATACCTTCCGTGTCACCTATAAAGAACCATTTGCCCCGGCCCTTAGCTCATGGGGAGACATAGTCGTCCTGCCGAGGCATCTGCTTCAGGGTAAAGACATAACCAAAAGCCCCCTTTCAAGACACCCGGTAGGATTGGGTCCCTATAGGCTCAAACTCTGGAAGACCCAGGAACGGATAGAACTGGTAGCCAATAATGATTATTTTGATGGCAGGCCATATCTCAATGGATATATAATGCGCATCATCCCAGATCCTGCCACCATGTTCATGGAGTTGAAGGCAGGAGGCCTGGACTGGATGAGCCTTTCACCCATCCAGTACCAAAGGCAGACCGATACTCCGTTCTTCAAAAAAAACTTCAAAAAATATAAATACTTGTCCTTTTCCTATACATATCTGGGCTATAACCTCAACCACCCGTTCTTCAAAGACAAGAGGGTCCGCCAGGCCATATCCTATGCCATTGACAAGGAGGAGATCATAAGGGGTGTACTCCTTGGCCTCGGTGTCGAGGCAACTGGCCCATACAAGCCAGATGCATGGTTCTATAATCCCAATGTGAAACGCTATCCCTATGACCCCAGACGGGCCAAAAAATTATTGGCGGACAGCGGTTGGAGGGATACTGACGGAGATGGGATCCTCGACAAGGATGGCATACCGTTTTCATTCACGGTTCTCACGAACCAAGGCAATCCCCTAAGGGACAAGACAGCCCAGATCATCCAGTACAGGCTCGGCCAGATAGGTATCAAGATGGACATCAGACAGCTTGAATGGACAGCCTTCATCAACGATTTCATCGACAAAAGGCGCTTTGAGGCAGTCATCCTTGGCTGGACCCTTGGGCAAGACCCGGATATATATGATATATGGCATTCGTCCAAAACGGGCCCAAAGCAGCTAAACTTCATTGGCTACAAGAACCCGGAAGTGGATAGGCTTCTCGTCTTGGGGCGAAGGACATTCGACAGGGAGAAGAGAAGACAGATCTATTTCAAGATCCAGGAAATACTGGCAGAGGACCAACCTTACACTTTCCTTTATGTCCCAATGGCCCTTCCCATCATACATGCCAGATTTCACGGCATAAAGCCTGCTCCAGCCGGGATAAGCTATAATTTCATCAGGTGGTGGGTACCCAAGAATGAACAAAAATACATGATGCCTTGAATATGGACTTTCTCATCTGGACAACCAAAAGGGCCCTCGCCCTCATACCAACTTTCATTGGGATAACCCTCATCTCGTTCTTTGTCATGCATCTTGCCCCGGGTGAGCCCATGAGCCTGCAAGCAGACTTCAATCCCAAGATGACGCCCGAGATGAGACAGAGGCTCAGGGCCCAGTATGGCTTGGACAAACCTATCTATGTCCAATATGCAAAATGGTTCAAGGGGCTGATGCAGTTGGATCTCGGCAGGTCGTTCTCCCCTGACAGGCGAAAGGTCTGGGACAAGATCAAGGAACGGCTCCCTGTCACCATACTCATAAATGTGCTGTCCATGGCCCTCATAATCATTGTCTCAATCCCCTTGGGTGTACGGGCAGCAGTTCGACAAAACAGCCTCTTTGACCAGGTCACCACCGTCTTGGTATTCGTGGCCTATGCTGCACCTGCCTTTTGGGTGGCACTTCTCTTGATGCTCTATTTTGGCATTGAGCTCAATTGGCTGCCGGTATCCGGCCTTCACACCCTTATGGGCTATGAACAGATGGATACCTGGCACAAGGTGCTGGATTGGGGCAGACACCTCGTACTGCCAGTATTCGTCTCTGCCATAGGAGGGCTTGCCGGGTTTTCACGCTATACCCGCTCTTCCATGCTCGAGGTATTGAGACAAGACTTCATCACTACCGCCCGGGCCAAAGGCCTACCAGAACGAACTGTCATATACAGACATGCCCTGAGGAATGCCCTGCTTCCCCTTATCACCATCCTTGGCCTATCCATACCTGGGCTCATCGGAGGAAGTGTAATATTTGAATCGATTTTTGCCATACCTGGAGTGGGCCAACTCATGTGGTCGTCTGTCATGGCAAGGGACTATCCAGTACTGATGGGTAATCTGGTTATCGTCTCCGTACTCACCTTGCTGGGAAATCTTTTGGCAGATCTTGGTTATGCGGTCGTGGACCCACGCATAAGGACAGGACTAAGGGAGGAAGAATAAGACAGAAGATGGAAGTCCTTGGCAGATCAGGGAAAAAACAAGGCAAAAAAAGACCATTCTCGTTCTTTTTGTCGCTATTGACCAATCCCCTGGCACTTTCAGGCTCTATCATCGTTATTTTCCTATTCGTCGTAGCTATTCTGGCACCAGTCATAGCCCCTTACAACCCACAGGCCATAGATACCTATCACATACTGGAACCACCTTCCAGGCTTCACTGGTTTGGTACAGACTCCCTGGGCCGAGACTGCCTGTCAAGACTCATCTATGGCTCCCGCATATCTCTGCTGGTGGGCTTTGTTGCAGTTGGGATAGCTACTGCCGTCGGCACGGTGCTTGGGGCACTGGCAGGTTTTTATGGGAAATGGGTCGATACCATAGTCATGCGTTTCGTGGACATAATGCTTTGTTTCCCCTCTATCTTCCTGATCATGGCAGTCATTGCCTTCCTCGAGCCCTCCATATGGAACATAATGGCTGTAATCGGCCTAACGAGCTGGATGGGAGTGGCTCGCCTGGTACGGGCCGAGTTTCTCAGTCTCAGAAAGAGAGACTTTGTCCTTGCAGCCAGGATATCCGGCGCATCGAACATGAGGATCGTCTTCAACGAGATACTCCCGAATGCAGTGGCCCCAATCATCGTCTCTGCCACTCTGGGTGTCGGTGGGGCAATACTTACGGAAAGTGCCTTGAGCTTTTTGGGCATAGGGGTACAGCCTCCAACCCCGAGTTGGGGTAATATGCTCACTGAAGGTAAGGATAATCTGGAGATCGCCTGGTGGCTTTCGGTATATCCTGGCCTTGCAATCCTCATCACTGTGCTTGGATACAATCTATTGGGTGAAGGGCTCAGAGATGCCCTCGACCCAAGGAAAAAAGGCTGATATGACAACGCTCTCCAAGGAAAACACCAGCAAGCCACCCACGCCCAAGATAAAACTTCGGGCCACGGTCCAACGGGTCACATATGCAGACCAAGACTCAGGCTTTGTAATACTCAGGGTAAAACCCAAAAGAGGAGGCAGTTTCACTGTCAAGGGCTATATGAGTGAACTGGCCTCCAATGCCACTGTGGTAGGGGCCGAATTCGAGTTCACAGGCTCTTGGCAGATGACTAAATATGGGCGTCAATTCGATTTTAGCCACTACAGTCTCCTTGGGAGTGAACTGCAATTTTTTCTTAGCAAGGTGGTAAAGGGTCTTGGAGAAAAGATGGCAAGGGATCTCATAGAACAGTTTGGAGAAGAGGAACTGGTCAGGATTCTCGACAACGAACCGGAACGACTCCTCAAGGTAAAGGGGATAAAGGAAAAACGCCTCAGCCTCATAAAGCGCTCCTGGCACAAACACAGATCATTGAAATCTCTGGCCAGCTATCTTGGAAGCAAAGGCCACATAACTCCCAACCTATTGATCCGCATCTACAACCACTTTGGTGACCAATCCGTAGAGATAATCAAGGAAAACCCATACAAGCTGACGGAAATAAGGGGCATTGGCTTCAAGACAGCAGACAATATCGCCATTTCCCTTGGCCTCCCTGCTGATTCGCCCTGGAGGATAAAGGCAGGCATCAGTCATGTGCTTATAAACGCAGCAGAATCCGACGGCCACTGCTATCTGGAGCAGAGGGATCTCTTGGCTACTGTCAAAGAGCTTCTTGTTACAGAAGAGGGCCCTGTGTCGGACGCCAGGATATCAGCAGTTCTGAAAAAAATGATACTTGAAGGCCTGATAGTCCTGGGAGACAAAGGAGAGGTAGGTCTGAGTTCCTACAAGTACATGGAGGACAGGCTCCGGGAATTCTTCCTCCAGCGCTCCAAAGAATTCAAGAGGAGGACGATCAGCCTTGGGGAGGTCTCTTCCTTCATTTCAGATTATGAAAACCGAAATGGCATAGAGTTCGCTGAGGAACAAAAGGAGATCATCGAGAAGATTGCCACTGAACCACGGCTCGTATTTGGTCTTGCTGGTTATGCAGGCACAGGAAAGACCACGGTATGCAGGGCAATACTCGAGCTTCTCAGCCATTATTATGCCAGGGGGGAGGAAATCATCTGCTGTGCATTCACTGGGATGGCTTCTTCACGTCTTAGAAAAACAACGGGCCATGAGGCCGTGACGATCCACTCCCTCTTGAAATACAAAGGAGAAAACCAATTTGAACATGGCCCAGACAATCCTGTTCCATATAAAGTGATAGTGTTGGATGAGGCATCCATGGTCAATCTGTCCCTCTTTTATCGTCTGGCAAGGGCCATAAAGCCGACAGCCCTATTGATCCTGGTGGGGGACCCCGCCCAGCTTCCTCCAATCGGTGCAGGCAACGTCTTTTCAGATGCATTGCGTAAAGGACTCATACCTTCAGTTCACCTTGTTCGCATATTCAGACAGGGAGAGGAAAGCGTACTGGCACTCTTCGCCAATGAGATCAGGCAGGGACGTATTCCCACAGGTGTAGATCACAAGCACTGGAATGACTTCTTGTATGAAAGGATCGAGCCTCACAACATCTTTGCCCTCAAGAGGCAGAACAAGAGAGAACAGGAGCTGAAAAGATTCAGGGAGGAAAACAACCAGGCCATATTGGACAGGATACTCGAGCTTGCTGCCTATTATGTAAAAAGACTCACTCATCCTGCATGGGATTTCCAGGTCCTGACCCCTATGAGGATAGGCCAGCTCGGCACTGAGATCCTAAATAGCAGGCTACAAGACATATTGAATCCATCCATTTCCTCCAAGGGCATAACCAGGGCTGGTATACGCCTGAAGGAAGGTGACAAGGTTGTCCATCTCCAAAACAGGGACATGGAGGTAATGCCATGGGATATGTTCATAAAGGAGGGGAAAAGATTCTCCAAGCAGGAATTTATACGTATATTCAATGGCAATATAGGACTGGTCTCCAAAATAGACCCTGAATCAGAACAATTTTTCGTTGTCTATCCAGAACGGATAGTAGTAGCCTACGAATTCGACCACCTTGGCGATATCATAGAGCTTGCCTATGCCCTTACCGTCCACAAGGCCCAGGGCAGTCAATACAGAATAGTGGTGATTCCACTGTCCAATTCCCATTTCATCATGTTGAACAACAAATGGTTTTATACGGCCATCACCAGAGCTGAAGAAAAGGTCTATCTGATAGGACAGCACTTTGCCTTGAAACGGGCATGCACAAACGTGGAAGGGGTAGAACGCCTGACCTGGCTTAAGAAATGATCGGCCAAGGCCCCTTGGTCGGAAAGCACGCCATATCACCCCCTCTCACCCCGGACCTCTCACAGCTTCAAAAAAACAACAATCCAGGCTGTTGACCTGCTGTCTGCCCGATGTTAAATAGAAAAGGTTAATATGGTGCCGGAACGGCCACTTATAACTCCATTGAATGTATAGAAGAGAGACGGGATGATACTTATTCTCAAAGAAAGTGTTGACAAAGATAGTCATGAACTAAAGAGGATCTATGAATTCCTGGAAAATTTCCCAGGGCTCAACATCAGGATTGTAGAGTTGACAGGGGAGACCAGGACTGTTCGTGAGGTTCACCTCATTGGCCCAACCCATAACGTGCCCGAGGAGATTCTCAGTTCCATGCCCGGCGTGGAAAAGGTTGTCAGGGTCTCGACCAAATATCGACAGATCGGGCGTCACGACGTCAAATTTGTACCCATTGGGTTTACCTACAACGGGATCAAATTCGACCAGGATGGCCTGAATATCTTTGCAGGCCCCTGTGCTGTGGATACACCTGAATATGTGGAAGAGGTATTCAAGAACTTGAAAGAACTGGGTATTGCCACGGCACGCATGGGTGCCTACAAACCGAGGACCAGCCCATATGATTTCCAAGGACATGGGGCTGCATGCCTGCCCTGGGTTTTCGAGCTTGCTGGCAAGTATGACGTGAAGGTTATAGCCATGGAGGTATTGAAAGAGATCCACATAGAGGAGATCCTCAAGGCCCTTGACGAAGCAGGCCATCCCACAGGTGTCATGCTCCAGATAGGTACCAGGAATGCACAAAATTTCGAGCTTCTGAAGGCTGTTGGCTCCCAGACGGAACTGCCGGTCCTCTATAAGAGGGGCATGGGCCTGACCATAGAAGAATCCCTGAATGCATGTGAATACATTGCAAGTGAAGGTAACAGGAACATCGTATTCTGTCTCAGGGGTATAAAGACCTCTATGAGCGCACCTCACAGGAACATGGCTGACTTCATACATGTCCCGGTGATCCACAGGCTAACCCGGTTACCCGTTTGCGTGGATCCAAGCCATTCCATAGGCTCCAAGGACAGGGCGCCGAGTGGACTCATGGACATATTTAATGCGGCTGCCCAAGGGGTCATAGCCGGTGCCAACATGATATTGGTAGAATGCCATCCAGAACCGGAAAAGGCCCTCTGTGATGGACACCAGTCCCTAACACCCAGGGAACTGGAGCTCTTCATCACTGACATAGCCATTGTGAGACAGGCCTATGAAAAACGTGTGAATACGTATTCCCAGGAAATGGTGAAAGACATGAGTAAATAAATCTTTGTGCCTACAGGAGGGTTTTGGGAAAACAGATTGATCACATATAGACAGGGAGGTGATAAAAAAACAATCTAATAACAAAGTGGAGTTTTTGGTGAATCCTAATCATTTATCATAAAAGGAGGGAAAAATGAAAAAGACCTTAACTGTATTTGCCGTGGCACTTGCGACAATGCTCACGGCATCTCTGGCCTTGGCTGGAGCCGGTCACGTAGGGCCAGGCACGGTAAATATTCAGACATTGGGAGATATTACCGTTAGGATGGGGGCCCAGGTACGCCTTGTGCCCACCCAGGAAATCAGCAGGGACTTTGGTACGTCCAGTGAACTGAATAGGGAGCAAGAACAGAAGGCCGTTGGTATCATGAGAAAACTCGGCGTTCTGGGAAGCAGCCTCAAAGACCACCTGAACGAGGCAGGAGGAGCCTTGAAAGACGGGTATATCCGTGGTGAGAACAGGCTATTCTTCAATTTTGCACACGATCAGGACTGGGACGTATATTTTGCACTGGAATCCGATACCACCCTGGACAGAACGGCTGTTGACCGTACAGACTTTGCGTATGGCCTCCAGAGCCAGCAGTTTGGTATCGAAAGATTGAACGCCTCGTTCAATCTCCCCTGGATAAATTCCAGATTCAACGGTGGCTGGGATGTCAAGGGTGCTGATGTGAAATATGGTGGTCTAATCTATGGTGACGATGACCCAGGCCTTGGAATCACTGGATGTTATCAGGGTTTCAAGTGGGAAGCATGGTATATCAAGAAGGATGAACAAGAGGCTGGCTATGCTGGTATCGACGATGTAAAGAGCAAAGTCAATCCCATTGGTCCACCAACCCAACAATCCCATACAGACCGTACGTTCTACATGGGTAAACTCGGCTATACCTTCATGCATAACACATATATAGAGGGTGTATTCTTCTATGATCAGAATTACCAGCAAGGTAACCACGTGGACATAGACCGCTTCTTCGGCGGTATCAATTATAAAGGCCATTATGGAATCTTCCATCCCATTGCAGAATTCGCCTATGTGGGAGGAAAATTCGACAACGACCGCGAGATCGACTATGACATCAGCTCCTATGCCTTCTTTGGCGATGTCCTGGCAGACCTTCACGAGATGGTTGGCATCAAGAAGTTTGAGGTGCATGTTGGTGGTTATTGGCTCAGAGGTGACGACGATCCCAATGACGACGATCTCGAAGGATTCACCCCGGCAGTTGGTATTACCAGGTTCACACCGAGGTTTGGAAGCGAACAGTCCATATCTCATGACGGCAACCCAATCTTTGGCCAGATCCTCTACAGCATGTTCCCAACCTATTACGGAACAGTCCGTGGCGGAGGCATCAATGGTGGTGCTGCCCTCGACAACCCTGGATTCAGCATGGTCGGTGGTGGAATCAATGCCGGTTACGGAAATTGGACCTACATAACCCATGTCATGGCCATGTGGTTCAATGAGACAGAGGCAGTCGAAAGTTACTATACCAATATGGGTGTAACAGGAAATGTTGACATAGATAACTTCATGGGTGTCGAATGGAATAATGAGCTCCGTTACCAACTCTTCAAGCAGGTTACCATAAAGGGTGGGGCTGCATTCTTGTTCCCAGGAAGTGGCGCCAAGGATATTACAAAGGCAATAAATGCCTATGGTCGTGGAGTTGACTTCGAAAAGGGCAAGAAGAGCGACGACGTCTCAATGCGTTTTGCTGCAGAATTTCTCTGGTTCTTCTAAGAACTTCAGCTCATCCAAAACAAACAATAAAAGGCCCGGGGAATAATCCGGGCCTTTTTATTTTCCCATCAAGGAGTGGGGATATCGGTATTGATATAATCAATCAAATGGCCAAGACCGCATCCATTATTGACTGGGTATCTATACCCTGCATCCTGTAGAGATCCGAAGGCTTGCCAGAGGCGCCATAGGAATTTACGCCAAGGCTTACCACCTTCTGACTTATACCGTGTTGAACAAGTATCCTGGAAGTAATTGCACCTATGCCCGTGGAAACGACATGGTCTTCTACTGTGACTATGGGGCCATTTTGGGCTGCTTCACAGATAGAATCTTGATCTACAGGCTTCAAAGAGGCAACATTCAATACAGAGGTTTCCACACCTTTTTGCCTCAGGCCCTCCCATGCAGCCATGACGTAGGGTATGACAGAACCATAGGCTATTATGGTGGGAGAGCCCTTATGACCTCTTCTGAGCCAATCTGCCTTCCCAGGGACAAAACTGTAATCCGGCCCAAAAAAGGGCTGGCCATCTATATCGAGTACAACAGACATCTTTGAACGTCCCATACCCACGAAGAAGTTTCCCTCATGGGAGGCTATGTACCGGATTATCCTGTCTGTCTGATTGGGGTCAGCGGGTATGAAGATGGAAAAGCCAAATAGATTTTCCATCAGCCCTATATAATCTATACATTGATGAGTAGGGCCATCTTCACCAACGTCCAACCCTACATGGGTTGCCACTACCTTGAGATTCGTGTGGTTCTGGTCGCTGAGTCTGTGCTGATTGTATGTCTCACAGACAGCGAATACCCCAAACGTACTGAAAAAGGAGGCAAGTCCATACTTACTCATGGCAGCAGAACAAACAGCACCATGATGCTCCTGTATCCCTACCTCAAAAAATGCATCTGGACTGACCTGATGAAACCCCTGCATCTTCACAGAGCCTTCCAGGTCACAACTGAAACCCACTATCTTTGGATGGGAAGAGCCCACGTTGTTTTTTTCCGCCAGGGATTTCAGGGCGTTTCCATATGCAGACCGGCAGTCTGTAACCTGGTCTGGGCTGTAAACAATGGGCTGGCCAGGATCAATCTGACAAGGGGGCATCTTTCTGCAGGCATGGCCTACGGGTTTGATCTCATGCCTATCACGTCTATCCGACCATTCATCCAGGAGATCGGAATCGAGGCCTATCTCCTTGAGGGCATCTTTCGCCATGTCCAAAGGGAGGGGAGAGCCATGATATTTTGCCTTGTCTTCCATGAAGGACACACCCCTACCCATGACAGTCCGGTTGACAATAACCACAGGCCTGGTGGGCTCCAGATCTTCATGGAGGATTGCCCTCCTGAGCCCCTTGTAAAATTGGTTGAAATCATTTCCATCTGGGACATAGACGACATTCCAACCGGATGCCTCATATTCCTCCCTGACACGAACCGGCATGACCTCTTCGGTATTGCCACCTATCTGGAGATGATTCCTGTCGACTATACAGTAAAGATCCTTCAGCCCGTATTTGACTGCAAAACGCCTTGCCTCAGAAACCTGACCCTTTTGCTGCTCCCCGTCACCCATCAGACAAAAGGTGCGTATATCCTCGTGTCCAAGGAGCCTGGCAGAAAGGCCAAAGCCATCGGCCACTGACAGACCTTGGCCCAGATTGCCCGTATTCCATTCCACCCCGGGAACCCCCTGTTCGATATGCCCACCAAAGATAGAGCCAGCCCTGCGAAATTCTGTCAAAAAGTCCTCTTCAGGGAAATAGCCATATTCTGATAGGACCGCATATACAGCAGGAGATATGTGTCCAATGCTGACCACCATCCTATCCCGCTGTTCCCAATCAGGATCATCGGGTTTGTGCCGCATGATAGCATACATTATGAGCAAGGCATGAAGGCAGGAAAGGGAGCCTCCAGGATGGCCACTTTTTGCCAGAGTAGTAGAGATTATCACCCTACCTGCACAACGCTGCCACATCTGGGATAGGGTACTGAGCTGTTCTTCACTTAGAGTTTCCTGTTGTTCCAGATCGATTTGAAACATGATACCTAAACCTTATGTTGAGATAGAATTCCGCAAAAAACGAGATGACAAAGATATATTCCTATTTTGAGCGATCAAAGACCTTTATGACCAGATCGGTGATATCAGCGTCGGGAGCAGTGTAGTAAATACCAGGCATATTCTTCTCCATGATGACAACGAAATGTTTTTCCTTGCCGATCTTGGTCACTATCTTTTCCAACTGTTTCAATATAGGCTCCATGCGTTTTGACTCTGCCTGACGCATTTCATATTGGGCATCATCGCTCTTGTCCTTGAATTCCCTGAGCATTTTCTTGTATTGACGCTCTTTTTCAGCCCTTGCCTCCTCGTTCATCAAAGGTGCCTTCTTCTCCATCTCCTGCTTGAAGGCCTTGAGTTCTTTTTGCTTGGCCTGTAACTGTCTTTTGAGCTTTTCGAATTTCTTGTTCAGCTCGGCCATGGCCTTTTTCCCGGCTTTCGAATTCCTGAGTACCTTTTGCATGTTGATGACAGCGATCTGATTCTTTTGTGCATAGGCAATGGGACTGGTGGACAGGACAAACAATAGGATGAAACCTACACACAAGGGAAAGGCGTTAATACGTTCAGCAAATAGATTCATTATACTTGAAACCTCCAATAAAAAAGCTGCACAGCCTTTTTTGGCTGTGCATACCTATTTTTGTCAAAGATTAAAGGCTATGGGACCACGGATCAAAACCTTGCCCCAAAAAGAAGGCTATGGCTTCCGGGCAGGGCCCCTACCTGTAAATTATAAAATCATCCCTGCGGTTTTTTGCCCAAGCTGCTTCATTATGACCTGGGTCCAGTGGTTTTTCCTCACCCAAGCTCACTATGGAGATCCTGTTAGGGCTCACCCCCATCATCACCAGGTAGTCCTTGGCAGCCTTTGCCCTCTTTTCCCCAAGGGCCAGGTTGTATTCATTTGTGCCTCTTTCGTCGCAGTTTCCTTGGATCTCGATCTTGATATCTGGATGATCGAGCATGATCTGAGCGTTCTTCTCCATCCTGTCCCTCATGTCAGGCCTGATGGTGTAACGATCGAAATCAAAATAGATAGGCAGAAATGGAGCACTCGTACGGGCTTCACTAATGGCGTTCTCACCGCCAGGCTCCCTTATCCCTTCACTACCTATGACCCCCTCCTGGAGCTCACTGCCAGGCACCTTCTCGGCTTGGCCTTTTTTCACCTGCTCAACAGGAATGCCTGTACCTGGCCCAGAAACCGACTCGTTCTTTCCAGCGCAGGAACATAGCAAAAATATCAGAACTATAGATACTACACTTACCTCCAATAATCTAATTGCTGTCATACTCAACCCCTTTTTTTTCCGTTGTAGGCTAACCTAAAACCTGTTAGGTGCAATTTATCAGAGAGCAACCAAAATTCAACTTGATTTTTAGGCTACAACCAAAACATAACCGTGGCATAAAAAAATTGATCTTGGTGCTCCAAAACCAATCTCAAAAAACGGCCTGACACACCTCCCAAAGTGCAAGAATCAGGCCCCAAGGATGAGTAAGTCTCATTATCCAATAAATTACAAAATTGTAATTTACAGGGGCCTTTTTTTCAAAATTGTAACCCCGCCCCAAAGCAATACCTTGATTTCTTTTTAAAATCAGACGGTTATAAAAACAAGGAGTTGGCAAAATAATTGCACGGCCCCTATGATGATCTTTAATAGGGGGGAGAGAAACTATGCAAACTATTTCATCTGGTGACACCGCGTTTATTTTGGCCTCGGCAGGGCTCGTTCTACTCATGACTCCTGCCCTTGGTCTCTTTTATGGTGGCATGGTCAGGAACAAAAATGTCCTGGGGACCATAATGCAGAGCCTGATCATGATAGCCATCATCAGCTTTGAATGGGTCTTTATCGGCTATTCCATGTCTTTCGGACCAGACGTGGCAGGTTTCATAGGGGACCTTTCGTGGTTTGGCCTCAGGGGCGTAGGGGCTGCCCCAAGCACCACATACGCAACAACAATCCCTCAACTCGTCTTCATGATCTACCAGTGCATGTTCGCCATAATAACGCCT
Organism: Deltaproteobacteria bacterium; assembly: GCA_026986785.1. GTDB lineage: Bacteria > Desulfobacterota > Dissulfuribacteria > Dissulfuribacterales > QOAL01 > QOAL01. The sequence continues at coordinate 64,788 of JALSNW010000051.1, read as the reverse complement.
GCTCTGATCACAGGGGCATTTGCCGAAAGGATGAAGTTCGGCCCTTTCATCATCTTCAGCCTCCTATGGGCTGTCATCGTCTACAACCCCGTATGTCACTGGATATGGGGCAGTGGCGGATGGCTTGCTCAAAGAGGTGTCCTGGATTTTGCAGGTGGACTGGTGGTACATCTGACATCGGGTGCTGCTGCCTTGGCCGCCGCCATCATCATAGGGCCAAGAAAGGGATTCAAGAAAGAAAGCTTTTTGCCACACAATCTTCCCATGACGCTCCTCGGCACAGGGCTGCTGTGGTTTGGCTGGTTTGGCTTCAATGGAGGCAGTGCATTGGCCGCAAATGGCATAGCCGCTACTGCTTTCGTGGCCACACACATTGCAGGCATGGCAGGTATGACCTCCTGGTGCCTAATGGAAAAGATCAAACAGGGCAAACCCACCACCCTTGGGGCTGCCTCCGGTGCAATAGCTGGCTTGGCCACAGTCACTCCTGCTGCTGGTTTTGTAAGCCCGCTGTCTGCCATGGCCATTGGTGTAATAGCTGGAATCATTTGCTATATGGCCGTCTCCATGAAGAACAGCCTCGGGTATGACGACAGCCTCGATGTAGTAGGGATCCACGGTTTAGGCGGTCTGGCAGGCACTTTGTGCCTTGGCATCTTTGCATCGAAGGCAATAAATCCAGGTGGCGCCGACGGACTCTTGGCTGGCAATCCTGCTTTTTTTGCCACTGAGGCCTTTGGGGTACTGGTAGTACTCGTGTACGCCTTTGTAGCCAGCTTTATCCTTCTCAAGATTGTCAATGCAATCTTTGGCCTACGGGTACCCCTTGAAGACGAAGTCCAAGGCCTGGATCTCACACAGCACAGTGAAACAGCGTATAACGATTAGATATACCGAATCAATCCAAATAAAAGGAGTTTTGAGATCATGAATACAGGGGATACTGCCTTCATGTTGATAGCCACGGCCTTGGTGATGCTGATGACACCAGGACTTGCCTTGTTCTACGGTGGCCTCGTACGTCAAAAAAATGTGCTTGCCACTATAATGCAGAGCTTTGCCTGTCTCGGCATAGTCTCTATCATATGGATAGGTTATGGCTATTCATTGGCCTTTGGACCAGACATGGGGGGCTTCATCGGTAGCCTTCAGTGGATGGGACTAAAGGGTGTTGGGCTACAGCCAGGCCCTTATGCAGACAGCATTCCCGACCTGCTATTTTGCGCCTTTCAATTGATGTTTGCCATAATCACCCCGGCCTTGATCACCGGTGCCTATGCAGAGAGGATGAAATTTACCGCATTCGTTCTCTTTACCATCCTCTGGAGCACCTTTGTCTACATGCCTATATGCCACTGGGTCTGGGGCGCCGGTGGATGGCTTGGGAAACTCCATGCCCTTGATTTTGCAGGGGGAACAGTCATTCATATAAATTCAGCATGTGCAGCACTCGCAGCAGCACTCGTTCTTGGAAAACGCAAAGGTTGGGGCCGAGAGCCATTTCATCCCCACAACCTTCCAATGACTATCCTGGGTGCAGGCATCCTTTGGTTTGGCTGGTTCGGTTTCAATGCAGGAAGTGCCCTTTCTGCAAGCTCTGTGGCTGTCCTGGCCTTTTTTACCACCCAGATCGCCACAGGAGCAGGGCTTCTGTCCTGGGTGGTGACAGAATGGAAGGTCCAGGGCAAACCCACCACCCTGGGTGCAGCCTCTGGCGCATTGGCAGGCCTCGTAGCAATCACCCCGGCTGCTGGATTCGTAGGGCCTCTATCTGCAATCATAATAGGCCTCCTTGCAGGCAGCCTGTGCTACCTTGCAGTACTCATGAAAAACAGGTTGGGCTATGACGATGCCTTGGACGTGGTAGGGGTCCATGGGGTAGGAGGACTATGGGGGGCCTTGGCTACAGGGCTGTTCGCCTCTACCTACTGGAATCCAGATGGGGCTAACGGACTGTTTTTTGGCAACCCACATCAGTTCGTGATTCAGGCCATAGGTGCTGGGGCATCCATTGCCTATTCATTTATAGTGAGCCTTGTGATATTGAAAATAGTGGACATGGTAATAGGTCTTAGGGTAAGTGAGGAGGATGAAATCACAGGGCTGGATCTTACCCAGCATAGTGAAATTGGATATACTCAATAATGGAGGTAAAAGATGAAGAAGATCGAGGCAATCATAAAGCCTTTCAAGTTGGATGACGTAAAAGAAGGCCTGAACGAAATAGGCATCACTGGCATGACCATCTCAGAGGTAAAGGGGCACGGTCGCCAAAAGGGACACAAAGAGATCTACAGGGGAGCCGAATATGTGGTGGATTTCATCCCCAAGATCAAGATAGAACTCATTGTGAGTGCAGATATTGTCGAACAGGTAGTGGAAAAAATCAGGAGCACTGCTAACACTGGCAAGATTGGAGATGGAAAAATCTTTGTCCTGCCAGTAGAGGATGTCATAAGAGTGAGGACTGGAGAACACGGACAGGATGCCATCTAACAATCGTAACATGTCTCTATAGACCCGAAAGAATTGGAAACTGCTGCAGCGGAAAAGGAACTAATCAAGTTTTTGTCCCCAAGGCAGGCGCTTGCCGCCCTTTGGGAACAAGGCCTATCTGGGAGAGAACTGCTGACACACCATTCATCCCTCATGGACGAATTCATTTCCCAGCGCCTTTTCAATTCCATGGGTAAGAAACCCTCAGGCATAGCACTCGTTGCCCTCGGGGGATATGGTAGAAAGGAGCTATTTCCCTTTTCCGACATAGACCTTCTACTATTGTATGAAAAAAACACCTCTGACCTGGTGGAGCAGGTCACAGATGCCGTTTTCTACCCATTGTGGGACGCGGGGCTAGAGGTGGGCCATGGCGTTCGAACCATTGAGGCCTGCCTTGAAGACATGAAAAAAGACTTTTTCTTCCATGTGGCCCTGCTGGATGCCCGGCTGATCTGTGGAGACAAAAGGCTCTTTACAGATTTGTCAAATGCATTCTGGGAAAGCTTCGACAAGGGAAGCAGGAAGGGCTTTGTGTTGGATATGATGGCCCATCGTCTGGAAAGACACCGCAGATTTGGCGATCACACCTACCTGCTCGAGCCCAATATAAAGGAAAGCAGGGGAGGGCTACGAGATCTCCAGGCAATGTTTTGGACTGGCCGGGTACTCTTTGGAATTGGTACGGCCAGTGGTTTTCTCGAAGCAGGTCTCCTGGACAAGAAGGAATATTCCAATCTCGAGGAATCAAAGGATGACCTCATTGTCATCCGAAACAGGCTCCACTATGCCAGTGGCAGAAAAAATGACAGGCTTTTTTTCGAATACCAAGAAGAGATCGCCAAGAATCTGAGACTTTATGATTCTAAACAGGCCCTTGGAGTGGAAAAATTTATGAAAAGGGTCCATACCGATCTCCAAAGGGTGGCAGTGGCATCTGATCTGTTTTTCGAACATGTGGATGAAATTATCAACCCAAGGGCTGTCAAGGGCAAGGCCCAAAAGATCGTGCCAGGCATAGAGCTCCTTGATGACAAGATCCTTTTGAGGGATGGAGAACTCCTGCTACAGAAACCATATTTGATATTCAAGGCATTTTCTATTTCGGCAAAACAGGGACTCCCTCTCCACTACCGATCCAGAAAACTCATCTCCAGCCTGCTTGAAAGGCTACCTGAAAAATTGAGGACTTCCAAGAGATGTAAGAAATACTTCTTGGAGATACTGAAGAATTCCCATGATCCCAAGACACTGTTACAGATGTTGGACACTGGTCTAATGGGCTTCTACCTCCCAGAATTCCAGCACCTTCAAGCCCTGGCCCTGCATGATGTATATCATGTCAACACAGTCGACAGACACCTGGTGGAGACAGTAGTCCAACTGAACCGTCTCAAGGGAAAATATAGAGACATCTTTTCCAGCATCAAAGATGAAGGAATCTTGTTCCTGGCCGCATTTCTACACGATATCGGTAAGGGGCTCGGGGGACGGCATGCGAAAAAGGGGGGAGAAATCGTAGGAACCATCGCCAACAGGTTGTCCCTGACCAAGGAACAGTCTGAAGAATTGGGCTTTCTCGTGACCAATCATCTCTTCTTGATCGACAATGCCACGAGGCGGGACCTGGAAGACGAAACCCTCATACTGAAATTCGCACGACACATAAAGACCATAGATAGGCTCAAGATGCTCTATCTCATCACAATTGCCGATTCCCTGGCCACAGGGCCAGACGTATGGACCGAGTGGAAACAGGCCCTCGTACTGGAGTTTTATCACAAAACAGCTCATCTCCTGGAACAACATGAACTGATCGATCCAAACCGTATAGCTGCAGTCGAATGGATGAAGGAGAAGGTAGCCGAGATCATTGGTCAAGACAAAAAGCCCCAGTTAGAGAATATGCCAGAGGACTACCTCTTAAGCTTCACCCCCGATGCAATAGTACAACACCTTGAATTAAAAAAACAGCTATCCAAGGACAAGGTCATTCTCCTTCCAGAGGATAGGGGCAACTACTGGTCCATTCTCTTGATGAGCATGGACCGGACCGGGCTACTATCCAAGATATGCGGGGTCTTTGCCCTTCATAACCTGTCAATACTCCAGGCCCAGATATTCACACTTAAAGACCGCACAGTAGTCGATGTCCTCGACGTAGGGACGAATATAGAAAAGGCGTTCCAAGACGTTGATTGGGCACAGATAGAGACAGACCTCAAAAAGGCGCTGCAAAACAGATTGAGCCTGTCCCATAGGCTGGCTGCCAAATTTTCAGGCATCTCGGGCCAGCCACACAAGGTCTCCATCATGCCTCAACCCAAGGTGGTCATAGACAATGAACAATCCGATTTTTACACAATAATAGAGACCTATTCACAGGATTCACCATGGCTCTTGTACAATGTCACAAAGACCTTGGCAGAATTCGATATCAACATTCACAAGGCAAAGATAGGCAGCAGCGGCGACCAGGTAGTCGACGTATTCTACGTATTGGACAGCCTTGGAGAACGACTTGAAGACGGAGAATTTACGAAAGAGGTGAAGGATGCCCTTTTGTACTCTGCAAGGACGTGTTTGATTTAGAAAAAATATGTTTTTTTGTCCTTTTCTATGATAAAAGGAACCAATCTATTTTAATTGTAAAAGGAGGAGTATTTTATGACCCCAAAAGATGTTTTAGATCTCATCAAGGAAAAAGACATTAAGGTTGTCGATCTGAGATTTCTGGATTTTCCTGGAGTATGGCAGCATTTCACTGTGCCTTCAACTGAGCTGAATGAAGGTTCCTTTGAAGATGGTTTTGGTTTCGATGGCTCGAGTATCAGGGGCTGGCAGCCCATCCATGCCAGTGACATGCTCGTGGTTCCCGATGCCTCGACTGCCCAGATAGACCCATTTTTTGAAGAGCCTACACTTGTACTCATCGGTGACATAGTTGATCCTGTCACCAGAGAGGCCTATAGCAGAGACCCCAGAAACATCGCAAAGAAGGCCGAGGCATATCTCAAGAGCACAGGCCACGGGGATACAGCCTATTTTGGACCTGAGGCAGAATTTTTCATATTCGACGATATCCGCTTCGACAACGCCTCAAATGGCTGTTTCTATGAAGTGGATTCCATTGAAGGTATCTGGAATTCAGGTAGAGATGAATGCCCCAACCTTGGCTATAAACCCCGTCACAAGGAGGGTTACTTCCCTGTTCCTCCCACGGATAAACTTCAGGATGTCCGTACAGAGATGCTTCTCACCCTGGAGAGCCTTGGCATAGATACCGAGTGCCAACACCACGAAGTGGCTACTGCCGGCCAAGCAGAAATAGACATGCGTTTCAAGCCCCTCCTCAAGATGGGTGACCAGCTCATGTGGTTCAAATACGTATTAAAAAATGTTGCCGTAAAACATGGCATGACCCTTACTTTCATGCCAAAGCCCCTTTTTGGAGACAACGGTACAGGGATGCACACCCACATAAGTATCTGGAAGGATGGCCAGCCCATGTTTGCAGGTGACAAGTATGGCGGGATGTCAGAGATGGCCATGTATGCAATAGGTGGTATCCTGAAACATTGCCGCGCCCTTTGCGCATTCACAAATCCTTCCACCAATTCCTACAAGAGGCTGGTCCCGGGCTTCGAGGCACCTGTCAATCTCGCATACTCCAGCAGGAACAGGAGTGCAGCCATAAGATTGCCCATGTACTCTGCCAATCCGAAGGCAAAGAGGATCGAATTCCGCACCCCAGATCCATCTTGTAATGGATATTTGGCCTTCTCAGCAATGTTGATGGCAGTACTTGACGGCATAGAGAACAAGATCGATCCCGGTGAGCCCCTTGACAAGAACATCTACGATCTGCCACCAGAAGAGCTTGCAAACATTCCATCGGCACCAGGCTCACTCGAAGAGGCTCTCGATGCCCTGAGAGAGGACCACGAATTCCTGCTAAAGGGAGACGTATTCACCCAGGATGTGATCGACATGTGGCTGGAATACAAGACTGAAAACGAAGTGAATGAAGTCAAACTCCGTCCGCATCCATATGAATTCTATCTCTATTATGATATTTAATAAATCCTGAACCAAGATATGATATCAAAAGGGGCTGCCCTTGTGGCAGCCCCTTTTTCATGGCGATCTGCCAGAGCGCTTTTGTTATGCTATGACGATTTAAGTATCTACCCCAAGACTCATTTCTTTCGTATGCCAACTATTTGAGCGTTATCATATTGTCCCTATGAATAACCTCTTCCTTCAATGAATCCCTATCTATAAGACTACCGATATCCGAGCTCTGACATCCTGTTATCTTTCTCAACTCTTCAGCTGAATAATTTGTAAGGCCTATGGCCACCTCTCTCCCATACATGTCCTTGCAAACAATACAATCACCTTGCTCGAATTGCCCTGAAACCTCTGTAACACCAACTGGGAGCAGGCTTCTGCCATTCTCGATCAGTGCAGTGACAGCCCCTGGATCTATCCTGACAGCCCCCTTTCTTTCAAGGGCGAATGCAATCCACGGCCTCCTGCCATAGATCTTCTTGTGCCTGCCTGGCAAGAAAAAGGTGCCAAGACTTTCTCCTGCAAAAAGCCTTTCGAGGACCTTGGGTGTCCTGCCGCCAGCTACCACCATTGGAAGCCCACAGGATGTAACCATGTGAGCCGTCTTCAATTTGGACTTCATCCCCCCCCTACCAGCCCTACCTGGCTCATCTCCAGCACTCGCCAACACCTTGTCGTCCACCCTCTCCACGACATCGATTTTGACCGCATCCTCGTAGTACCTGGGGTCTTTGTCATAAAGGCCATCTATATCGCTGAGACAGACGAGTATATCTGCCTCTGCAAGATTGACCACCAGACCAGAAAGGGCATCGTTATCCGTAAACTGCAGTTCCTCTGTTGCTACTGTGTCATTCTCATTTATGATTGGTATGACTCGCCAGTCCATCAGGGTCTTGATGGTATTTTTGGCATTTACATAACGCCTCCTTGGTACAAGGCCGTCCCTTGTCAAGAGTACCTGGGCTACTTTGAGATCGTATGATTCAAATGCCTCTTCGTAGATACGCATGAGCAAACCCTGCCCTATGGCTGCAAGGGCCTGTTTCTCTGGCACGGTGCGGGGAGAAGCCTTGTCCGGCATCTTGCCCATACCTGCAGAGACAGCACCGGAGGATACTATTATCACCTGTCTGCCATCACGTGTGAGTGCTGCCATCTGGCTACAAAGATCATACACTATGGAACGATCCAATCCATGGCTATCGGTCAAGACGGCGCTGCCTACTTTTATAACCACCTTCTCAACATCTTTAAGGATACGTCCTGCGTCCAATGCTGTTTCCCCATAATTTTCGATGGTTTCTCCAGACAAATCCCATTATTTCGCCGAGCATTCCTGATAGAGTCTCTCGATCAACTCCGAGACCCCAGCCCCTGTATATGCTGAAATCGTAAAGACATCAAGGCCCTCTGCAGAAAAGCTGTTCCTGATCCTGTCGATCTCTTCTCTTTCCAGCATGTCTATCTTGTTCAAGGCGACGATCTGCCTCTTGCTTCCCAAGCCAGGATCAAAACTCCCCAGTTCATTGCAGATCACCCTATATACCGAGATCGCATCTTCAGGTCCCAGGGTTGCATCTATCAGGTGAAGCAAGACACTGGTACGTTCCACATGCCTCAAGAACTCCAGCCCCATGCCTGCCCCCTGATGGGCCCCCTCTATGAGCCCTGGGATATCTGCTACAACCAACGATCTTTCATCCGACAATTCAACAACGCCCAGCTGAGGTACTATAGTGGTAAAAGGATAATCTGCGATCTTTGGTCTGGCGCCAGATATAGAGGAAAGAAGTGTAGATTTACCTGCATTGGGGGCACCTATTAGACCTACGTCTGCAAACAGTTTTAGTTCCAAGAAAAGATTGCGCTCCTGGCCAGGCAAGCCGGGTTGTGCATAGTGAGGGGCCTGGTTGGTGCTCGTGGCAAAACGGGCATTGCCTTTTCCTCCCTTGCCCCCTTTTGCTGCTATCCACGTCTGCCCAGGTTTTGTCAGGTCGGCAACGGTCAATCCTGTTTGGAGATCCTTGACCACAGTGCCCTGGGGTACAGAAACAACAATATCTCGTCCTGCCCGTCCATGCTGTTTCTTGTTCTTGCCAGGGCGGCCACTTTCTGCCTGAAAGCGGCGTTTGTATCTGAAGGGATAAAGGGTATTTAGTCCTGTATCCACCTGGAAGATCACATTGCCACCAGGACCACCATCACCGCCATCAGGCCCCCCTTTTGGGACATATTTTTCCCTTCGAAAGCTTATGCAACCAGGACCACCGTCTCCTGCCCTGACATGTATCTCTGCCTGATCAATAAAATTCATCTCTGGAATAAACGCTTAATTAGGAACTATCATTGATTTTAAAAGATAAACAGGAAACTTGGCCCCACAACACTTTACAAACAACATGATGTCCAGCGAGACAAAGGTGCTTTTCTCAAAAAAAAACCCACATTGGGCTTGGGACGCCTTGATGCGGGCCGGATAATAAAAGAGCTTTCGATTTAGATCAAGCAGGATAGACACTCACTATTTGTCTGTTCCTCCTTGTCTCAAACCTTACAACGCCGTCGATCTTGGAAAACAGGGTATAGTCTTTACCAAGACCGACATTTTTGCCAGGATGAAACTTGGTGCCCAATTGACGAACCAGGATGTTTCCTGCCTTTACCCATTGTCCACCGTAGCGTTTTACGCCTCGCCTTTGTCCTTTACTGTCCCTGCCGTTTTTCGAGCTTCCGCCAGCCTTTTTATGAGCCATGATAAACCTCCTTAGACTATCACTTCCTGAATCTCTATGGTGGAATAATGCTGTCTGTGACCTCTTTTTACCTTATAGCCCTTACGCCTCTTCTTCTTGAAGACCACCACCTTTTTGGCCTTGCCATGCTCAACAATCTTGACCTTGACAGCAGCATTTTCCAAAACAGGCTGCCCTACCGTCATCTGATCCCCATCTATTACCATAAGCACTTCTGAAAGCTCGATTTCACTTCCTGGCTCAGCCTCAAGCCTTTCCACACGTATAACCTCGCCAGGGGTAACCTTGTACTGTTTTCCCCCGGTCTTAACTACAGCCTGCATAGTAAAACTTCCTCCAGTCTTGTGATAAATACGACAAAACCAGGACTTAACTGGATTTATCGCATGGATTGTTTTTTGGATACGAAAGCGAAAAATACAAATGAAAGCATGGAATGTCAATGGTTGAACAGAATAAAAAAAACCCGGGGCTGTCTGCCCCGGGTCCGGTTGCTAAATGATTATTGATCCTATCCTGTGTTTAGAAGAAATGCTGATACTGTATCCTCAGCCTTATATCGTCCTGGTCACTGGGATCTTTGGCAAGCTTTCCGGTAAATCCAAGGGCATCTGCCTCAGACTGGCTGATTTCGTAGAAATTCCTATGGAACCAGCCTACCTCAGCGCTTATGTACTGATTGAAGCCATGGAGATAGTAGTTGATGCCAGCACGTAGCTGATGCATATCCTTTTCAACTGCATATCCACCATCTTCAGACATCTTTACCAGACCAAGTCCACTTGCCAAGGAGTTTTCCAGGTTGTTCTGGTCAAGTCTCTTCAGATAGGCATACTTGACAGTAGCTTCCCATTTCTTTGGTACCAGGAAGTAACCCAGGTTGACCCTTCCACCCCAGCGGTCCCAGTTGTAGCTGTACTGGTTGTTCTTGTCCGGGGCCTGCTGGAATTCTTCCCAACCTGCTTCCAGATCGGCAGAGAAACCAAGATACCTGAACAGGAGTGCTGCATCCCCACCATAATTGTTGATATCATGAGCGAATGCTGTCTTGGTGCCATAGGTACCACTTGCTCCAACAGGATTATAGACGTTCTTGACCTTGTTCTTCCAATTGAAGGCACCGATTATAAAGGCTGCCAACGGCTTGGTATTATAGGCGTAGTCGCCCTGGAGAAAGTAGTGTTTGAAACCCTTGGAACCCATTGGACCTTTTGGATCAGAACCAGGCAAGAAGTTGATGCCTATCCTTCCAACATAGAGCATCTGATCATCGAAATTGGCAGTTCCTCTCGTGTCCCTGCCATTATAGACACCTGCCCAGTATGACAGAAACTGCTTCTGCCCGAACATGTCTACATCACCATTTACGTTTATACCCTGGGATCTGTAAAGGAGCATACCACCCGTAGGAAATGCGGTGACCTTATCCAGGTTGTTGCCAACCCTCAACCTTGCGTTGTATCCAGGGATGTCATAGGTGCGGTTTCCAAACTGGTCCTTATCCATCTCAGAATCACCGGTAAAGATGGTACGGTCTGCGCCGTTCTGGGCAAATCCGCTCTGCCAGTACTCTATGGAGTAAGGGATCTTCATACGACCGAACTGAACCCTTGCATACTTGTAGTGGCGCCACACGATGAAGGCATCATGTGTATTCACCTTTCCCTGAGGCTCAAGCTGGATGTGCATGAAGTACTTCCAATCTTTGTTGGGTGCATAACCGTCAACGAACAGGCGGAGACGGCGCATGTTGAAAGAGCTGAAATTTTCATCCACACCAGAGATGTCGTCATCAGTAAAGACATAGGTATACCTCATCTGGATACCGGCCCTGAGCCTCATGAGGTATTCATTGTTGCTTTTGGGATCTTTGTACTTGATCCTAAAGCCATTCTTCCATTGCACAGAAAAATTGGAACGATTCTTCTTCCAGTTTTCCAGTTCCGATACCTTTTGTTCCAACGCTGCGGTATCAGGGCATGGAGCCTTTCTGGCTTCCAGCTGTTTGATCCGCTGCGTCAACATTCTGACCTGGGCCTTTAGATCTTGAAGTTCCTGGTTGGGTGAAACTCCACCTGCATATGCAGACAGACACCCGATGCACAGAAAGACCAAGCCCACGGCCAAACCCAGAAGACTCTTTTTAGCCAAACATGGTTTCTGCATAATCCCTCCTTTAGTAAATTTTTTAGCAACCTCCTGATAATCCTGCTAAAATTCTTTAAACTACTGGTGACCTTTTTTGTCAAGGCATTTCATATATTGTGAAAAAATTTTTTTGCATTCTTATTATATTTTCATCAAGAAAATAGGCTAGTTGTCAACATCCCTCCCTTCTGGAATCTCTTCTTTGATGGGCAAGATAAAATAAAAATTATTTCCCAGGGCGACTGGCTCGTAGCCAACAACCCCACCGTGTACCTCGATTATCTTTTTTACAAAATGGAGACCGTGGCCAGTACCGGGGCTCTTTGCCGTGGAGCTGGCCCTGAAGCCTTCGTCGAATATATGATCGGCCTCCTCGGGCGGGATGTGCGGACCAGTACTGAATACGTTAAATTTGACCCCGTCCCGCCCAGGTCCGAAGAAATCAGGGATGAGCTCTCTTCCATATGCCACAAACTTGAGCCTCTGGCCAGAGGGATCCGTAACCTCTTGGCAATATTTCTCTGCATTCGAAAACAGGTTTGCATATACCTGGGAGATCAACCCTATGTCCACGGCCAGGGGCATATCCTCATCGGGGACTCCCCCTAATTGATTATCTATCTTTATACCCTGTCTTTCAAGTCTTTCTCTGTATCTTTCGATCTGGGGCTCTATGACCTCCTTTCGAAAATTACACATCCTTCTCCTGAGCACCAACTCGCCCTTCAGGAAGTGTTCTCGCCTGAGGAGGCTTTCGAGAAATAGGCTTGTACTGGTAAAATGCTTCTCTATATCCTTGTAGCACTCGGAGAGTTCCCCAATGGTCTCCTTGAGTTTTCTTGCAGACTCCTCCGCCCTGGTCACCCTTGGGCAATTACATTCCTGGGCCTCTTCTATGTGGAGTTCGAGAGTGTCAGAAATCCTGGAAAGATTCTCTATCTTGTGCTTGATGAGGTTCAGAAAGACCTTGTACTTGATATTGGGCACAATAACATTGTGTTCGATATCCTGTACGAGGGTATTGATGAACTTGATGTGTTCTTCATTCTGTCTGGCAAGCAATTTATAATGGAGATTATATCCTATCCTGTTGGCATATTTCTCAAAAAAAAGCTTGTCCTTCTCTGTAAGTTTTGCCTTGGGGAAGACCTCAAATATCCCTATGACATCGGTGGGCTTTGCCAGATTCTTTGTGGCCAAAAGCCTCTTGTTACCCCTGATAGGTGCAAAAAAGGAATCCCCTCTCTCATAGGGATCAGGAGATAGCACCACTCCCTCGGGAGGATCCATGCCACAGACCCCAAAGGCGTTCATGGAATCACAGGCCCTTTTGAGCCTTCCGGTGTCAAAGTCCACGAGATAGAGACAGGAATCAAAGTCCATAAAGATCTTTGGGACAAATACTGCCACCCTGTAAAAATTTTCAAGGGTCTCATACTCTTGGGCCAGATCGAAAAATGCCCTGAGTGTCCGGCCCTGAAGGGTGGTAAAATTGTAGTGTTCGTAATCCTCCTTCTTCTTCCTGATCCTGGCCAGTACGGTTGCTAATTCAGGTGGGTCAGGCCTAACACAGTATATGCTCATGTCTCAAATAATTATAGGTAAATTCCTCAAACCAAGGTGGAATCACTCGTTTCTCGATACTGCACCCAAAACTTCATGTCTGAAAACCTTGCTCTATGGCATCGACAAGGGCAGGCACTGTGGATTTTTCAGGCATGATATGTACCTTCAGCCCCATATTCCTGGCCGTCCTTGCTGTCACAGGCCCGATACATGCTACCTTTGCCCTGGCCTTTATCCTGTCTACAATATCTGCTGGGACAGTCTTGAAAAAATTTTTTACAGTAGAGGAACTCGTAAATGTGACCACGTCTATATCTTCTTCTTCCAAAAGTTCAAGGGTCTGGGGTGCTACCTCTGGTGGGATGGTCTCATAGACTGGGGCTACTGTCACCTTGGCCCCCATTTGCTTGAGCCCTTCAGGCAATATCTGCCTGGCAGCCACTGCCCTTGGGATGAGGACAGACTTGTCATTCATCCCTTCATGCCTGAAAAACTCCAAAAGGCCTTCTGCCCTGAAGTCTTGGGGTACCGCATCAACCTTGAGATGGAGTTGACGAATGGCATCTGCTGTACTGGAACCCACAGCCGCTATCTTGGTATTACCAAGCGCCCTTATGTCCTTGCCGAGTTGATCTATACGGGAGAAAAAGAATTTTACAGCATTCGTACTACTGAAGATTATCCAGTCATAGTCCACAAGGCTACTGATGGCCTCGTCGACCCCCCTGGTATCCTTTACCATCCTGACCTCTATGGTAGGGCATTCTATGCACCCGGCGCCCTTACGCTCGAGTAGCCTCACCAGGATACTGGCCTGTTGTCTTGTTCTGGTGACAAGCACCTTCTTGCCGAGCAAAGGCTGTCTTTCAAACCAATTGATATCATCCCTGACAGAGCACACATCACCAACCACGATAATGGCTGGGGGTTTGAATTGGTGCTCTCTCACCTTTTCCGCAATATCGGAAAGGGTACCTATGAGGGATTCTTGCAGAGGCGTGGTGCCCCAGCGTATGACAGCCACGGGTGTGTCTGGCCGCCTGCCAAATCTCATCAGGTTCTCAGTAATATTGGGTAGGTTGGACATCCCCATGAGAAAGACCAATGTACCAACCCCTTTGGCCAGCCCCTCCCAGTCCACCGGGGCCTCGCTCGAGTCAAAACGCCTGTGCCCGGTTATAAAGGCTACAGAGGCCGTAAATGAACGATGGGTAAGGGGGATACCTGCATACGCTGGAACTGCTATGGCTGATGTGACTCCAGGGACAATCTCGAAGGGGATCCCATGGTCTGCCAGTATCTGGGCCTCTTCTCCGCCCCTGCCAAATATGAAAGGGTCCCCACCCTTCAATCGTACAACCTGTTTGCCTTCCCGGGCCTTTTTTACTATCAGGTCATTTATTTCCTGCTGATTGGCCACATGCTTACCAATCCTCTTGCCTACATAGATCTTTTCAGCCTCGGGATTGACAAACTCCATGATCCTCGGGCTGGCAAGCCTGTCGTAAATAACCACATCCGCCCTGGACAGTAGCTCCCGGCCCCGAAGGGTGAGGAGGCCGGGATCCCCGGGCCCGGCTCCTACGAGATAGACCTTACCCCTTTGATCAAGCTTCACTGTAAACTTCCTCTAAGATCTGGCGGCCACCTGCATCAAGTATGAGATCCGCAAGTTTCAAACCGAGTTCGCCAGCCTTTTCAACACTACCAGACAAGCTCTTTTTTATCATTCTCACCCCTTTCTCATCTGCCACAAGCCCTGTGATGGAGATAGAGTCACCGGGGGACAGGGAAGCCAATGCGCCTATGGGTACCTGGCAGCCACCTTGGAGCCTGATGAGAAATGCCCTTTCACAACTGACACAGGTAGCCGTGTCATGGTGATGTAGAACAGTCAGGATCCGTCTGGTCTCGTGATCATCCGTCCTGAATTCTATTCCCAGAGCACCCTGGCCAATTGCAGGTAACATGACATCGGGGGGTATATGGGAAGTGATACGATGGGAAAGCCCGAGCCTATTGAGGCCTGCTGCAGCCAGTATGATGGCGTCAAAATCTCCCTGATCCAACTTTCTCAGGCGAGTATCCAGATTGCCCCTCAGGGATTCGATCCTCAGATCTGGCCTGATATTTTTGAGTTGGGCCATTCTCCTGAGACTACTGGTGCCAATGGTGGCCCCTTCAGGCAATTCGTCCATGCCCCCAAAAGACTTACTCACAAAGGCGTCTCTATAATCCTCCCTCTTGGGGAATATGGAGACCTCCAGACCTTCTGGGATCTCGGTGGGTACGTCCTTGAGACTATGTACGGCAATATCTGCCCTACCATCGAGCATTGCCTCTTCGATCTCCTTGACAAACAAGCCCTTACCACCAACCTTGGCAAGGGGGACATCCTGGATCTTGTCACCTTTGGTGGTCACCTGGAGCAGGTCCACCGAGACTTCAGGCCAAGCCTCCTGGATCTTGGCTCGCACCCAATTGCTCTGGGCCAAGGCCAACTTGCTTTTTCTCGTGGCGAGAACCAGTCTCTTTTTCATAAAAGAAAGCTACCCTCCACATGAGCTACAGTTGGTGCTGGTGCAACCGGCACATCCCCCGGAAGAGGCCTTCTTACCAGTACCCACGAACCTGTTGCCACACTTCAGGGCAAAGGCCGACATCTTCTTGGTGGTATCGGCAGAACCACAACTGCGGCACTTGATCACTTCCTCCTGTGAAAAGACCAGTTGCTCAAATTCCTCACCACAGGCATTACAAACGTATTCATAAATAGGCATTTCCTACCTCCAATTAAAAATTCGCTCTATCATCTCGCAGATGCCAGTTCCTCGATTATTGCAGATGCAAGAAGCGGGACCATGATCTCATGGTGTCCGGTCAGACTGTAGCCTTTACCGCCTTCTAAGGTAGGTCTGTTGACTACATTGGTCAAGGGGCGATACTGACGTATAAAATCCAGATTTATTGTCACGAGACGTGTCACCTCATGCCCCATATTTCTGACTGCTGTAAGGGCCTTCAAAAAGACCTCTGGGAGGAGTACGGCAGAACCTATGTTGAAATATACACCATCTTGCAAATCCGCAACAAGGGAACAAAAAAGCCTGAAGTCATGAAAACTGGCCTGCCCTATGCTGGCCCCATCTGCCTCGGGATGGATATGGATGATATCCGTGCCTATGGCAACATGGACGGTAACAGGGATCTCTAATCTTGCCGCAGAAGCAAGGAGGCTCTTGTCGTTGAATGGAAAATCCTTTTCTACCAATCCTGCCCCTACACTCTGCCCGAGACCACGATCTGTTGTTGCTGCCTCTTTTATGGCCCTATTAAGGAATTCGCCCGTCTCTCTGGCAGCCCCAAAGGCCCCAGATCCAAGCACGGCAGCCACATCCTCTGAGGTCTTGCCAGCCATTGCAATCTCTGCATCGTGGATGATCCCTGCCCCATTGAGGGCAATGGCTGAGACAAGCCCCCTTTCCATCAGATCGATAATGATGGGATTCAATCCCACCTTTATGACATGCGCCCCCATGGCGAAGATGACTTTTCTACCTGCCGTCACTGCCTTGGCCCAGGCCTTGACTATCTCCCTGAGATCCTGCGCTGCGAGCTGGTCGGGAAGACATGAAAAAAATTCCTTCATAGACTGTCCCTCTACCATAGGCCGTGCAAAATCCTCTATGGATACCTTGCTCTTCCTATCGTAGAGGGAATAGGTATTAAGCCCTTCAAATGAAAATGGTTTTGGATAGCTCATTTCCCAGTGATCTTCCTTTCGACTATGTCGCAGATCAGGTGCCCCAAAAAGATATGCACCTCCTGGATGCGAGGCGTATCCTTGGAACGAACCCGTATCAGAAAATTACACAAGGGATCCATTTCCCCTCCATTTGCACCTGTAAAGCCCACTGTCACCATCTTGAGCTTTCTTGCAGCCATCAATGCCTTTAGTACGTTTTCCGAACGCCCACTGGTAGAGATTCCAACAAGGATATCCCCGGGCCTCCCCAGGGCCTGTACCTGTTTTTCGAAAACCTCCGAAAAGGAGTAATCATTGGCTATGGCCGTCAAAATAGATGTATCGGTCGTAAGGGCCAGTGCCGGAAGAGGCCTGCGTTCCATACGAAACCGGTTGACAAATTCTGCAGCCAAGTGTTGACAATCTGCGGCACTTCCTCCATTGCCACAAAGGAGTACCTTTCTGCCCGATGCCAAAGCGGCATAGACATATTCGGCTATCTTTGCAACAACCCTTTCGTCCTCGAGAAGCGTTTGTGTCAAGGCCTTAATCAGCTCCTCACAAGATGACCTTATGAAATCAACCATAGAGGGGCATTAAACCAAAAACCACGGATCTTTGCCACTATTTCCACAAAAGATTCATGTGGCATAAGCTTCCTACCCCCATAGGAAATCTGTTCCGCTCATTTCCATGTAAGTGAAATCTTCACTTGGATTTTCAGGTTCTGAGGCCTGTTTTTCTGGTCTTTTCAGCCTTTTTCAAAGGGCACACTTCTTGCGGTTTCTCAGCCAAAAACCTTTCAAGGGGAAAAACATGAATGCTATACCACTGGTCAATATCAACCCTCAGGACCAGGCCTCTGGCCCTGGAAGCGTGATGCTGAAAACAGGAGGTCATTCCAGTTCGACAAATTTCGAAGACATGATTGGCAAGGCGGCTGGCACGCCATCAGCAGAGGCATCTCCAATGCACGAAGAGACAGCCGATGGAAGGACCAATGAATTCAGTGAACTGTTACAGTTGTTGAATATACTTTTCGGTAACCAGGCAGATGGATCTTCAGCCAGCCTCGACAACTTGAGTGAAAACCTGTCTGGGTTCAACACAGCTGATCAGCAGTCGGAAAAGGCCTCCACCCCATCCAAGGCCTTCGAGGGTTTTATATCAGAGATCCAGAACCTGCTTGCCATGCTTCAGGGCCTTTTTCAGGGCATTTCCACCGACTCCCAGGCGGTGGCACAGACCAACACACAAGGTGGTCCTGGTTCAGCCACCGAACTCATATCCCAGGATGCTGCCCAACAGGCTGCTGTCCCTGCTCAGATGGTTACTGGACAGGCTGGCGATGCCCCGATCTCCATTGCCCCTGGGATTTCTCTGACAAGTGACACCATTACCCAAGATTCTGGCCCAAGGGCTGGATACAATGCCGATGAAACAACACAAGATACCATTTCTAACCAGGAAGAAGGGGCAAAAACCCATGGGACACCTGCTACTACTACAACAGCAAACCAACCCAGCCAACCTACTGCAATCACGCCCAGGTACCAAGGAGAAAGACATGTAGAATACATCTCGATCTCCTATGTCAAATCACACCAAGATGCAACTGGAAGTCAGACCTCTGTCCATGACGTATCCATGGAGGGACGATCCGGTGACAATTCATCTGCCTCGTCTCCTTCCCCGGCTACCCAAACCGACGACCTCATTCAGATGGACATAAAAAAGGCATTCATCTCCAGCAAGGACATGGGAAATGACATGGAGACAGAGATAGATATTCTTACAGGCTCCTTGAGGACTGAAGCGGGCAAGGACGCAGATCCAGACACGTTTCAGTTCAAAAGGATACACATTACAGGAGACAAAAATGGGCTCGAGGCATACAGCATCCAAACCAGTGCCGACACAATGTCAGGAACGAACCCGAGGCAGCAAAATGGTACGCCAATTGGCCAAGACAATCTGGGCCTGAATTACGGGTTCTCCGGACAGATCACCTCCCAGGATCTTGATTCGGGTACCATGAACCATAATGATTCGAACAGCCAGAATGGCCATGACAATATCTATCATCCCCCCATTCACACCCATACGGTTTCTGCAGCAGAACAAACGGGCAATTTTGTCAAGGTGGACGAAACCCTGGGGAAAAATGTGGCAAGCCAAATAGCAGACGGGATAAGCCAGGCCGTGAAGATGAACAAGAACAGGGCTGTCCTTCATCTTCGTCCACCAGAACTTGGCTCGGTCAAGATCAGTATAACACTGGGTCATAACAACCACATCCAGGCAAGTTTCGTTACTGATCACCCGGAGACGAGACACATACTCGAAGCAAACATACAACATCTCAAGGACAGCCTTGCACAAAACGGTTTTTCTCTTGGCCAGGTCAATGTCGATGTTGGAGGAAACGCCTTTGCAAATTCTGGGAACAATCACCATGACAACCAGCTCACGCCCTTTGGAGATCCACGGATGTGGCTTGGCGACGACTTTCAAGACAATATTGAAACTGATGGTGTACAGCGTGGTACTATCACCAACTCTGATGGCATGCATGTAATAATTTGATCTTTGGAGAAGAAACATGATATCTGGCACGAGAGTCACCAGCCCGGTAGTGAACCAGGCGGATGGTGAAGAAAAGATAAAATATGAAACAAAAGAGGATCATGCCACCCTGAGCAGGGATGACTTCATGAAACTCTTTGTCACTCAGCTTCAATACCAAGACCCCATGAACCCCATGGAAAGCGCAGAGATGGCATCGCAAGTGGCCCAGTTCAACATGGTTGATCTCATGTACAAAAACAACACGAGCCTTGAACACATGGCCAATGCCTTGAACAGTTCGGCCTCCGTGTCTGCCATCAATCTTATTGGACACGAGGTAGAATACCAGGGCAAAGAACTATACATGGGGCCAGAGGGGCCAAGGCCATTTTACCTCGAGATCCCCGATGACGGCATCTCTACCTGCAAGGTCACCATAAGGGACTCCAGCGGACACAAGGTTGGCCAAGTAGACATGGACTCAGCCGAAGCCGGTACAAAGGTCCGCCTCGACTGGGATGGCACGGACGGTGATGGGAATCTCCTGCCACCTGGTACATATCATGTCTCTATTGAGGCAACAGGCCCCGATGACAACGAGATAGATATCCCAACGCGGACAGTGGGTACTGTCAGCGGTATTGACAACACCCAGGACGGGCTGCCTGAAATATTGATCAAAGACGGCCCTGTCTTGCAATTCGATGAGATAAAAAGCATACAAGGTTAAAAAGGAGGAGAACTAAGATGGCTCTAACAAGCTCTTTATATTCAGGAGTCAGTGGATTGGTAAACATGGGTAATGCCATGCAGGTAATAGGAGACAATATTGCCAACGTGAACACTACTGGCTTTAAGGCGGCAAGCACCACCTTTCAGGACATCATGGCCCAGTCCATAAACACGGCCAGGGGTGGCTCCCAGGTGGGCAGGGGCTCTTCCATTTCTGATGTGGCACCACTTTTCACCCAAGGATCTTTCGAAAGCACCTCGTCTCCCACGGATCTGGCAATTGCTGGCAATGGCTTTTTCATGGTCTCGAATCCCCAGATCGAAAACAGCATCTATTACACCAGGGCTGGACAATTTCACGTGGACAAGAGCGGCAACCTCGTAAATCCCGCTGGCTTGAGGGTACAGGGCTGGGACATGGAAGAGCAGCCAGATGGCACATTCGAGATAGTAGGGGCCATAAAGGACATAGAGATCCAGAACACCTCTCCACCTGTAGCCACAAGCCTTGCGACCATAGCAGTCAATCTCGACGACGGGGCAAAACCCGTTGACAGTGCAAACTTACTCAGTGATACCTGGAATGGTGAAACAGGGGGGCCAAACGGTGGACTCAGGCAGAATGTCAACTATGAGTACAAAAGTACTTTCAAGGTGTATGACAGCCTTGGAAACACCCATGACCTGACCGTCTATTTTGACAAGGAATTGGACAACCCCAATATCTCTGGAGACGAGCGTACATGGGAATTCTTGGTAGCGATGAATCCTGAAGAGGACAAATCTGCCAATGCTGGTTCTACCAACGCAGGGAAACTCATGTGGGGAAAGATCCAGTTCACCCCTGATGGGCAGATAGAGAGGATATTTGATATCACACGCTACAACAACGACCAGGAACAAGATAATCTTGAAGACAATACCGATCTCACCCAGGCCTTTGGTGACCATAACTATCCCCAGATCATTGCCTTTTTTCAGCCGCCATCCGGCACCAACGATCCAACAACTGGTCTGGATCAGACAGCCCAGAGGATAGAATTCAGCTTCGGGGCCCAGGCAAAGATAGACTCGGGGCAAAACAGCGTTACATCCTGGGCACCTGAGACCATCACCACCACACAGTATGCAAACCGCTCCAGCACCCTCTTCTATGACCAGAACGGCTTTGGCGCAGGCTTTCTGGAAAGCCTCAGCGTAGATGCAGAAGGGGTGATCTCCGGGTCCTATTCCAATGGCAGGATCATCGCCCTTGGCCAACTGGCCCTTGCCAGGTTCTATAGCCCCTCCGACCTGTCGAAAGAAGGTGGAAACCTGTGGCGGGAGACTACGGCATCAGGTACTGCCATCACTGGTCCACCAAGAACCAACGGCCTTGGCTCCATAGCGGCAAACGCATTGGAACAGTCCACCGTTGATATGGGCACAGAGTTTGTAAAACTCATCACAACCCAGAGGGCATTCCAGGCAAACTCCCGGGTTATCACCACCACGGACGAGATGTTAAACGAGCTCCTAAACATGAAACGTTAAAAAAACGTATTTTTTATACTGGCAAACGACAAAAGGCCCTTTTACAAGGGCCTTTTTTTTGAATCCAGGACGATGTCACAGGATTATCAGGCTGATTTTCGTTATCCTAACACCTTTTTTCAATAAATCTGTTGTCATCCCACACCTTCCAAGACGACCATGGCAACTGCATATCTATCTTCATGGCTTATAGAAAGATGAACCCCGGTAACCCCCCTTATCTCTGCGAGCTCTCGTGCCTTGCCTAAAAGGTTGAGGTAAGGTGCCCCACTGTCCTTCCTGTCCACACATATCTGGGTCAGGGCAACACCGAGACGAAATCCAGTTCCCAAGGCCTTGACAAAGGCCTCTTTGGCTGCAAAACGCCCGGCAAGACTGGGATAAGGGTCTCTTTTACATAGGCACTGCTGTGCCTCCTTTTGGCAGAAAACCCTGTCTATGAACCTGTCTCCAAACCTTTCTACAGCAATCTCGATCCTTGGTACGTGGACTATATCTATACCTATTCCAAGAATCATACCAAACGGATCTAACCGGTGCCTTTCACTATGGCCAGCATCTCTCGCACAGCCCTTTCCATGCCTACCAGTGAGGCCCTGGCCACGACTGCATGGCCTATACTGAATTCCACTATGTCACTGAGCGCTGCAAGGCGCCCTGTATTCTGATAATTCAGTCCATGGCCAGCATGGACACGAAGGCCAAGATCTGCAGCCAAGGCCGCCATCTTCGCTATCTGATCGAATTCCTTCTCCTGTTCTGCATTGTCTAAGGCATCGGCATAGCGACCTGTATGTATTTCGATACATTCCGCTCCAGTCCTGCTGGAGGCCTGTATCTGATCTTCTTCAGGATCCACGAAGAGGCTGACGGGAATCCCAGCCTGATGCAACCTGTCAACTGCCTGTCTCACCGATTCTTCAAGACCTTTGACATCGAGCCCACCCTCAGTGGTCAGTTCCTGCCTCTTTTCCGGTACCAAGGTCACTATATCTGGCCTTATCTCAGAGGCTATCTGGAGCATCTCCTCAGTAGCAGCCATTTCAAGGGTCAATCTCGTCTTAACAACCTCCCTCAACAGCCGCACATCCCTATCTTGGATATGACGCCTATCCTCTCTGAGATGGACGACTATACCATCTGCCCCTGCAAGTTCCACCAGGCCGGCAGCAAGGACTGGATCGGGCTCATTGCCACCTCTGGCCTGCCTTATCGTGGCAATATGGTCAACATTTATACACAGATCCGCCATAATATCCTCCCTGATCAAAGCATGTCTCAATTGTTGTTCCTTCTCTTTCATGCGTGCCTCATGCACGCCTCCAAGCTCGTGATCCTCACCCATGAGGTGCACCAAACCGTGAATGATCAACTCTGTTATCCGGTTCCGAGGGCTGGTCAGGCCCTCACTGGCCTCTCCAATAGCCCTATCGATACAGACTACTATATCGCCCAGGATCTCGGGCTCATCCATGGGAAAGGATATGACATTGGTAGGCCAGGGACGGCTGAACCATTTTCTATTAAGGCCTTCAATGCCTGGCATATTGATAAAAACTACATTGAGCTGTTTGTCTCCCAGGCCGACAAGCCTCAAAAGCCTATGGGAGACACGCTGGAAATAGTCAATATCTAACTGTCTCCCAGAACTGTTCATCACTTCTACAGGCATTACATTTTCCACGAATGCCTTGGGTTGATGGTTACAGGATCGCCAGCCTTGCAACAAAGGCCAGTGAACAGGCTATTTTCTTTCATCTTCTTCATATGCCTGGATGATCCTTTTTACAAGAGGATGACGCACCACGTCTTTTTTGGAAAACATGGCAAAGCTGATACCAGGTATATCCTTGAGCAAACGCCTTGCCTCTACGAGTCCAGACTTGTTCTTGTCTTCCAGGTCTATCTGGGTGATATCTCCTGTTACTACTGCCTTTGACCCAAAACCTATGCGGGTCAGGAACATCTTCATCTGGGCCGAGGTGGTATTCTGGGCCTCATCAAGGATGATGAAGGCGTCATTCAAGGTTCTGCCCCTCATGAATGCCAGGGGAGCCACCTCTATTATGCCACGCTCCAGGAGACGGGCCACCCTCTCAAAGGGCAGCATATCGTAGAGTGCATCATAAAGGGGCCGCAGATATGGATTGACCTTTTCCTCGAGGTCACCAGGCAGAAACCCCAGCCGTTCCCCTGCCTCTACAGCTGGCCGTACCATTATGATCCGAGTTATCTCGTCGTTCAACAGGGCAGCCACTGCCATTGCCATGGCAAGATATGTCTTGCCTGTGCCAGCAGGCCCGATACCGAACACTATGTCGCTATTGCGAATGGCCTCCACATAGAATTTTTGTGCGAGACTCTTGGGTGTTATGGTCCTCTTGCCGGACTTGATGGTCAGCTTGTCGAGGAAGATATCCGCTATTCTGGCCGTAGGATCTTCACTCAAGATGCCAAGGGCAAATTCCACGTCCCTGGTCTGGAGAGGATAGCCCCTCTCTATGAGCTGGTAGAGTTGAGAACAGGTTTTATGGGCGATATCGATACCAGCTTCGTCGCCAGAGATGGTGAGCTTATTGCCCCTGACATCGATATCAACTCCCAAGGCATTTTCTATCATCTTGAGATTTCTACCATGTTCTCCATAGAGATCGATTATGGCACTATTGTTCTCAAAATCCAGATTCTTCCTTATCATCAGGCCACATCTCCTAAAGCCCTGTCATAGAGTTTACCCACCCCATATTCTTTTCTCCTCAGAAATTTCTCCCATGGTGGGCCTATTATCTGCATCTCAGGATGTTGCTTCTGTACCTGTCTTGCTATCTGCATCTCCTTTGTACAACCAGTGCTGTAAGTTGCATCTTTCCCAACCCACTCTGGAGGGACCTTCTTGCCCATGAGTTCAAAGGCCTTTTCAATGTCTTCATAGGTCTGAAACCGCCATATATCGATAAGCCCGCTCCTCTGAACGATCTCCCACATGTACATGATGTCATCGGCATCCATACCAGGCTCGAAGTGTTCGGCGGGGTTGATCACCACCACACCTTCTTGCTTCTGCCTGAGATAGCTTACAAAGACTTTAAGGATCTTTTTGGCAGTTTCAAGCTGGTTGGGGATGCTGCCTACTATGGCGCTATAGAACATTATGGTCTTGCCCCGGCTCTTTTCCACCTGGAGATGATAGATGAGACTCTCTGCCTTTGCCCTTAGATCCTTTTCTGAAAAACGAATCACATTGGGATGATGTGGCTTTATCTTGAGGACGAGCCTGTCCTTGGGCCCCTTAGTAGTCCTAAAGATCATGTCTCTGGTGAAGCTGAAATGGGATCTCTCTATACAATAGGCATCGTGAGCTGATCTCACCACCACGGCATCACACTCCTTGAATGCCCTGGCAAAGGTCACTGAGGCCAGAAGGGGATTGAATTTTTCCTGTGTACCATCAGATATGACAAATACCGTCTTGTCACTCTTGAGTTTCTCTATGAGTTCATTCTTTGAGATGTCTCTCCTGGCGATAATGTCTGCCTCACGCAGATGTTCAGCCAGATAGGGATCATCTATTACATCTGCCATGGTGATCTCATGGTGATAGAATGCCTGCTTCACAGAGATGATGACCTTGACCCTGAAGTGGAGGAGGATCTTGATGATCTCGAGATCCAGAAGAATGGAGCCGGCAGAAGGCCCTTGCCACAAAAGATAATGCCATGTGTCATGACCTTGCCATTCGTTCAACAAGCCGAGAAATTGTTCCCATCCAGGCCCTTCGATCTGTCTGGACATAAGCCTGCTTATCTCTTCTTTCGTAGGCGCCTCCATTGCCATGAGATTGTCAATGTTGCTGGACAGGCTCATGAGCCTCTTCAGCTTGAGTACGTTTATCTCCAGGTTGATCTCGTCAAGGGGTGTATTTGCATCTATAGCGAGGCCAACCCTCTCATTCAAGGCATCCTTGAACTCTTTTGAAGTCAGGAGATTGTGTATCTTCTTGTTGGCCTTTTCCTTTTCGTGTGACAGGGGCCTGTCTATCTCACTCACCCTTACGAAGATCTGGAGCAACCTCTTTTCTACCCTGGAAGGCATCATCACAAGGGATGCAGTCTCATGGCGGAATTTGATCTTGAGAAGGGTCAAGAGGAATCTCTTCTTGAAATCGTCTTCGATCAGGTTTCGTACCAGGGGCTCGATCTTCTCCCAGACCTTCATGTATTGAAGGATTAGATAATCACTGTTTTCTTTGTTTATTATAGAGCTGAATATCTTGTCGGAACATGGATAGTAAAAAGGCTCATCTTCTGTGTAGACGATGAATTTCAACTGTTCTGGAGAGGCGACCTCATTGGGAAAGGCCTCATATGCCAGGTGGTTTTCAGTAAAAAAATTGGCGATCCAGGCCTCTTTTTCCGGGTCCTTTTTTTGGCCAAAGACATTGTCAGGCATCTGCCACCCAAGACTCCTAAAACATCTTCTTTTTTACAAATATGTAAACTACTATCAGGGAGATAAGAAACGAAAAACCCATGGTGATGAAAAAGGCGTGGGGATTGTGCTGGAAGGGAAGTTCGATATTCATCCCGTATATGCTGGCCACCAGGTTGGGGAGCATTAGAACGATGGTGACAGCAGTCAAAAACTTCATGACGATGTTGAGGTTATTGGAGATCACAGAGGCATAGGCATCCATCATGCCAGCAAGGATGTCACTATAGATCTTGGCCATCTCTATAGCCTGCTGATTCTCTATCTGGGCATCCTCCAGGATATCCTCGTCGTCTTCGTTTATAGGTACGAATCTCCCGCTTCCCAACCTTACCATGACCATGTCGTTTGCCTTCAGGCTCGTGTTGAAATAGACAAGGCTCTTTTCAAGGTTGAGGAGCTTGACGAGTTCCCTATTTCTCATGGATTGTTGTAGCTCGGTCTCATATTCCTCCATCAACCTGTCTATCAGCCTGAGATGCCTCAGATAATCGCTAGCCACCCGAAGAAAGATATTGAAGATGAACCTGACCCTGCTCACAAAGATGCGCTGTTTCCTGGCAGATTCTATAACCTTGGCCAAGACCTCCGTCTCCACTGGACAGACGGTGATTATCGCATCCTCGAGGAGGATTATCCCAAGAGGTATTGTCTCAAATCTAACCATCTCGCCGCTATGCTGCGGGAAGGGGATCTTGACAATGATCAAGATCTGGCCTTCATCACTCTCCACCCTGGAGGTCTCTTCGACATCGAGGGGATATCGTAGAAATTCAGGCAGTACTTGAGTCTCTTCCAATATCCGGTTAATCTCTTCATCAGTAGGAGCCACGAGATTTATCCAGCAACCCTTTTCTACATGATCGCTTGGCTCCACAGAGTTTTTCTTTTGCGAAAAGATTTGGAGCAATCTGTCAACCTCTCGTATTGGATTTGGTCCGGCCTCTATTTTATAAGACAGCCCATGGCTTAAGGCAAGCAAAAGGGTAATAAACTTCTCTCCTGGTGGACTGCTATGGCACAAATAAAGGACCTCCTACAAAGATGCTTCCTCTTCAAGGGGCTGCCAGAAAAGGCCCTGCTTGACATTGCCTCCATAGGCTCGATAAAAAAATTCAAACCAAGACAGACTGTCTTTCTGGAGGGAGATCCACCAAGTGGATTCCATATTGTAATCGATGGTAGCATAAAGATATTTAAACTATCTCCAGAAGGAAGGGAACAAATACTTCATGTCTTTGGGCCGGGGGAACCTTTTGGTGAGGCTGCTGTATTTGCACAGGCACGATTTCCTGCCAATGCAACGGCAATGAAGCCGTCTCGGACCTTTTACATACCGAGAGATGCATTCGTGAGGCTCTTGAATCAAGATCCCTCCTTGGCAATGAACCTACTTGCCATCTTGTCCAAAAGGCTGATGAATTTTGCCAGGATGATTGGTGATCTCTCCCTGAAAGAGGTCCCCGGACGGCTGGCCACCTATCTTCTCATATTGATGAACAGGCAGGATAATAGCACATCGGTAACCCTCGATATGCCCAAGACCCAATTGGCAAGTCTTCTGGGCACCATCCCTGAAACACTTTCAAGGATCTTCGCCAAGATGCAAGCAGAAAAGATCATCTCTGTTCAAGGCCCAAAGATCGAGATCCTTGACCAAGATGCCCTGAAGGAACTATCTGGCAACATCTTCCAAGAAGGACGTCTGGAAATCAAATAGAATTATCTGAGAGGATACAAGCAATGAAGAAAAGGATCTTCCCTATCCTGATACTCCTGGCACTTCTTTGGCCCATGTTTCTTTCCATGGCCCAAAATACTCCAGGGGAAGATATCAATTCAGCTCAACAAAGGGCTGATGCAGGAAATTTCACTGTATTGACACCGTTTTTTTTGGAGGGTTATGCCAGATGGTTGTGTAATATGGTGGAGGAGGAACCAAACCAGCCAAGGCTCTTGTTGCTATCTTCTGAGGCAATGGAGGTATTTACCAACTTTGAAAGAGGGCAGGCAGACCTGGCAATTGGCCTGAATCCATTTCCTGAAAAAAAATCAGAAAAGAAGATGGAGATCCTGAAAAGCCCCACAGGCCAAGACATCCTATCCATCGCCCTGGGCAAGACAGGCATAGTCTTGCTCGTCCACACTGCCAATCCATTAAAAGGACTCACCCTCTTCCAAGCCGATGCAATATTCTCCTCTGACAGAAGATGCGGATATCCCTTCAATATCATCAGGTGGGGGCAAGTCGGACTTTCTGGTGCTTGGCTCGAACAACCTATCCACCTCTATGGACTCACCAGGCAGAGTCTTACCTACAGACTTTTCCAGCAGATGGTTCTCTGCGAAGGCAGCATCAAAAAGGGATGTGCCAGGCAGATAGATACCAGTGATGTCATAGCCAGAGTATCCAATGACAAAAGGGGAATAGGTTTTGCCTGTCTAAGCAAAGACCTCAAGAAGACCAAGGCCCTTCCTCTGGCAGCAAAAGAGGAATCCGACTATTTCCTGCCAACTGATAAAAATATCCTTTCGGGTACCTATCCACTGACCAGGACAATCTTCGTATTTGTGAAACTGCCTGAAGGCCACAGGCCTTCCCTCTGGAAAAGGCTATTCATCCAAAAGGCCCTGGAGGGAAAAGGCCAGGCGATGCTATCCCGTTATGGGATGGTTCCTCTCTATCGAAATGGTGCCAAGGAGATAGACTCTATCCTAAAAGATATATGGGACGGCCATCAAAAGGGCAAGAGGCAATAGATCCATCTTACTTGACTATCTCGGTACCCACGCCAGCATCGGTGAAAAGCTCCAACAATATGGCATGCTCTCTTCTACCATCAATGATGTGTGCTTTACGACTCCCCTTTTTCAGTGCCTTCAGACATGCCTTGAGCTTTGGTATCATACCCCCGGAGACTATCCCTTCGGAGATGGCCTTTTCCACCTCCTGAAAACTCATGGAATGTATGAGTCTTTGTTCGGACTTTTCGCCACCTGGCCCCAGTACACCAGGGACGTCTGTCAGGAGGATCAACTTCTCTGCCCTAAGCCTTCCTGCAATCGCCCCGGCCACCAGGTCTGCATTGATATTGTAGGCCTGCCCCTCAGGCCCTACACCAACAGGGGCAATCACTGGCACAAAACCCTCTGATTCCAGGGCGGTCAGGACACCAGGATTCACGTCAGCAACCTTTCCCACACGGCCTATATCTATGATCTCTGGCGGCCTGGCATCACCACTATATTTATAGATCTTCATGCGCTTGGCCTGGATAAGGTCTCCATCTCTGCCAGAAAGGCCCACAGCACGGCCACCGAGGCGGTTAATGAGACCGACTATCTCCTTGTTGACTGTACCGACCAAGACCATTTCGACTACACTCATGGTCTCTTCGTCCGTTACCCTCTGCCCCTCGACAAAGGTGGATTCTATCCCCATCCTGGCCATTATCCTACTTATCTGTGGACCGCCTCCGTGAACAATGACTGGATTTATCCCAACATATTTCATCAGAATGATATCCAGTGCAAACTGTTCCTTCAAGTTGTTGTCCACCATGGCATGGCCACCATACTTGATGACAATAGTCTTGCCAGAAAACCTTCTGATATATGGCAGTGCCTCGATAAGCACTTGAGCTGTGGAAGTCGACGACATTTATAAACTCCTACAGGATAAATCTGCTCAGATCCTGGTCATCCAGGATATCGGCCAGTTTTTCCTGGACATAACCAGCAGTGATATTGATGGTCTGGGGTGCCACGTCCGGTGCCTCGAAGGAGATCTCCTCGAGAAGGCGCTCCATCACCGTGTGAAGCCTCCTGGCCCCTATGTTTTCCGTCCTGGAGTTTACCTCAAAGGCGATTCTTGCTATTTCGTCTATGGCATCCTTTTCAAAGACCAGCTCTATGTTCTCCGTGGCCATCAAGGCCTTGTACTGAGTGACCAAGGCATTTTCGGGCTCTGTGAGTATCCTGGCGAAATCTTCCTGGGTAAGGGAATCCAGCTCTACCCTGATAGGGAACCTACCTTGGAGTTCTGGCAAAAGATCCGAAGGTTTTGCCACGTGAAAGGCGCCGCTTGCCATGAAAAGGATGTGATCTGTCCTGACTATACCATATTTCGTGTGGACACTGGTACCTTCGACAATGGGCAAAAGATCCCTCTGGACACCCTCGCGAGAGACATCAGGTCCACCCTTTCCCACTCCTGAACCCGCTGCTATCTTGTCGATCTCGTCCAGGAAGATTATGCCTGACTGCTCCACCCTGGCGACTGCCTTTTCAACCACCTTGTCCATATCGATAAGACGGCCAGCCGCCTCCTGCTCCAATATCTTCCTGGCCTCTTTTACAGTGACTCTCCTCCTCTTTTTCTTTCTCGGAAACACGTTTGACAGCATGTCCTGGAGATTCGACTGCATCTCCTCCATGCCAGCTGCTGCAAATATCTCCACCATGGGAGCAGCAGGTTTCTGGGATATTTCAAGCTCTACGAACCGATCTTCCAGCTTTCCATCCCTCAACATCTGCCTGAAGCGCTCCCTGGTCTCACTGGAGTCTGCCCCCTCTCCCACTGCCCCCACAGGCCTTGGAGGGATCAAGAGATCCAGAAGCCTCTCTTCTGCCTGGAACCTGGCCTTCTCTTCTACTTTTTGCTTCTCTTCTGCCTTTACCATATCCACTGCCAGGTGTGTCAGATCCCGTATCATGGATTCCACGTCCCGCCCCACGTATCCAACTTCTGTGAATTTACTGGCCTCTATCTTCAAAAAAGGTGACTTGGCCAGCCTTGCAAGTCTTCTGGCGATCTCTGTCTTTCCAACACCAGTTGGGCCAATCATGATAATATTTTTGGGCGCTATCTCGTCCCTTAGATCTTCTGGGACCTGCTGCCTACGCCATCGGTTCCTGAGCGCTATGGCAACCGAGCGCTTGGCCTTGTCCTGGCCTATAATATATTTGTCGAGTTCAGAGACAATCTGCCTCGGAGTAAGAGGCTGAAAATCCCCGGAAGTCAAAGCCTTCATTTCGCCTTATCCTCCAAGCTTTCGTAAACAAAAGAATGATTTGTGTAGATGCATATATCGGCTGCTATCTCAAGTGCACTCCTTGCTATCTCCTTGGCAGACAAATCACTATGGGCTACCAACGCCCTGGCAGCAGACAAGGCATATGGTCCCCCTGAACCAATTGCAATAATGCCGTCATCTGGCTCGATTACGTCGCCAGAACCAGAGATAAGGAGGGTATGGTTGCCGTCTGCTGCAATAAGCATTGCCTCAAGACGCCTCAACAACTTGTCAGTTCTCCAATCCTTGGCAAGTTCAACCGCGGCCCGGAGGAGATTGCCACCATAGGTCTCTATCTTGCTATCCAGCCGCTCGAACAAGGTAAATGCGTCTGCCGTAGCCCCTGCAAAACCTGAAATCACCTTGCCATTAAAGAGTCTCCTGACCTTTTTTGCCTTCTGTTTCACCACCGTATGGCCCAGGGTTACCTGACCGTCACCGGCTATGACCACTTTGCCCATATGCCTGACGGCAATAACCGTAGTGCCCTTGATATACTGCGTCATTGAAAATTTCCCCGACATGGATTCCCTGGCACGTGAAAACTGCGCCAGGGTAAAGCAAATAGAATTCTAAGATACTACAGATTGAAGATTATATGAAGTGATAGATTCTACCCAGGCCATCACTTCCAAATCTCAGAAGGCACAATGGGATCTACACAAGAACTATTTAGGCCTGATACGAACAGCACATACCTTGTATTCAGGTGTAAGTGTCTTGTTATCCATACCAGGGCTTGTAAGCAGGTTGGTAAGATTGTCCTGGAAATGAAATGTCATGAATACCGTACCAGGCTTGCTCCTGTCTGTAACCTTGACCCTGGCCTTGATGCTCCCCCTTCTTGACTCCACCTTGACAATCTGTCCATGGACTATGCCCAGGGTAGATGCGTCTCCTGGATTGATCTCGAGAAGCTCGTTTTCGGCTATGATATCGAATCCTTCACAGCGCCGGGTCATGGATCCGTTGTTATAATGTTCCAATCTCCTACCTGTGACAAGCACCAAGGGAAAGTCCTTATCTGCCTCTTCTTCAGGCACTATGTAGGAAACAGGGACAAAAGTTGCCTTGCCCCTTGGGAATTTCTCAGTATGGAGCAATGGTGTGCCTGGATGTCCTTTCGAGGGACAAGGCCATATCTGTCCTCGATTTCCGATATCCTTGTAGGATATCCCCCTGTAAGATGGGGTCAATCTGGTTATTTCTGTCATTATCTGCTCAGGGCTGGTATATATCATGGGATAACCCATTGCCTGGGAGATGAGGCAAATGATCTCCCAATCGGCCTTCAGACGCCCTTTGGGATTGATGACCTTGTTGACCTTCCTGACCCTTCTTTCACCGCTGGTGAAGGTCCCTTCCTTTTCGAAAAAACAGGCAGAAGGCAAGACTACATGGGCCAATTTTGCAGTCTCTGTGAGAAACATGTCTTGTACCACTACAAAATCCATGGCCTCTAACGCCCGTCGAACCTTTTGAATATCCGATTGGGTCTGCGCCGGGTCATATCCCACACAATAGAGGGCCTTGAACCTGCCCTTGAGTGCCTGGTCATACATCTCAGGCTCCATGAGCCCCGGGGTGGAAGGAAGGGCAGACACACCCCAGGCCTTGGCAAAGGTCTTCATGGCCTCTGGATCATCGGTTGCCTGATAACCCGGGAATATATATGGCAAGGTGCCCATATCACAGGCACCCTGGACATTGTTTTGTCCCCTCAAGGGGTTAATACCTGTAAATGGCCTACCGACATGACCAGTAGCCATGACAAGATTAGCAAGGGCAATGACCCCGGCAGTACCTCCCTTGTGCTCGGTCACTCCTAAGCCATAGAGAATCATGGAGTCATCGGAAGTGGCATAAACCCTGGCAGCCTCTCTTATCAGCTCAGGAGACACATCTGTCAATTGGGCCATCCTTTCAGGGGAATAATCCTGACAGTGTTCCTTCAGGGCCTCAAATCCCTCCGTACGGGCATCTATGAAACCTTGATCCACCAAGCCCTCTTCGATAATGGTATACAGCATGGCATTGAGGAGGGGGATGTTGCTGCCCGGTCTGATACTGAGCCAGATACCCCCTTCCTGTTCATCTGCAATGGCTGCGAGATCCGTCTTCCTGGGGTCTATGACTATCAATCTGGCCCCCCTGTCGACAGCATCCCTGATCTTCAGCCCAATTATCGGGTGTGCCTCTGTGGTGTTTGCACCACATATCAATATACAATCTGCACCGATTATCTGCTCAAATGGGGTAGTTGCTGCACCGCTTCCAAGTGTTGCCAGCAGACCGCTGACAGATGGAGCGTGTCAGACCCGGGCACAATTGTCAACGTTGTTGGTACCCCATGCAGCCCTTGCCAGCTTTTGTAGAAGGTAATTCTCCTCGTTGGTACATCTTGCAGAGGCCAAGACCCCCATACTATCCGGACCAAATTCGTCCTTGATCTTCTGAAAACGTTCCACAACGACCTTCAAGGCATCGTCCCACTCCACCTCTCTGAAGGGCTCGTCAACACTATCCCTGACAAGGGGCAAATAGAGCCTGTCAGGACTCCTGTAGAACGTATATCCGAAACGGCCCTTTACGCATAGCTGACCATAGTTTGGTGGATTTTCTTGATCGGCCTTCACCTCGAGGATCGCCCCGTACATCGTGACCACATCGAGGCTACATCCTGTCCCGCAATAGGTACAAACTGTCTTGACAGACGAGAGCTGGGCAGGAAGGAGGGGTACCACACTGTCCTGCTTGGATAGGGTTCCAGTGGGGCAGGCGTCTACACATGCTCCGCAGGAGACACAATTTTCATTGATCTTGATACTCACATCGGTGAGCATCCTGGTCTTTTCGTCCAGGCTGAGCTCCAATTCGAAGGCATCATAACGGCAACTTCTAACACACCTGGTACAACCGATACATTTGTTGGCATCTATGACTATGAATGGGTGGGATTTGTCCAGGGGATATTTGAGCCTGGTACGGGCCTTGTTGGCCTTTACTTTATAATCCACGCAAAGTTCACGGTAGGTGCATTTCGACAGCCCTAAACACCCACATTGCAGGCAGCGGTTCGCCTCCCTGAGGGCCATTTCCTCAGAGAAACCCAATTGAACCTCTCCGAAGTCACCAGTTCTCCTCTCAGGGGGTCTGGCAGGCATTACTTCGTTGAGTTGGATATCATAGCCTTCAAAATTGTGCATATCCACGTCTTCGAACCTCTTGCCCTTTGTAAAATTGAACCGAGGTTCCAACACGGATGGTTTTTCCTTTGTCAGGTATTCATGGATGGACTCGGCAGCCCTACGTCCACCTGCCACAGCCTGAATTACAGTCCTTGATCCAGTGGCAGCATCTCCTCCTGCATATATACCTGCCACACTTGTCTTCATTGTACTGGGATGGGCCTTGATGGTCTTCCTGGGGGTAAGGGCAATAGAGGCCTCGAGCTCTCCATAGCTCTGGAAGGTGGGATCACCTTCCTGTCCCAGGGCCGAGATGATAGTATCACCTGTCCAGGTCAGGCGTGAACCTGGCATCGGGATGGGATGCCTTATGCCCCTTTCGTCTGGCTCGTCCAGTATGGTACGGGCCATCTCCACCTTTATCTTTCCATCATCTTCCATGATCCTCAAAGGGGTGGCCATGAGAAAGAACTGGACCCCTTCCTTTTCTGCCTCCTCAATATCACGCTGGTGGGCAGGAAGCTCGACCCTGGACCTGGGATAAATGACCGTCACATTCTTGGCACCAAGCCTTCTGGCACTCCTGGCCGAGTCAACTGCAATATCTCCACCGCCGACGATCAAGACCTGCTCCCCTATGGATGGCTTGCCTCCAAGGTTCACCTCCTTGAGAAACCTGAGACCACACATGGCATGTTCTGCCCCTTCGATCTCGAGTTGTTTCTGCCTCGACAGCCCAGTGGCGATGAATATGGCATCAAAGCCCTGATCCCTGAGGTCCTGGAGCGTGAAGTCTGTCCCCCATCTCTTTCCGAGCCTGGCATGGACCCCGAGATTCAAGATACCCTGGACCTCCCTGTCCACTTCCCTGTTTGGGAGTTTATAGCCAGGAATACCATATCTCATCAGGCCACCGAGCTTGTCCTCGGCCTCGAAGATAGTGACCTGATGCCCCTGTTTCCTCAAAAAATAGGCACAAGACAAGCCGGCAGGCCCACCACCTATGATAGCCACCTTTTTGCCCGTGGGTTTGCCTACTTCAGTGTCCCTGAAACGCGCCTCTTTGGCATAATCAGCCACGAATCTCTTGAGGTGATTGATGGCAATAGGCTCATCCAATAGGATACGTCTGCATCTGGTCTCACAAAACCTGGGGCACACCCTACCGACTGCTATAGGCAAGGGATTTTTTTCCTTGATGAGCATGAGAGCTGCCAGATACTCACCCTTGGCTATCAGATTCACATATCCCTGGACGTTTATGCCCCCTGGACATGTCAGGTTACAGGGTGCACGGCAGTCGCCGTAGTGACTTTCTGCCAAGATCTCCAGCCTTTCCTTTCTAAAGGCATCGAGATCCCTGTTGTGAACCTCTATCACCTGTCCTTCTTCTGCCTGGGTGACACAGGCCCTAACCCTGCCACGTCCCTCTATGTCGACCATGCAGAGGAGGCAAGGATTCGTTGACTCCTGCTCTCCCCTTATGTGACATATGGTAGGTATGTCAATCCCAGCAGCCAAAGCTGCTTCGAGAATGGTAAGGCCCTTTTCCGCCACTACCTCCCTGCCGTCAATGGTTATGTGAATGGTTTCAGCCATGGCACCTCGAAAAAAAATATCTCGACTTCCTCTAAAGCTCCAGCCAGGATTCGGAAAAAATCGTCTTGCCCATGAGCACCCTGGTGGTCTTGTAATATTCCAATTCCTTGTCTGAAAGGCCTGATGGATCTGGATCGTTGTCATCCATGATATCATGCACCAATTTGATTAGCTCGGGACGCTGCCCATGTGCGAGCTCTATCAGCTCATGGTCATAGGTATCGACAATAGCAGACCAGAGGCCATATTTCATCAACATGGCCAGAAATGCCCTGTTCAAATAAGGCCGTAACTTGGAATCCACACCATTCGACACATTCGAAAGCCCCACTGTGCTCTTTGCCCCTGGGGCAATATCTGGCAGCATCGCCATGAATTCCAATCCGCTCATGACCTGATCGGACCCCAAGGTTATAGGTGTAGCTATGGGATCGACCAGGATCTTTTCATTCGGGATCCCGGCCTCGTTCATGGCCATGAGGAGGTCTATGGTCATGGCAGCCCTTTCGTTGGAATCCCGGGGCATGCCATCAACCCCCCACAAGAGGCCAACGACAAAACAACCAGATTCCGCGGCTACGGGGATGAGCTTTTTCATCCTTTCTGGTTGCAAGGAGATGGAGTTCATGATGTGATGTTCAGGGTGTTTTGCCGCCTTCATCCCTGCTATCAATGCATCGGCGTTCGTGGTATCCAGCGACAGGGGACAATCTGTGACCTCCTCTACCACATTGACGATCCAGGGCATGAGTTCAGGCCCGTCCTTCCTTGCAGGGCCTATGTTAAGGTCCAGGAAGTCACCACCATCTGCCACCTCTTCATGGGCCATCTCCACGATGGGCCCAGGGTCTCTGGATCTCATGGCATTCCCAGTACGGGTTCCCATAATATTTATACTTTCAGCTATACATTGGACATACATAGCAATTTCCTCACTTGATTTTTTGACCCTTAGAGCAGCCTAATCTTCCGGTTTCCAACTTTTGAGGAATGGAGGGAGATGACTTGCCTCTCTTGGGCCTATCTGTATCTTCCAATCTGGCAGTTCCTCCTCCAACTCACCCTTGATGGATGCAAGATAACCAGGGATTATAAGACTTCTGTGTCTCACCTTTTCTTCTATGCCGCTCTTCTTCACGAACTGGGCGATGAGATCTGCACTGAATTTTCCTGCCGCCCAAGCCGTCAATACGGAAAGCCCCTCGGTATCTTTAATGAGGAGCCAAGATGGCACCTTGCTGCCTTCTATCTCACCAGAGACGATAAAATAGGTCAAAGAGAAATTACAGGTTATGAGCACTGGAGAATTCTCATCAGGGCCGTTGATAGGATAGATATCCTCCTGTACCACCATGGGGCGTTGAGGATCTGTAAAGATGTTGAGCCGTTCAAGTAGCAAGGGGAACAACAGATCACCCTGCAGGTCAGAAAGCACTATGATACCCGCATACTTGGCTATGAGTATGGAAGAGATGACCGTCTCCATGAAGGGATCATCTGTCATCTCACATGGAAAGGTTATGGTTGGAAAGCCCAAGGGCTTGTACTTGTGTTTCACAGATGCCCTTCTGCACACTATCTGGTCCTCGTACACACTCTTCATGGTGCGGGCACCGGTATCCAGGACCAAATCCTTGAGGCCGTCAGCCTGGAGTTTTTCAGATATCTTTGCCGTCTCTCCGATATTTTCCCCTTTTACCACAATGGGGCAGCCGGTCTCCTTGGCGACCTCGGCCATGGCCTCTGCATTGGAGGCGGTTGCTGCAAATAGCAGGGGAACGTGTTTACCGCAGGTCTCTGCACCAGCCTTGATGACCTGTGGATCTTCGCTCATGAGAATGATGCTGGCATCAGGACATTTTGAGCGGACCTTTTCGACCAAGCCAACAAAGGCCTGGGAATCACCAACATCCTTGATAGCAAACATGTCAGCCTTAAGCTCAACCCCTACCCTATCATAGCGAAGGGCCAAGAAACGGTCCAATCTCCCATCTATTTCCGACGGATCCATATCGGCAGACAGCATTACAGCAATGCCGGTAGGATGCTCGAATCTCTTCTCATGCCTGTAGAGACAAGTCTCACCACCAAAGACAAACTTGTCATCCCCGCTTCCCAAGGTGATGGTCCTAATGGGAGGCGCACTGGCCTCACTGACCTTTTCCTTCACATCCTCTGAAACATAGGGACAAGCACCTATCTCTGCCTGACCTGCAGCAACCTTCATTGCAAAGGCCAAACAGGTAGGTACACCACACTCCCCACAATTTTTCTTGGGGAGCATTTTCAGGATCTCTATTCCAGTAAGCGCCATGATCCTTAGCTCCTCTTAAACTACGCTTTCCATAGAAAGTGCAGGATGACCCTTCTCCTGCAAGAATTTCAACACCTCATCCTCGGAAACACCCACTTCTTCATCTGCTATCAAGTCCAGAAGCTCAGGTATTCCCTCCTCCTTGGCCCTCTCTTCCAGACGCTCCCGGAGTTCCTCTTTGAGCATCTTGGGCATCCAGACCACCCTTTTCAGACCACCTTCAGCCTGCATGAATTTCCTGGAACAAATGTAGTGCTTGGATACACCAAGAAATCCTGGAGTAACCTGACCACCACCAACCATGCCTGCAAGGGTGGTAAACTTCATGCCGCTCGGAGTCATGCCCATATAATCCCTGTTGACGATCATTATGCCATTACACATGGGAAGCATCGTGGCAATACACTCGAAACATCCACAGGCAGTCATGGGATCGATCATGAGAGAATAGGCACTTACCCTTTCCACCTTGCCCCTGGAGGCCTTCTTGACAAATTCATTGATCCCTTCCCACTGTCCGAGCTTGGGATCGATGCACTTGCCCTTTTCGATTGGCTGGTTAGGGCCAGTAGGATTGATCTCGTAAGATGCCTTCCCGTCCAACCAGTTGTAGGCCCCACACATGCCGATACGCTCTGGAGTTATCACGCAGACATGGCTCGGGGCAAAGGACTGGCACAAAGTACAAGAGTAAAAGATATCTTCGCTCTCGTCCGTCATAGAACCGAGACGCCTATCCCTTTCGGCATAGACCTCTTTGGCCAGCTCCAGCACCTCCTTGACCTTGTCCTCAATGGTGTAGATCTTGACCTGTACCTTGTCCACGATGGCCCCAAAATCCTGATGAAGCTTTCCATGCAAGATCCTGCCGATATGTTCGAATTTGAAGCCCTTTTCTATTGCAGCCTTTCCCACCCTGAGCCACATGATATTTCTTTGGCCAATATGCATAATGCCCTGGGCATAGTTTATGAGATGATGAAACTGGCGTTCGAGTATGGGCTCGAAATCCGGCTGCATCTGTCTGCCCGCCACTTCGACCAAGATGGCCAAGGGAAGCTTGGCCCCCTCTTCCACCTCTGTCATCTCTGGACCTTCCACGATGACCTTGCCGTCTTCTACCTCGTCCATATCCTTGGATACGAGGACCTCGACACCAAGGGTCCTGCCGCCACCGCACTCCAGGTAAAGATCGTCTTTCCTGATCCGCTCACCTTCGAATGCCGGCCCATAGGACACCGGGATATCGATCTTGGTAACGCTGACCTTGAGTCCCCTTACCTCGATGGCCTTCTGGACTATCTCGTCATGGGGGACATTGCTCACCACGTGTTCGTACGTACATATACCAGTTGGCAGGACCTCGGGGATATCCCAGTCCGAAATTGTAGGGAAACCCCAGTTGATGGCCCCGGCAGCATTGGCATACCATTCGTCGGACACGGGACCAAAGGCTATGACAAAGGCAAAGGTGCGATCCTTGTTGTATATCAGATTCCCCTTGTAATCACCTGGTTTGATACCTCCAAAGGCAAGGGCCACACGGCAAGCAAAACCAATGGAAAAGACAGTGGAGGTATAAGTAGGGCCAAAGGGTACGAGCCTGGTAGACCAACCAATCTGTACCTTCCTCTTTAGAAGCTGATCAGGGAAGTAGATCCCATCGGTCTGATCGTGCAAGAAGATGTATAGATTCTTTTCCTGAAGCTCTATGGCTATCTTCTCGGCCTCCTCGGCCTTTGCCGGGGAGCCAAGTATTGCTGCAAAGCCCGGGGCCGTTCCATCCACGAATTCTACGCCCCTCTTTCTGAAGATAATATCGTCTGCAGCACCCAGCCAATAGTTACCACTGGAAGGGGGATCTTCGGTCTTCGTATAATACTGGGGTTCCTC
Organism: Deltaproteobacteria bacterium; assembly: GCA_026986785.1. Classification (GTDB taxonomy): domain Bacteria; phylum Desulfobacterota; class Dissulfuribacteria; order Dissulfuribacterales; family QOAL01; genus QOAL01. Next base: position 24,613 of record JALSNW010000051.1, on the reverse strand, counting down.
AATATACCTTATGGCCTCAAACATCTCCTCTGCAAAATATGTGGCCATGCCTGCATCCAGGGCTGGCGCCAGATACGGAAGCCAAAGGTGATCGCTTACCGGGGGAGGGAGAAGCTTTCTGCACTCTTGGAAGATATCCTTCATATCCCCCAGCTGTTTCACAGGCGCACCCAGCATACTGTAGATAATAGGTAGATAATAGGCTGTATTGGGAAATGCCACTTCCTGTTCAGGACCATACTTCTTCAGGGCATCCTCAAATTTTTCCTCGGCCATATCCACTATCTTGTGTGCGCCTCGGATCGCTGCAGAACAGATTATCTTGGACATATTCTTTCCTCTCTAAGTTTCTCTTTGAAATTCTCTTCAGGAACCTCTCCTGAACCTTATTCCGTCAGTTCCTATGGCATAGCTCTACAAGAGACCTTCCACGAGGGCCTCAGTCAATGCAACCGACTTGGGATGTCTCATCACCATGAGCTCTCCACCGGCGAGAAGAAGAGTGGAGGCTGTAATTGCCTCCATGAGCACACCCCGCCGCTCCTGATCACCGAGCATACCGTCACTTGGCAGTCTGGTCTCCTTGGCCTTCCATACCTCTCTACCAAGGTTACATATGAAAGGACAAGACAGCTTGTCGTCCTGCTGTGTCAGTGCTGCAAGCCTTATCCTCTCCATGACCGAATAGGTGTATTCCAGACCATATCCGACAGCACCAATGGATGGATCCATGAGGATCTGATCCAGATGCACACCCAGGTTTTCAAGGAGAATATTCAACTGCTTGGCCAGGTTGACATCAATGGGGGTGGATGCGACAACAGGATATTGAAAGGCCATTGCAGTCGCCCCGAGGGTCCTATAATTGGCATCCGTCAAAGGCCCCAGGCATACCTTTCTCTCTCCTATCCTGCCTGTGATCTCTCGCAAGGTCTCGGTATCCTTTTCTGCATTCCCACAACCCCAGAATATAATTGGCACATCAACGGCCTCCACCACTTTTTGTGCCACTTCAGCCGCTTCCGCAGGAGAGGCATCCGCCCCGTTTGGATCAGTACTGATGAGCGAGAGACAGATACACTTGGCATTGTATTCGTCTACACACTTCTTGGCCCAAGCTGGAGGGTCATTCAAACAGTCGGAGAAATATTTGGTAAGGACCTCCGGCCACTCCTCAGGCTCTGTATCCAGAACCTCAAAGGCCACCCTTGGTGGATTGGGCATCTGCCCTTCGAAGTTGTAAAATGGCAGTGCTGTTTCTCCACCAACGGAGATGGCCTTGTCCCCATCTCCAAGGGTCACACTCTGGATCACCCCTGAGCATGCCTCCAGGTACACCTCCTCTGGTATGTCTCCAGCCCTTTCTGGCAGACTGGGCTCTTCCTTGGATAACACGGGGACAGAGAGATCAGAAACACCTTCCTCTGCAGGGGCAGATATCTCTATCCTGGGTTTTTCTGCTTTTGGTGCAGGTTTCTCAGGCTCTTCTTTGGCTTTGGAGGCCTCAGGCTCAGGTTCTGGAGTAGAGACCTTCTCCTTTTCTTTTTCCTGGGGTTCAGGCCCTGGCTCTTCGGTTACTGGTGCTTTCTCTTCTTTTGCTTTCTCAACAGGCCTCGGACCAGCTTCTATACTCGGTATGTATATCCCCTGTCTATTCTCCGCCCTGTTTAGACCATCCTTGGCCTTTTCGTTCTGGGGATCGATTGAAAGAGCCTTTTTGAATTCTGCTATTGCAGTATCGTAATCACCCTTCATGAGGGCGACATTGCCCCTGGCAGTATAGCGTATGACCCATTTTTCCTTCCACCACTGCTCATCCACATCTTCAGGACATGGGGGCAGGGTTTGGGATGTCTCAACCGGCTCAGCCTTGACAGAAGGCCCCTTTACGCCAGAAAGTTCCTTCTCGAGGGCGGCCTTGGCCTCTGCCAGACCATTCTTGGCCTTTTCATCCCCGGCATCGATTGAAAGGGCCTTTTCAAAGGCATCTATAGCCCCATTATAATCCCCACTGTGGAGGGCAAGATTGCCCTTTGCCACAAGGTTTACCACCTCCTTGTCCCTAACGGCTGGCCTTTGCTCTATTTCCTGTTCCTCAGGAGTGGCTCTGACCACCTCTTCCACAGGAGTCGACACTTCCTGGGCTGGGACCTCTACCTTGGGTGGAGGAGGAGGTGCCCCACGCCCTGGCACTGGCGGAGCAACCTGTGCCAACTGGAGCATGAATTCTGCCTCGAGAAATCTCTTGAGGGCCTCAAACTGGGAATCATCAAGGCCCAATACCTCTTTCAATGCCTGAAGTCCGAGGTTCAAGGACTCCAACACCCTTTGTTCCCTATCGGTCAAAGCAGGACCTGGACCTTGGGGTACAGGAGGCGCCGGTGGCGCCACTGGAGCGTTCACTGGTGCCTCAAGGTCTGACGTGGATATAGCCTGCCTCTTCTCCAGTTCTTTCCTGGTCCTTTCTATCTCTTCAGTAAGTCTTTGGACTTCGGCCTCTTTCTGGCTTGCCATAGTCCTTGCCTCCTCTATCTGCTTTTTGAGATCCGACATCTCAGAGGCCACCTTTTCCTTTTCCTTGATCACCAATTCACGGGAGGCCTGGGCCTCTGTCTTTGCCCTTTCAAGCTCTTCCTCAAACTCTATCCTCACCTCTTTACGGGCATCTTCCACTGCCTTTTCGATACTGTCCAAACTGGCCAGGACCGGCTCGACACCCTTGGGTTCCGGCCGCTGATCAAGACCCGCCCTTTTTACAATCTCTGGCACGGCCTCTTCCCATTCAATGGCCATGATATGCACACCGGCAACCCCTGGGATATCCTGGACCTGCCTAATTATATCAACACATATGTTTATGCCCTCTTCCCTCTGGTCGGAAGAATCCGAAAGTCGGGCCAGGACCTCATCGGTAACGTCGAGACCTGGTACGAACTTTTTCATATACCTGGCCATTCCCAGGGACTTGGGAGGAGTAACTCCTGCCAGGATGAAACACTTTTCGTGTACGCCTAAGTCCCGGACCATCTCCATGAACCTGGCAAACTTGTCTACATTATAGATGATCTGGGTCTGGACAAAATCTGCCCCCGCCTCCACCTTTTTGGCCAATCTCACTGGCCTGAACTCAAAGGGATCGGCAAAGGGATTGGCAGCGCAACCCAGAAAGAGATTGGGTTCAGAACCCTTGATCTCTTCCCCACATTGAAACCTCTTGTCATCCCGCATCTTCTTGACCATCTGAAGAAGCTGGATAGAGTCCATGTCGAAGACGCCCTTGGCCTGGGGATGATTCCCGAATTTCTGATGGTCTCCTGTGAGACACAGGAGATTTTTGATGCCGAGGGCTGAAGCACCGAGGATGTCCGCCTGCATACCTATACGGTTTCTGTCCCTACAGGTCATCTGCATTACCGGCTCCAGACCTTCGGCAAGCGCAATCAAGCCTGCTGTGAGACTTGACATCCTGACAATGGCTGTCTGACAATCGGTAATATTTACAGCATCTACATGGCCCTTCAATATCTTGGCCTTTTTTCTTACCAGCTCCAGATCCCCACTCTTTGGTGGCCCCAGTTCACCTGTGACCGCAAAGGCACCTGAGCGCAACACATTTTCTAGATTGCTTCCTGCTTTCACGGCAGCAAGTCCTCCCTAATTCTGCGACGGGGGCCTCCATGGCCTGCCTGGGTCCAGTCGCGTATTGGCATGATATTCTTCATTTCATCCGATCTGTTGAGTCGAGAAAGCTTATCGTATATCTGCTGCCAGATGCATGGAACATCCGGATTGATCTCACAGCGTCCACCCTGAGAACCACCACATGGCCCATTGGAAAGGCTCTTGGCACACCTTGCCACAGGACAAAGCCCACCGGTGAGATGGAGTACACAGGCCCCGCAGCCTGCGCACATCTCCTTCCATTCCCCACTGGACAAATTGGCCCCGTAAAATGTAGTATTCAGTGCAGGCAGTACGTTTATGTCTTCACAGCGATCGGCAATGAAATTGACACCCACGCCGCAGGCCATCGACAATACTGCATCAAAATCAGATGCTTCCTCGTTCAAGGGATCGATGTATTCTGGATCACATTGCCTGACAAGGGTCCGTTCCTGGATCTCTATCTCTTTGCCCTGTCTGGAAAGGCCGAGCCTGAGGGCCGAGGCCAGAATGCTAACCTCCTTGTCTCCCCCTGCAGAACACACTGCCACACAACCTCTGCAACCGAGGATCATGATGCGGTTACAGCCTTGGACCATTTCCAGAAGCTCTTTAAGTGTCTTTCTTTCTGCAATTATCATTGAATATTACCCCAAATCTGCTGGACCAATCTCTTATTCTGGCCTACTGCCAGCCCCGGCCCTCGATGCCATAATCCTGGCAGCCTCAACCACTGGTTCGGTCTCTCCCCTGCCAGCAAAAAACATCTCCACAAGGCCTGGGTCCATATCCAGTTCCTCGAGTATCTTTTTTACCTGTGCCACCCTCTTGGATGCCCTTCTACTACCGGACAAGTTATGGCACTTATCTATCTGGCATCCCACGACAAATACAGCAGAGGCCCCTTGAGTAAAGGCATCGAGAAGCTCTGGAACCTCCAATCGGCCAGTGCATGGGATCCTCTCCAGATCTACATCTTCGGGGATGAGGCCTTCACCCTTCAGTGCCTCTGGTTCCACGCTGAGGGTGTAATTACAACAAAATCCCTTGATCCTGCTCATGCTAATCCCCCCTTTGCCTCTGGTGACGGCGCAAGCCGGATTGCCTCGGCTGGACATTCGAGTACACATATCCCACATGCATGACAAAGCTCAGGCTCTATGACAGCATAGCCTTCTTCTATGATCCGGGGGGCCCCAAAAGGACAAAGCCTGACACAGGTGAGGCAGGCCACACACTTGCCGGCCTCTACCACAGCAAATTGTCCCAAGCTCTCGAGCCTGTGTTCATCTACGGATTTTCTCTTGATAGCCTCGTCCCGAAGTGCCTTTATTACATCGGCACAGCGTACATTCTGGGGACATACGGGTATGCAACTCTGACACTGGGAACATGCCCATATGATGTTCCCTGTCACCAGTTCTTCCTCCATCCCCATGGATACCATGTGTACGATCTTTCTGGGATCGAACTCATCCACTACCTTCTCCACAGGGCAGACACCACTACACGAGCCGCAACCATAGCATTGATTCAGGGTATCGCAGCCCTGATGAGGCAGTATCTCTTCCACAAATGCCGGATTCAATTTTGATAACTGTACAGTCATGAATTAGTTCCTGTAATCGATTATTATTCCCCGGCCACCAAGGCTATCTTGCCTTTTTTCTGGGAAATAAGTCCTTTTTTGACCAGGGGTGCCATTATCTTCTCAAGCTCTTCGGCTGATGCCCCGGTCTGGGTACAGAGCGATTTCATATCCAAAGGAGCTTCTGAAAGAAGGATCCTCAATTCATGGGATATCCTCTCAGATCTCATGGCAGGAAGCACTTTTGCCTTTACCCCGTTTGCAATTGCCTCCTTGGAATAATCACCCGATTTGGACAGCTTTTTGGCCAGATTTCCCAGCAGTGTCCGGGGCTTTCTTGCCCCTGCTGCCTTGACTGCCGCGGCAAGCCTGCGCTTGATTGTATCTCTCGATACTTCACCATCGCTGGAACCCAGAGGCCCCTTGTCTCTGATCTTGGAGACATAACCAGTTATTAGCTCCACGAATCTCGGTGCCTCTGCGGCAGAAGCCCATTCGAGAGACAGCCTGTCGGAATCGACTCCACAATCCTCCAATAGCTGTCTACTCGCCTCGGTCACTATCATTGCCTCGTAATTACCAGACTGGTAATGACATTCACCAAGGTGTCAGCCACCAGTAAAAACCCCGTCAGCACCGCATCGGAAGGCCTCAACAACGAATCTCGCATCTATGCGACCTGTACACATCACCCTTATAACCCTGACGTTGGGCGGGTATTGATACCTGGAAACCCCTGCCGAATCCGCTGCTGCATAGCAACACCAGTGGCAAAAAAAGCCCAGTATCTTGGGATCAAAACCCTCTTGGGTCATTTCTTTCTCCTTTTCGACTGCGTTTTCCTTTGCCATGCTGCCCTAACCCTCACTACATTCCTGACCAGAAAAAGCATGAATCTGGGCCATAATGGCCTCGTCCGTAAAGCCTCCCATGCTAATGGCCAATGTGGGGCAGTGGGATGCACATATACCACAGCCCTTGCAAGAGGCAGTAATGGTCTGGGCCTTCTTCCTCTTGCCCACCTTGGAGAGCCTGATGGCATTGAATGGACAAAGACTTTCACATATACCACATCCAATACATGCATCCTGGTCAACCCGAGAAACTATTGGGGCCACAGCTACCTTGCCCTTGGCCAAGGGTATGGTCGCCTTGGCGGCAGCTGCCTTGGCCTGAGCCACTGACTCCTCAAGGCTCTTTGGGCCGTGGGCAAGACCACAGAGATAAACCCCGTCCACAGCTATCTCAACTGGCCTCAGCTTGGCATGTGCTTCCAGGAAGAAGCCGTCAGAAGTAAGGGGGGCCTTCAGGATCTTTGACAGCTCTTGATTGTCTCCTGGAGCAATCCCAGCTGACAATACCACTAAGTTTGCAGGGATCTCTATATCCTCCCCGAGCAACCTGTCAAAGGCCCTCACCTTTATCCCCCTGGATTGTTTGACGACTTCAGGCCTCTTGTCTGGGCTGTATCTAAGAAAGACGATGCCCTTTCTCCTGGCCTCCCTGTAGGCATCTTCATAGAAGCCATAGGTCCTCATGTCCCTGTAGAAGATATATATATTGCAGTCCGGCTTCAATTCCTTGAGCTTCAAGGCATTTTTCACTGCCTGGGTACAACACAGCCGGCTGCAATGGCTCATATCATCGCCGCGGGAGCCGACACACTGGATCATTACGATGTTGCGGGCATTTTTCAAAAAGCTCTTCCCACGGGCCAGCTTTTCCTCGAGTTCGAGCTGGGTTACAATCCTGGGGCTTTCTCCATATCCGTAGGATTTCGGCTTGTACTCCCTTGCACCCGTGGCAATCACGGTTACACCGTGATTTACGAGCCTGGTCTTTTTCCCTGTGGCTATGGTACTGGTAAAATTGCCCACGTAACCCGATATGGACTCTACAGTAGAATCTGTTATCACCTCTATGCCTGGATGGGCATCTACCCGGGAGATCAGCTCTTTCAGGACCGCCTTTGCGTTTTCTCCGTCCAAGGTCCAGGTAAGACGCCGCAGATTGCCTCCGAGCTGGCTCGATTTCTCCACGAGCACCACGTTGTATCCCTGCTCTGCTATGGACAAAGCAGCAGACATGCCAGCGGCACCACCGCCAAGCACAAGGGCTCCAGGGGTGACATCTACTGTGGGTTGCTCCAGGGGTGTGAGAAGACGGGCTTTTGCAGCTGCCATGCGGACAAGGTCCTTTGCCTTTTCCGTAGCTGCATCCGGTTCCTGGGCGTGAACCCATGCACATTGATCCCTGATATTGGCCATTTCCACCAAAGCTGGATTCAGCCCAACAGAACGAAGGGTCTCCTGGAAAAGTGGTTCATGGGTCCTGGGAGAACATGCAGCAATAACCACTCTATTCAGATTGTTTTTCTTGATCTTTTCAGCAATGCTTTTGAGAGCATCCTGAGAACAGGAATAGAGTGGATCCTCATAAAGGACCACCCCTGGAAGTGAAGCCGCATAGTCTCTGACTGCCTTGACATCCACTACGCCGGCAATATTCACACCACAGTGACACACAAAGATGCCTATCCTGGGCTCCTGCTCTTCAAGGGCCTTGTTCTCTTCCGGATAGGTTATGCTGACGGTCTTGGAATTTCTCGCCTCTGCCAAGAGTTCTGAGGCAATAGCTGCCACTCCAGAGGCTTGGGTCACGCTTTCGGGTATGTCTTTTGGCCCCTGAAATGCCCCTGCCACGAAGACCCCATCCCTACTGGTGGAAAGGGGGGCATCCACCCGGGTACTACAGAAATTATAGTGATTGAGCTCTATATCAGCTATCTCTGATAGGATCTGTGCGTCTTCGGGCGATTCAAGGCCCACGGAAAGGACCACCATGTCGAATATACCGGAATGGTGATTGCCGTCATCGCTGGTCCATGTCAGGGCAAGGCGTCCATCCACCTGATCCACCCTTGGGACCCTGGCACGTATGACGTTTATACCGTATTTTTCCTGGGCTCGCCTCCTCGCCTCGTCAAAGCCCTTGCCCATGGTCCTTACATCCATGAAGAATATGGACACATCCAGATCGGGTTCGTGTTCCTTGGCGACAGAGGCCTCCTTTATGGCATACATACAACACACAGAGGAACAATATCCATTGCCACAAGTCTCATCCCTGGATCCTATGCATTGCAAGAATGCAATCTTTTTCGGCGTCTTGTTGTCCGATGGCCTGACGATATGCCCTTCAGTGGGACCAGAGGCGCAGGTGAGACGTTCGAATTCAAAGGCTGTAACCACGTCTGGATATTTGCCATAGCCATATTTTTCAAGGACTGCAGCATCCACCCTGCCAAAGCCAGGGGTTAAGACTACAGCCCCCACCTCGAGCTCCAATCTCTTCGGTTTCTGGCTGAAATCGATAGCACCCGCAGTACAAGTCTGTGCACACAGATTACATGTCTCGAAATTGACCCTGAGACAGGCCTTTGCATCTATATAATAACTGGATGGGATTGCCTGGGCATAGTCTATATGGGGCGCACGGGTTATCTCCAAGCGCTCGTTGTAGGTATCTACCACAGGCCGTGGACAATACATGGTACACATCCCGCAAGCCGTACACAGGTCCTCGTTTATATAGCGAGGCTCCTGAAATACCTTTGCAGTAAACTGTCCGGGCTTACCCTCCAGCCCTTCCAACCTGGCGTTTGTGAGGATTTCTATGTTTGGAGACCGACCGGCCTCTACCAGCTTTGGCGCCAGGATTCACAACGAACAGTCATTGGTTGGAAAGGTCTTGTCAAGCTGGGCCATGACTCCACCGATGGACGCCTTTTTTTCCACCAGGTAGACATAGTAGCCCAGATCGGCAAGGTCCAGTGCGGCCTGCACTCCAGCCACACCACCACCGAGGACCATTATTGAACCGCTCTTAGCCATTCTTGCCACTCCGCATTGTTGATATTAGGTGTCCACACATGGACACCAGTTCTAATTCCCTGTAATCGAACAAAAAAACATCAGGCCACACAGGATCAGTGTCCCCCTGGGGAACATCCCATACCAGGGATACCCGAACCCAGTTCCCGTCTCATGGCCATGTCGAACAAGACACGCTCCTTTTTCTTGTCCAATCCCAAGGCCTTCCTCTTCTCATCGATCTTGTCAATCATCTTGTTGGCAAATTCATTTGCCCCTTGGGCAACATCCCAGGACCCGCCATACAGTTCTCCCATCTCTTTGAAGCAGAAATCCGTAACCACCTTGGAACCTGTGGTTGGGAAACTCGGACCAAATACGACGTAGGTCCCGCTCGACACGAAATATTGTCCAATGGATACGGCCTTTTCGCTCATCCACTGGGGTGCACAACCAACAACTGGAAGCTCATAGATGTCATGTCCCAAGCCACCCGTATGGACCATCTCGGTAGTAGCTATGAGAAGTCTGCTGTTGTCCACACAGGAGCCCATGTGCAGTACTGGCGGACATCCCACTGCCTCGAGCACCTCTCTCAGGCCGTCTCCAGCCATGTCCATGGCCTCTGGAGAAAGAAGCCCCGATCTCCCCATACCAGTTGCAGCACATCCTGTCACCAAGACCAAGACATTGTTTGCAATAAGCTCCTTGGCAAGCTCCACATGGACCTCGTCCATGACCCTATAGTTATCGCATCCGACTATGGCGGCTACTCCCCTGATCCTACCGTTGACTATATTGTCATTCAGAGGCTTATAAGAAGCCCTGAAGCGTCCACCAAGGATGTAATTTATGGTCTCGTGACTGAAGCCTGCTACCACGTCCATCTCATGGGCAGGGATGAAGTGCTTTCCCCTTTCTGGGAATTTGGCTATGGCCCTTCTCAGAATGTCCTTGGCCACATCCATTGCATTATGCTCTTCGAATGGGATATGCGTGGCCCCTGTGATCTTCGCCTTGTCCGAGGTAGTAAAAAGAGCAGTGTGGTAGTTGCTCGATACTGGTGATACCCCTTGCATGATACATTGGACGTCTACCACCATGGCCTCGACAGCGCCCGTTGCCAGTACTACCTCCTGTTGAACAAAGCTGCCAGCTATGGGCAAACCCCTCCTCATGAGGATCTCGTTACCAGTACAACATACGCCAGCCAGGTTCACACCTTTGGCCCCCACTTTCCTACACTCGCTGACTATATCAGGGTCGTTTGCAGCCATGGCCAGAGCCTCTGCCAGAACAGGTTCATGACCATGAACAGTCACATTGACCTCTTCCTTCTTGAGTACCCCTATATTTACCCTGCTCCTTATGGGCACTGGAGTGCCGAACATGATATCCGACAACTCGGTGGCTATCATGGAGGCACCCCATCCATCTGCCAGGGCACAACGGGCTGCCTGTTGGAGTATGTGCTCATAGTGCTGATCCACACCCATGTGGGTTCGATGCATCATCTCCACGACCTCCCTATCTATACCCCTGGGGGCAACACCAAGTTTTTCCCACAATTCCTGCCTTGGCTTGGGAGCGCGTTTCACAAAGGTCAATACCCCTTCCTGCTGACCAAACTCGGATAGCATCCTCTCACCAACTTCAATGGCAAGATCTGTCTTGGATTTTTCCCCGGCATCTATGCCAAGACGAAGGGCTGTCTGCCTGAGTTTTTCTTCGTCTTTGATCTCATATGGGGTCTCACCCTTGGCAGTCGCCAGAAATGCCAGGGCCACCCCACGGCCATGATCCATATGGGCAGCAGCCCCACCTGCTACTATCCTTGCAAAATTCCTGGCCGCCACTGTAGCAGCATCTGCCCCACAGACCCCCATCATAGAATCCACCCCTTCTATGATCTGGCATGGTCCCATGTTGCAGTTCCTACAACAAGTTCCGCCCTTCCCAAAGAGACAAGGCTCTATGCTCCTGTCCTGCACCCTGTGGGCAGCCGTAACGACACCCTGGGCACATGAGTTACACAGGACCTCCCGGTTTGCCTCACACTGGATGCTGGGGCATCCGCCATTGCCCTTTTCAAATCTCTTGCTGGTATCCATCAGTACGAATCTCCTTTATACAAGGCCGGCAAACTGCTTTGCAGCCTGGACAGTGTTTTTCATGAGCATGGTAATGGTCATGGGCCCTACGCCACCAGGTACAGGAGTTATGGCTGCTGCCTTTTCTTTTATGCCCTCAAAATCCACATCACCACATAGAATGGCTTTGCCCTCAGGGGTCTTCCCAATCCTGTTGACCCCCACGTCAATCACCACAACACCCTCTTTCACCATGTCTGCCGTTATGACCTTGGGCCTGCCTGCAGCAACTATCAAGATGTCAGCCCGTCTGGTATGAAACGCCACGTCCTTGGTCCTGGTATGACAGATGGTAACGGTTGCATTTCCGCCTTCCCTTTTCTGGAGCATGAGGTTCGCAATGGGCTTCCCCACGATATTGCTCCTGCCCACTACCACGACTTCGGCACCACTGGTTTCCGTCCCCGAACGTATGAGCATCTCCAGAATGCCATGAGGCGTACATGGCAAAAAGCACTGTTCCCCTATGACCATCTTCCCCACGTTGACAGGGTGAAAGCCATCTACATCCTTGTCTGGAGATATGGCGTAAAGCACCTCGCTTTCGTTGATATGCTTTGGAAGGGGGAGTTGGACGAGGATCCCGTGAATACTCTCATCCTCGTTATATTTCTTTATGAGGCCCAAAAGGTCGTCTTCTGAAATGTCATCAGGCTGATTGTCCTGTATGGAATGAAACCCCAGGTCGTGGGCCGTCCTCTGTTTAGCAGTCACATAGGAGACGGAAGCCGGATTTTCCCCAACCAGGATGGTGACAAGGCCAGGGGTCACCCCGTGGTTATCCTTCAGTTCCTGGACTTCCTTTTTAAGTTCTTCCCTGATCTGCTTTGCTATCTCTGTGCCGCTGATAATCTTTGCCGACATGGTTCCTCCCAGACTTTTTTCACATCATTTTTAAAAGACTATACTTATCAGCAAATAACAAGCCAACCTGGACAAATTTTGTCCACCCCTACTAATGCCTATGCAATAGACTGAAATCAATACATTTTTAGACAATTCCAGGTGTTACTAACCCAAAAAACATAGCAACACCAAGTAGAGGGGTATTATTTCTCCAGGCATGAGACCTTTTTCCCCACAAAAAAGGCCGCTGAGACATAATTATCAGCGGCCTTATAATATGCATCAACATAAAGCAACTTTTTCTAAAACAGCCCCTTCACCTTACCTGTTGCAGTGTCCACGTCTATCCTGCGATACGCTGGATCTGAACCAGTACCAGGCATCAGGCTTATGGCCCCTGCCACAGGTACGACAAAGCCAGCGCCTTTGTATGTCAGGATATCGCGTACATGGAGTTTCCATCCCTTGGGTACACCCTTGAGGTTTGGATTGTCGGAAAGGCTCAGGTGGGTCTTTACCATACATGTACCAAGTTTTGACAGTTCGGGATCTTTCTCCATCGCCTTTGCCTTTGCCTCTGCCTCAGGGGTATAAGTGACCCCGTCTCCACCATACACCTCTTTGGTAATGAGCTCTATCCTCTGACGAAGCGGCATGTCGAGATCGTATAGAAAGCGGAAATCATTCTCTTCGTTACATGCGTCAATGACTGCATCTGCAAATTCCAGGGCGCCTTCACCTCCCTTCAGCCAGTGCTCTGACACTGCAACACGTGCCCCAGCCTGTTCACAGAGACGACGACAAGCTGCAATCTCGTCCTTGGTATCGGTATAAAAGGCGTTTATACACACTACAGGATTGATACCTGCCTTCTTGACCGTCTCTATGTGGTGCAGCAGGTTGGCCGTTCCCTTTTCCACCCAGTCCACATGCTCTTCATTGTACTCTGGCGGCATTGGCCTGCCCGGTCTTGGAATCGGGGCTCCACCATGACACTTCAGGGCCCTTATCGTGGCCACTACCACTGCGCAATTGGGCTTGAGACCACTGAAACGGCATTTCAGGTTCCAGAATTTCTCAAACCCTATATCAGCACCGAATCCGCTCTCTGTTACGAGATAGTCTCCGAGTTTGAGCCCTATCTTGTCGGCGATCACTGAGGATTGACCTATGGCTATGTTGGCAAAAGGACCTGCATGGATGAGACAGGGCTGGCCTTCAACAGTCTGCATGAGATTGGGATTGACCGCCTCCACCATCCAGGCAGTCATCGCACCCGCTACCTCGAGGTCTTCTGTGGTTATGGGCTTTCCCGTGCGATCATAGGCTACCACGATGCGGCCGATCCTTTCTCTCAAGTCCTTGAGATCGTTTGCGATAGCCAAAATGGCCATTATCTCCGAACTCACAGCGATATTAAAGCCGCTCTGCATGGTCATACCATCCATGCGACCGCCAAGCCCTATGGTTATGTTTCTCAAGGCCTGGGCACAAAAGTCGATTATCCAACGAAACTCGACACTCTTTGGATGTACGTTCAATCTCTTCAGATTCCTCAAGGCAAGCTGCTCGTCGGTATAGTTGGATTCGTGCTGCATCCTGGCCGTAAGGGCGACCATCCCCAAGTTATGGGCATTCATTATGGCATTGATGTCTCCGGTGAGGCCGAGAGAGAACTTTGATAGGGGTATCACCTGGGCTAGTCCTCCCCCTGCAGCACTCCCTTTTATATTGAAGGTCGGCCCACCTGAAGGCTGGCGCAGAGCACCCACCACATTCTTTCCCCTCTTGCCAAGCCCCTCCATCAACCCAACGGCACAAGTACTCTTGCCTTCTCCAAGGGGGGTGGGGGTTATGGCTGTGACATCGATATACTTGCCATCGGATTTGTCTTTGAGCCTTTCCAAGGCCCTTGCGTAATCTATCTTTGCCACGTAGTGGCCATAGGGAAGCAGCTCTTCCTTCTCGAGGGCGAGTTCTTCGCCAAGTTGATAGACCGTTTTCATGGTCTCTTCTGCTGCTTCAGCTATCTGCCAATCTTTCATTTTAGTGGGATCCAGTTTCATCTCCTACTCCTCCTGCATTTTTTTCTGGACGCAGCCAAGGGGCTAAACATAACAAGGCTACCTGGTAAAGGACGGGCTTGAAATTAAGACTACCGTGATTAATCTCAATATAGGAGTGACTTCCAATTATAAATGCAACTCCATGCCCGACAGCGGTGTCAAAAGTGTTAACTTGAAACCAAGGTGCTTGTCAATCCCTTGAGGAGGATAACTTTGATCCTTGAAATAGACCCACATAGGCCAAATCCCAGAAAATTGGCAAGGATTGCCCAGGCCCTGAAGGATGGCGAGGTGATAATCTATCCCACAGATACCTGCTATGGTATGGGGGCTGACATCTTCAACAAAAAGGCATTGAAGAAGATCTACCAGATAAAGGGCATCCCCAAGAACAGGCCGTTCAGTTTTGTGTGCGCCGACCTCAGCGACATAAGTAGATACGCCAGGGTAACCGACTTTGCATACAGGATATTGAAAAGATATCTGCCCGGCCCCTATACCTTCATATTGGAAGGCTCAAAACAGGTCCCGAAGATGATGCTCACAAAGAGGAAGACAGCAGGTATCAGGATACCTGACCATCCAGTCTGCCTGGAGATCGTAAAATTTCTGGGTAATCCCATTATTAGCACGACGGCCTCGATAGGGAACGAGACCTTTGCAGATCCAAGGCAGATGAGCAAAAGATTTGGTAAACAAGTGGCCATCGTCGTGGACTGTGGCCTGATAGTGCCTGAGCCATCAAGTGTCATCTCCCTGGTTAACGACGAGCCCACAGTGCTGAGAAGGGGGAAAGGAAGCTGTGAGGACTTTGAATAGAAAGGCCCGATATCCATCGGGCCCATTGTCAGTCTTTGTTGCTCTCAGCACCAATCCATAGCAGAGTTACCTTCCTCCATGCCCCCTGCCGTGGCCACGACTATCCGTCAAGGTATGGAGAAATGCAACGATGTCATCTATTTCTTGCTCGGACAAGCCCATGTTGCCTACATCATGATCAAGGTTTTCCTCGACCTCAGGGGCTGGCCAACTGCCATTATCCCTAGAATTATGGAAACTGACCATCTCCCTCAGGCTTGAGAAATAACCATTGTGACCATAGGGTGCAGTCAGGGCTATATTTCTCAATGTAGGGACCTTGAACTTGCCGTACTGGGCCTGATAATTGGCATCTCCAATTATTGGAGAGGAACTTTCATAGTCCTTTTCGAGGAATCCCCCCAGACCCAAATCTTTTCCCTTGTCGGCAAGGAGAGGATTGGGTGGCAAACCGATATTGTGATAGGAGTAGTCGGTGAACAAGGCGGGACTTCCACCAGGGCCAGGATCAGCGGAATGACACTTGGAGCAGTTTGCCTTGAAGAGCTCAAACCCCCTCAACTCCTGGCCATTGAGATCTCCTGCATCAAAGCGAGAGCTGAATTTCTGTACCCATCTGGAGCGTTCGAAGGCGGCAATGGCCCTGGCGAAATCGTCATAGGCCTCGTCCACATCGTTCAACGAGTCGGGTCCAAACACCTGGAGAAACAGGCCTACATATGGAGCATGCCTGATAACCTCCACCACTGCCTCCTTGCTGGGCATATTCATCTCTACTGGATTGAGGGGAGGGCCCTGGGCCTGCTCAGCGAGAGGATCGCCCAGAATCCAGCCAGTTGCCCTACCATCCCAGAACATACCTCCGACATAGCCACCTTTCTGGGTATCAAAGTGGAGTTTTGGACTATAGCCGGCATAGGCGGCAGTGGGAGAATTACGATCCCCAGTACTCACCCCGTCATCTCCTATGGAGACCACGGAGTTGTCCGGGTCTGCCACATTGGCCGGATCCACATAGGCCAATCTCTTGTCATGACAGGTATTGCAGGACTGAGTCGCATTTCTCGAGTAATTTGGGTCCATGAACATCCTCTTGCCCAACCTTTCCATCTTGGTGAGAGGAGCGGCTAAGGCTGCGGTATTGATTAAAAATAGGGTCGATACACAAAAAGACAGTAGTACTAAGGTTCTTTTGATAATCATAAGTTCTCCTGATTTCTTGATTTGTAGTCTTTTGACGACAACTATACCTATGTTTTACGGGCCCGCGAAAACTATTAATTATAATTGACTAAAAGGTGTAGTTAATTAACTACATGCTATATTTTGCATATATTTAATTAAAGAATACTTAGAAAAGTTTGTCAAGATAGACTGTACCAAAATTCTCAAATCTATGTGCGCCCAATGGCACGCCTACCATTTTTTGTTAATCTTTTAAGAAGGAAACGAATGAAAGACTATCTAAGCCCAGATTATGCACTTCAAGCGCGTAAGAAAAGTAATCCTTTGAATGATTGCATGGCCAGAATGTATCTGATACCATTGTATTTTCAGTCTAAAGTAATGATAAACCTTCAGGGATTTTAAGCCACAAGGGCTCGAAGGCTTCCCGAATCTGCTTTATTGTCGGGTAGTTGAAATAGCAATACCCTCCTCACGTCTTCGGCAGATCTGTTAGTTGCACAATCCGGGTCAATTGTTTGGGGAAAAATTTTGGCAGGTCTTTCTCAGTTTCTTACCAGGACGAAAAACTATTCGATATCTCTTGGGATAATATGTTTTCTTCCCATTTTTTGGGTTGATAAATTCTCTCTCCTTTTGGGGACGCACAACAAAACTACCAAAGCCTCTTATCTCTATCCTATTACATGCACACAGGGACTGACACATATGCTCGAATATGAGATCAAGGACATCCTTGAGATCGGAAGCGGTGTATTCCGGGAATTCGGCCTTTAATCTGCGCAGCAGATCAGCTTTTACCATATCCCCCTCCAGGTCACTCGGGAACTACATAGACAGAATTCTTCTGAACAACGAGATCTACCAAGTTGGCCAGGGTCCTAGCCCCTGACTCCTCCAATATCTCTCGCAAGGCACTTATCTTGTCTTTCTTTGGATACAGGACCTCCCACTGCCCCTCTATTCCAGCAAGTTTGGCAGCCTTATCCAGGGCCACTGAGAAATTGCCCAGTTCATCCAACAGGCCTAATTCTTTGGCCTGTTCCCCAGAAAAGATCCTACCATCTGCAAGGGCTGTCACCTTTTCCATGGAAAGATGTCTGCTCGAGGCCACTGCCTGGATAAACTGTTTGTGGATATCATCCATGACAGATTTGAGCACAGCCCGCTCCTCTGGACTGAGCTCCCTGGTGATAGAAGCCAGATCCTTCAACTTCCCACTCTTTATGACAGTAGTCTTTATACCCAACCGCTCAAGTAGCTTCTGGACATTCGGCAGCTTCATGATTACTCCGATACTTCCAGTGACTGTACCGGGATTTGCCACTATATAGCGAGCTCCCATGGCAGAATAGTATCCACCTGAGGCAGCCGTATTACCAAAAGAGGCCACAACGGGCTTTATTCTGTCGAGCCTTTTCGCCTCCTGATATATCTCCTGGGATGCCCCAACTGCCCCGCCAGGGCTGTCGATCCTGAGGACCACAGCCTTGACCTGATCGTTTTTTTTGAATTGTTTCAGGGCATCGATGACCTTTTCAGGGGTGGTGATAACTCCAAATATCTCTACCACACCTATCTTGTCGCCTGAGGACTGGGTAACCGATTCCACTCCAGCCTTCAACAAGAAGATCGTAGTGAGGACAGTAAAGAAAAAACCCATGAGGGTAAGCCCTCCAATGGTTGCAAGGACTATTACAAAGATGCTGGAGCGGCTGCCCCAGCGCGATTTATCTTCCATATGTAAACAGGATTTCTTTTACTCCTTGTCCTCGGAATTCTTCTTGTCCTTCTGGCCCAATTCCTCCTGGAGGAGAAGACCAAGGGTTGTAGGAGCAGCCTTGCTCGAGCTGTATTCAGAGAAAAATGACCTCTCTTCGTCCTCTGCCATCTTTTTGATAGAAAGCCCTATCCTTCTATCCTTTGGCGAAACGTTTATCACCATAGCAGTGATTTCATCCCCAATCTCATATTTGCCTACCGGGCTCTTGGGCCTTCCAGGAGCGATCTCTGAAACATGTATCAGACCCTCTATACCCTCTTCCAACTCTACGAATATACCAAAATCCGTAACATTTGTGATCTTACCAGAGACCCTGCTGCCAACAGGATATCTCTCAGGTGCCGACTCCCAGGGATCGGGATGAAGCTGTTTCACCCCAAGGGAAAACCTTTCCTTCTCCTTGTCTATATTGAGGACGACTGCCTGTATCTTGTCTCCCTTCTTGAACATCTCGGATGGATGCTTGATACGCTTACTCCAAGACAGGTCAGAGATATGAACAAGGCCATCTATCCCTTCTTCAATACCTATGAACAACCCGAATTCAGTAATATTTTTGACCTTGCCCTCGATCACGGTACCTTCTGGATAACGCTCCTTGACCAGATCCCAGGGATTGGGTTTCACTTGCTTGAGGCCAAGGGATATACGCCTCGCCTCAGGATCCACCTTCAAGACCATGGTCTCTACTTCGTCCCCCACACTCAGCACCTGTTTGGGATGACGAATTCTCTTGGTCCAAGACATCTCGGAGACATGGATGAGACCCTCCACTCCCTCTTCGAGTTGGACAAAGGCGCCGTATTCGGTGAGGCTCACCACCTTACCAGTCACCCTCGTTTCCTCGGGATACTTTTCCGCTGCCCTGAGCCAGGGATCTTCCGAGAGTTGCTTGATACCAAGAGCTACCTTCTCTTTTTCCCTGTCAAAAGAGAGTACCTTGACCTTGACCACATCTCCCACCTTGAAGACCTTTGAAGGATGCTCGACCCTACCCCAGGAGATATCTGTCACATGGAGAAGACCATCTATGCCGCCAAGGTCCACGAATACACCGTAGTCTGTTATATTTTTGACCACCCCTTCTCTTTCCTGACCTTCTTCAAGGGATTCCAGGGTCTCCTTCTTCTTTTCCTCCATCTCCTTTTCCAGGAGCTCCCTTCTGGAGACGACCACATTCTCCCTCTTCCTGTTATAATCGAGGATGGAACACATGAACTTTTGGCCGATCATGTTATCCAGATTTGGATGTGGACGAACGTCAATCTGAGAATAGGGCAAAAAGGCCTTTATACCACCAATGCTCTCTCCGATCCTTACGGTAAGCCCGCCTTTCACCTTGGAGACAGTGGTTACCTCTATTGGCTCTTTTGCCTCATAGGCTTTGATCACCTCATCCCAGACCTTTCTTCTGATAGCCCTGGAATAGGACAGCCTGAGACTACCATCCTCTGGATTCCAACGTTCAAGCAAGACCTCTATCACATCTCCAGGCTTGACATTGAGATTCCCATCTCCATTGACAAATTCTCTGGATGGAATCAGACCCTCGGATTTATACCCTATATCAACCATGACGTAGTCATTTTGAACACTGACCACGGTACCTTCTATGATTTCACCTTCCTGGAAAGAGCGAAGGCTCTGTTCAAAAAGCTCTTCGAATTGGCTCATGTCTGATGCCTCTTCATCCTCTGGAGAGACATCAGAAGCCTGCTCGTTTTCTACGATAGCAGAAGTCGTATCTTCTGCAGGAGCAGGTGTTTCTGCAGCCTTTGTCTCGGCTGTGTCCGCGGCTGACGCGGTGTTTGAAATGTTCTCATTTACTTCGGTTACCTTTTCCATTTACGAAAGACCCCCTACAAAACGTTAAATTCGCTTTTATAACAGGATATGGAGCAAAGTTCAATGAACAAATTGAAAACATCATACATGCAGAAAACCCCTCACAGAAAGAAAAAAGAGAAAAAAGCCAATCGACAATCAAACCAGATTCAATTAAAGTCTCCAACCCAGTGTCATTGTAACTTTTATCATTAAGGAAATAAAAATGAATCCCCGTCATACTGACAATACATACCAAGACAAACAAATGGATCGTGAATTTATACAGACACTTAGAGAAGGCATAGACATTGTACGAATGGTCTTCTTCATCCGGATGCGTGACCATCTCATGGGGAATCACCCAGAAAGGGGCAAAAAATTTAGCCAGATGCTCGCAGGTGCCATCTTGAATGAACTGTTTGGCATCCAGAATCCAGAGAAGGAATTTGCCGCCTTCGCCTCAAAAAATGCCTCCCTAATCCAGGAGGAGTTGAGAAATGTGCCAAAAAACTTCGAGGATCTCCTCATACCCCTGACAGATGCCCTGCGCATGCATTTTCTATGCAACCACCAAGATGGCATGCCGGATTACAGCCTGGCAGTACTTGCAAAGGCAAAGGACTATGGCATCCTGCTGGAAGAGCGAAACGCCCCTCTCCCCAAAGGATTCATGGAGATGGTCTACAGGGTGGGAAAGGCGTACGGCCTTGTGGTAGAACAAACACCATCTGCCAAGCCCAGCTGAGCTCCATGCCTTGATCTTGCACCGAGTTGCCGTCTGTCCTCTGTCTGGGCCCTTCCCAGGGGCTCTTCTCTATTGTCCAGGCAATACTATTTTTGAAGGCTCGACATCAACCCTTGGTTGCTTTGTCCCCATTTCCGTTGGACTTTCTCCAGCAGCATACCCTCATGGGGGGTATATTCAGAAATTCGAGCATGATCTCGCCCTCTCCCATTACTGGTTTACACAGGGATATGACCCGACTGCTCAATTGATATGCCACAAAACGCCCCCCTGGAGCCAATACGTCGAAGATAGATCTTATTATCTTGGAACCGCAACTTTCACTCATGGTGGAAAAGGGGATGCCGGATATGACTGCATCCGGGGCTCCAAGCCCGTACCGATCGATTATCTGTCCAAGTTCCCTTGCATCTCCGAGATGGGCGATTAGACGCTCATCTCTTATATTTTTGATAAATGCATGAAAATTTGGATTGATCTCTATACTCAAGAGCCTAAAGTCCTGCCCAGCAGCCTCGAGCACTGCCTTTGTAATCCCTCCAATGCCTGGGCCAAGCTCAACGATGAATCTGGCAGAGTTAACCTTGGCCGTATCCACCACCCTTTTCTCCAGAAATCGCGAACTCGGTATCACAGAGCCAATCTGAAGGGGATGCTTTAGAAATTCCTGAAAGAAAAAGGTTCGTCCATTCATCTGTCTCATAATCTATCTTGGGTCGTTTTTTTATTTTTTTGCACAAAACAGCCACTATTACCCAAAGGGGAAACAACCTCGAAGTCTCCATCCTTTGTCCTGCTGTTGGGGTTCAGATAATTGACATGTATTTTTACATGCCTTTATAAAGGATTTGAGAATGACTGAAAAGTCATTTTTGCTTGAAAACCCCAAGTTATTGCCTTGTTATTTGTTAAAAAGGGACATAAGTAGGTGAAAAAAAGTGCAATATCCCATTCTCAAAAAAACGGTTTTGGGGGCCGAGATCTTCTCTTGGCCGATCTCGACACCTCAAGATGGCCAAGAATTATCGAAACCAAGACGCAAACAAATACTTATTCCAGGGCAAGAAGCTGCTGTTCTATCCTCTTTATCTCATCTCGCCGGGCTGCTGCCTCTTCGAATCTCAACTGTTTTGAAAGCTCGAACATCTCCTTTTCAAGCCTCGCCCTGAGAGCTTTCAATTCCTCTTTGGAGCATGTTTCCCCATATATTGGGCCGGATTCACGTATCTCTCCTCCCCAGCCCACGTCTTCCTGATAAATCCTGGTCAATGCATCCGAGGTATCCTTTTTTATGGACTGGGGGGTTATGCCATGACTGGCGTTGTAGGACTCTTGAATAGCGCGTCTTCTTTCAGTCTCAGACATGGCCCTTTTCATGGAGCCTGTCACATTGTCCGCATAGAGGACGACAAGGCCATCCACATTCCTTGCCGCACGCCCAGCTGTCTGGATGAGAGATCTCTCCGACCTCAAAAAGCCCTCTTTGTCTGCATCCAATACGGCCACAAGACACACCTCCGGCATGTCTAACCCCTCCCTCAAGAGGTTTATGCCCACAAGGACATCGAAGTCCCCCTGCCTCAAGCCCTGGATCAACTTTGTGCGCTCCACTGTCTTTATGTCAGAGTGGAGATATTCCACCTTCACTCCAGCCGCCTTGTAATATTCTGTCAGTTCCTCGGCCATTGTCTTGGTAAGAGTCGTGACAAGCACCTTGCCGCCTTTTGCCACCACTTCTCTTATTTCGCCCAACAGGTCATCCACCTGGTTTTGAGCTGAACGCACCTCCATCCTTGGGTCCATGAGACCAGTAGGCCGAATGATCTGCTCTGCCACAGCCCCATCCGAGACCTCGAGTTCATAGGGCCCTGGGGTGGCAGAAACATATATCAACTGGCCAGTGGCCTCCAGGAATTCATCGAATCTCAAGGGCCTATTGTCCAGGGCCGAGGGAAGACGAAAACCAAACTCCACAAGCGTCTCCTTACGAGAGCGATCTCCTGCATACATTCCCCTTATCTGAGGAACGGTTATGTGACTCTCATCCACAAAGGTGACAAAATTGGGTGGGAAATAGTCCAAAAGGGTAGGGGGAGGCTGGCCAGGCTCTCTGCCTGACAGGTGTCTGGCATAATTTTCAATACCATGACAATAGCCGAGTTCCTGGAGCATCTCTATGTCCATGTTGGTACGTTGTTCAAGCCTTTGGGCCTCCAGTAGCCTTCCTTCTCTTTCAAAATATCGGAGTCTTTCCTCCAACTCCTCTTTTATGGCAGAGATAGCACGGTCTAGATTGCCCTGACTCGTGACATAGTGGCTTGATGGGTGCACGAGGATATGTGGTACGTCTGCCTGACGCTTGCCTGTCAGAGGGTCGAAAAGACTAAGCCTTTCCACCTCGTCACCGAATAGCTCGATACGAATGGCCATCTCTTCTTCATAGGCAGGGAATATCTCTATCACGTCACCTCTTACCCTGAACGTACCCCGCCGGAAGTCTATATCGTTCCTCTCGTAAAGCATCCCGACCAATCTGGCCAGGATCTTTCTTCTGGCCATCTCCTCTCCCTGCCTGAGATACAGGTGCATTGCCTGATATTCCTCTGGAGAGCCCAGGCCATATATGCAAGATACGCTTGCCACAATTATCACGTCTTCTCTCGTCAAGAGGGAATGGGTGGCAGAATGTCTAAGCCTGTCTATGAAATCGTTTATGGACGAATCCTTCTCGATATACGTATCAGACGAGGGGATATAGGCCTCAGGCTGATAATAGTCGTAATAGCTTACGAAGTATTCCACTGCATTTTCTGGGAAAAACGCCTTGAACTCTGAAAAAAGCTGGGCCGCCAAGGTCTTGTTGGGGGCCATTACCAATGCAGGCCTGTTGATCCGGGCTATGACATTTGCCATTGTAAATGTCTTTCCAGAACCGGTCACCCCAAGGAGGGTCTGGTGACGCATCCCTCTATTCAGCCCATTTGTGAGCTGTTCGATGACCTTTTCTTGGTCCCCACAAGGAGAGAATGTGGTATGAAGTCTGAACAAACTTGACATAGAAAGAGATTATCTGTTTTAAGAGACTTTAATTTCTCTGCTGTTTGGCATTATTATAGGGCATAGAAAAAATCCTGCTCAGGAGAAGACATGAACAAGAAGGAAGAAAACAAAAAACCTTCGAATTTTATAAGAAATATAATCCTGGAAGATATAAAATCAAACAAATACGGGGGTAAGGTCATAACGAGGTTCCCCCCTGAACCCAATGGCTATCTCCATATCGGCCATGCCAAGTCCATTGTGATGAATTTTGGCTTTGCCCTGGAATTCAATGGGAGATGTCATCTACGTTTCGATGACACCAATCCCACCAAGGAAGAACAGGAATATGTAGATGCCATAATAGAAGATGTGAGATGGCTTGGTTATGACTGGGGGGAACACCTCTATTATGCCTCAGACTATTTCGACAAGTTTTATCAATATGCAGAAAAGCTCATAAAGATAGGCAAGGCATTCGTCTGTGACCTTTCACCCGAAGAGATACGGGCCTATCGAGGTACCCTCACCGAACCAGGAAAGGAAAGCCCGTATAGGAATAGGAGTGTAGAGGAAAACCTGGATCTCTTCAGGAGGATGAAGGCAGGAGAGTTCAAGGATGGGCAGAGGGTGCTGAGGGCCAAGATAGACATGGCGTCAGGCAACCTCAACATGAGAGACCCTGTCATCTATAGGATAATGCATGTTCCCCACCACAGGACTGGAGACAAATGGTGCATATATCCCATGTATGACTTTGCCCATTGCCTGTCCGATTCCATCGAAGGCATCACCCATTCCCTATGTTCCCTGGAGTTTGAAGATCACCGCCCCCTCTATGACTGGTTCCTGGACGTCCTGGAGGTGGAATGCCACCCTCAGCAGATAGAATTCGCCAGACTCAACCTCACCTATACCATACTCAGCAAGAGGAAGCTGATACGGCTGGTAGAAGAGGGTGTAGTCTCTGGATGGGACGACCCCAGGATGCCCACGATTTCGGGCATGAGGAGGAGAGGATTGCCCCCAG
>JALSNW010000050.1 GCA_026986785.1 Deltaproteobacteria bacterium | reverse complement strand
GTTTTTCTCCCCCATCGTGCCCGTTTTTTGGGGTGATCCTTGGTGAAATTACGGGGCCCGTCTTGATCTCTTTTTTCTTCAGTCATTGGCTTTTTCATGTTTGACCGGCAGATGGATTATCATGACGGTCTCCATGCCTGCCTCTGCAAATCGGCCTTCTTCAGGTGGCGATTGTGCCTCTATGAACCCCCCATGGTCTTTGATGATGCCAAATGAAACCGACAGCCCTAGGCCAGTGCCTTTTTCCACTCCCTTCGTGGTGAAGAATGGATCGAAGATTTTTTTCTGGATCTCAGGAGGGATACCAGTGCCTGTATCCCCGATCACTATGCGCACTTCTTGGTTTTCCCGGTTATATTCGGTCCAGATGCCTATTATACCCTCTTGTTCAATGGCATGATGGGCATTTTTGATGAGATTCATGATTACTTGTCTCAGCTTTTCCCTGTTTCCATGTACTGTGGGCAGATCCTGCTCCAGGTTTTTGTTCACATAGACATGATCCATGTTCAGGGTGTGTTCCATGACGGCGAGGACCTCATTGATACATTCGTTCAGATCCACTTCCACCGTATCTGAATCGGGTGTATGGCGTGAAAATTTGAGCAGGTCAGCCACGATACGCTTGCAGATCTTGGTCTGTTTTTCAACGATTTTCAGGGACTCATAGGCATCTCTATTGCTCTGGCAGTCTTCCTCCAAGAGCTGGGTATAGCCCAATATTATCCCAAGGGGTGTGTTTATTTCATGGGCCACACCTGCTGCCAACTGGCCAACAGAGGCCATTTTTTCCGACTGTATCAGGCTTTCCATCACCTGTTTCATGTTGGTGATATCCTTTGCTATACCTTCACAACCCCTAACAGTGCCGTCTTCAGATCTGAGTACAGAGATTGTCAGGATGACATAGATGATGGTGCCATCGGGTCGTTGGAGTTTTGCCTCGAAATCTTTGATGCGGCCTTCTTTACAAAGCTGGGCCCGAAACGTGACCCATTGCTCTGTGTCAGCAAAGAGTTCTCGGAACGATTTGCCAATGACATCTTCTCGTTTTTCAAAACCCAATATCTTTACACCGCTTGGGTTTATGTCCTCTATGGTCTGATCTGCACTGCAGAAGAAGATCATGTCCATGGATCCTTCGAAAAGCCCCCTGAATTTTTTCTCCGACTGTTGGAGTTCGAGGGTCCTCTCTTCGACCATCCTCTCCAGATTTTGATTGAGTTCCCTCAGGGCCTCCTGGGCCTTTCTGAGACGCTGGTTGGCTTCGTAAAGCGCCTGGGCATCTTCTCGAACCCTTTCAATGACATCCCTTACATTCGAATAGTAAAAGGTGAGCACGGCTACCGAGGTAAAACTTATGGTATTCAACCCGCCGGAATAGGGGGCTATCAATTTCCACAAGTGCCCCTCGTTGAAATAGAGAAGGCCAAAGCGGACAGCATGTCCAACGCCCCTCGATACCGCCAGGGCAACAAGGGCCATGCTGAACCAGAACATATATGTCCATAATACGCTCTTGGGTTGGAGTTGGGTAAGTCTGTAGGCATAATAGAAGGCGATCAGTGAAAAGACCACCATGAGCAGAGCCCCCACAAAATCCACAAAATATACTGGGAAAAGTGGTAGGGTCTCGGTCATAGGATCTGGCCTCCATGATTCTCTTCTGCCTGCTGGCGCTCTACGCGTTTACAAAAGTGGCGTAGGCTCATGGAAAGGCTCCACATAGCAGGCACACAGAGAAAATGGTCAAATTGGCCCAGATAGTAGATCCACCTCTCAAGGGTCAAGGGACCTGCCAAATAACTGAATATATGATGTTTACCCACTATTATAGCGGACTTGTCAAGTCTTAGGGCAAGGATGTGTTCCACAAAGGTGTCCAGATTCCAGACAAGCCAGAAAAATATGGATATCTTGAAATATTTCCAGGCCTTACTGCTGTCTATTGGATACTTGTTGAGGATATAGATCAGGAACAACAAGGCCACTGAGAAAAAGATGTGGCCCATGAGATGCACTATGACCCCTTCTGGTGGCCCATGGACCTGTACGGCAAAGGCTGGTTCTGGTGACATTAGTAGGAGCAAGATGGCAGCAATGATATTGGGGCCAGAGGCCTTGTGATGACCTATCGATTGCACGACTTTCAACACCTTATTTGCCGAGGACATGGAATCAGGTCGTACGCTTGGGGTTAGAGAGGTGGTCATTGTCTGTTGGCAGTTTTCATCTATCTGTTATTTAGGATTATTTCCTGTATCTTACTACAATGTCAAGACGAAGAATGCAATCAATTGAATCCGGATTATGCATTTCTCAATCCATGAAATCATTCAAAGGGATTGTCTTTTTCAGGCGTCTGAAATGCATTATTTCGGTTGAAGGGTTTTGGTGCATTCTACTTGTTTTTTAATGGCAAATTCATGTTTCCGAGTCTATAGGCTGCTCCTATGATGCCGAGGAGGGGTTCTTTCACCAAGAAGACGGGTATTTCCATGAGTAACTCTTTCATGCGGCCTTTATCCTCGAAACATGCCCTGAACCTACTCTTCAATAGGAAATCGAGGAGATGAAGTGTGACCCCACCTGTAAGATAAACACCTCCAAGGGGTAGACATTTCAGCGCAAGATTAGATGCCTCTTCCCCGTATGTCTCCAAGAAGAAATCTACTGCCCGGCATGCAACGAC
Organism: Deltaproteobacteria bacterium; assembly: GCA_026986785.1. Lineage (GTDB taxonomy): Bacteria > Desulfobacterota > Dissulfuribacteria > Dissulfuribacterales > QOAL01 > QOAL01. The sequence goes on along the minus strand of JALSNW010000050.1, from coordinate 20,283 downwards.
ATCTCCGTCTTGGGCAAGGGTTGTGATATGGGCAGGTTGTTGCCTCAGGCTGTAGGATGCCAAGCGTTCAAGCCTTTCAGGATGGTCCTGGGCCAAAAATCTATAGATCTCAACAAGGCCGGAACCCGACAGGAGCCTTTCAAAGCTTACGTGTCCGTATGTCTTCATCAAATGGGCCAAGAGGGCGAGGCCCGTCTCATCCCGTGGGGAATAACTGGTGTGTCCACCCTCGGTCCTGAGTACCTGCCAGGTCTGTTGGCAATGGACGACTATTGCTTCACCAAGGCCAGTTCCTGCCCCGAGTATCGCTTTTGTCCCAAATGCTATTGGCTCAGCCCCGCCTATCTTCACCAGCATCTCTTCTCCAATGGCGAGAAGACCCCACGCTGCTGCTTCAAAGTCATTCAGGACAATGCACTGTTGGGGGCTCAGCTCCTGTTGGATCTCTCTACAGTCAATATCCCAGGGGATGTTGGTCCCTTTGATCCTGCCATCGGTCATGACCCCGGCTGCGGCCAGGGCAAAATATTTGGGCAGTTTTATTCCTGTGTCCTTGGCAAATCGCTCCAGTAAGGTTGGCAGGCCTGGGACATCAGCGGTTGGATAGACCCTGATGAGTTTGACCTGTAGGTCCTCGACAATAGCAACTCTGGCATTGGTGCCACCTATGTCAGCACAAAGTATTGGCAAGATGAGCCACCCTACTGTTCGTCAGGCCAGCCTATTGGTACACACAAGACAGGGCAGGGCAGAAGGCGTACGACCTTTTCGACTGTGCTGCCAAAGAATATTTCTTCTATCTGTCCACCTTTGCCCCTGCTGCCATAACCCCCCATTACGATCATGTCTACCTGGAAATCCCTGGCCTTAAGTGCGATTTCCTGAAATGGAGTGCCTGCAGACACAATGGTATCTTTTACCAAGTTACCCTCGGGCCAATTCTTCAAGAATTTCCGAAATGCCTGGGTAGCTTGGTTGTTCAGGCGTTCAAGTACATTATCCAGAGGTTCTTTGGCAAACTTTGAGAAATGTTGTGCCTCCCTCGTATCTACCACATGCATGAGGATGATCTCTGCTTCATAGGTACGGGCTAGCCTGGCTGCATAATTCAGGGAGTTTAGGGCGCAATCTGAAAAGTCTGTCGGCACGAGTATCAAGGAGATGTTCATGTTTCACTCCAAGCAAAAACGAAATATTTCTGTACACCAGCCCTCGACATCGACATGGTGGAGTCGTTTCAACCCTCTTTCATGGAGGCGGTGTTCGAGTCTATGACCTGGGCTTGGCCTATAGCCTGAAAGGATGAGAAATCCTTTGGGTGCCAAGGCATCCACCAGTTTGTCAAGAAGCTTGAAAAGTACAGATGGGGTAAGATTAGCTACAATAACATCCTGATTTTTTAAATTCAATGCATCTATTGGCTTGGATGAGACCTTGATTTTTTCTGACAGGCTGTTGAGTACTATATTCTGCCTGGCATCTGCCAAGATCCTATGGTCTATGTCAAGGCCCAAGACCTCTGCTGCCCCCATCTTGGCCGCCAATATGGCCAATATGGCCGTACCAGTTCCCATGTCAAGAATCTTGGCATCTTTCATCGAGCCATTTTCATATAACATCTGAAGGGCAGATACGGCTCCAATGGTAGAAGGATGCCTCCCGGTTCCAAAGGCACAACGTGTTTTCAGGATGATGGCCTCAGCTCCAGGGGAAGGAGGCGTGTCTCTGCGATCTTGGCCGAGGAGACATACCTGCCAACCGCCAGGCAGGATAAAGGAAGAGGTCTCTTTTACGTATTCAGTACTTTCTCCATCCGACACCTCGATCTCCATGCCCCTGTGGAATATGCTGCGGCCTTCAGGGTCTGCTTCTACCAGTTCTGAAAATGTCCTGAGATATGGATCGATCTCATCATCCGAAAGGGCGACATCTAATAGAAGCATATCCCCATGGATATGGGCAGAAGGTGGAATCTTTACTGTAAGGGGCCCTTCTTCATGGAGTTTCAATAACCACCTAACCGCACCTTCCCTGTCCATACCAGGGGCCATAATCTTGATGACAAGCTGACGTTTAGGTTTCTTCATCGGCATCTGGTGCTGGATGCTCTTTCTTGTATCTGTGAATGAGTTTTTCCAGGTTGTCGAGGGCCTTTTTTGCTGAAGACAATTCCCTTTGGGCCTGGTCGAATTGTAAGAGTTCTGTCGCAAGGCGGGCATCTTCTATGGTCAATGAGATGTCTGCCGCCTTTTTTGACAATTCCTCAGCATCCATGGGTATGGAGCCTGTCAGTTCATCAGCCCTTGATCTCAGCTTCCTATATTGTTTGTTGAGCCTTGTTTCCTGTTTTAGGATCATGGCCTTTGATGTGATAAAGGCCTGTCTTGCCATGTCATTGGCCTTTTTCGCAAGGAATATGGCCTTTCTGTAAGAGCGTTTGGCTGCATAGTATTTGGCCTTTTTGAAGAGGGCAACGGCCTGGTCCCATTTTTCAGGACAATATTTTGACGCCTGTGTTGCCTCAGCCTTTTCAAGGCTAGATATGGCCTGATCCCTCCTCTGTCGCCATTCGTTTCGCAACTTGGCACTGGGGGTCTTTTCTGCAATCTTTTGTAGTTCAAGCCTTATCTCTTTTTTGAGCTCCTGGGTGAACTTATGGGGGTCGGAAAAAGAGAAGCCGGAAAGTGTGATCACCCCTACAATTATTGACAGCAGGCGAAACAACAAGTCATAAGGCCTGCCCGGCTGTGTGCTGATATGTATCCTCACTGTCTTTCCTGGGCCAAGGTATCGATAATGATGAGCCTGTGCCTAAAAAATTATAAGACCTTCGGGTCATTGCGGATTGCAAAGGCCTTTTTGTACCACTTCAATGTATGTTCAGGTTATAGGTGATGTGATCCCTGATCCATTTGGCATCCCACCATTCAACAGGGTTTATGAATACCCCTGCGAGCATCATGCCAAAATGGAGATGGTCTCCGCCTGCAAGGCCAGTGGAGTCTGTTACACCTATTATCTGCCCTTTTTTTACCATCTGACCCTTGGCTACGCTGATCTGATTCAAGTGGGAATACAGGCTCATTAGCCCCATGCCGTGGTCTATTACGATGGTGTTTCCATATATCCCGTTGTCTGCACAAAATACTACCTTGCCACTGTTGGCAGCCGGTACTGGGGCATGGGCCACAGATGCTATGTCGATCCCCATGTGAAAGGCCTGATCGATCTCCTTGCCCTTGTAGAAGTAGTGCCTCTCGTCGGCAAAGCCTGCCCTTCGTGCCCCTGCAAATCGTTTGAATGGTCCTTTCCACATGATTTCAGGCAGGGATTTGGTGGAAAGGGAAAGGAGAAAATGGTTGTCCTTTTTCCTGAGATCCCTGTTGACCTTTAAAAATGTCTCGATAAGGCTTGGGGATGCCACCTCTGGAAATCTCGATGCAAATCCAGGCATCTTTTTTTGCAGGAATGCATCAGTGATCCTTATGGTATCTCTGACCTTTCTCCTTGGGAAAACTCTATATGCCATACCTCCAATACCTTCATTTCCTGCCTCGTCCCAGGCCTTTATGACTATTCCTTTTGGATGATCCATATTGAAAGGGATGGCGAAGAGGGCACGGTAGATATTGTCCTGGCCCTTTACGGCCCTGAAGAATATATTGTTCACCTGGACGCCGGCCTTTGTCACCTTTTCATTGACGGTGAAGGAGACAGCCCCTGCTCCTCCTACCCTTATGTTATGAACAGTGCTCAACACGGTAATGACAGGAGGGGTGAAGTCCACCTTCAAGGGAATGGATAGGATCGCCTCGTTTCCTTGGCCTCCATTTCTGAAGGAGGCATCGAATGCCGTGATCCTCACCTCGAGTTTTGAGGGTGTGAGTCCCAACTTTTCTGGAGATATTGTCCATTCGAACTTGGCCTTTTTCACATCCGAGCCTTTCCATCTGGGGATTAGGGGAAATTGTCTCGATCCAAGGGAAAAGTGGCGCGAGCCCTGTATGATTTCAGCGCTGACCTGCCGCAGTCCTGTCTTGTCGTCTGAGATCTCCACGGCAATGAGCGCATTTTTCCCCACTATGCCAGGGATCTTGACAGGTTTAATGACAGGGGGTGTCCCTTCGAACAGCCTGAAACCCAAGAATGCACTGACCCCCAAGAGACAAATTACGATGGTAAGGAAGACGGTACCAATAATCCTTTTCATATCAGTTCTATCCCTTTTCCTGCTTTTTTATGAAATGACCAAGCCGTTGAACCTATTCATTGCCATGTCGATCCCATCTCTCACAAATACAAGTATGGCCTCTGAGGCAGCTTTCGTCACTTTTTCCATGAGAAGCGATTGTTCTTTGGTGAAACGACCAAGTACATACCTTTCAGCTTGCATATGGGCTGGGGGCCTGTCTATGCCTATCTTGAGCCTGGAAAAGGCAGATGTCCCCAGGGCCTCGATTATTGAGCCTACACCTTTGTGTCCCCCTGGACCACCTGATCTGACAAATTTGATCCTCCCCAATTCGATATCGAGGTCATCGTGAACTACGAGTACGTCGTGTGGAGGAATATTATAAAAAGAGCAGAGCTTGGCAACGGCCAATCCACTCCTGTTCATGTATTCCAGAGGCTTTAAAAGGGTCAGCCTCACATCTTCGATATGGATATCTGCAGAGGCATATCGAGGGGCCTTGAGGTGTTGTCCAAAACTGATCCCCAGGTCCAGGGCCAGCTTGTCAAGGACCATAAAGCCTGCATTATGCCTGGTATATCTATATTTGTCCCCAGGATTTCCAAGACCGGCTATGAGGATTCTATGCAAAAAAACAGCCTCTCTGAGACTATGAAAAAAATCAAAAAGGCCTGAACTTTTCATGTTTCAGGCCCTTGAACAATCGAGATTTATTCCTCGGTTTCTGTTGGTTCTTCAGTGGTGGTTTCTTCTTCCTCTTCTTCCTCTTCCTCTTCGACCACTGGTGCAGCTGCGCCAACTACCGTGAGTAGAGTAGTGTCAGGCGGATCTATGAACTCCACACCTTCGGGAGGAGTGAGATCCCTGACGTGGAGGGCATCACCAATGTCAAGGTCTGATATATCGAGTTCTATCTCCTTTGGAATGGCCAAGGGCAGGCAAGATATTGTCACTGTCCTCTGGATGAGTTCCAGTACCCCGCCATTGACCTCGACACCCTTGGCCTTGCCAATGGGCGTGACAGGCACTTCTATCTTGATCTTTTCATCCACAGAGATGGCATAGAAGTCTATATGGCGTACCTTATCGTTTACCGGGTGTCTCTGAATGGCTTTGATGAGGGCGAGCTGTTCCCGTGCTCCATTACTGTCGTCGGCGAGATTGAGCGTGAAGATGACCTGTTCACCCTTGGTCTTGAAAAGCATCCTGTTGAAGTCTTGTTCGTTTACAGACAAGGCAACGGAATCTATCTTCGGTCCGTAGAGTACTGCTGGAATCCTTCCCTGCTGCCTCATCTTTCTGGCAGCCCCTTTGCCTGCCTTGTCTCTAATACTGGCGTCCATGGTTATCCGTATCATTTTCTTTAAACTCCTAAGTTAATTCAAAAGATTTGCTTCGCTGTTTATGAAAAAGGCCCTGATCATACGAAGAGAGAGCTTACGGAGTCATCATCATGTATCCTTGAAATAGCCTCTCCAAGTATTGGTGCTACCGTAAATACCTTGATCTTGTCCAGCTTCTTGGCCTTTTCACTCAATGGAACAGTGTTGGTGACCATCACTGATTCAAGGGCAGATTCCTTTATCCGCTCCACGGCTGGGCCCGAAAGCACTGGATGCGTTGCACATGCGTGGACCTGTTTGGCCCCCTTTTCCTGGAGGGCAGCGGCAGCATTGCACAGGGTGCCTGCTGTATCCACCATGTCGTCCAATATGATGGCTATCTTGCCTTTCACATCCCCGATGATATGCATGACCTGGGATTCATTCGCCTTTTCTCTACGTTTGTCGATTATGGCAAGACCTGTACCGAGCCTCTTGGCAAAGGCCCTTGTCCTCTCCACCCCTCCTGCGTCTGGTGAGACCATTACCACCTCATCACGTGGGAATTCCCTTAGATGTTCGAGGAGTACAGGCGCTGCAAAGAGATGGTCCACCGGTATGCTGAAAAAGCCCTGGATCTGGCCAGCATGAAGGTCCATTGCGAGAAGTCGCCTTGCCCCTGCCGTGGTGATGATGTCTGCTACGAGCTTGGCGGATATGGGCACCCTTGGTGCAGCCTTTCTGTCCTGGCGGGCATAGCCATAATATGGCACAACTGCAGTTATCCTCCTGGAAGAGGCCCTCCGCAGTGCATCAACCATTATGAGTAGCTCCATGAGGTGATCGTTTACTGGTGGACAGGTGGGCTGGATGACAAACACATCTGCCCCACGGACATTTTCTCCAATCTCAACAAAGGTCTCACCGTCACTGAATTTTTTGACCTGAGCCCTGCCAAGAGGCATATTCAGATAATCACAGATCTCTTGTGACAGGGCAGGATGTGCATTTCCTGTAAAAATTTTTATCTTGTTGATAGACATTTCCTCGATAGCCCCCTGGATTCCGAAAAGACAGAACGTGCTCTGTCGTATTTGAAACTCTTTTTCAAGGGTGCGTTTTTTTATCTCCCCTCAATTCCTGATAAGCTGGTATGAAGACTGCCAGCACTGACCGTACAGTCTTCTCTGACTTATCAGATGATGTCCCAGGCCCCTAATACAACTTTTATAAGATTTAAAATGGCTGGGGCGGCAGGATTCGAACCTGCGAATGCGGGTTCCAAAGACCCGTGTCTTACCGCTTGACGACGCCCCAACAGTCTTTTTCGTTATTCAAGTGTCCTTGTTACGAGACAATTCATACCGGTCTCGGCTGTGACCGAGGCTGCCCCTCTGAGGGCTGTCTCCCTGTCAGGGAATACCCCAAATACTGTAGAACCGCTGCCTGACATTAAAGATGCTTGTGCATCTGCCCTCAACAGGCTCTCCTTAATGGTTATGATCTCAGGATAACGGGCACAAACTGGCTGTTCCAGATCATTTTGCCACAAATTACCTGATAATAGTCTGCGACGGTCAAAAATAGTTATATCAGACTTTCTTGTCAACTTGAAATTCTGATATGCCCACCTGGTGCTTATGCCAAAATCAGGAAATACCAGTACATACCAGTTGGGATTTACCTGACATGGTTGAAGCTCTGTACCTTTACCAGTGCCAATGGCCCAGGTGAAGTCCGTGAGGAAAAAGGGGACGTCAGCCCCCAAATCACTTCCTATTTCATAGAGTTTCTCTGGCCTCAAAGGTGTATCTGCCAGATTGTTTAGGGCCTTCAAGGTAGCTGCTGCATCCGAGCTGCCCCCCCCTAATCCACCCCCGGCGGGGATCTGTTTGTCCAGCCTTATCTTGATTGTCATCTTTAAGCCAGTGGCCTCGGTAAAGGCCATTGCAGCCTTGTATACCAGGTTGTTCTGGCCTGATGGAATCCATGTGGGACATTGGATGGAGATTGCTGTATCGCTGTCTTTTTCAGCCTCTATATCGAGTCTATCAAATAGGGCCAGCTTTTCAAACATGGTCAGGATTTCGTGATATCCGTCGGGCAGCCGGTCCAGAATGAATAAAAACCTGTTGATCTTTGCAGGTGCCTGGATGGTCATGGCGTTATGTCAGGATGATTTCTTGACAAATTTCATCCTAAGATCAAATAGGATATGGTCAATGAGGGCCTTTTCATCATCGGTAAGATTGCCTGCGGTCTTTTCCTTGAGCATTGCAATGGTATCGATGGCATGTCTTGCCAGTTGGAGATTGCATTCGGATTTGTTATTGTCAGGATCAGGTATCTCGCCAAGGTGTACGAGAGCTGAGGTGTTCAATGACAACACAAAGGTGGCAAATGTCACCTGGGGAAGAGGTATCTCGTTTGTCTGAGTTGCATCCTGTTTTTTTTCAGTGGTGCTATTTTCCATGGTGTTAATGCCTCCTCTTTTTTATAATGCCATCCATGCACTTGATCGAGATCAGATAGCGCCTAATTTGAGGTATGAAACAGAGAGAATTCGGATTAGATTCTTTTTTCAGTAGTAAAGTTAGAACATACTGAGCTATGGTACAAGATCCTTTTTGGGTCTTTTAATCCAAGGTTGTGTCCCCAAGTCCTTGACGCTCAACACGAAGAGTATAGGTGAAATGACTCCATCAGATCCCTTTGACAGCCTTTTTCCACCAGGGGCGCTTAAAGACGTATTGTCCCAGCAGGACAAGGATGGTCCTGGGCATGGTCTGAGCTCGAAAGGGAGAAAGGTATGGAAGGTTTCAGAACTACTGGATCACCTGAATAATATCATTTCCATGGAGTATGGCAGGCTCTGGGTGGAGGGAGAGATATCAAGTATGTCCATCCCCCCCTCAGGCCATCATTATTTCACCTTGAAGGACGGAAGGGCCTGTCTCAGATCCGTCCTTTTCAAGACACAGGCAAGAGATCTTGGTTTCTCTATTTCAGAGGGCCAAAGGGTCCTATGCCTCGGCAGGCTCAATATCTATGGTGCCAGGGGTGAATTGCAGATAATTGCCGATACCTTGGAGCCCTGGGGAGAGGGAAGGCTCACAGCCGCCTTTGAGGAACTGAAGAGGAGGCTGGCTGCCGAAGGGCTTTTTGATCTCGTCCACAAGAGGGACCTGCCCAATTGTCCCAATAGGATTTTTGTAATCTCTTCGCCAACCGGTGCTGCAATAAGGGATTTTATCAGGACTGCATGTGATAGATTTCCAGGTATCCCTATCAGTATATGCCCGTCCAGCGTACAGGGGGAAGGGGCCCCGGGAGAACTGATCCAGGCCTTGGAGTTTGCCGAATCATTGGCAGGGGATCAAGATGTTATAGTCATTACCAGGGGCGGTGGAAGCCTTGAGGACCTTTGGGCCTTCAACAGCGAAGAGTTGGTTAGAAAGATATATTCGTGCAAGGTGCCAGTGGTTTCAGCCATTGGACACGAAATCGATTTTACCCTGTGTGACCTGGTAGCAGACCAGAGGGCTGCCACCCCTACAGCCGCAGCTCACCACGTACTGCCCTCCAGACAGGAGTTTTCTCAGTTGATATCAGGGTTGGAACTTCGGCTTTCAAGGGCAATGGATAGGCTTCTTGCCAGCCTCAGGCAGGAGTTGGATGGTCTTAGCCTCAGGTTGAGGCATCCAGGCAGGGATATAATGGAAAAGAGATCGAGGTTGGATGAGCTTGAAAGGAGGCTCGTCTTTTCCATTACCCATAGAATTGAAAGGCTTTGGGCAAGAAACCTCATGCTTTCCCAGAGGCTTTATGCCAATTCCCCTGCAGGGCTGCTGGCCTTGAATCGCCAGCAATTGGATACCTTCTACTCGAGGCTTTTTCAGGCAATCTTGTCGGCCCTCAAGGCCAAAAGGGCGCAACTGGCCGAGCATACGGCTCGTCTGAATGCAGTAAGTCCTCTTGCTTGCCTGGATAGGGGATACAGCCTGGTCTACCATGAAAAAGACGATATACTCATCAAGAGTTCGTCTCAGGTCCAGAGGAAAGACAGGCTAAAGATAATTCTATCAAGAGGAAGGATTGTCTGTGAAGTAGTGGACACAGATGGTCCAGAAACAAAGTAGGATGGGAGCAGGATAAGTGAAAGGACAAACCCCATATAGATATGAGGGATTGGGGCTTTGCGTGCTTCTGGTCTTGTCTTTTGTGTCCCCCATCTTGATTTCTATTCAGGCCCATGCGTCAATGGGGTCGGGGATCCATCTCTCATTGAATCCAGGATATCTTGTACAGGGAGGGATTTGTCAGGTGGTCTTCTTGCCTGACAAGGGTTATGAGATAACCTGGGCAGGTTTTGAAGGCAAACCTCTCGTCTTGAAGGAGTTGGGGCATCATAGGTACTTAGCCCTCGTGGGAGCTGGATTGAGAGAGAAGCCTGGCCGAAAGATACTCAGGATAAGGTTGCATACCCCAAACAATGGGATAAAGACAATTGTCAGGCATATCCAGGTAAAAAGGAAAGACTACCCCGAAGAGCATCTGAAGGTACCTGGCAAGATGGTCGAGTTTTCTCCAAGGACCCTTAGGCGTGTCTTGGCAGATCAAAAGGCCGTACGGCAGGCCTGTAGCAAGATCACCAACAAAATCTATTGGAAGAGACCTTTCGTCTGGCCTGTCGAGTCCAAGATCCTAAGCCCTTTTGGGCTCAGGCGTTTTTTCAATGGCAAACCCCGAAGTCCCCATTCTGGGATAGACCTGAGGGCAAGGGCCAATACCCCCATCAAAGCCCCGAGTAATGGCAAGGTGGCCTTGGTGAGGAACTGTTATCTCAGCGGCAATACCGTGGTTGTCGATCATGGCGGTGGCCTTTTCACACTGTATGCCCATCTGTCCAAGGTGATGGTCAGAAGGGGCCAGAAGGTCCAGCGTGGTCAGGTGATCGGTCTTTCAGGGGCCACGGGCAGGGCTACAGGGCCACATCTCCATTGGGGGGTAAGCCTGATGGGGGTTAGGGTCGATCCTGTGCAGCTCATGAAATTGATGGGTCATTGATCCTATTGTCCGAAATTAAAGGTCTCTCTTCGATCATGCCGATCCTATTAATAGGAATATGGATGTTTAGAGTGAGAGATCTGCCATGGATAACAAAGGCATAGAATTCCAGGGTCTCAATCTCCTGAGTGCTGTCCAGTTGAAGGACTTGCAAAAGGAAGCCCCGGTCATAAAACCCGTAGAAAAGGCCAGTAGAAGCGGCCTCTTTGCAGATGTGAATAGAGACAGGACATCTGGCAAGGCAATCCTGTCTGCCAGTGATCGGATTATTACATATGATGATGCCAGGCGTGCCTCAAAGATGATGTCCGATTTTTTGAAAGACATGCCAGAGTTAGAGTCCGACTGGAAATATGACCGGGATCACGGCGTCTTGGTGGTGGTTATCAAGAATAGGTTTACAGGAAAGGTCATAAGGCAGATCCCACCAGAAGAGATCCTGTCAGGGCATGTGATTTCTGGAGATGTCACCGCTGGCGGTATCATAAGCAAAACAGCATAATCATTGATCCAATACCCTCCCACTTGTCCCTCCTTTAAGATTCTCAATACCACACTACCTCTAAAAATTACCTCTTTGTTCAACAAGTGTTTTGTGTAGCAAGAGAATAATTCTTGAAATATCAATAAGATTTCTCTGGTTCATGTGCCTTATCCTGGTCGAAAAGTGGGGATCGGGTAAATAAAAACAGAAGATATTGGAAAATTTTCTTCTTAGGCACAGCTTCAATCATATAACTTGCCGAAAATCCTTGTGTCTGCCCATTAAAATCTTTAAGGGAAGGAAAATATTCTTTTATGTAATAACTCAAGTTTCTGACTTAAAATCACTTGTTGAAAATGAAGACAAATAATGCCTCGAAATCAACGCCTTTTTAGCCATGGCCCCGCATGGACGTGCATGGACAGTTTACCAGCCCTGATCAGGCCCCAAAAACACCCTCGGCAGCAGCTAAAGTAGCAGTCTCTTTGTTGTATATTACCATGCCGAAGGCATCTGGAGTTTTGTTCATGCCCCGTCGGGCATGAATAAAGGTATTTGTCCATGTAAGTCCATGTGCATCCATGGCTAATTAAAAGTTTTTTAAGTAGGTTATACAACTCCGAAAGTTGAGTCAGAAATTTTATAGTGGTCAATGCCTGTATAGTATATTAAAATCCACACCTGCTTTGTTGGTTGTTGCCAAAATATCTGGATAAAAAGTAGTTCTTCAAACAGCTATGGATTGCTTTAGGCCATTGGCTTTTGCTATGTGCATTTTAGGAGAATTACGATCCAATAAGGATAGGAAGGAGGTACTATTGTGAACTTACTCAAGGACGGTCTTTCAATTCCAGGCAGTTGTGATCTCGAGGCATGTCATGGATACCAGTATATTTCAGTGGTAGTATTGGTCCTTGCCAACCTTATAGCAGTATGTCCGTCCATTTCCCAGGCAGATGGTTCGATGTTTCCTCGCGCCTTGGTGAGTGCAGGGGCAGTACATGGTATCAGCCTGACATCCATAGAAGGTACAATAGACAATCACAGGCCATTGATAGAGTCTTTTCAGGCAATTCCAAACCCTGCCCCCAATCCCCATTGCAAGGTGACTTTTACCTTCAAGGCCCGGGATGTGGATGGAGACAGGCTCTTTTATGTCGTGGATTTTGGTGATGGTTCATCGTTAGCGTCTATGCATTCAGCCCACCATGTCTATGACAAGGCTGGGAGCTATTCGGCAATCTTGTATGTCCACGATGGGCGCGGCAGCGGTGTATCGCAACACATACAGGTGATAATAAATGATGCACCGCCAGCAAAGGTGACCGGTTTCAGGATAAGATAGTTCGGAGTCCAAGGGTGAACTCGACCGTGTCAAAAGGCCTCTGTCTGCTCAGTTGAAACGCCCGGATATCGAGTTACATGCCAGGGAAATCACCAAAAGCAGGCAATCTCTTCCTGGTGATGTAAGGCGATGGACAGGGTTGGAAGATGCACGGTTCCTGCTTGCTCCCAATTGCCCTGGTTCCTGCCAGCCATTAATAAAACGATTGTGTTTCCCTGTGCTCTATAGTAATTTTTGCCTTTAAAAAGCGAGGTGTTTATAAATGAAAAAGGCTGTATTGCCAATCTTGATGTTTCTTCTTTTCTACCTCGGTCTGGTGGGCCAGGCCTTTTCTGGCACTGTAGTAGATAGGATACTCCAAAAAGGCGAACTGACAGTAGGTACCACAGGCCACTATCCACCTTTTACAGTCAAGGACAAAGATGGCAACTACATGGGCTTTGATATGGATCTGGCCAGGATGATCTCAAAGGCCATGGGTGTTGAATTGAAGATAGTCCAGATGCCCATTTCCGATCTATTTGGCGCGGTTCAAAAGGGTCAGATAGATATTGCCTTGGCAGGATTGACCATCACGCCCAAGAGAAATCTCAGGGTGATCTTCATTGGCCCCTATTACGTTACTGGTCAATCCATCCTGGCAGGTAAGTCTGTGGTTGCTTCAGTCAAAGGACCAGAAGATATCAACAAGCCCAGTTTCAAATTAGTTGTTACAAAGGGGACGACTAGTGAGGCCGTTGCAAAGGCTATGGCCCCCAAGGCGAACATAATATCCGTCAAGGACATGGAAACAGCATTCGACATGGTCATCCACCACAAGGCACAGGCCCTGATGGCAGATGAACCCTTTTGTGTGGTTATGGCCTTCAGGCATCAGGACAAACAGCTTGCCGTGTCTTCTCCCTTTACCTTTGAACCTCTGGGAGTGGCCATGCCCCAGACGGATCTTCTCTGGATCAACTGGGTGGATAATTTCTTGATGAACCTCAATGCAACAGGTAAGTTGAAAGAACTCAAGGAGTACTGGTTATCTAATCCATCATGGATGAAGAGGCTCCCAGAATCAGAGGGGCTGCTTTACAAAGAAAAGGAAAGTAGTTTGAAACCCTGAAGTTTTTCTCGTGTCTCGAGTGTGAGGAGGGCCTTTCAAAGGCCCTCTTTTCGTGGTGCACCCGGATTATTTCTTCTTCAATTTTATGGTGAGGGGTATGCAATTCGTGTCTTGGCTGATTACTGTCGTGGGGCCAAGACTCCATTCTTTCACAGACCAGTCAGGTGAGATCTTTTCATCTATCTTTTTTATGATACCGTTGAGATCTATTATTGGATGACGTTCGAATACTGGTGGCAAACCACGGGTCAGGCTACATGCCATACACTTCCCAGGCCTTTCCGTCAGGATAAAGTCGAGTAAAAGTAGTTTCTCTGAAGGGTAAAACCCCCTGAGGCTCAGTGCTATGTCAAAGGCACCTGTTTCAGCCCCTCCATAGAGGGCATTGAAGAACTCATCAGCCCTTTGGGGAGGGAAGAGTTCTTCAAGAAACTCCTTGGTCATAACTTTTTCTACCATTTCAACCTCCTGAGTTTTTACTTCTTTTAGCCCGCAAAATGTAGCAACTTTTTTTACGAGGTCAATTCAGGAAAAGCAAGATATGGGGAGGTCTTGGGTTAAAATGGTTGAAAAAAAGAGATCTTCTACCAAATACCTCTCAGGCCCAGGTCTCTTCTCACCCGGTCCACTCTCCTTTCGAGCTCCACCCTCCATTCGGCATGGATCCTGGCACTCGGTGGGGTGATGAGCTCGGGCAGGCCGTAAACCAGTCTGTCGGCTGCCTGGCTGGCCTCTATAACAGCCTCCACGCTCCTGGCCCCATATTTGTATTTGGCTATGAGCAGCCGGAGTAGGAGTCCAGATGTCTTTCTGGCAGCCTTCTTCCAGTGGCTATTCATCTGGTGGGCAATTATGAAGGCGCGCTTCAACAATATCCTTCTCAATTCTTCCAACTCGGTTTCTGTGGCAGAATCCCTCAGGAGTTCATCAGGGATGTCTATACCGTCTATATCCAGTACGACCCTGAGACGTGACATGAAATCGGGGATCTTGAAGGCCTTTACCAGTTTGGTCTGTTCAGTGTCTTTTTGCTTCAACATGGCCTCCATCTTTGAATAGGAGTCTTTTACCCCGCCTGCAAATACGAATACGCTCCTGCCAATATAACGAGGAATACCGTGGACATAGGTAACGCCGTCCTGCATGGATGGGAGAAAGTAGCGTAGATAGCCGAATTCATGTCCGTCATATCTACAGTCGAATTCATCCCAGAAGGCCACAGGGACCTTTCCCTTGGCCACACTTGCCCTCACCAGATCGATGGCAGCATTTATCTCCTCTGGACCAGAGAACTGGGTGAGATTGAATTCAAAGAACTCAAAGGGATTTGTCTGGAAGTTTTTTGATATCACGTTTGCCACTTCTTTTACGGCAAAGGATTTGCCAGAGCCTGGAGGGCCAAACACCCCGATGCAAAGAGGCCTCTTGCACACCTCCCTTGAGACATAGCTGTTCATGACAGACTGAAGTGTAACAACCGGGGCTATTTCTGCTGGATCAGATGTACGGAGGTGGCCAACCTCAAACATCCTTAGATCCCTGAATCCCCTTTTCCTGTTCACTTCCTCCTTGAGATTCCTGAGTACCTGAAGGATTACTGCTATGTAGCCAAGACGCTGTTGGTATTCAGCCTGGTCTGGTTCACATTTTTTTACCACATTGGTAAAGAATGTACGGATTGCAGCCTTGCGTGTCTCATTCCACTTCTGGCAGGAGACCCTCTCCAATAGTTTTTCCATTTCTTGACTATATGGTGGGAGCTCGAAAAAGCATGGATCCAGGCAGGTTTCAATAAACGAGCAGGAGGCACCAAGGGGGTAATTGGAGGAAAAGTCCAGATTGGGAAACTCGAGACATCCATTGAAATAATAACCTTTTTGTTTGAGCAATTCCCAGTTCATCAATACCCGTTTGGACAGATCGAAGAAAAAACTTCTATCAAAAGGGATATGGTCAAGGCGCAAGGCATCTCTTGCAAGCATGGCTGTAACCAGTGTGTCGAAACAAGGGGCAGAGCCCTGTTTTCTATTGGAACCCTTTTCAGGTAGGGTGCCATCCCTGTGGCGGAACATGGTATGCCTTGGACCTACATAGAGTAATGCATTGGGGAACATCTCGACCAATATATGGCACTTGAATTGACCGGCCGTTTCGTCCCACAGGCCGACCTCCTCAGATTTCAATGCCCTTATGCACATGGCCACGAGTGATTCCCATACCATGGCACTGTCCATCTCCATGCGGGTGGTTTCAAGATCGGATAACCTACAAAAAAGGAGAAAGTCCTCCCGGAAGGTCTCGGCCCATTGGCTCCAGTTTGCAGGGGTGATCCCCAGGGCCATGGTCCATGCCCCTGGATTTTTTTTCTTCAGCTCTGTTGCGATACGGGGTGGATTGCCTCCATCGTCCACGATGATGATTCCATTGTTGTTGGAGACTTTTTCCCTGTTTTCCCCGGTGAGTTCCACCTTCTCTGGTTCAGGTGGCCTTCCTCCAGGTGGGAGGATCTGGCGTACCATGAACCAGCCATGATCTGGGTCGTCTTTGGCCTCCTTGATCTTATTGAAGATCTGGAATACTTCCCTTTCTTCACCATAGGCCACGGTATCGATCTTGGGAGAAAGTTCAGTAGCAGTCAGGAAAGAGGACAGCCAGGTAAGGCACTCCTCGAGACGTCCTTCCTCGATGGATACCTTGCCTGCGAGTAACTCTATGAAATCCGCAGGGTTATATCCATAGGCAGGCAGGCTGCCCTGGGCCATCATGCTCACTTCCTTTATGGGCAGATTGGTTATCTTGATCCTGGAACCAAGTACAAGAAGTTTACCCTCAGGCATGTTTTATACCTCCTCCCAAGGTCCTGGTGAGACAGTGATTGGGGAACTGGTGTATCTGCTGTCGGCTCATTTTTTAAGATAATAATATAGGAAAGTAAATATTTTCAAAAGGGTTTAAACCCGGATTATGCACTTCAAATGTTTGGGTAAAAATTTTTTATAAAAAATCAGTTAATTATCTACATCATACCCTCTGCCGCGCATCTTTGGCAAACTTGCGAGCTGCATAATCCAGGTTAAAAAACAACCATTTAATAAAATTTGACTTTTTTATTCTTTGGGCTGATAATTTTTTAAAGTCGAATGAAAAGGGGGCAAAAAAGATGAGTGTTTATAAGTTCATAGAATTGGTGGGAACGAGTGAAAAGTCTTGGGAAGATGCAGTTGCACAGGTTGTAGCCACGGCCAGTAAGAGTCTGAAGGATTTGCGGGTGGCCGAGGTTAAGGAGATGGATGCCAAGATCGAGGATGGAAAGATAATAATGTACAGGGTAAAGGTTAGTTTGTCGTTCAAGTACCGTCAGGGCTGATTTTTTTGTGATTTGCCTTTGCTGAACAGGATCCGGAAGGGTTTTGTGAAGGCCTTGCGCGGTATTGCCTGGATGAGGGCTGAGATGAGAGATATCAATGCCCACAAACCAATGATGGCACCGATTGCAAAGAAAACGCACTGAAAGACCATCACTCCTCCAGGATGTAGCTCTATTGGGGGCCTTGTCTTAGCCCCCATGAAGGTTCTGAAATATTAGTCACGTGGAACCTGGAGCATTCGGT
This sequence comes from Deltaproteobacteria bacterium, assembly GCA_026986785.1. Lineage (GTDB taxonomy): Bacteria > Desulfobacterota > Dissulfuribacteria > Dissulfuribacterales > QOAL01 > QOAL01. Next base: position 3,151 of record JALSNW010000050.1, on the reverse strand, counting down.
CAACGGCCCGGTAGGCCTTTATCCTGATATCTTCTGGTACCTTTACTTCTGGTGTTTCATCCTCCAGGGCCTTCAATATCTCTGGCAGGCCCGTTTTTTTCATATCCTTGCATATCATATTGGCAGATGCAAAAAAGAATCGTTTCCCCGGGTTTTCCTTCTCCAGGGCATGGATGAGGCCATTCTCAGTTGCTACTATGAATTCTTCGGCACTTGAGGACTTGGCGTAATCGAGCATCCCGCTGGTACTTCTGACCACATCTGCAAGCTCGAGTACCTGCTCTGTGCATTCAGGATGTGCCATGACAACAGCATCAGGATGTTCAGCCATTGCCTTTTTTAGTTCGACGACAGATAGATCGTCATGTATGGGGCAATAGCCATCCCATGCATGTATGACCTGATCGGTATGCCGCCTAACCCAGGCGGCCAGGTTTCTGTCAGGGGTCATGATCACTTCTCTTGCCCCAGTCCATTTTACCACCTGTACGGCATTGGCAGAGGTGCAGCATATATCGCTTTCAGCCTTTACCTCGGCAGACGAGTTGACATAGGTGACAACCGGGGCCCCTGGATGTTCTTTCTTCAGCCCACGCAATTGTTCAGCCGTAAGCATGTCCGCCATTGCGCAACCTGCATCTTCTACGGGAATGATGACCTTTTTGTCAGGACATACAATACTTGCAGCCTCGGCCATGAAGTGCACTCCGCAAAAGATTATCATGGCTGCATCCGTCTTTGACGCTTGAATGCTCAAGGCCAGGGAATCTCCCGTGAGGTCTGCGATGTCCTGAACCTCGGGTACCTGATAGTTGTGGGCAAGGATTATTGCATTTTTTTCCCTGGCGAGATCTTTTATTCTTACTATTAATTCTTCTTTTTGATTCATCTGTTCCACCTCTTTATTGCCCCCGGTACACCTCAACCCCCTTGGGTATGGAGAATCTGAAAAGGGAAGGGGAAAGACGGGGGTTCAACCTTATATCTGAAAACCCAATAATGGTTCGGCCTCCCATCTGGTCTTCAATGATTATCCTGGAGACCAGATGGCTGTGAGGGTCAAGGGTGATGAGCAGTTTCTTGAGTTGTGGAATCCGTTTCTTGGGGATGAGGCAGAGACTCCAATCTGGATTGTCGAGCTCTGGAGGAGGTGGGGCTATATTGAAATCATGTCTCAGATCCCCTTTCCCAAAAAAGAATGCCCTGCTGATCTCAGAGGAAAGAAACTGTCTCCTTGGTATTACCGTGACCTGCTTTGCCTCTACCTCGTATATGTAGACCTGGTCACCACTGGTCACGATGAGTTGCTTTGCTGGTTTTTCATATTCCCACCTCATTAGGTGGGGCCGCTTGAAATAGACTTGGCCCTGGGCAGAGACACCTTCCGTATCGCCAACGGCAAAGGTCTTCTGGTTGAAATGGGCAGCGATGGAACCGGTCTGGTCGTAGCGTTTTTGGAGGATGTCCACAAGCCTTTCCAGATGGTGGCTTTCCAAAGTCGTCTGTCTTGCCCATGAAGTCTCTGCCAAAATCCAGAGAATGGATACACCTAAAAAGACGAGTATTGTTAGACAGTAAACAGCAGCCTCTTTCTTGCCTACTTTAAAAGGCATCAATTTTTTTAGGATCATAATAATTTTTATATTAAGAAAATTGTCTTTGATAATCAAGTGGGATTACCCTCCTGGTTTTAGTAGTTTAAAGCCCAAGTTTTCATCAAGGATCCGTCTGGCTTTGACACCTTCAATCTCCATGACTACCAATTCCATTATATGCCATACCTTGACGCCTTTTCTGATGCAGCCGGTAATAGTGCTCTTGCCCCTACCGCAGGCCATGTGCATGTGGACAATGGCCCTTCCGTCTTCATCACGAAACAGTGTGCCAGTGCCAGCAACCTCTGATGCATCTTCAAGGACCTGCTCCATTGGCTCTATGGGAGATTGTCCCCTGCTGTGTTCAGGGCCTACTATGAGCCTGCTGCCTTTGTCTGCCGCTCCCACGGCAATTACCGAAGCAGCGTGTATGTCTTCTTTTTCTGCCAGGCGTTCCAGGCATTCATGTACGATGTCTCCATCCTCGAGCCTTATGACAAATATCCTTCCTGGCCTGCCCTCAACGTATTTCATGGTAATCCTCCGGCAGGTCATCTGGAAGGGTATCCATGGATGCAAATAAAGGCTCATGAAGAGGCAATACTATGTCTACCATGTCCTTCAGCCCCTTGACCTGATCATAGGCCTCGTAGGTATTTACATGTGTGCCAGGAGGTATCACCTCCATCTCCATGGCAGTGATCTGTCTTGGAGGATAAAAATTTTCCAGTATTGTACAAAAGCCACTAATGCCCGCAACACCTCTGTCGGTCTCAACGATGATACTCATACCTCCTCTTGTATGGGCGGGGGTATGGATCATCCTGATGCCAGGCAGGATTTCTGCATCATGGTCCAGGTGGGTCATCATGCCCTGCTGATCGAGTTCTTCCACGAAATCGGCCATGTAGCGGAAATCCAAGGGGTGAGGGTGGTAACACGACTCAAATTCCAGCTCATGGGCATAAAAACGTGCATTCACACATTTGAAGTCGTTCTCACAGTGGTCGTTGTGAAGATGCGTGTGTATGACTATGTCAATGTCAGCAGGCTTGAGCCCCCACTTGGAAAGCCCTTGTTCAAACGTGTAGATCTTGCCCCCAATTGCCCTTTGCCTGTCCTCTGATTGTATAACCCCCATCAGTCCTGTATCAACGAGGACGGTTTTATCTGATCCCTCCAACAGCCAGGAATATATGGGAATAGTGTATTGTTTCCCATAATCGTGTTGGTAGGTCATCATACCCTTGTCAAAGATCTTGGTGCCGACAACTATTGGATGCAATTTATATTTGGCCATTTTCACCCTTCTCCAAGACTATTTTTTGCAGATAAGCAACCAGGAATCCAAGGCACTAAAACAAACCTATAAGACTTGGTCAGATTTTTAAAGGGGGGTTTTTGTGTTCATACATGGTTCATGTTAAAAAAATTATAGACTCAACTTTCGGACTTGTATCCCAAGTCATGTAACCTCTTGAATCGATTGCCAAAGTGGTGTAGTTGGGTGCAGCAAATGGAAAATCGATTTTACTACAACCTCTTTTATCAGAGTG
>JALSNW010000049.1 GCA_026986785.1 Deltaproteobacteria bacterium | reverse complement strand
GCACTATCATGGGAGATATGCCCCTGCACTTACGTATTCCGCATCGGTGCAACAGAGTGCCCATGTGATATTCCTTGAAAAAATTTTCAATGCTGCCAAATAACCTTTGCTCTTGAGCTTGTTCATCCCAGAAAATTTCATTATCTTTCATCTTGGAGTCCTTTTTGACTTTCTGACTGTAATGATGTTTGGGTAACCACCATTATAATCGAAAAGAAAGGACTCCTTAAGTGAAATATACAAATTATTTCAATATATTATCCTCGATTTTTTCAGGAAAATTTACTCCGAAAGTTGAGTTATTTTAATATAAGCCATCAATCTAAAATAACAAAATGGCTTATTTTAAGATACGGGAAAACGATGAAGCGTGAACTCCAGGGGCATTACGTAACTATATCAATGGTGGGTGAGAAGGCCCAGGCCTTCGTGCCCGCGCCGCTGCCCCCGCAACCACCCATAGAGTGGACGCCGGAGTTGCGCGGCAAGTTCGACCATGCGCTGCTTTCTCTCGGTCGGTTGGACAGTATTTCCACCTTCCTGCCTGATATCTCCCTGTTCCTCTATATGTATGTCCGCAAGGAGGCGGTGCTCTCCTCCATGATCGAGGGAACGCAGTCATCGCTCTCCGATCTTTTGCTTTTTGAACTGGACATGGAGCCCGGCGTGCCGATGGACGATGTCCGGGAGGTGAGCAACTATGTGGCAGCCCTGGACCATGGCCTGAAGCGCATGAACGAGGGGTTTCCGCTCTCCCTGCGTCTGATAAAAGAGATGCACTCCATACTGCTAGCCAGGGGGCGGGGTAGCAACCAGACGCCGGGGGAGTTCCGCAGAACCCAGAACTGGATCGGCGGCACCCGGCCTGGCAACGCGGCCTTTGTTCCCCCACCGGCTGACCAGGTCATGGAGTGTATGGGCAAGCTGGAGTTGTTTCTGCATGACCAGCCGGAACCGACTCCTGCGCTCCTCAAGGCTGCTTTGGCCCATGTGCAGTTCGAGACCATCCATCCGTTTCTGGATGGTAACGGCCGTCTTGGTCGTCTGCTGATCACGCTGCTCTTGTGCGAACAGAAAGTGCTCCGGGAACCTCTGCTTTACCTGAGCTTCTATTTCAAGACACACCGCCGGTATTACTATGAGTTGCTCAACAATGTGCGTTTGACCGGAGACTGGGAAGCTTGGCTCGACTTCTTTGCGGAGGCGGTCATTGTCACCGCCACCCAAGCGGTGGAAACAGCACAGCAACTCGTCGATTTGGCAAATAAAGATCGTGATAAAATCAGCAGCCTCGGCCGGGCTGCGCCATCTGCCCTGCAGGTTCACCGGGCATTGATGGAACGCCCCATCACCACTTCCGGGTGGCTGGTGGAAAAAACAGGCATCACTCCGGCAACGGTCAACAAGTGCCTGGCCCATCTGGAACGCCTGGGCATTGTCCGGGAACTGACTTCCCGCAAGCGCAACCGTCTTTTCAGCTATACCGGATATGTGGACATCATGAACCAGGGAACGGAACTGCCCGGATGATGGAATTCAGACTTTTCATGTCAACACATCTAAAGGTGTGGCGGCGTGAATCGAACCCGCGTCCATTCTCTGTTTGGGGAAAACATGGAGAAAGGGATTTCTCCGGGAAGGCGCCGGAAGGAAGCTGTGTTGTGCCGATTTCCAATGTGCTGACAATAAGTTACGGCGATTTTTGCATGTGAGGGGCTTTTGTGAACAAGCGGCGAGCCCTCCACCATTTGAAAAAAGACAACCCGTCTCTCCGCAGGTCTTCTCCGGGACGACGGTTTTGCTATTTCTCCTTGTTTTCAAAGGTTTTGCACGTCTTGCTATCCTTGGAATCCTTAGAACGCATTTTTCTTGCGCACGCCACAGATATTCAATCCTGATCAGGGATGTCAGTTCACCAGTGAAGGTTTTACATCCATTTTGAGGGCCTACGATATTCGCATCAGCATGGATGAAGCGGATATCTTGACAGAACTCTATCTTCATAGAGAGGCCGTGGAGAAGCCTCAAGTATGAACTGATCTATATCAGGGAGTTTCCTACAGCTCCTGCTCTGAAAAAAGGATTGGATGCTGGTTCAGGCAGCTTAAGATGAGGGGCAAAGGCGAACTTAAAATGAACAAAATACTGTTCGAAAATTGGGGGGCCACTTCGCCATTTTTCATTTCCAAACGACTTATAAATATGATAAAATAAGTACCATCAAATATATTCGCCTTGGAATTATTCGTGTAGTCTGTACTTTTTTGATCTTGGGGGGGTGACAAAATGAAATATGGATATATGATTGTTTCATTTTTCATCTTGTTTTTGCCGACAACTTGCCTTGCTACTGATTATACGGGCATGTGGTGGGATGCTTCCAAGCCTGGGACAGGGATTTTCATAGAACAGCTTCCAGGCAGCAATTGTGTCTGTGGGGCATGGTATCTCTATGATCAGCAAGGGAAACCCCTTTGGACCACGTTTTGGGGAAATATCTCTGATGATCAACAAAGTAGCCAGCACCAGCTTAAAACTCAACTTTATAGCTTTACCGGCCCAAAATTTGGCAATATGTGGGATAGCTCCATGGTCAAGGCAAAGGTAGCTGGTCAGCTTACGTTGACCTTTAAAAACAGCACCAATATTGATATGGCGTATGAGGTGCAAGGTGTTACAGGCCAGATGCACCTCACCATGTTTTCCAACGGATTGTGCCCGGGATGGCTTTGGTGGGATCCAGAAAAACCAGGCCAGGGTGTCGCTTTATTCCATTACCTGGATAACGAAGGGCTGGATAGGGTTGGACTTGCATGGTATCTGTATGATGATCAGGGAAGTCCAATGTGGTTTACTGGCACAGAGCAGCCAGAGGGAGAAGGTTTTGAGCTTTGGCGTTTTTCAGGCCCGGTACTTGGCGTTGATTGGGATGGCTCAGATCTTTTAAAGAGCAGTGCCGGTACAGTCAGACTCGAAAACGTACAGCCTCCGGAATTCTCCGGGGGTGATTTGATATCGCCTACAAACAATATGACATATTCGGTGGGAGGTATTTCAGGTAGTCTGGCACTTCAGTACTTCATGTACGATTGCAACAAGTAATCTGATCAATGTCCACCATCATCCTTACATGAGGCTCAATGCGAAGTTGCACTCCTCAGAATTGTGGCCTGAGCGTTCTGTTCCTGAGAAATACATGATTTGAGTTACATGCAGGGATTGTAAGTGAGGAATTATTTGTCTGTTTTGGTTTCACGGAGTTGTAAATAGCTGTTTCACTGATTTCTTCTATGTTGCTTAATGCCTGTATCTGAATGGTTGCCTCTTCCACTATCTGATCAAACAGCTTCATTAACTTCTTCATCAAATCCTGAGGGTATTTTCTCCTGTGATTTTAAAGACTAACATCATGTCTTCATGTCGATGTAAATTTTATTCTGAGATCAAGCCAAGTTTGTTTGGATAATTTTACATTTTGTAGAAAATGAAGAAAAATAAAGCTGTTAATGGCCCTATATGGATTGTAATTACAAAAAGACAAAAATGATCATTCGGTAAGTTTTTTCAGGGCATAGGTGCTCACTTATGTCTGATATTGGTACCGGTCTTTTCTCTCAAAATAATGCCTGAAACGGTTGAAAAGCTCGATACAAACTCTTTTGTCCCTATTACTGCATATCTGTAAGATAACGGGTAGGCATGAAAGATCGATTCTTGGACGATTGACGTTTTTTCAATCCAATCTCTGCCTTTTCATAATTAACCCCACCTGTATTTTCCGGTCTATCACATAGACCTGCTCTTGATTGGGAGCGATGTAGGCCAGAGACAGGTTATCAATGTATCTTCCATCCCCTACTATCATGCTCTTGAATCTATCTGCAACATTCAAATGACTTATCGAAAAGATTGGATGCCGGGATTAATTATTGGCCTGTCCCCCAGATTTCCTTTGAGGATAATTTATTTGCTCGTGGGACAAGATCTGCTTCTCTTCGATTTTCATGTTATATTGAATCCGATCTCTGTCAGTTGCAGAAAGGTAGGGGTTGCTAATGCACTAAAGGAGATTATATGAAGGACAAATTGATGTTGCTGTTGGCTATCTTGGCATTGATCTCTTCTGTGGACACGGTATCTGCACGACGAATGGACATAGGTGGAGGTGGCATGATGCGAGGTGCTTCACATCAAGCCCATCTTACTGCTGAATGGGGACCAAAACTGGCTGGTAAGTGCTACACGTGTCATGATGGAAAACCTTCCAGGCGTACTGTCAATTACAATCATTGCACACCCTGTCATAGTCCTGACGGGGCATTTGATGGCATGAACGATCCTGTCATAGGGGCGCGTTACAACTGGGGCAGGAGATCGTCTCTCATATATGATTCGAATGGCAAACTAAGACCAGGGAAAGAGAAATGGTGCGCTGGATGTCACGACGATGGTACTTCTGTAATCGATAATGTTATAGCCCCAAATATCACAGGTCGTTCCTTCAGCGGGAGCTGGCAGAGCCCTGATTCTGTCGTGGACAGTGACATCCTTGATGCCCAAAATCTCATAGATAACGATATTGAGACAGGAAATGGGGAAAGCAGTGGGCAATATATGATATTCGATCTGGGGGATGTCACGGATATTTCCCATATCAGATTGTATATGGGCCCTGGTGAGACGGCTTTGTGGGAGGTCTATGGCAGTACGGACATGGGAAGCTGGAGGCGTATTCTTCTGGGACAGGCAGTAATTTTTGCTGCTCCAGCCTGGGAGTCTGGTTTGGTTGAAGGCTGGAATACCATAAGACTAGATACATTTATCCCCATTCGTTATCTAAAGCTTGTCAAGGTTGGGCCTGGTGACCTTGGCGAAAATGCAGTCCGAGAACTGGAATTCAAGAAGGATCTTCGCTATGGCTACTACTATAATGGGCACAAGATCTCTTGTGACAATTGTCATGACCTGAGAAGTTCACATATCGATGGCTTTTCCAGGACCTATGCGGCAGATCTTGATAATTACAACAGTGGTTATCGCCTCCTCGATGTTCAGGTTGGTAATACCACAGTCCCAGCCATGGAGATCCCGCGTAGAGGCTGTAGTAGCGACGAGGATCTTGAGACAACGAATGATTTTGCACTATGTTTCAAGTGCCATGACAGGGCGATGGTATTGGGAGATGGTTATGGCAGTGGTGTTATGTTTCAGTATCCTCTAAAGACAAATTTTCGAAATGATACCCATGTGGATGCAAGTGGAATGGTCAGCAATGAACATGTGCGCCATGTAAGGGGTAGGGGTTATTGTGGAAACAGTCCAGATTGGGATTCCGATTGGGATGGTCGGCCTGATTCTCCTATGAGCTGCACTGCATGTCACAATGTTCATGGATCTCCTACACCTGCTATGACTCGCCACGGAGAGCTCATCAGTACCGCAGGCACTTTCGATGGAGTTCCGATGATCAATTTCAGGTACCTAAATAACAGGTCTCAGCCTGATCCAGATCTGACAGATGTCATGAGGAGTACTGGCGGCATGACACAATTCTACGCACCAGGACCAGGCACCGTTGACAAGAATGCCACTTGCAAGATGTGTCACAACGACCAGATCAGTTACAGGCGTTCACCACTGAGGCTGGGCCATAGCCTGTTGTCTCCATAGGTAGGAAAATGGTAGTAGCTCTCCCGGATACATTCCGAGAGGGCTACCGAAAACTCGACAAAAACTGCCTCCAAGCCAATGGATTTGATAACACTCTACTCCTGTTGCATTGTGTTTTTTTAACCAGGATTTCATTACCTTGAGGCTTACACCAAGGAGAAGGATAATCTTGGTCCATGGGAACACGTGATCTTCTGCGTCGTAGTCCCTATCAAGCTCAGGATAAAAAGGCCTGATGTAGTACGATCCATGAAAAAACATTGTGTCTCTGACAATTACCCGAAGATGGCAGGGGAGAGGCGTGCAAGATAATGATAAAGGCGGAGATGGCCTCAGGCAGCCATTTCTTTGAAGGGTGTTTTTGGCAGATCCGAATTTTTTCTACTCTTTTATTTTTTTAAATAAGTTGCGAGCGATTAATAAGCATTAAAAAAGCTTTCAATTTTCCCGAATATGTGTTATTAAATACCAAAAAGTGCTATCGGCTTTTGTTGTTAATCTTGCTAGGGTCTTTGCCAGGCCTATACAATGAGTAAAAATTCACTCTGTCTTTCAAGGGAATCTGGTGTAAATCCGGAACGGGCCCGCCACTGTAAGTGGGGACGAAATCTTAATCCATGCCACTGTTAAAGATTTAACGGGAAGGCTAGGAGAGTAGGTGGATCCACGAGTCAGGAGACCTGAAGGCAGAAGTTTTAGATCCTTTTTCAGCGGAGACCTGAAAAGAGATCCGAAGGCATGCGGGGAAGCGGGTAGCTCGGGACTGGATCTTACTGGTTTCGGGCTTTTTTCATCTTGGGACATAATCAAATAAGGGAGGGAAAATGGAATGAAAAGAAGTGCTTTTTTCTTGGTCATCTTTTTTGTCTTTGGCACGTGTGTTTCTGTCATGGCAGGAGGTACGCCATCGCCCAGAGAACAGCAACTGGAGCAGATGGTGCAACAGCTTATCAAGGAGAATAGACAACTTAACAGAAGGCTTGAAAATGTTGAGGCCGAGCTTTCAAAGATGAAGGCAGGGAAGGCGCAAAAAGTACAGGCCCCTGTTGCTGAAGGCGCTACTGAACAAGAAGAACATTGGTATGATAGGTTCAGTATCGATGGTGGTGTGACCGGTGTTCTCATGGGTACATTAGGGGACGCAGACAGTGTAGAAAATATTCGCTCTACCCAGGATGCTTCCTATACCATCGACCTAAATCTAAATGCCGATTTTGCAAAATGGGGTAGGTTTTTCATCCATTTCGAAGGGGGAGATGGAGATGGACTAAACAACGATGTCCCCAGTTTTAGTGTGCCAAATTATGATGCTTATAAGACTGCAACCGCCCTGGACGAAGCCGCCTTGACCATCTCCGAGGCTTTTTATGAGTTTTCTTTCGCCGAGGACAGGTATGGGTTCGACATAGGAAAGATGGACGTAAGCGTTCTGTTTGACGAGAATGATGTGGCTGGAGACGAGACCACACAGTTTTTGTCAAATATATTTGTCAAGAGTATGGGTATGAATATCCCAGAGCCTGACAATTTTTACTGTCCGGCCTTTATGCTAAGGGCGCGTCCTGTAGACCTTCTCGAGTTCAAGGTCATTGGTGCAAGCGTATCTGCCCATGGCGAGGATACTGTATGGCACAATGTGTTTGATGATGGGATGATCGTAGGTCAGATGAATGTCATGCCAAATCTCCTTGGCAGGAATGGCAACTACAGGTTCTATGGTTGGGTAGACGAGAGGGGATATCTCAAGAACAAAGACCTTTCCAGGGTAAGTGGAATCGGACATGAAGAGGCAGACAAGCTTGCGGATAATTCCCTTACGGGCTGGGGGCTGTCTTTTGATCAAGAGCTCATAGAAGGAGTAAAGGGTTTTGCCCGTTACAGCCAGACTTTGACAGATGACAGAGCAGTCTGGAACAAAGATGAAAAAACATGGGAGATGATTCCATTCGACCGTACCTGGTCAGTTGGTTTTGAACTGGATGGAGGCCTTTGGAACCGCGGAGGTGATGCCTTTGCTGTTGGTTATGGGCAGACCTTGCTGACAGACGACTATGAAGATGAAAACGACCATACCAGCAATGAAAATTATGTAGAGGCCTATTACAGACTTATGATGAACCAGTATTTTGCATTGAGTGCTGATTTCCAATGGATAGGGAATGCTGGTGGCGATTCCCAGCGTGACGACATCTATATATGGGGGATAAGAAGTCAGTTGGATTTTTAATCGAAAGGACCGATCTATCAAGAGATATCCAAGGGGGCACAGGCCCCCTTTTTTCATCTTATCTTGAACCTCTTCTCAAATTCCCTGTCCATTGTCTTTCGCTTAAGGGCCTCCCGTTTGTCATATATCTTCTTACCCTTTGCTAGGGCTATCTCTACCTTTGCCTTTCCATTCGAGAAATAGACCTTCAAAGGGATGAGGGTATAGCCCCTTTCTTTTATCTTTCCAGTCAATTTTTTTATCTGACGTTTGTGGAGGAGCAGCTTTCTTGGTCTCAATGGATCGAGTCTACTTGTGTTTGTGGCAAAACTATATGGTGATATGTGCACGTTTTGGAGCCAGGCCTCGTTGTCTTTTATCTCCACATAGCCGTCTTTGAGGTTTATTCGGCCTTCTCTTATGGACTTCACTTCGGGCCCAAGAAGTACCATGCCAGCTTCGTAGGTGTCTTCTATGTGGTATTCGTGTCTGGCCTTACGATTTTGACAGATTATTTTGTTAGGGGTTTTGCCCATACGATCCCATTAAAAATTGCTATTACCAATCCCACGGCTTGGCAATGATCTTCCTTATCTTTAGGTCAAAAAGGGCGTTGGAAGGGGCGGGCTTGATGATGGCTGCAGTATCAGCCCCTCGTCCTGTGCCAGCAACCGTAACTATGTCTTCTGTGCCGACATGGCCAGCATCTGCAGCCATCATTGCTATTTCTACACAGACCTTGATGCCTTGGCCAAGGATCCTGAGTGTATTGGCGATCAGATCTTGCTGAGAATACCCAAGTCCTTGCCTTATAGCCGTGCCAATGTTTCTAAAGGGCATGGTACCTGTAAAGACCTTGGCACCCATTTTCTCCAGGCGTTGTCTGGTCTCTTGAGTCATCTCTATATGGGCTGGCTCTTTGAATCCATAGTTGTGGGTTACGACCACAAGATTTACACCCTTGCCTGAAAGTAGCTCCGCAGCCTTGAGTCCTGTATCTCCATAAGTAGATGCCACCACCATGGTAGAGATGTTTGCCTTTTGGAGTTCAGTGACAGCCAGTTCAAGGCATGCGGCTGTGTTGATTCGTCCAGCTTTTGGAAAGCTTGTCATTGTGTCAGTTTCCATGCTCATGTATTTTGTTATCACTTTAACCAAAATTATAGCCATGGCAAGTTTGTTGACAACATCGCCAAGATCCCTTCCAAATTCATGGTTGACTCTTCACATCCTGTAGCATCACGACCGTGTTTTTTATCCTGAGTATGATAATGGCGCGCCAGTCCCTTCATCCTACGTCAAACTGCCTGAAAAAGAGCAATTCTTTGAATGGTAGCTTAGTTACCATACATCTGATCCCATGGTGTCTTCACTCCAAAGTGCAGGCCGACTCTGTGATAAGTCCTATGTTATTTAAAGCAGGATGAGAAGGCTGGTTCTCTACGAGCTATTATTATGCTCAAAATTAAAAAAACGCAGTAATAATGCTGCAAGGAAGGGAGAACCAGCCATGAATAATGTAACAATTGGAATGGATCCTGGTAACAAAAATATCAGGTATGTGTATTGGATCCTGAAGGGTAAGTGAATATGACATGCCAACTGGCCAATACATATAGAGCCCTTTAGAAGTTTTTCGCAAGGTACAAGGGCGCTACGGTAGCAATTGAAGCAGGTACTCATTCTCCCTGGATTAGCCCCATGCTGGCAGTGCTTGGTCTTAGTGTTTTGACAGGAAATCCTTGCAAATTGCGTGTCATTTGGGAAAGTACGAACAAGTCAGATTTTTGGGATGCCGAGATGTTGGCGCGTATAGCCCGTTTTGATCCTGAGCTACTCTATCCTATCCACGATTTGTTGGCGGAGGTGTTGTTGCCGATCATTGAACAGATTAAGAGTTTGACAAAAAAGATCAATCAATATGATTGGCAGATAGAACAGGTCAGCAAGGAGAGGTATCCGGAGACAGAGAGTCTTCGCCAGGTTTGTGGTGTTGGACCGTTCGGCCCTGACTGCGATTTAATTAAAGCGATTTGGGCTACGACTTTCGGAGCGTGGTGGAAAAATTGCTAAACGCCGGGCAGCGGTAGCAGTCGCCAGGAAACTGTTGGTATTGCTATATCGTCTTTGGATAACTGGAGAAATATATGAACCTTGGATCGAGGAAAACATAACGAGGTTCTTGTGGAGAAAAAGGTGGTCCGCCAAGTCGGACATCTTGACAAGCCTTCTCATGGAAAGTGCATAATTCGTGATGAAGGCGAAACAGGGGGAGTAGGGTTTGATGCAGCTCATGTCCAGACCGCTCTTTCTTAAAAATAGTTAAAAAGGATACATTTTGCCTTGTATAACTGCTGATAATACTTATATTAAAAAGGTGTTTTTTTTCTCACGGGTGTATGCATAAGAATCTGCCAAGCATGTATCTCCACGGTGTTTATTAATTTATTGTTTTAGAAAAAGATTTCATAAAGGGTTATGGCGTTAAAAAACAAAAGAGTTCTTGTCCTGGATGATGAAGAGCTTATATTAGAACTTGTACGGGATATCTTCCAGATACTCGAATTTGAAGTAGAGACCGTACTTGATGGACAAGAGGCCATTGAGGTCTTTAAAAAGGCCAAGGCAAAGGGAAGACCTTTTGATCTCGTCATACTCGATATGACTCTTCCAGGTGAACTGGATGGAGCTGCAACCCTCCAGGAAATCAGGAAGATTGATCCAGAGATAAAGGCCGTGGTCTCAAGTGGTTATTCTGCCGAAGACATAATCTCAAATGCCCGGAAGTATGGTTTCGATGCAGCGGTACCAAAACCATATTCCATAACGATCTTGCGGGAAACTGTTAATAACTTGTTGAAATAATGTAGTTTTCAAGATAGTTTTCCTATTACTTGTCCATTTTTTGTCTCGCAAATCTCCACCAATACCCGTTTGTTTTTAAGGTCTTGGCTCGATTGTACCAGTACTGGGATATAATTTGGTGCATGGCCTGTAAAGAGTCCTGTAGACTTATCCCTGCCCTCAATGAGCACTTCCAGCCTTTTTCCCAAGAAAGATTCAAAGAAGGCCTGCCTTTTTTGGTGACCAATCTGCCTAATGATAGCTGCCCGTTTTTTGGCCTCTCTGGCAGGACAAGACCTATCCATGGCAGCGGCTACGGTCCCTGGTCGTGGCGAATAGGGAAAGGCGTGGACATATGAAACAGGAGATAGTTTCAATAGGGTGGCCGTTTTTTCAAAGTCCGATTCCTTCTCGGTGGGGAAACCAGTCATTACATCTGTGCCAATACAACAGCCAGGGATGTATTCTTTGATGAAGGTTACAAGTTCCTGGAATAGTGCCCCTGTATAGGCCCTGTTCATGGCGGCCAATACCCTGTCCGAGCCGCTTTGAAGGGAGATATGAAAATGTTGGCAGAAATTTTTCGTGGAGGCGGCCCATTGGATGAACTCTGGTGATATCTCAGTGGGTTCGATGGAGCTAAGCCTGAAGTAGATATTGGGATACCTGGAGCACAGTTCTTTGATGATGGAAAAAAGATCCCTATTATTTTTCAGGTCCCTGCCATAATGGCCTACATGTATGCCAGTGACCACAACCTCTTTAATGGCAGCGCTCTCGAACACATCCATCTGTTCAAATATGAGTTCTGGAGCGAGACTCCTGCTGGGTCCACGGGCATATGGTACGATACAATATGAACAAAAGGCATTGCATCCATCCTGAATCCTCAAATAGGCCCTTGTTCTCTGCCTGGGAGGCCTGTCCAAAAATAGGGCCGATATTGTTTTGACCTTTGATATATCCGATACATATATGCCAGTACAGCCTTGGTGTTGCACGGCCAATTCCGGGATGTGCGGCTTTTGTTCATTGCCCGCCAGACAGACACCTGGCCCAACCGATTCCAAGACAATAGAGGCATCGGTCTGGACATGACACCCAGTGGCTATGATGCGTGCTTCAGGATTTTGACGCTTGAGCCTTCTGATTATCTGTCTGGATTGATAGGCGGCCTTGCTTGTAACAGCACAGGTATTCACCAGATATAGGTCTGCCGTTTCCTTCCAAGGCACAATGGAACAGCCGAGGCGTTGGAATGCCTGTTCAATCGCCCAGGATTCAAACTGATTTACCTTGCAACCAAGGGTGTAGACAGCTACTTGCAAACAGTTCCTCCTCCAATAACCAATGGGCCGCTATAAAAGACGGCAAACTGCCCTGGCGTTACAGCCCTTTGGGGTTCAAGGAAATCAATGGTCCCCCTACTACTGTCAGTACTGTCGAGGGACACTATGGCCCTTGATGCCCTGTGTCTTGAGCGAAGCTTCACGTAGACATTTTTTTTTAACATCTTTTTTGACGGTCGGAACAGCCAGTTGATCTGGGTTATCCTGCAACTGGTTGTGAAGAGCTCATCCTCTTTCCCTATGACCAAGGTATTCGTCTCAACATCAAGTCTTATTACATAATAAGGAGTCGCATCCGGTATGGCCAGCCCTCTTCTTTGGCCGATAGTGAAATCGAAGAGCCCTTTGTGACGGCCCTTTATGGTCCCATTGGTAGTCTTGATGAAACCAGGTCTTGAAACAGCCTTATCAATGCCATGCCTTATGAATTCTCTGTAATCGCCACGGAGAAAACATACATCTTGGCTCTCTTTCTGTATTAGGCTGGCGATGCCTATCTCTTCTGCAATCTTTTCTACCTCTTTTCTCGTGATAGTTCCAAGGGGCATTATTATCGTGCGGAGCTGTTTTGGTTTGAGCCGATGCAGAAAGTAGCTCTGGTCTTTTTTTTCATCCAAGGCCTTGAGGAGGAAGACATGCCCTGTCTTGTTCTTTTTTATCCTTGCATAATGACCAGAAGCAAGGAATCTGATGCCGAGCCTATTGGCTGTCTCTGCCATGGCACCAAATTTTATCTCAGGATTACAGACTACGCATGGGTTCGGGGTGAGCCCTTGTTGATATGTCTCAGTGAAATATTCAATAACCGTGCGTTTGAAGGCATCCTGTCTGTCGACAACATAGAAGGGCAGGCCAAAAGACTCTGAAATCTTCCTGGCAGACGATAGGGCAGCCTCTTCCTGCCTGGTGCCTGTCATCTTGATGAACATGCAATGGACACGGTAGCCTTGCCTGTGGAGGAGAAACGCAGCCACAGCACTGTCCACACCACCGCTCAGGGCTACTAAGACCTTTTCTGCCTGGTTTGTCAGATCAGCACCTTTTCCTTGGAAAATCGAATCTCCATGGCCCTCACAGGGCATACTGCCACACATAGCTCACAGCCCTTGCAATCTTCTGGATTGAAGATGACCTGCCTGGTGTCAGAATCAATGTAGAGTGCATTGGTTGGGCAGATTCCAGTACAGGCACCACACATGAAACAGATTTCGTCATTTCTGCGGATTTCTTGGGCTACAGATTTTACCTTGACTCCCTTGGACCTGAGATATTTCAGTCCTGCCTTCACATTTTTTTGGTGGCCAGAAAGCTCGAGAACCATTATACCTTCCTCTCCAGGAAGGATTGTGGCCTTGAGTATATTGAAACACAGGTTATATTCCTGGCTCAGATAGTAGATTATAGGCTTGTCTGTGATATCAGATGGAAATCTCAGTACCAGCATCCGTTTGTACATCATTGGCTCCTGCAGCGTTTTTGTATCAAAGGAGGTTACCACTGCCCCATCCAAAACAGCAACATTATTTTTGGTCTTGTGAACTGAGGGCAGAGTGTAAAGCTAACTCAAATCATGTCTATGGTAAAGATCAAGCCGGATCAGATTGCATTTGATATTGACGGGGTGGTGGCAGACACAATGTCTGCCTTTTTGAGGATAGCCCGGGATGAATTTGGCATCAGTACAATCAAAAAGGAACATATTACCAGCTATTGGCTCGAAGATTGTCTCAATCTGGATGAGCAGATCATAAAGGCGATAATAGACAGGATATTGACTGATCCCTTTGGCATAGATTTGACGCCCATGGATGGAGCCGTTGAGGTCCTGACAGTCATGGCCTCCTATAGTCCATTGAGATTCATAACGGCTCGTCCTACAAAGGGGCCTATCAAGGAGTGGCTGGAGACGGTTCTTGCCACTGTTCCTGCCAAGAGGATTCAGGTGATTGCAACTGGCAAACACGAGATCAAGGTGGAGGTGTTAAAGGAATTGGAGATAGAATTCTTTGTAGAAGACCATCTCGAAACCTGCCAGACCATATGGAATCATGGTATAAAGGCAATAGTCTATGACCATCCCTGGAACCAGGGGTCTGTCCCTTTCATCCGCATAAGAAATTGGCAAGAGCTTGGACAGATGTTGCGTCTATGAACCCGGATTATGTGCTTCAAATGTCCGATGACTTATCACGAATTGGACTTCACCTCTTAGGTGAAATAAAATGGGATCTCAGGTACATGCTACCCCATGTAGTCATTCAAAAGAATTGTCTATCCCTCCAGATCTAAACCCTTGTCTTAACCCTCTGTTCAGTTTACTCTGCCTCGCCATGAAAATCCAAGAGATACTAAGCCGTTGCAGAAAGCCTGGCCGTTATATCGGACAGGAAAAGAATTCGTATCAGAAACCATGGGATGACGTGGAGGTTACGGCAGCCTGTCTATTTCCAGATCTCTATGAGATAGGCATGTCCCATATGGGATTACAGATCCTCTATGATATCATCAACAAGAAATCATGGGCCCTTGCCGATAGGGCATATTGCCCTGATACTGACTTGGAGGAGATGCTTCGGGTAGATGGGATGCCCCTTTTTGGCCTGGAGACAAGGCTGCCCCTGTCTGTCTTTGACTGCCTTCTCATCACATTGCCTTACGAACTGTGTTATTCAAACATATTCACCATCCTGGATCTATCTGGAATCCCGGTATGGCAAAAGGATCGAGGCCTCGATCCTTATCCCCTGGTGATAGGAGGCGGCAGCTGCTGTCTCAATCCAGAACCTGTGGCAGATCTCTTCGATGCAATAGTCATTGGAGATGGAGAGGAGGTAGTCGTCGAGATACTAGAGCTCGTGAGGGCACATAAAAAAGGCACGATGTCGTATCATGGCCTTTTGAATGCCCTTTCTCTCATACCAGGTGTCTATGTACCGTCTTTTTATAGGCCATATTATGATGACAAAGGTCGATTTTCAGGTATTGCGCCGATTCAGGGCAAGGTAGAGAGGGTGAAAAGGAGGATCATCCCGGAGCTCAAACCAACTTATCAGCCAACAAGGCCTCTTTTACCCAATGTTCAGGTTGTACACGACAGGTTGGGCATTGAGATAGCAAGGGGTTGTACCAGGGGTTGCCGCTATTGCCAGGCAAGTACCATCTACAGGCCTGTACGGGAGAGAAAACCAGATGAGATTTTGTCTCTCGTTGAAGAGTCTTTGAAGGCAACGGGTTGGGAGGAGATATCCCTTCTTTCCCTGAGTACAGGTGATTACTCAGCCATAGGTCCTCTTATAACCCTTCTCATGGATAGATATGTAGAGAGACACGTCTCTGTTTCCCTTCCGTCCTTGAGGGTGGGTACCCTTACACCAGACATAATGGAGCAGATCAAGAGGGTTAGAAAGACTGGTTTCACCCTTGCTCCAGAGGCAGGCAGCGAAAGGCTGAGACAGGTCATAAACAAGGGAATCACGGAGGAGGATCTCCTTCAAACATGCGAACAGAT
This sequence comes from Deltaproteobacteria bacterium, assembly GCA_026986785.1. Taxonomy (GTDB): domain Bacteria; phylum Desulfobacterota; class Dissulfuribacteria; order Dissulfuribacterales; family QOAL01; genus QOAL01. The sequence continues at coordinate 55,649 of JALSNW010000049.1, read as the reverse complement.
AAGTGCGAAGGGCTGGAACAGTGTCAAACTCTATTTTATGATCGGTCTTCCCACAGAGACTGAAGATGATGTATTGGCCATAACTGCATTGGCCAGAAAGGTATTGGCTGCCATCTCCAATGGCAGCAGGGGAGGGAGGAAGGTTGCAAGAGTAACAGTGAGTGTTGGCACATTTGTCCCAAAACCTCAAACCCCTTTTCAGTGGGAGGCCCAGCTTTCTATAGAAGAATCCAGGCGCAGGCTCAATGTCATCAGATCGAATCTCAGGGGGAAAAGGTTTCTGGTAAAATGGCACGATCCTGTGCAGAGTTTCTTGGAAGGGGTTTTTTCAAGAGGGGACAGGAGACTGTCTTATGTCATACACAGGGCCTGGCAGTTGGGGGCCAGGCTTGATGCATGGACAGACAATCTCAGGGCGGAGCTTTATTTCCAAGCGGCCAGGGAATTGAATTTGGACATGGAAGACTATCTCAAGGAGATATCCCTGGATGCATCCCTGCCGTGGGATCATATAGATCCAGGGGTAAAAAAGGCCTTTATCAGACTTGAGAGAAAGAGGGCCTTCAGGCGCGAGTACACGCCTGACTGCAGGAAAAATGAGTGCCAGGGGTGTGGGGTTTGCGATTTTGAAAGGATCAAGCCCATCCTTGCTGAAGCCTCTGAACTCAGGGATGAAAAATCCAAGGGAAAAGCTGGGCAGGGGAGAGCTCCGAGGCCTTTTTTTTGCCATATCTCCTTTTCTAAACTCTTCGATGCCCGCTTTCTCGGCCACCTGGACATGGTTCGCATGTTTCTGAGGGCCATTCGAAGGGCGGATCTACCTGTTTTATATTCTCAGGGCTTTCATCCAATGCCCAAGGTCTCCTTTTCCCAGCCTGTTTCTTTGGGCATGGAAAGTCTCAGGGAGGAGGCTGTTCTCACCTTGGGATACAGGCTTCCGTCCGAGGATGTGATGGATAGGCTCAATAAAGAGCTTCCCCTGGGCATAAGGATTTGTTCTTGTGAGATAAGTAGGGAAAAATACAAGATCGTTCCAGCTTCCTTGCAGGGTCATCTGATACTCCTTCGTGGCTTGGCAATCCACCAGGGACAGGAGATAATCACCTCTTTCGAAGATGCTCCAAGGTTCTTCGTAGATGTAAAGAAAAAGGACAAAAAAATCACAGTTGATCTCAAGGATAGGGTCTCTTGCCTGTTGTGTCTAAAGACAGAGCAGATAGAGGATAGTAGGCATGTGACATGGGCCAAAAGGGCAATTTCAGAGGTATCGACCATGGAAAACATATTTTTGAGGCTCGATCTCAACCAGGAGCGCCCTCCTTACCTGAATCCTGCCTTGGTGGTTGGGCATATCTTCAATATCCATGGGGCAGATCTCGATCTTTTGAGGATATTGAAGGTCTGACAGCCTCGCAAGACAACCCCATCGAAATAAACATCTTCTTCCACCAGGGGTGTTTTTAAAATAGGTTTTTCTGTACCAGTTTTTTTCCAGCTCTTTCCTCTGTTTGTTTCTTTTCCATCTGTAAGCTTTCTTGCCCTGGGCGATCTTCCTGTGGACAACAAGTCTTTATTATTCCATATCTTCCATCAAAGCCTGGGATAACCTTCACCTTTTCCTGCCTGATGGCAAGGATGGCCTCCACTATCTTTTCAGGCAATATTGCCCCAAGTTCCTCCTTTTCTTTCCAGATCAGGGTATCAAACTCTGTTCCAGCCATCTCGACAGCCCTAATGTATTCTTTACGAACCCGGGCAGTAATGGATTTTACTCCAAAGGATTCGGCAATTATCTCCTCGAGTGGAACCAGGTGAATGGATGGGAGGCCAGTTTCTGGAACAAAACCCATTGGTCGGTCTGCCAGATCGTCGACCCTGTGGCAAACTCCAACTGTGAGTGGGCGTTTACACGAAGGGCATATACCTCCAAGCTTCTTTGTCTCTTGGGGAGAGAGGCAAATATTGCAGTTTCTGTGTCCATCATAGTGGTATTTCCCCTCTTCTGGGAAGAATTCTATGGTGCCCATGAACCCCTCAGATGGCCTCTTTATGGCCTGTACTATCTCATCATAGGTGAGATCACAGGAGAATAGATTGGCCTCCCTACCCAATTTCCAGGGAGAGTGGGCATCTGAATTGGAGATGAGGGTATAGGAATCGAGTACTGACAAGCGCCAATTCATCTGTGGATCAGATGATAGTCCTGTTTCAAGGGCGTGGATGTGTATGGATTGTTCCTCAAAGCACTCTTCAAGGGAATCAAAGCCAGACTTGGCACCGAAAAGGGAAAACCACGGTGTCCATATATGGGCCGGCACCACAAGACATCCAGGGTTCGAGTCCATAACTAACCTTACAAGTTCTTTTACAGGGAAGCCAAAGATGGGTCTGCCATCAGAGCTAATGTTTCCTATCTTCTTGAGCCTCTGCTGGATATCCTCCACTGTTTCCAGATCAGGGGCAAAAAGTAGGGTATGTATCCTCCTGTTTTTGCCATTTTGTGTGAAGATATTGGAAACTTCTGCCGTAAGGATGAATTTTGTTCCGTCTGGGTCATTCTTGCATACATAAAGGCCTGTACCCTCTGGAATTAATTTTTCCTTCAACTCTCGTAGGTAGCCTGGATGGGTGAAATCACCAGTGCCAACCACACTTATGCCCTTGAGTTTTGCCACCTCGTTTATACCTTCTGGCTCCATGGCCTTGCTGGTGGCCCTGCTGTATTTGGAGTGTATATGGAAATCTGCCAGGAAATACGCCCTTTCCCAGGGTGGCCATCTTCTTTTTCTCATTTTGTTATGACCTCTATAAACATAAGGCTTGGAATCCTCTTCTTTGGATATTTTGAGCTGGATCTCACGTCATAATAATCCTGTTGCAGGAAACATGCATGGTCGATTTGGGCATGGTCTGAATTTTGCTGTATAGTCCCTATGAATGGAATGTGGGCGATATCACAACTAACTGATTTTGGACAGGCTTTTTTTCGCTTACACCCCATTGGGGCAGGTTTTCATCAAGACCAAGAAAGGTGAAAAAATCAGTTGACATCTTTCAGGATTGGGTGAAAACATAACGTGTTAGAAACCAGCTTTAGAGGAAGTGATCTAAATGAGCGAACTTAAAAAGATTTCCCCGTCTCGCAGAACAGAGCATATTGAATATGCCATACGAGATATCCTTCAGGAGGCAAACAGACGTAAGGAAAGAGGTGGGGACCTGATATATCTCAATATCGGTGACCCAGTCCTATATGGTTTCCATACCCCAAGACACCTCATGGATGCCACATATGAGGCAATGCTCCATAATCATACCAATTACAGTGCATCCGAGGGGGTCCCCCAGGCAGTGGAGGCCATAAAGAACGAGGCCCGTGCCAAAGGCATTGAACCATATGAGATACTGGTGACCACCGGGGCCAGTGAGGCCATTGATTTCGCCCTTTCCGCCCTGGTGAACAAGGGGGAAAACGTACTGGTACCTTCTCCAGGTTATCCACTGTACAACGCCCTTCTCAGCAGGTTGATCGGTGAGGCAAGACCCTATCTCCTCGATGAAGAAAACGGCTGGCAGCCTGATATAGATCACATGGAGTCCCAGATAGATGACAGGACCAGGGCTATCGTATTGATTAATCCCAACAATCCCACAGGGGCTGTCTATAGCAGAGATACCTTGCAGCAGGTGGTAGATCTTGCAAGGAAGTATAATCTACTCATCATGAGCGATGAGATATACGAAAAACTCATTCTCAATGGCAAGCAGCATATCAGCATAGCCGCCTTGGATAAAGAGACACCCATGATCACCTTCAATGGTCTGTCCAAGAGCTATCTTGCCCCCGGGTTTCGTATAGGTTGGTCCATAGTGAGTGGTGCCCCTGAACTCGTAGAAGACTATACCGAGGCCATGAGAAAGCTTGCACGTGCCAGATTGTGTGCAAGCCATCCCAAGCAATTTGCCATCCCGGTGGCGCTGAACGGCAATCAGGCCCACCTGACAGAGACAAGACAAAAATTGAGAAGCCGCAGGGACCTGACGGTGGACAGGCTCAACTCCATCCCTGGACTCTCTTGCCAGGAACCAGAAGGGGCCTTTTATGCATTCCCCAGGATAGAAAGGGCTGTGGACGATCAGGAGTTCGTAAAGAAATTGATACGAGATACTGGTGTGGTGGTCGTACATGGAAGCGGCTTTGGACGCCTACCAGAAACCCCTCATTTCAGGCTGGTCTTTCTACCGGACGAATCGGTGCTTAACGAGGCCTATGACAGGCTTGAAGATTTTATGAGAGAGAATTTCTGATCCTTCATTTTAAGGGTATTATATTGTGCCTTTTAAGGATCTGTCTGTATCTTCGAACCCTGGTGCTCCGCCACCTTGCAAACGCCCTGACAATATTTGTCTCGTCCATGAAGTGGAGTTCACCTGAGATTTCTGTCAGGATCTCGATTAGGCTGACGAATTCTGCCACAAGCATTGAGTAGAGGTTGTGGAGTCCCTGTTTGCTTCTATAAGGTCCATACATTTGGGATAGCAAGCTGTAAGATCTCCTGCCAGTGTCTATGAAATAGTCTATATCCACTGTCCTTCGTGTGAGGTGATCAGGATAAAGGCCTGAAAATATGAGAGACAGGTCTCCAACTGCCTTGAGATCCCTACTCCTTTCAAAGAGATTCTTGTGAAGTGCCTCCATAAGTACAATCCCTAAAGGCTTGTCTTGGACCACCTCTGAGTAGAAGAAATCACTGCTTTCTGAAAGATGTTTGAGTAAGTGGAGGAGATAGAGTTTCGATTGGGGGCTAAGATTTATTTGAAGCCTTTTCTGGGCAGCCTCTATCTCGTCTATGAAAAAGTCATCGAATCTATCAACTACATCCATAAATACACCTCCTTCACACAGTACCTAATGCTCAAGAGGCGAGGCTTTGGTGATTGGGGCAATACAGGTCGATATTTCCATATCGCCAAGATCTAAGATGGTAACTTTAAAGATATTTTTCAAGATCGTAAACAGTTGGCCCTTGGCTTGGATGCCGGATAGGGTGGCTAAATACAGTTTACTGCCTCATGACCATGGCGATCCGTCGTGTTATAGAAACGATTCCCTGACCCACGGAGGGTGCTGGTACAAAGGCCCGCTCACCCATGAGGCAATGAAAGGTGGGTTGGGGAATGAGCTGCGTCTCACCATAGATCCTCCAGAGGGAATAGCCCTTGTTCACATCTATGATCTTGATATGGATGGCCACCCAACCCTGAGAATCCCCAGCAGGTTCTATCACTGGAGGCATGGAGACCTCTACCAGGTAATCAAATCCCCTGTCTTTGGCCTCTTTTGAGATCTCTTGGTCTCCAGGATTGTTGGTAGGAAACAGTTCCAGGGTGTGAAAAAGGCCCTCTTGCAGTAGGATGGATCTTATGAGATTGGTGACCGACTGGCCCCAGTGCTGTTCCTGTGCACCTGCCATGAATACTGGGATCATCAGGGCCTTGGACTCATCCAGATTCACGTGTTGCCTTGGCATTACCACCACATTCAGTTTTGGAACAGGCATTTTTACCTGTCTGTTGTTTATGTCAGTGGAAAAGAATGCGCTACTGCATCCCAAAAGGAGGAGGCTGGCAGAGTTCAATAGAACGAAGGCTAAGACGCTCTTAAAAGGTCTGGACATCATAAGTAGTCGGCTCCGGGGTCTTTTTTGTATCCTTTCCATTGTCTGTCCAAAGAAGGGCTTCAACAGCAGGGGTGCGGGCAAGTTCTGTCATGGCGACCGAGATGACGGCTCTGGTGTCGAGGTCGATCATCCTTATGTTAACGACCACCGAAGTGGCACCCGTTCCATAGGTGCCAGCGATCACAGCCCTGGCATTCATGTCTTTGGCCAGATTTTTGGCATAGCGGCTCAAGATCATCTCTCCGCTTCCAGGTTTGACAAAGAGCGCCTTGGCAGATCGGACATCTCGAATAATGGCACCTTGTCTGAAAAGCTCAGAGCTTACCGCCTCGGCAAGTAGCCTTCCAAACCGCGAAGAAGACTCCAGGTGGTCTATGTCTGCAAAGCTCGTGACGATGCATGGCCAGGCCTGTAGAGTTTCACCCCTTAGATTTTGCCTAATTTGCATGGCCAGACCCTGGGCGACCTGAAAGATGGTGGGCATGATATTGGCAGAGTATGCTACAGAAACCCGGCCCGTACACGCTATGGCCCTATTGCTCCTGGCAGGAGACTGCGAGATACTGGCTCCAGGTCCAGCGCATGCTGACAGAAAGGTGGTACCAATGGCCAGAAATAGGCTGTAAAAAATAACTTTTTGTCGCAAGGTCCTTGGCATATTGCTTCTCCGTCAAGATTCTGACAGAATTTTTATGTCTGACATCTGCCCAAGTTCTTTGACAGGGATCCTGACAGCATGGCCAGAAGCCGGTGTTGTTGCGGGCCAGAGCATCTTGTCGAGAAAGGGGTCCCTTCTGAGGATCTTGAGACCAGAGGACGCTATCAGATTGTTCTGGTTCGATATGAGTCTGGCATTCACCATGATATAGCGGCCCCTGGTGACATAGGTGCCTGCAAGGATATAGCTGGCAGACGATTCCTGGGCGATCTCTTGCACGTCCCGTGAAAGCCCATATTCACCAAACTTGGGTTTTATCATGATGGATTCGGTCTTTCTTATTTCAACGATATTGAAACCAGCCCTTTGGAGTTCGCCCATGAGCTGTTCTGCCAGATATCGTCCAAAAGGGCTAGTGCGATAGAGGTTGTTGAGATCCACAAAAGTGGCTACCGCTATGGGGCCATCTGGTCCAGGTTCTGTACGAAAGTTTCTCATGAGCTGCAAGGCCATTTCGTGGATCTGCATATTGAAAAAAGAGGCCTCATCCATGTTTTCCACCTCCAGACAAGGTCTTGTCTGGGGTGCATCGTGAAGTTTTGCGGCCTGGATGTTGTTGGGACAGGGCTGGACAGCGGGAGGTGTGCTCGAGGGTTGGGGGAGCGGTTGTTGGACCGATTTTTGGCAAGGCTGTGATGGAGTAGGCCCTTCAGGGCGTGTCAATGAGGCAGGATTGTTTAGATTTATTACCACAGGAGGTTGGGGAGGGGGTGTCTTGGAGCATGCCCCTAAGAGACATAATGCAGAGCTGAGGGCAGCAGCACATGTCAGCCTGATGGTAATCTTACGGATTTTCATTTATATTGTCCTCCTTGAAATAATTTTCCCCTACATAGGAAGTGGCTGGTTCATCTTGGGATATACGTCTTTTCGAAAAAGGTTTTATCCTTATAACGGCCTGTGGGGATCTGCACCCAAAACCAATTGGCCTCAGGAGTGCAAATATGTACGGGGTGCAGATGTCTTCCGCTGTGGCAGCAGAAAGTATGCTGTTGTCTGGGACTGCCACAAGTTTTGCATTTACTGTTATTGTCCCCTGGTGATATAGATAGGTACCCAAGAGTACTGAGGTACAATGTATCTTTTTTGCCAGGTCCTTTACCTGGTCGGAGAGGATGTAGGGGCCTGCGTCCTCTTCGATCTTTACCTTGTCTCCCCGTCTGGTCTCCAAGACCTGCCATCCTTTTTGGGCCAATAGATTTCTCAGTCTCTCTGCCATTAGTTGGCCAAAGCTGGAGGTGCAACCCAATTGGCTGAGATCTACAAAATTTACAACGAGTATGTGGCCTGCTATGTGCCTCGAGTGGGGGAGCGTGACGAGCTGGTTGGCCAGGTTCAAGGTGATTTGGTCCACAGTATTGAATTCAGGGGCTGATCCCGCCCATACAGGCTGAGCAAATGCCAATAAGAGGATGATAAAGCCGAGCCATATACAGGGCAATGCCCGAGCTTTTATTCCCTTGGCCCTATCATCTATTGTCAAATGGTATTGGACTAAAGACATGTGTGTCAGCCTGTTCTGGTTGTTGGCAATCACTGCGTTTTTCTATCACATTGTATGTTACATAGCCTGGACTATTGTGGATCAGCACATCCGGGGGTACGGCATAGCCGTAAGTCTGGCCATAATTTGCCTGGACGGGATAGGGATAGTGTATTATTGGTGCTTTGTTTCCACTGTTTTCCCCTTCTTGAGGCCCATGGAGGGAATGTAATACTGCCTCTGGTATTGCAATAACAGATCGCAACAGCCTATGGAGCACCCCTTCCTGCGCCAAGGCCAGGCCACTGCTCGAACAGATGAAAAATGCGAAAAGCACGGATAGGATCATCTTTTTCTTGGGTGTGAACATATATTTCAGTCCTCCTTGCCTTAGGCTATAGCAATAAGATTGCCAAAACCGGAAAAGAGGAGATTTGTGTCTCTTAGGGCCTTTTTTGCCGAAGGGCATGGGCAATGACGGCTACTTCTGAGGCAAAGAGGAAATATCTTCTGGTTGGCATGAAAGAATTTCCCCCTGGGCAGGATCCCAGGCTTGGCTAATGTGGGTTGATACTTTGCAGGTATTCTTGCCAGGCCTTTAGGGCCCTTTCAGCATAGGCCCGCCCCCTTTTTCTCTTTGGTAGTCTCTTGCCAAGCCTGGGGAAAAGGCCAAAATTTACATTCATGGGCTGGAATGTCTCTGGCCTCGCCTTGGTCAGATGGGTGATCAGGGCGCCATGGGCTGTTTCTGGAGGAGGGATGAGAGGGGGTTGGCCTTTGAGCCTTCTGGCTGCATGCACGCCTGCAAGGAATCCCATGGAGGTTGATTCTATATATCCTTCAACACCGCTGATCTGGCCAGCAAGAATGCAGTTAGGCCCTTGGTGTAAGCTGAGGTCTGGGTGCAGGACCTTTGGTGCGCAGACAAACGTATTTCTGTGAATACTTCCAAGCCTGACGAATTCTGCATCTCCAAGACCTGGAATCATCTTGAAGATACGTTTTTGTTCCTGCCATTTGAGCTTGGTCTGAAAACCTACCATGTTGTAAAGGGTTCCTTCTGCATCTTCTGGTCTGAGCTGTACCACTGCCCAGGGCTGCCTGCCCGTTTTAGGATCTATCAGCCCCACTGGTTTCATTGGGCCAAATCGTAAGGTCTCAGGCCCCCTTTCCGCCATTATCTCAACTGGCAGACATCCCTCGAAGTATCTGGGGGACTCAAAGCTGTGAAGGGCCACCTTTTCTCCCTGTAACAGTTCTTGCACGAATTTGTCATAGAGATCCTTGTCCATGGGACAATTGAGATAGTCCCCTTCCCCAGGAGGGCCGTATCTTGACTGTCTGAACACCACCTCCATGTCTATGGAATCCTTTGAGACAATTGGTGCAATTGCATCGTAAAAAGAGAGAAATTCTCCTCCCACAAGGGACCTGAGGCTATGGGACAAGGCCTCCGATGTCAGCGGCCCTGTTGCCACTATGACCAGCTCATCCCTTGGTATGGAGGCGATCTCACGCCGCTCCACCTCTATTTGAGGGTGGTGGGTTATCCTTGAGGTCACATATTCAGAAAACCGTTTTCTATCCACTGCATGGGCCTTGCCTGCGGGTATTCTCGTGGCGTCTGCAGCCTCCATGATTAGGGATGAGCCAAGTCGCAGTTCCTCCTTTAAAAGCCCTATTGCCGAATCCAGCGATGAGGAGCGAAGACTGTTACTGCAGACGAGCTCTGCCAGGGAATCGAGTTTGTGGGCAGGGGAGAATTTCCTGGGTTTCATCTCAAAAAGCCGTACTGCTATCCCACGCCTGGCGGCCTGCCACGCTGCCTCACATCCTGCAAGTCCTGCCCCTATGATTGTGAGTTTCTTATCTGCAGTCATGGTATGTTATATTACTGCCAGAGATTTGATATGAACAGTAAATACTGTTATGGTGGCCTCTAAAGATGAGAAATTTCGTTCAAGAACAGGGCTCATGATAAAACAACTTGATACATGTTCTTGATATTTCGATGATTATTCCTTGAATGCGATACAGTGATTGGCCAAAAGGGCGATTCTCGAAACAGGCCTTATGTCTCTATCCAAGACAGGCCATGAGCCTGTAGCATAGTCTCCCACGATCTATTTGCTATAGGAGACGTGCTTCCTTTAGCCGTTTTAATACCTCTTCTCTATCCAGGTCATACCAATTTCTGTATGCCTCTGCCACAGCGAAATAGTGCCCAGTTCGTATGTTTGGGCAGAAGATCTCATCCACCTCATTAGATAGCCTGGCTATTGCAGTGCCAGAACCAGTGGGCGCTGCTACAACTATCTTTGTGGCGCCTTTGTCTCTGCATGTCCTGACAGCGGCCAAGGTGGTAAATCCAGAGGCAAGGCCATCGTCTGCTATGATAACGATCTTTCCCTTTAGGTCAGGCTCAGGACGGCCTTTTCTGAAGAGTTCGTTTCTCCTGTTCAATTCCTGCTTCACCCGTTGGATCTGGCCCTCTATCTGCTGGGGAGTTATTCCAAGATGATAGATAAGCTCCTCGTTCAGGAACATATGTCCCGAAAGGGTCAATGCCCCTATCCCAGCTTCAGGGTTTCCTGGCACTGGTATCTTTCTTATTATCAACAGATCCAAGGGCAGGTTTAGTCGTGACGCAATCTCTATTGCAATTGGTACACCGCCAGAAGGGATACCAAGTACAATCGTGTCATGGCTATTTTCATAAAAGGGCCTGAGCATACCTGCCAGGATAGAGCCGGCCTGGTCCCTATCTGCAAATACAAAACGTCTATTCCTAAGGTCTGCTATCTGGTATATCTTTGCTGCCATGACCTGATTACCACAAGGCCTTTCTCTCAAAAAATCTTGGATCGATAAGGTTTCATGTCTTTACCTTGATATTAAAAAGATAGGCATGATTGATGGAAATGGAAGTATGAACGAAAGGATGATAATTCCGTGTTGATCGGCTTGACAGGCGGCTTTGGATCTGGGAAATCAACAGTCCTCGAGATGTTCGAGGAAATGGGCGCATTCACCTTGAGTGCCGATGGGATAGTGCATGAACTTTTGAAAAAGCCAGAGATAAAGGCTGAGATTAGGGCCGCTTTTGGGCCAGAGGTATTCAGTGGCGATGAAGTAGACAGGAAAAGACTTGCCAAAAGGGTATTTTCTTCTCCAATAGCCAGGAAAAAATTGGAAGAGATCCTCCACCCCCTTGTGTACCAATATGTGTCGAGCTTTCATCATGATAAGCCGAATGAGATCGTGGTGGTGGAGGTCCCTCTCCTGTTCGAGTCTGGTGGCCAGGCCAATTTTGATATGGTAATCCTGGTCTCTTGTGATCCCCAAAAAGCGGTGGAACGGCTGAAAAAGCGGGGATTTACAGAAGAAGAGGCATGGCAGAGGCTGTCTGTGCAGATGCCCTTGGAGGCTAAGGCAAGGCTTTCAGATCTCGTGATCGACAATTCTGGTTCCTTGGAAGAGACGAGAAGACAGGTCCAAGGCCTTTGGAATAGTCTGATTCAGACAAGAAAGGGATCTTTTGCATGAAAGAAAATCTTACCCATTTGAGTATAGGCCTTGAAAGATTCATACGTATGCACCTGAATGGCAACCCTGTGGTCTACTGGCTTGTGATCTCCTTTTTGTTACTTTTTGTCTCTGCCCTCAGCTATCTTGTTACCAGATACCTTGCCATCAAATTCATACATGCAGCCCTTAGAAAGACAAAGAACAAGTGGGATGATGTACTCATTGAAAAGAAGGTATTCGTGCCCTTTGCCTTCTTGGCCCCTGTAATTGTCTTCAACTATGCAGGCCATCTCATCCCTGGATTCCCACCCATCCTTTTGAGACCTGCCTATCCCTTGGCCTTGCTTGCCATAGTCCTTGTAGTGGACCGCCTTCTCTCAGCAGGCCTCGAGGTCTATTCCAGGAATCAGGTGGCACGCAGATGGCCCATAAAGGGCTATGTGCAGTTGGTAAAGCTGTTTTTATATCTATCTGCTGGAATAATCGGAGTCTGTCGGCTTCTGGACGAATCTCCCTGGGGGCTTCTCAGTGGGCTCGGTGCCTTGACGGCCCTGGTAATTTTGATCTTCAAGGATACCATACTCTCCTTTGTGGCCAGTATTCAGATAGTATCCAATGACCTATTGCGGGTGGGAGACTGGATAGAGATGCCCAAGTTCAATGCTGATGGCGACGTTGTAGAAATCGCCCTCTATACCGTAAAGGTCCAGAACTGGGACAAGACCTTTACCACTATCCCAACCAAGCGCTTCATGGAAGAGTCTTTCAAAAACTGGAGGGGGATGAAACTCTCTGGTGGTAGAAGGATCAAAAGGGCCATTTTCATAGACCAGTTGAGCGTCCGTTTCTGTGATAGGGCAATGATAGAAAAATATCGAAAAATCCAATTATTAAAAAAATATATTGAAGCAAAAGAGGAAGAATTGAGACGCTACAATGAAGCCCTTGGAATAGATGACAGCGTGGTGGTGAATGGCAGGCGAATGACAAACCTCGGCACGTTTCGCGCCTATCTGATCGAATATTTGAGGAACAACCCAAGAATTAGAAAGGACATGACCTTCCTCGTACGTCAGCTTGCCCCAACACCTGAAGGCCTACCTATTGAAATATACGTATTTGCAGCCGACACCAATTGGGCTGTCTATGAATCCATCCAGGCCGACATCTTCGACCATGTGCTGGCATGTGTGTCAGAATTCGACCTGAGGGTTTATCAGCGGCCATCCGGCCATGATTTCAAGGCCTTGGGCCTTGGATGTTCATCCAATGGTCTTGAGTGAACCAAGAACTGCCAATGTTGATCCCAAGATAGTGCATATACGGAAGTTCCCCAAGGCTGTAAGGTATATGAAATGGCTTTTCGTCCACTTCTCTGGGTTTTTCTTGACAGCTTCACATTCTGTAGTTAACAAACAAAAATATTTTAGTCATGGGACTCAGGTGCACGGGAAGACCGGTGAGAATCCGGCGCTGGCCCGCAACCGTGAGCAGGGACCCAAGGGCCATGCTGCATGACGTCGTTCAAGGATGGGCGGCCTATGTAGCAGCCACTGCAGACCTATCTGTGGGAAGGCGGCTCTGTACGGGGATGATCTGCAAGCCGGGAGACCGGCCTGGGGACGGAAGGCATGCTGCCTCGAGGCTTAAGGTGGCATGGGATCTTTTCATCTGTCCTTTGGTGCCTTTGTTTTCCCCGTACTGTGCCTGCAATCTTTTTTGGATCTGGATTATAAAATGGAGGATTAATCAATGTTTGTTACAGGTCAAGGGCTCAACATTCTAAATGTAAAGATCTACGAGGCAGTACGGGATGGTTCTGGGCAGGTCATACGCGAATGTGTTGAGAGACAGCTGGAAAACGGGGCAGATGGCCTTGATATAAATCTGGGAAGCTGGGGCCGCTGTGGTGATGTCTTGCCTTGGATCGTTGATCAGGTCAGGGCTGTGTCCAACTGTCCCCTCTTCCTGCCTCCCTGCCCCGATGGGCTGGCATCTGCTCTCAAAAAGGCAGGGCCAGGAAGTTTTATCAACTGTGTGATTGCAGACAATGGCCGTCTTGAGAGCATGTTTTCTGCTGCTCGATGTCTCGACGCTTCCCTGGTGGTCCTTTTGACCAGAAAGGGTTATCTGCCCGCCAGTCTGGATGAGATCTGCATGGTTGCCGAGGAGGTCCTTGAGCTTGCTGAGAGACGTTCTTTCCCTACGAGTCGGCTGGTTTTGGACCCGGTTCTAAGGCCCAGGATAGGCTGTTTTTCAGATGGGCCAGCTGTAATCTTTCCAGATATAAGCCTATTCATGGAGGCGATCTACCTGATTGGCAATCTGCGGGAGAGGAGGGTAAAGACCATGGTTGGCCTTTCGAATATAATCTGTGGTCTTCCAGGCATGATCTGTGACAGACTGCAACTCCAGGTCCTTGAGATGCTCAAGGTCGCCGGCCTGGATCATGTGATAATGTCTACAGATAACAAGGAATTGATGGAAGTGGCAAAAACGGAAGAGAAGAGGGAAGGGAGGAAAGCCTCTTTTTTGGCATTGGACACACTGACAAATTTGCCAGACATCTTGGGGGCAGGTAGGGATTAATCCTGTTCGACTATGGACCTGACCATTGCCGTAACATTTATCATTTACTTTTTGGTAGTTCTCATCATAGGCATTGCGGCATATCTGAGGACCAGAGACATCTCCGATTACATATTAGGGGGCAGGGGCCTTGGCAGTATAGTGGCTGCCCTTAGTGCCGGGGCATCGGACATGAGTGGCTGGCTACTGATGGGGCTTCCCGGTCTGGTTTTTTCCCAGGGCCTTTCGGCCCTTTGGCTTGCTGGAGGCCTGCTCTTGGGTACTTGGCTCAACTGGACCATTGTGGCCCCAAGGTTAAGGGTCTTTACCTATGCAGCTCACGATTCCATGACACTTCCAGAATATCTGGAAAGGCGTTTTGGTAACCGCTCCCATGTATTGAGGGCAGTGTCTGCCTGCCTTATCCTTTTTTTCTTTACGATATACACCAGTTCAGGGTTGGTTGCAGGTGGAAAGTTGTTCAATGCAGTCTTTGGTATACCTTATTCATGGGCGGTGATCGTAGGAGGCCTTTCCGTCCTTTCATATACCTTTATAGGCGGTTTTCTGGCAGTATCATGGACAGATGCCTTTCAGGCCCTGCTGATGCTTATGGCCTTGGTGACAGTGCCCTTTCTCTCCTGGCTGGAATTTTCAGGTTCAGGGCCTGCACACCATGCAATCCTTGTGAATTGGAAGGCTATATTGAATCCCTTCTCATCATCTGAAGGGGTTGGGATCTCCCTGATCTCGATCATGTCTTTGGGTGCCTGGGGGCTTGGATATTTCGGACAACCCCATATACTTGCCCGTTTCATGGCCATAGACTCCCCTCAAAATATAAAAAAGGCAAGATTTTTGGGCACAACTTGGGCTGGGGTCGCCCTGGCTGCTGCTATTCTCGTCGGCCTTTCAGGTCTGTTCTATTTTAATGGCCAGCTTCAAGACCCTGAAAAGGTCTTCATCTATCTGGTGCGGCACCTGATGCACCCGGTGATAGCTGGTATTTGTCTGGCAGGTGTGCTTGCAGCCATAATGAGTACTGCCGATTCCCAGCTTTTGGTTTCTGCTTCAGCTTTGACAGAGGACTTCTACAGGGGAATTTTGAGGCCGCAAGCAGGCCAGAGGGAACTTGTATGGGTAGGGCGTTTGACCGTGGTCGTGGTTTCCCTTATTGCAGCTTGGTTTGCAAGGGATCCCAAGAGTCTTGTCCTGGACCTTGTGGCCTATGCATGGGCAGGTTTTGGCGCAGCCTTTGGCCCTGTTCTCATCTTTTCCCTGTTCTGGAAGAGGATGACTGCTGCTGGGGCCCTATGTGGTATCCTTTCAGGTGGCATTACAGTAATAATTTGGAAGGAGCTAAGTGGTGGTATATTCGATTTATACGAGCTGCTTCCAGGTTTTCTCGCCTCCTGTCTTGCCATAACATTGACAAGCCTCTTGGATCAGCCCCCAGATCAGGAAGTCCTGGCAATATTTGGACATGTCTCAGACAAGTAGTTTTTTTTATCCTGGTTGGATACCTACCTCGATATCTGCCCCCCATCTCTATTGCTATGTATATAACTCCTCCCGTACAAGAGGCCAGTCGTCTCTCCTTCCAAGGGAGTAGAGGAGCTGGAATACATGAAGGGGATTATATCTGAATGCCATCTGGCTGCTGTAGAGGTAAAATCTCCACATCCTTATAAATTTCTCATCAGCATGTTTTCTGATCTCTCCCAGGTGATCTTCAAATCTCTTGGCCCAATGTCCAAGGGTCTTGTCATAATGGCGTCTCAGGTTTTCGAGGTCTACAAAATCAAAGCCATATCTTTGTGCCTCTTCCATTATCTCTCCGAGACATGGCAGGTAGGTGCCTGGGAAAATATATTTTGTCAGCCAAGGGTCCATCTCCTCAAATCTGGTACGCCCAATGGTGTGAAGGAGCATAATACCCTTGTCCCGCAAGAGGGATGAGGCCTTTTTGAAAAATGTGGAGATATTTTCCCTGCCTACATGTTCAAACATACCAATAGAGATTACCCTGTCAAAACTGCCGTGTTCCTTGGAAGAGACCTCTCTATAGTCCTGAAGCCTTATCTCGACCAGATCAGACAGACCAGCATCCATGATCCGTTTTGTGCCTAATTCATATTGCTGTTTCGACAGGGTAAGGCCTATAGCCCTCACACCATATGTCTTTGCAGCCTCGATGATTACGCTGCCCCAACCGCAGCCTATGTCCAGGAGTCTTTGGCCTGGAGCCAACCGGAGTTTTTTGAGGCTCCTTTGGATCTTGTTTTCCTGTGCAGTGTCCAGATCCTGATCCTCTGTGGTGAAAAAGGCACAAGAGTAATTCATGCCCCTGTCGAGCCATAGCCTGTAGAATGCATTTCCCCTGTCGTAATGGTATTGTACGTCCCTTTTTGAGTCTCCAAGGCCTGCCTTTCGTTTCAGGTGAAGCCAGCAGATACGGGCCTTTTGTACTGGATGTAGTTTCTCCTCTGCCCTGTTCTGATAGATCCATTCGAGAATCTCTGGAAGGCTACCTTCTATCTCGATGTCACCATTTACATATCCCTCTCCAAAGGCCATGGAGGGTTGGGTGAGGATGGCTTCGAAGGTCTGGGGGTCCTTGATCTTTAGATTGAACCTGAGCTCTCCCTTACCAAAATGGATCTCCTGGTTGTCCCAAAGGGTTATTTTGCAAGGGACAGGGGAATCTTCTGAAAAGAGATTCGATAGGATTTGTCTTGCCTTCTGGGAATTCATAGAACAAACTTTTCGTGTTGTATTTTTTTTGTATGATATTATTCTCTTAATTGAGTCCTGAAAAATCTCTCTTAGATTTTTTAATAAGCATACATATATTTCGTGTCAAGATTCATCCGTGATGTTCCCTGTCTTGTATAGATTTATAAACCCATATTATGGACTTCAAGTGCTTGAAAAAACAATTTCTTTGACTCATTGAGTAGTTGGCATGTCTTTGATCCCGTTGTGTCTTCACCCAAAAGGTACAGTGCAGTCCGTGATAGCTCTCCAGGCATTTGAAGTCAAAAGGGACTTGACAAGCTTGCGAGCTGCATGATCCGCGATAAAGTCTCGCCTGTCCTTTTCGATCCTGGTGTCAGGATTTTTCATCGCTTTTTCATATCTGCTGAGATAAAATATCTGTTTTTGGCAAAATCCCTCCTCCATCGGGATCTCTCTGTGAATTGTCCAAGAATGGATAGGGACTTAAGGTGATAGATATCAAGGGGACAGCGGAATGATCAGGGAAGAGACATTGCAACAATCAGAGGATCTCACCGAAAGAGATGTGCTCTTGGGCGTCATCAACAGGTTTATTGGGCTGTTTTCCAGGGAAATACAGAAAACGACCCTTAACCAGACAGATGTTGAATATCCATTCGTGGCCATGGATACCAGGCAGGTGCTGGAGCAACTCACCTTTGTCAGGGATTATATTGATTCCTCAGGGCAATATAAGGGGGAAGAGATAAAGTTCGTTGACATAGGCTGTGGCTTTGGCAACGTGATGCTTTTTGCAGAGCAGTTTGATTTTCAGGTTTTTGGCCTCGAGAAGGATGAGGCCTCTTTGAAGGTGGCACGTAGCCTTTTCGAGCCGGAACAGCTGATTGAGGCAGACATCAGGAGTTTTGCCAGCTATGACCAGTTTGACGTGATCTATTACTTTTGTCCCCTCACCGAGGGTGAGCGCGAATTTGAGATATTTGTTGAAGAGCATATGAAAAAGGGTGCTATACTCATAGCAAATTACAAAAGGAGTAAGGAGATAGACCAAGACAGACGTTTTGTGAAGCTCTCCAAGCAGTTGCCCGTGTGGCGAAAAGTGGGTTCTTGACCCAGCCTGTCTGCCCAGGCACTCGACGTCAGGGCGAAAGATCTTTCCAATATACCTGAAAGGAGCATTGTCAATGAGAAGTGACAAGATGAAAAAAGGGGTGGAGCGAGCACCACATCGTTCGCTTCTAAAGGCCATGGGCTATACAGATGAAGAGATATCAAGGCCTCTCATTGGGGTTGCAAATTCTTTTAACGAGCTCATCCCTGGCCATATACATCTTAGACAGATAGTAGATGCAGTAAAGGCAGGGATCAGGATGGCCGGGGGGACGCCCATGGAATTCGGGGGTATCGGGGTCTGTGATGGTATTGCCATGAACCATCTGGGCATGCGTTACTCCCTTGCAAGTCGTGAGCTCATCGCAGATTCCGTAGAGGTGATGGCACAGGCCCATCCCTTTGATGGTCTTGTGGTGGTACCGAGTTGCGACAAGATAACCCCAGGCATGATAATGGCTATTCTCAGAATGAACATTCCTGCCATCGTGGTCACAGGAGGTCCCATGCTCACAGGAACCTGGAGGGGCAGAAAGGTTAATTTGATCTCTGTTTTTGAGGGCATAGGAGAGGTAAGGTCTGGACGGATGAGCCAGGAGGATCTTTGCAGCCTCGAGGACGAGGCATGCCCTACCTGTGGCTCATGTGCTGGGATGTTCACTGCCAATTCCATGAACTGCCTGTCCGAGGCCCTGGGGCTTTCCTTGCCTGGAAATGGCACCATACCAGCCGTGACCGCCAAGAGGATGAGGCTTGCCAAGACCACTGGTATGCAGATAATGAAATTGGTGGAGAAGGGGATCAGACCAAGGGATATAGCAACGGAAGAGGCCTTTAGAAATGCCATTGCAGTTGACATGGCACTTGGATGTTCCACCAATACGGTGTTACACGTACCTGCCATCGCTCACGAGGCCAAGGTGGATCTGCCCCTCGAGGTGTTCAACGACATGAGCAAGAAGACGCCCCATCTGTGCAGCTTAATACCGGCAGGTACCCATAGCCTCCAAGACCTTGATTATGCTGGTGGTATCCAAGCCATTTTGAAGGAACTCGACAAACTGGGCATAATAGAGGGTGGTTGTATCACAGTCACTACAAAGAGTGCAGCTGAGAATTTTTCCGAGGCAAAGGTGGTTGATCCCCAGATCATTCGATCCGTGGATGATCCATATCACCAGGAAGGGGGCATAGCCATATTGTATGGGAATCTTGCAGAGGAGGGTTCTGTGGTGAAGCAGTCGGCAGTCGCCCCTGAAATGCTTAGGCACGAAGGGCCCGCCAGGGTGTTCGACTCGGAAGACGAGGCATACAGTGCTATATTACATGGAAAGATCAATCCTGGAGACGTGGTGGTCATCCGCTACGAGGGGCCCAAGGGTGGGCCTGGTATGCCTGAGATGCTGTCTCCCACCTCTGCTATCGTTGGTATGGGACTTGACAAGCAGGTCGCTCTTCTCACCGATGGACGTTTCAGTGGAGGGACCAAGGGAGCTGCCATAGGCCATATATCTCCAGAGGCAGCAGAAGGAGGCACCATAGCCTTGGTGCAAGAGGGGGATACGATCTCCATAGACATCCCGGCAAAGCGGTTGGATCTCAAGTTAAGCCAAGAGGAGCTCGAAAAGAGAAGGGCCCAGTGGCAGCCGCCAGAGCCAAGGATAAAGGAGGGATATATGGCCCGTTATGCAAGGATGGTCTCGAGCGGAGCCAAGGGTGCTATAGTTGAATGAGAAGGTAAGGACTATGGGAAAAGAGCTAAAACTCCTAATACACGTGGCACAAAAGGAAAGATGGGACATCGCAGTGAAAAATGGCCTCAATTTCCTCAAGACAGCAGGTAGGGATGAGGATCTCAGGGTCAGGATAGTAGCCAACGGTGATTCTGTGACCAGGTGTGTAAAATGCGACCGCCCCCTTTTTGACAATCTCAAGCAATTGGTGCTTGATGGTGGTGTCGTGTTCCTGTGTGAAAATTCTCTGGCAGCCTTTGACATACCGGTCTCCAGACTGCCGGAATTTTTCGACACTGTACCCGCTGCCATTAGGGCCC
Organism: Deltaproteobacteria bacterium; assembly: GCA_026986785.1. GTDB lineage: Bacteria > Desulfobacterota > Dissulfuribacteria > Dissulfuribacterales > QOAL01 > QOAL01. Next base: position 35,769 of record JALSNW010000049.1, on the reverse strand, counting down.
TTGTTGATTTTCAGCGGGAGGGGTGGATATACGTCAGGCCCTGAGTCTTGTTGGATGACTTGGGCCCCAGGGGCGAATTCGCCGTTTCTGGGAACCATGTCAGATGCCAGAACCGGAAGAATTCAGAGGCGGTTATGTAATCGGGAGAGACCCCAATCTTCTGGCAGAACCGTTCCAGATTTTCCCTTTCACCACAGATGACATGGTAGGATCTTTTGCGCCTGGAATGGTAGTTTTCGTGTATGGCTATGTTGCCTCTTTCGGCCCAAGCCACAGCAAGTGGAATATCCTGAAGACGGAATAACTGGATGTTGAAATCGTCTTTGAGGGATTTCAACAGGCCTTTTATATCAGGGAGTGGTCTCTTTTTTCTTCTTGCCAAGATATTGTTGCGCCCCGCTTTCGCTGGTAATCTCTTAATGCAGACATCGCCATTCAATTAATGAATCGGCCTGTTGATGGCTTAACCTTAATCTTCTATTCAAGGATAATTTTATGAGGGCATGTAGATTTACCAGAAAGACCAAAGAGACAGAAATCGATATCAGCTTGGTGATTGATGGCACTGGAAAGACGAATATTTCCACTGGAATAGGCTTTCTTGACCATATGCTTACCCTATGGGCGGTTCACGGGCTTTTCGACCTCAGCATTGATGCCACAGGAGACGTCCATGTCGACTATCATCACACAGTCGAGGACGTAGGTATATGTCTTGGCATGGCATTTTCGAGGGCTATGGGGGAACTCAAGGGCATAAGGCGTTACGGATTCCAGATACTACCCATGGAAGAGGCCCTTGCCGTAGTAGCCATAGACATATGTAACAGGCCCTTTTTCGTATTTGATGTCCGGTTTCCAACTGAAAAGGTTGGTGCCTTTGACACAGAGCTTGTGGAGGAGTTTCTGAGGGCCTTGGTCGTAAACAGTGGCATAACTCTTCATGTTAAGGTAGAGTACGGGAAGAATAGCCATCATATTTCCGAGGCTGTTTTCAAGGCGTTGGGGCGGGTAATGGACCAGGCATCCATTGTTGACAAGCGTGTCAAAGGGGTTCCCTCGAGCAAGGGAAAGCTTTGAGTCGCATCAGCTTGTTGGCATGCCTTATTCTTTGTGTTTGAACTGGGAAAGATGCCTCTTGCCCTTTTAGGTGCGACCTGAAGAGGTCTCTTTAAGGTTGTGATACCAAATCTATGAGGTGTGAATGAAAGAGCCAAAGAGAGCCAAATTACTTCCTTTATTGATGTTGGCGTTTTTTTTATGTGCTGGATGCTGGATGAATGTGGGGAAGAGGCAGCTCACCAAGTTGCCCAAGCTCAACAAGATTGCAGTGCTACCCATGGACAGGGCCAGCTCGAAACCTGCCTCTGAAAGGCCCACATGTAATATCAGTGGCAAGTCAACGGTTACCAGTTACTATGTTACACCAGAGGCAGCCGAGAGGGTCTCCAAGATATTGTATTCACTCGTCTTGAAGGATCCTCGTTTCAAGAAGGTGACCCAGGGGCAATGCCTGGGATTGCTGAATTCCATATTGCAGAAAAACGTCAAGTCATCGGAGCTCAGGATTCTCAGGTCGTTTGGAAAGGATCTCGATGCAGATGCCATACTATATGGAAAGCTGTATAGGTTCAGGGAGAGAATAGGAAGTCCTTATGCTGTGAAGACACCTGCCTCCGTGGCCTTTTCCCTCATCTTAGTCAGGGTGGCAGACGGTGCTGTCCTATGGCGGTATAGTTTTGATCAGACCCAGGAAGCCTTGACCTCAAATCTTCTAAACTGGCGTTTTTACAAGGAACAGGGCATGAGGTGGGTTACGGCTGAGGAACTGGCAGCCTATGGCCTGGAACAGGCAGTAAAAGAACTGGAACAGATGCTTTCCTGAAGAGAGTAGTTTGTCTGTATGGAGCTTTCATCTGGCCAGGTAGTAGAGTTTTTAGAGAATCAGCGCTTTCTTACAGCATGTGTACTGGCCAAAAAGAATAACCGTTATCACTGTCTCACCGAGAAGGGGAAAGAAGTCAACATCTCTCAAAATCGCTTTATCCATATATCTGACCAGAAGATTCCCACAGATAGGCAGTCCGCCCTCAGGGAGTTGAAGGAGATAAGCACAAGGAGGCAGAAACTGGAATCCCAGATAGACATCCCTGAACTGTGGGAACTCACATTGGACGAGCAGGAGATATGGTCTCCAAGAGAACTTACGGGTTTGGCCTTTCCTGGAGAACCAACCCCTGATCAAGAGGCAGCAGTCATTCGAGCTGTCATAGACGATCATACGTATTTCAAATTCAGGGAAGGCCTTATCCATGTAATGCCGAGGCTGGTGGTTGAAAGGCTTCTTGAGCAAAGGGCCAGGGAGGCTGAAAGGCTCAAGAAGCTCATTGCAGGAGGCAGGTGGTTGGAGGCCCTGTTAGAGGGCAATCCAGACAGAGGTGATATTGTCGAACAGGACAAGGCCTACTGGATCAATGCCATCAAGGACGTATGCCTGAAAGGAGACGAGTCACGCTTTTACCAGGAGGTCAATGTACTTTTCAGACAGGTAGGGATAGCAGGAAAGGTCTCATTTTTCGATGCCTTGGTGAAGGCTGGTGTATGGGATGAAGATGAGAACCTTGAGATCCTCAAGAACGAGGTGGAGACACAATTTTCTCCAGAGGTCATTGAGCAGGCGGAAAGACTGGCAGAAATAACAGATGAAAATATCTTTGGAGAAGGACGAGAAGATCTTTCAGACCTCGAAGTCTTTACCATAGACAGTGTGGAGAGCAGAGATCTTGACGATGCCATCAGTTTCGAAAAGATTCCCACAGGCTATGAAATAGGTATACATATAACTGACATAGGCCTCCAGGTGGAGCCGGGCACAGCCCTTTTCAAAGATGCGCTATCAAGGGCGACCACCATCTATCTGCCAGAACGTCAGATACCAATGCTTCCAGAGGTGCTTTCGCACGGTGTCTGGAGCCTCCACAAAGGAGGGCTCAGAAGGGCCATATCCTTCCTGATCACGGTTGACAACAGCGGCCAGATACAGGCCACCCAGATCATTCCAAGTGTTATCAAGGTGAAAGAGAGGCTCAGCTATCAGGACGTGGATGCGGCTATCGACCTCAGAGAGAGATGGTATGAACTCTATCAGATCTGCAAGGCAAGGCTAAATTACAGGATCTCAAGGGGGGCACTGCCTCTACCCATACCAGAGCTAAACGTCTCCGTGGATTTGGAGGGGCATGTTTTTGTGAATCTTGTCACACCTGGGCCTGCAAGGTTTCTCGTGGCAGAATCCATGATATTGGCCAATCAAGTGGCAGCAGGCTTTTTGATCGACAATGCCATTCCAGGTCTCTTTCGTAGTCAGCCCCCGCCAAGGGACCATATCATAAGTGGTACAGAGACAGCCCTATTGCCCAACATCAGGCAGAGAAGGCTGATAAGCCGGGGATATCTCGGTACTGAGCCCGAGCCTCATTCAGGTCTGGGGCTACCCTTTTACACCACAGTCACATCTCCTTTGAGAAGGGCCCTTGATCTAATCATCCAGCAGCAGATATCCTCCTTTCTACTAAGGGGGAAACCCCTTCATACAAAGGAAGACATAATGTCGATGCTGCCTGTGTTGAAACAGGGACTGGCCACAGCATCCCAGGTGAATCAAGGTACGGTTCGCTACTGGCTCATAAAATATTTTGCAACCAGAAAGGCGGAGACCCTCCGGGCCTGGGTGATAGAAGTGGGGCAGCGGAGATTGACGGCTGTCCTTCAGGATACACTGACTACCTTCGACCTACCTGTGCTGCCTGGCATGGAGATAAGGCCTGATCAGGAGATAGAAGTGCGGGTAAAAGAGGCAAAGCCAAGGGAGAATATACTCAGGTTCTACTGGGCTGATGTCTGAACCCAGTATCAGAATCAATGTCGCCCCAGATTCGTAAGGATTGTACCTGTCTCCTGGATGAAAAAGGCAAGTAGTTAGGGCAATAGGCTGAAGGCCTTTTCAACCGCCTCTTCGGCTGTTTTTACATAATGGACATTCTGGATACCAGGCCAGGTATTTAGTCCTATGACTGGTTTCCACATCTTTAATGCCAATGCGATCTCGGATAGGGTCCCATGGGAACCGGATATGGCAATCAATGCCTCACAAGAACGTACTAACACCACATTTCTTGCATGGCTCAGTCCTGTGACAACAGGGATGGTGACGAATCTATTGGCCTCTGATGCCTTGAATCCTGGTAATATGCCTACAGTATTGCCACCAGCCTCGGTAGCCCCTCTGCAGGCCGCCTCCATCACACCGCCTAGACCTCCACAATATATCAACCCACCCCTTGAAGCCACGAGGGCCCCTGTGGCCCTGGCGATTTCATAGGTGTCCTGGTCACAAAGGCCGGCACCAATTATACCTATTCTACGTCCTAAAAAATCCATTTTATAAGGAAATACCCCCCAATGAGCAATACGGCAAATATAATGGTGAACAGATTGAAATAGCGTTCAAGAAAATAACGGACCTTTGGGCCAAAGAAATAGATGGTGGCTGCAACGAGAAAAAACCTCAAACCCCTTGAAACAACCGATGCAACGACAAATGTAAGGAAATTGATCCTGAATGCACCAGCTGTGATGGTAAAGAGCTTATAGGGCAGAGGGGTGAATCCGCCTACAGCCACTGCCCAGGCGTCGTATTGTTGATAGAGGGCCTGGACCTGGGAATATTTGTCCATTAGGTGATAGAACTCAAGGATCCTATCACCTATCATTGCCATGAAGTAATAGCCCAAGCCATAACCAATGACCCCTCCGATTACTGATCCTGCCAGGCATATTGAGGCCCAACGGATGGATTTCTTCGGTACGGCAAGTCCAAGGGCTATCAGTAGGACATCTGGTGGAATAGGAAAAAAGGAGGCCTCTGCAAGGGCCAGGAAGAACAGGAAATAGCCTGCATTTTTTCTGCCAGCCCACGAAAGGATCCAGTCATAACCGCGCCTCAACAGGGATGGCAAAAATGTAACTGCCTCTGTCATGCTCGCCATCCATGATCTCCGATGAGTTTTACGAATCGTACCCCTTCCAGGTATCTCGTCTCTATCTTTCCATCTTTCTTGGTGATCTTTGTAAGGGTTTGGGAGTATTCATCTCCTACAGGGACTACCATTACTCCTGGATCTTTTAATTGATCCAGGAGGGGTTCTGGTATGACAGGGGTGCCTGCAGTGACTATGATGGCATCATAGGGTGCATGTTCCTTCCATCCCCATGTCCCATCGTCGAGTTTGATCAATACATTGTGATAACCGAGCTTGTCCAGGATCTTCTTGGCCCTGGGCAACAGGGCTGGTATGCGTTCTACGCTGTATACCCGGTTTGCCAATTCAGCCAGGATGGCGGTCTGATAGCCTGAACCAGTACCGATCTCGAGAACCTTTTCCGTACCTTTGAGGCCAAGCTCCTCTGTCATGCGCGCTACTATATAAGGCTGTGATATTGTCTGGCCCTGCCCAATGGGCAAGGGGAAATCACTATAGGCCTGATCCCATAGGGCCTCATCCACGAAAAGGTGTCTCGGGACCTTTCTCATGGCCTGCAAAAGCCTTTGGTCATGGATACCCCGTGCTGCTATCTGGGAATCGACCATTCTTTCCCTTGCTATGCGGAAATGATCATTTTTCTGTGACATAATAGATTACCTTGGAGACATGATCGTGGTAGAAGCTCACCTGTATGGCCTCTATCCTTTTTTTGCCGAAAAGTCTTCCTATCACCCATATCTTTCGCCAGAATGGTGTAATGTCATTGTAGTAATACCATTCTTCTTCACCTTTTTGGTTATGGGTTATGTATTCTGGTTCCCCTACCAATTTTTTGACCTCGAGTTTGGTCTGGCCCTTGCTTATGATAGAGGCGTCTATTGCCAGATGTGGTTCTTTTGAGGCACAACCGCAAAGATTCAAGAGGAAAAGTCCGATAAGGAAGAGTAAAAGATTAGATTTAAAAGCATTTTTCATGGAGAATACCCCAAAAACCTCTATAACAATTAATTTGGAACCGGACGAGACCGGTTAAGACAATTAACCACTGGTTATGAGCCCTTAGTGCACATGTTGGATGTGTTCATCTCTAAATCCGGTGGTCGGAGAACAAAGGAAAATTTTTTATTGACAATAAACTATTGTATGAATCTTTTCAATTTAGCTGATGGAGTAAATCATGAGATGTCAAAAATGTGGTATTATAAGTTTTGATTGGCTGGAGACCTGCGGTAAGTGTGGCACCTCTCTATTGCAAGAAAGGGAGAGGCTTGGACAGCTCATTCCAGACAATGGGGATGTCAACTGGTTTGTCAAGATGGAGGCCCCTGAGGTAGATATAGTAAGTGAGCCTGAAGTATCCAAGACCTCTTCTTCTGATATATCCCAGATCGACGTATCTGATCTCGTGGCAGATGGTACGGATCAGGATATTGTGGAGATAGAGGAGCAGGAACTTCTTCGGGCAGCAGAGGATGAAGAATTTCAAAAGGCCTTGGAGGAGATTGCCTGATCAGGTCCCCACAAAGATTCGAACTCTATATAGAGCGTCTAGTTTATGGTGGCAAGGGCCTTGGTTACCTTAATGGAAAGGTGGTCTTCGTGCCCTTCACCTTGCCTGGAGAACTGGTGGAATGCATTCCCGTAAGGGACAAGGCCCGGTGGTGCGAGGCCTCCCTGGTGAAGGTGATCAAGCCCTCAGGACTCAGGACCTCGCCTATTTGCAGGTATTTTGGCATGTGTGGCGGTTGTCACTACCAACACATGGCATATAAGGACCAGCTTATTACAAAGGAAGACATCTTTCGTTCAATATTGGTCCACCAGGTCGGCGTATCGGGCTCATCTATTTCCCCCATCATTGCTTCTAAGTCCCAGATAGGCTGGAGGGCCAGGGCCAGGTTGGGACTATGTGGAGAAGATGGTCATGACAATGCCTTTTTTGGTTTTTTCTTCGCCGGTAGTCATGAGTTGGTTCGAATCTCCACCTGTCCTATGTTAAGGCCATGCCTTAACCATCTCTTAAAGGTATTGCATGGTCTTGCAGGCCCTATATCTCGTACCTTCTGGGACATGAAGGGATTGATCCTGGAATCAGGTATAGACGACAATGCCAGAGGCGTCATAATATCCAAGTCTGTCAGCCACAACGCTAGGGTCGATCTACTTGAAGGGGCATGTACGGATAGGGGTATTTGCCTGGTTGCAACCAATGGCAAGACGATGGAGCTCTCTTTCCATCCATTTAAAAGACTCATTTTTTACAATGGGCCCAGGGTGAAAGAAGGGCTTTTTTCTTGGCCTGGCTCTTTTTTTCAGGCAAATGTAGAGACAAATGTAGACCTGGTGGAAAAGGTGGTGGAATCGTGTCAACAGGCTGGAAGCAGAGACATACTCGAGCTTTACAGTGGCTGCGGTAATTTTTCAATCCCCCTTGCCCTTATGGGGTTCAGAGTAACTGCTGTTGAGGTCGACACGTTGGCCTTTGAGGCAGCCAAGATAAATAGGGCCAGGAACATGCTCGATCCATCACGACTTCGTCTTGTTAATGCGGATGCAACGAAATACCTCGCAGGCCTTGGGCCTAAAATGGATTTTGATACTGTAGTCCTCGATCCCCCAAGGCAAGGGGCAAAGAGACTTTGCCAGCTCCTGGCCAAAAGTGACGTGAGGGCACTTATATATGTCTCATGCGATCCAATGACCCTGGCCAGGGACGTAAAAATACTGGGTGAGGGAGGTTTCGAGCTTGTAGAAAGCAGCCCTATTGATATGTTTCCCCATACCTTTCACATAGAAAGTGTTACCAAGCTCACAAGGAAACAATAGCCAAGGGCCAGTTGTCACAGATCAGCAGACCATATGGTCCCCTGAGGGGTGTCTTTGAGGGTTATTCCCTTTTCGAAAAGCTCTTCTCTGATGTTGTCTGCCAGCTGCCAATCCTTTTTCTTTCTGGCCTGGTTCCTTTTTTCTATTAGGCGGTCCAATTCTTCTTTTGTCAGTCCTGATGCAGCAAGGGCCTGTTTGTTTCTCATGTCTATGTAATCTTGAGGCTCTTCTGTCAGGATGCCCAGTATACTTGTGGCCTTTTTGATCTGGCTGCATGCCTCTTCAATACCTTGCTTGTAAAGGGCAGATGGTCTCTTCGAGGCATGTTGAAGTATTCGGTTGAGTCCTCTGACAGCCTCGAAGATATTGCCGAGGGCAAGGGCAGTATTGAAATCATCGTCCATTGCCTCTTCCACCTGCTTGTCAAGGGCAGAGATCATGGAAAGATCCTTTTCCACTTCAGGAGGTAAGGGGCGTTTCTTCTTTATTGGCAAATTCACTACTGTTTGGGCCTCAAAAAGCGCCTTGTAACATCTGTCAAGGGCAGCCGTTGATTCCTTCAGAGCCTCTGGGGAATAGTCGAGGGGGCTTCGGTAGTGCTTTGATAGCAGAAACAGTCTCAGTGCTTCTGGATGGAAGTGGGTTAAGATGTCTTTGATGGTTATGAAATTGCCAAGGGATTTCGACATTTTTTCTCCCTTGATGGTGACAAAGCCATTGTGCATCCAGAATCTGACAAATGTCTTCCCTGTGGCTGCTTCGGATTGGGCCCGTTCGTTTTCATGATGGGGAAAGGCCAGGTCCAGGCCACCGCCATGGATATCTATCGTGGTACCAAGGTATTTCATGCTCATTGCTGAGCACTCTATGTGCCAGCCAGGACGGCCTGGTCCCCATGGGCTATCCCACTTTGGTTCTCCTGGTTTTGCAGCCTTCCAAAGGGCAAAGTCCAAAGGATCCCTCTTTTTTTCACCAGGTTTTATCCTGGCTCCTGAACGCAATTCTTCCAGGTTTCTCTTGGACAAGGCACCATAGGATGGAAAACGGCGAACGGCAAAATAGACATCACCTGCTGCCTCATAGGCAAACCCTTTTTCTATAAGGGTGGAGATCAAGGCAATGATCTCAGGGATATGCCGTGTAGCCCTTGGCTCGATGTCGGCCCTTAGAACGAGAAGAGAATCCATATCTTGATAGAAATGGTCGATTTCCCTTTCTGCAAGCTCACCTGGGTCTATGCCTTCTTCCTGGGCCCTGTTTATTATCTTGTCGTCTATGTCAGTAAAATTTCTCACGAAAGTAACATCAAGGCCCTTTTGACGCAGGTAACGGACCACGACGTCAAATACCACTGCAGATCGTGCATGTCCTATGTGGCATCGATCATAGGCCGTGATGCCGCATACGTATATACCTACCTTCCCAGGCCTCAGGGGTTCGAATGGTTCCTTTTTCCTTGTCATGGTATTAAAGATGGTTAGAGCCACGATGCCTCCATATATTTTTGCCTCTGAAATGCCTATCATAAATTCCAGAGATAATTTTTTAAAGTGCTTTTATCCCGGATTATGCAGCTCTTAAGTTTGTCGAAGATGCGCGGCGGAGGGTATGCAGTGCATAATCCGGGTTTATAAATTCTCCACAGCACGCCTGCCATGGCCCTTGTTTCATGGATCTCAAGGGCTGGGTTGGGCTTGGTCAGCAGTCTTGGGATTCAGCCGAGGCCCTTGCCCCAATCGTGTTGACAAAAGTCGATGGATTCACTAAATATATGATTATCCAAATAGCAAATAACTATATCTTGTAGAATATCGTCGTCGTTTTTTCAATTAATCTTTTTGGGAGGCAGCAGAATAGCGTATGGAACAGGAACTTCCTCGCACAAATTTACCCCTTAGTAACAACGCCTTGGTGGTGCTTGCAAGGAGATATCTCAGGAAGGACGAGCAAGGTAAGGTGATCGAGACCCCTGAAGACATGTTCAGGCGTGTGGCAGATGTTGTTGCAGCATCAGACAGGCTTTATGACAAAGATGCAGATATAAAGGCGGTCTCAGATCGGTTCTACAAGATGATGATCGAGCTAAGGTTCATGCCCAATAGCCCAACACTAATGAATGCTGGCAGGGTTCTTGGTCAGCTTTCTGCCTGTTTTGTCCTCCCGATCGACGACTCCATAGAGAGCATATTCGAGGCAGTCAAACATACGGCCATGATACACAAGAGCGGGGGAGGGACAGGCTTTTCCTTTTCCAGGATTCGTCCTGAGGGCGATATCGTGAAAACCACTCACGGCGTGGCAAGTGGGCCCATATCCTTTATGACCATTTTTGACGTGGCAACAGAGACTATCAAACAGGGTGGTACCAGGAGGGGAGCCAATATGGGTATCCTCAGGGTAGATCATCCTGACATCGAAAAATTCATTACTGCCAAGACCAAGACAGACAGGCTGAACAATTTCAACATATCCGTGGCCTTGACCGAGAGGTTCATGGAGGCGGCTGGACATGGTGAGAGCTATGCACTCATAAATCCGAGAACCGGAAAGGAGGTCAGAAGGCTGCCGGCATCAGAGGTACTTTCAGAGATAATACGTTCTGCCTGGGCAAGTGGAGAGCCAGGGATTATCTTCCTTGATCGTATCAACCGCTACAACCCTACCCCAGAGCTTGGTGAGATAGAGAGCACCAATCCCTGTGGAGAACAGCCCCTTCTTCCTTATGAATCGTGTAACCTTGGTTCCATCAACCTGGGTAAGTTTATCACCAGGGATAAAAAGATCGATTTTTCAGGACTCAAGGAGATAATATGGGAAGGGGTCCACTTCCTGGACAACGTAATAGATGCCAATAAGTTTCCCTTGGAAGAGATCAGGCAGATGACCAGGAAGACAAGGAAGATCGGCCTTGGCGTCATGGGTTTTGCCGATCTGCTCATCTCTATAGGCATCCCCTACAACTCAGATGAAGCTGTGGATCTTGCCCGGCGAATAATGACCTTCATTGAAGATGAATCCAAAAAGGCCTCTGCTGCACTGGCCAAGGAGCGAGGCAACTTTCCGGCCTACACGGGTAGCATTTACGACAGTGCTGAAACGCCATTCATGAGAAATGCCACCACCACTACCATTGCCCCAACGGGGACAATTAGTATTATAGCAGGTGCTTCAAGTGGCATAGAGCCCCTTTTTGCTGTGAGTTACATCCGCAAGGTACTGGATGGAAGCGAACTCGTAGAGGCCCATCCCTTGTTTGTAGAGGCAATGAAGGAAAGGGGGCTTTACAGTCAGGAACTCATGGAGAAGATAGCAGAATCTGGTTCTGTCCAAGACATAGAAGAGGTCCCCCAGGACCTAAAGAAGATATTCATAACATCCATGGATGTTAGCCCAGCAGAGCACATAGCTATTCAGGCCGCTTTTCAAGAGTCCACTGACAATGCAGTTTCAAAGACCATCAACTTTCCAGAAGAGGCTACCGAAGAGGATGTCAGGCAGGCATATATGCTGGCATGGGAAAAGGGCCTTAAGGGGATAACCATATATCGTTACGGCAGTAGGCCTGTACAGGTTTTAAACCTCAAAAAGAAAAAGACTGTTGCATCTTCTGAGCCCGAATGTGTTTGTGCACCAAATGGAAAGATAGCCCCCAGACCGCGGCCGCTTAGGACTCATGGGGTCACGGAGAAGGTGAGAACGGGTTGTGGCAATCTATATGTGACGGTCAATTGGGACGAGCATGATTTTTGCGAGGTATTTGCCCAGATGGGCAAGGCTGGCGGATGCGCGGCCTGCCAGATCGAGGCAGAAAGCAGGCTCATCTCTCTGGCCCTGCGTTCAGGCGTGAGCCCAAAGGCTATAATAAGACAGCTTTCTGGCATCAGGTGTCCTTCACCAAGCTGGGTGGATGGGAAACAGATCCTGTCCTGTCCAGATGCAATGGCCAAGGTACTGGCCTCTGTGGCAAATGTCGAGATAAAGGTAAAAGAACAATCCGCCATGGCCTGCCCTGACTGTGGAGCTGTCCTGGAGATGGAAGAAGGCTGCCTGCTCTGTAGGTCATGTGGATTTTCCAAGTGTAGCTGAGTTGGAACAGGCCATTTTGTAATATATGTTTTGTCGTATCGGGCGATTATCCAGGGCTGTCTTAGCCCTTATATTGTTTCTGCTGCTCATGTCCGCTCTGTCAGTTGCTCCAAGTGTAGGGGGCGGAGGGGAATTTGGCCCCGGGGCTCTAAGTCCCTGGGGGGACAAGGCCATGACAAAACACGGCTTTGGTCTATGTGCTGTTATAGTTAAGGTTATAGGCCTTGATCCACCAAAGGGAATATTGCGTGTTGCCCTGTACGATTCCAAGGAGAGTTATGACAAGAGGACGGATCCTATAAGGTCTGCCGCAGTGGAAATCGATAGTTCAAATGCAACGGTGGAGTTTGCTGACTTGTACCCTGGCCAATATGCGATAATGATGTACCATGATACCAACAAAAACAACAAATTCGACAGGTTCTTGGGGCTTCCCAGGGAGCAATACGGTTTTTCCAACAATGTCTTGCCAGGCCTGGGGCCTCCAGACTTCGACGCGGTGAGATTCACCGTAGAGGCAGGCAAGGTCACATTCGTCAGGATCCAGGCAAGGTAGAATGGTTAGTAGTCCATGTGAATGATCAAATAAGGCACGAGCCTGCCCCTCTACTCCTGCTGATATTGCCTTTTGCCGCAGGCATCATCTATTCCAAGGGAATCGATGGGCTTGATAGGCTCGATCTGATCTGGATCTGGCTTTTCATCCTCTTTTGTATCTTCTTTTTTTCCATCCCTTTTTTCCTCTCCAGGGAAGGCAACGGATTTCGTATCACTGGCCTACGTCTCTCATGTCTTATTGGATCACTGATCCTTGGGTTTTCCCTGGGGGTCTTTCATGAGAGGGAGACGTATCAACGAATCTCCCAGAACCAAAGGGTGCTCTTGTCTCTGGCTGACAAGGGGGGAGAGCATGTATTTACAGGTCTTGTATTGACAGCCCCGGTTCCAGTGGAGAATGCCTGTAAGACCCAGATGCTTGTTTATGCAACAGAAACTCCCTTTGGGAGCCATCCCGTGGATGAAATTCTTGCCGTTACCTTTGGCGGAGTGGATTGGCGTGAGATCGAACCAGGTACAGTGGTTAGATTTGCAGCCAGGCTCAGAAGGGTGAGAAATTTCAAGACCCCCGGCTCCTTTGATTTCGAGAACTGGTGGCTGATAAGAAAGATCATGGTAAGGGGCTGGTGTAGCAGCGGCTTGAAGTTTGTAGTGGGATCCAAAGAAGACAGCTTGTCTCCTGGCCTTGGCGTGGAACTATTTGTGCAAAGATTGAGGCACGCAATCATGAGGGAGATTTCGTGTTTTTTCCGGGATGGGGGATCGCGGGCAGTGGCAATGGCAGTGCTTACTGGAGAAAGGGCATGGTTCCAACATGATCTGAGACAGGACTTTGGTGCCTCAGGGCTTGGCCATATCCTTGCCGTGTCTGGTTTGCACATGGCCATCATAGCCCTTTTTGCAGCAGGAGTGGTGAGATTCTTTTTAGGATTTAGTCAGTGGATCTTGCTCCGTTTCAATGTCCGTATTATTTCATATTGGAGCGCAGTAGGGGCATGCCTGGTTTATACGGCCATTGCAGGATTTTCTCCATCAAGCCTGAGGGCCTTTTTCATGGTTCTGGTCTTTGGTCTTTCCATGCTTCTCAATCGACCTGCAGCCCTTAAGAACTGCCTTGCGCTTGCCGCACTTATCCTGCTGTTGCTTAGCCCATTCTATCTCTTCGACATCTCGTTTCAGCTCTCCTTTTTCATAGTGTTTTTTCTGATCCATTTTTATGGCCTATTGAAATTTTCTGGGGGCCGTCCATCGAGATGGTTCAAAGAACTCATTGCCATAAGTTGTGCCGCCTTTGTGTTGGCCAGCCCCCTTGTAGCCTTCTATTTCCAGAGATTTGCCTTCTTGGCCGTCCCATTCAACATGGCAGCCGTGCCTCTGACGGAATTTGCCATTCTCCCCACCCTTTTTCTTGGCCTCATGTTTTCCTGGCTCCTTCCTGGTTTGCCAAATCCCATGTGGATGTGTGCCGATTGGGCCATGTCCTGTCTTGTCAAATTGGTTCAACTCTCATCCCAGATCCAGGGGATAAATACTCATATATTGCCTCCATCAATTGCCCAGCTATGCATTCTTACGGCCTTGTTTCTCGTCTTGCCACTGGTGACAAAGAGATCGTTCAAGAATATGGCCATTGTAATCGCAGCATCTTTTCTCATGGTAACCGGCTATAAGATATATAAAGAGGCCAATCCAAACAGTCTCTTCTTTCATGTGGTGGACGTAGGACAGGGCCTTTGTCAGGTGATACAGTTTCCTGATGGCAGGACCATGGTGGCTGATGCAGGGGGGCTGAATGGCTTTGATGTGGGGGGATCTGTGGTTGCCCCTTATCTCAGGAGGCTCGGCATAAAAAGGATCGACATACTGGCGGTTTCCCATCCAGAAAGGGACCATATAGGAGGGGTACCCGCCCTTTTGCGACAGTTTCAGGTAGGCCAGTTATGGCTTGGACAAGGCACTAACCCAGGCCTCGATGCCTATTGGGAGGTCTTGAGGCTTGCCAAGGAGAAGGCAATACCCATAAGGATGTGGGATCATAGGCTCACTCTATCCATTGACAGGGATCTATCTTTAGATGTCTTGCCGTGTCAGTCTTGTCCTGGAAAGATGTCCAGGAACGCAAGGTGCTTAGTATTGAGGATCGGTTTTAATGGCAGGCATGTCTTGCTTACAGGAGATATCGACAAGTGGAGGGAGAGAAGGGAGTCAACCTCTGGCCTTCTATCATCAGAGATAATGGTCATGCCCCATCACGGGAGCACATCTTCGAGTAGTAAGATGTTTTTGCATGCGGTTCATCCTCTCATAGCAATCTGTTCATGTGGCTATAAGAATTCCTTTCATCTCCCATCCAAAAAGGTGCTAAAAAGGTATGAGAGGCTCGGTATTACTGTTTTCAGAACAGATATCGACGGTACCATTGACGTGAGGATATCCAGAGAAGGGGAGATAAAAATAGCCACATATCTTGAGGGATGGATGGGCCTCTGACAAGGCATTTTCGCTCTTCAGGCATGCCTTCTTATTGGTCGTCGTAGTGGCAGCGAAGGAATCTGAGGATATCTTCCATGTCCTCGGGTAACGGTGCCTCGAGGTAGATCCTTTCACCTGTTACTGGATGGTGGAATTGGAGTAGATATGAATGGAGCATTTGTCTCTTGATTGCTATCTCCCTGCCGCTTGGGGCTCTGAGATGGGTTGGACCGCCATATTTCTTGTCACCAAGGATGGGATGCCCCATGTGGCTCAAATGGACCCTGATCTGATGGGTTCTGCCAGTATGTAGCAAGGCCTCCAGTAACTGGTATGGACCCAGGTGCTCAACCACGCGAAAGCTCGTCACAGCAGGACGGCCACGTCTGTGGTCAACATGCATGTTGGTCCTTTTTCGAGGATCTCTTCCAATTGGTAGATCTATAATAGTTAAGGAGTCCTGGAACCTCCCCTGCACCACTGCAAGATAGCGTTTTTCAATGATCCTTTTTTTGAACATGTCCACAAGGCAATGGTGGGCCATGTCGGTCTTGGCCACAACCATGAGTCCACTCGTATCCTTGTCGAGCCTGTGAACGATACCAGGACGCAATTTCCCAGCAATACCAGAAAGGTCTTTACAGGATGCCAGGAGGGCGTGCACCAGAGTGCCTGTGTCATTTCCTGCCCCCGGATGTACCACCATGCCAGCTGGCTTGTTGACTACTGCCAAATGCGAATCTTCATATACCAAGTCTAAGGGGATCTGCTCAGGAATTAGGTCCAGGGGTTGGGCAGGGGGGATCAGGATGGAGACCTTGTCCCCCAGGGATAACCTCTTGCCAGGTTTGATATGTTTGGCACCAGAGACCTCTACATTTCCTTGTTCTATGAGGTTCTTGATTCTACTCCTCGATAGATCAGGGATATTTAGTGCCAGGTATCTATCAAGGCGCAGACCCTCTGCTCCCTCTCCAACCTGGAGTTCTATCCTTTTTAAGGAGGTCTTCCTATTGTTGGTAGACTCGATGGACTTCAGGTCTGCTATACCAACCCTTAAATGTCGGTCTTCATCTCCAGTAGCATCTCAGGGGCTGGTTCGGTCTGGACAGCCTCTACGCCGAAGATGGACTCTATACCCTTTTCGATATCCTCCTCTTCCCTATTTCTCGCTATGGAGAGTTCTTTTACCAGGAGGGCCTTGGCAGTCTCCAGCATCTTTCTTTCACCAAAGGAAAGGGGTTTGTCCATTTGGAGTATATAGAGATCCCTCAATACGGCAGCAAGATCAAAGATAGAACCAGTCTTGATACGCTCCATGTATTCCCTGTATCTACGGTTCCATGTCTGAGGGGTGAATTTGATATCCTTTTCCTCAAGGATGGAATAGACTCTCTCCACATCCTTTTTGGATATTATGGATCGCAGGCCTACGGTCTCGGTGTTGTTCTTTGGAATCATTATTTTCATGTCATTTTCCAATATCCTCATGACATAGAAGACGAGGGTCGATCCTCCGATCTCTTTTTCTTCAATAGCCTCAATAAGTCCAACACCGTGGGCAGGATAAACTGCCAGATCACCTACTTTAAACATGGCCTAAGATTTATTTCCTCCTGAGTCCTGAATTTTTTGGTTATTTCTCAAAAAATTTACTGATTATAGCATCTTTTCGTAGAATTTTAAACAGGCAAAATAAAAATCAATGTACTATCCAGTTGAAATCGGCACTAAAAAGGGGCCCAATGGCCCCTGGGAAGATTGGTCTCGCCATGGGTCAGTTCAAGACGTTATGACCCCTTTGTTTCATGCATCTGATATATGCATTTTTGTATTTCTGTTCGGCATCCATGCCCTTGTAAGTGCCACCTCCTATTCCACCTGCGGCAGCGCCAATTGCTGCACCTTTTCCAGGGGCACCTGTTGCAGCACCTATGGCAGCCCCTGCGGCAGCGCCAATCGCTCCCCCGATGAGGGCCCCTTTCGCCGTCTCTCCAGGTGTATATCCAGATACCCTCTCGGCGAGCATCTTGCATTCCACAAGGTCTTGATTTATGTACGCAGCCCTGGGATCGTTGTATGGGTCCACGGTGGGTTGCCAACCGGTCTGGCTGGCACATCCTGAGAGAAGTATCACGGATAACATGGCGTAAAATAGGATGGGTTTCTTTTTCATCTATAGACCTCCTGTTGATCTTAAAAAGTTTTGTTCAGAACCAGGTTGTTGTCGATATCAGTGGCTTCAAGCCCGCAATGGCTTTGGGCAATACCCTTGGAGAGCCAATGATAAAAATAACACCAAGCTGGTGATATGTCCAAGTCTTAACCCAGCCCTTCTGGCATTACTTGCAATTTTTTAAAAGCAATATTTGTACCTGGATTATACAGCTCACAAGCCTGTCAAAGGTTTAAGGCAGATGGCACCTTAGGTGTCCCTTGGTATTTTTAGGTAAGAACACAATGGGATCAGATGTATATCAACCCTGGAAGAATTCAAAAGAAATTGTCTTCTGCGGACGTTTGAAGCGCATAATCCTGGTTTGTACCATTAGTTTTGATGTGGCCTGGCCCTATGTCGGGTGGACATAATAGCTGAAAAATAGTATGAGAGCTTGCCATGATTATTAGATCTCGTCTATGGATTTTTATATCTCTTCTTTCTGGGGTACTGTGGTTCATCTTTTCCTTCCCATGCATTGGAGGAGGCCTTGGAAATGGAGAGTTTTGGACAAGCCAGAAACCTTTCAGGATACCTCTTTCCGTATTGAGACAATCTATCAGTGAAAAAAAGCCCTGGGAGCTTACCAGCCCTCGTTTTGAAATTACTTGTAATGGGAAGCTCCTTACTGCCACTACAACCCTTGACCAAGACCTCCAGGCCTATCTCCAATCCATAGTAAAGGGATCTACTGGACAGATGACCGCCATAGTCTGTCTTGATCCGATCTCTGGTAGGATACTTGCAATGGCCGGTTTTGACAGGGGAAAGCCAGAAGAAAAGGTCTGGACCCAGCGCCTGATACCCTCTGCCAGCATATTCAAGATCATCACTGCAGCAGGTGCCATTGAATTTCTCGGTATGTCTCCAATGACCCTATTTCACTACAATGGAGGCAAGCATACCTTATACAGATATCAACTGGAGGAGAAGAGGAATAGGTATACATGTACTGTGACATTGAAAGATGCATTCAAGGATTCGATCAATCCAGTTTTTGGAAAGCTTGGCTCTATCTATCTTGGTAGAAAGGGTATCCTGGAGATGGCTGACAGATTTATGTGGCAGAGGCAGATACCCCTTGAGATACCGGTAAAACCGAGCACCATAACCCTGCTTGACGACAAGTTCAATCTGGCAGAGGTGGCCAGTGGTTTCAACAAGGCTACCAGGATTACGCCCATTCATGGTGCCCTTATAGTGGCTGCTATCGCCAACAGGGGGGTGATCATGGCTCCAAGTTTTATAGATACCATTGAGAGTGGGGGGCATGACATCATCTATCAGAGTAGGATCTATCCTCTCACCAGACCAGTGAATCCCAGGACGGCAGATCTGCTATTCGAGATGATGAAGGCTACCGTAGAGAAGGGCACGGCCAAAAAGGCCTTCTCTCACCTGAACAGGGATAAGGTGCTCAAGGATCTTGAAATCGGTGGCAAGACAGGGACCATTGACAACGAGTCACACGAGCTTCGATACGACTGGTTCTGCGGCATTGCCAGGCAAAAAGACAGGGGGAAAAGGCTGGCCTTGTCTGTGGTGGTCGCCCACAGGGCAATACTGGGCACAAGGGCTGCATCTTTTGCCAGACTGGTCATACGAAAATATTTCAGTCAGATGGAACCATGAATCTAAATATGGTTCATAGCGCTTCTATTTATGATTTCCATTAATTATGAAAGCCGTGGCTTGACGTTTTGGGCCAGCCATAGTAGCTACAGTCCGAAAATAATTTTGGCAAGCCTGCCTTTTATCTCTGAATTGAGAGGCTATGCTGTTGTATTGAAGGGAATTTATATCTAAATGGCAAAAATCATACCTTTTCAGGGGACCTGTTACAATAAAGCTCTTTTTGAGGATCTTTCGGCCCTTTTCGCTCCTCCTTATGATGTGGTGTCCCCTGAGGAGAGGGATAGATATGTCAGGGGAAATCCCCATAACATATTCCGTCTGGAGCTTCCATCCATAGGCGATTGCAATGGGGAAACAGGAGACAAATACCGGTGTGCTGCCAGTTTGTTGAAAAAGTGGCAGGAAGAAAAGGTACTTCTAAGGCATGACCAACCTTCGATATATCCCTATGATATAGAATTTGAGATAGATGGCCAAGGTTTTATACGCAGGGGGTTTATATGCCTGGTAAGGACAGATGATTGGTCCAAGGGGAGTATTTTGCCCCATGAAAGGACGTTTGAAAAGGTGACCGAAGACAGGTTGCGCCTTCGCATGGCAACAAGGGCCCAATTCAGCCAGATTTTCATGCTTTATCGCCACCAGGGAAAACTGGCCCAGGCCCTTGGACCTGGAGAGCCAGAAGCGCTTTTCACCGCCAAGGACGACAAAGGCTGTATTCACAGGCTTTATCGGGTCTCAGACCCGGAAAGGCTCGATCTGGTAAGCCAATGCCTGGCCGATAGCCCCCTCTATATAGCAGATGGGCACCATCGATATACTACTGCCATAAGATACAGGCAGGAGATGGATCGCCTTTATGGACCTGATCCAGAGGCATCATACAACTATACCATGGTCTATCTGGTGGACGTCAAGGACCCTGGAATGGTAGTCCTTCCTACCCACAGGCTCGTCTCCATCCCTGAAGGAATGAGCTGTGATAACGTGATAGAAAGGCTTTCCCCTCTTTTCCACCTGGAGGAGTTGGAGGTCTCAACCCATTCAAGAGGCGAATGGCAGGCCCGCTTCTTCAAAAAGAGCCTTTCAGAATCCTGCTCCAACGGGATAACCCTGTTTTTTGGTTCTATTAAGAGGGCATTTATGCTTTGCCCAAGACAGGTGGCAAAGGATCTGCTTTTAGAGGCGGTCAGATACGAGGAGCTTGCCAATCTGGATGTGGTTGTACTCGAAGAGCTCGTATTTAAAAAGGCCCTTGGAATAGAACCAGATAGGCTCGAAGCCGGGAAAGATATCATCTTCACGGCAGATTCTCAAGGGGCCATCCAGTCATTGAAGCCGGATCAGATGCTCTTTTTCATGCATCCTACCCAAGTAGAGCAGGTGTTGGATGTGGCAGATGCAGGCCTGTCCATGCCTCATAAGTCCACGTATTTCTACCCGAAGATCCTGACGGGTATGGTGCTCAATATAGAGGAATGAAAAGGGCAGCAAAATGCTGCCCTTGTACCCAAGATTCGAATTGATCCCTTGTGCTCCTCAATCGAGGAAGTGTTTGAGTTTTTCCCTTCTACTCGAGTGTCTCAGACGGTTTAAGGCCTTTTTCTCTATCTGGCGGATGCGCTCTCGTGAGACATTGAACCGTCTTCCTATCTCTTCCAGGGTGTATTCGCTGTCTTCGCCTATGCCAAAGCGTAGTCTTATGATCTTTTCTTCCCTGGGGCTAAGGGTGGCCAATATACTCTTTATCCTCTCGGTAAGTTCTCTTTCCCTGACTGTCTCATAGGGAGATACCGCATCCTTGTTCTCTATGAAGTCACCAAGGGTGCTGTCTTCGTCTCCTACAGGGGTCTCAAGAGAGACAGGCTCCCTCGATGCCTCCAGGATGGAAAGGATTTTTTCCATGGGCAGGCCGGTTCGTTCCGAGATCTCAGCAGGGCTTGGTTCGCGTCCGAGTTCCTTGAGCATGGCATAGAAGGCCTTGAAGAATTGGCTCCTGAGCTCCAGGAAATGTACAGGTAGGCGTATAGTCCTGGTCTTGTCCAGTATTGCCCTGGTAATGGCCTGTCTAATCCACCAACTGGCATAGGTGGAAAACTTGTTGCCCTTGGTATAGTCGAAACGGAATACAGCCCTCATGAGACCGAGATTGCCTTCCTGAATGAGATCGGCAAGGGACAAGCCCTGATGCATGTATCTCTTGGCAATGCTCACCACGAGCCTCAGGTTGGCATTTATCATTTCGTCCTTTGCCCGTTCCACCTTGATCTGCTGGAGCCTTACGAATTTTTTTAACTCTGCCATGTCCTGGTCATCGGCATGTTGCTCCGCTATGCTGTATACGGTTTCTGCCAGGTAGTTCAGGTGTTGTTTCTTGGGCTTCAGGGTTGGATCTCGCCTCTTCCAAATACGTATTTGCTCCCTCAATGCCTCTATCTCCGGCAGGGAGGAGTCTATCTCCATTATGGAAGAGATGATGCTATTGAATCCAGTACGTATTATTTTGCTGAGTTCTTCTTCTTTCTCTGGAGTCAGTAGTTCATAGCGCCCCATCTCCCTGAGATAGGTCGTGGTGATTTCCTCTGAATCCGTATATTCACCAGCATCCAGGACTACTTCGTGTTTTTTCCCATCCGGTACCTTTTGGGTCTCTACATTGGGAAGTGGTGTTTCTTTGGCATCACGGGGGATGGCTTCACTCTTGAGGGCAATGGCGTCATTCAAGGTGCCACCCACCACTTCTATATTGTTTTCACAAAGCATGTCAAAAATCTCTTCAAGTTTTTCTGGATCTTTTATGTCATCTGGGATGATCTGGTTAAGGGTTTCGTAGGAAAGTGATCCCTTGTGGCCAGCTTCAAGGAGTTGATCCATGTATTCAGTAGATTCTCCCTGGGGATGTTTCCTTGCTATCTTTACTGCCATGGCAATCTATCCTTACAATGGTGCAATTTTAGAGTGCAAATAAAAATTGCAAACAAAACACGTTATTATAATAAATTAATTGGGTAAAATCAAGGACAAAACTCAAAAGAAATTTTTTTGTGGTAAGATTTTTTTCTTTCTCAAAACAGAAAGATAGACACGAACTAAATGATTGCCAAGTCCTGGTAAGATTTTTTTTATGATTTTTCTGCCGTCTCGCAATTGACAACATAGTTGCATGATATATATACTTGTCAGAGTCTCATGAGAAAGGGGGGATACCCTTGGCCATAGTGGTTGAAGTTCAGGACAACCTTGAAAAGGCCCTCAAGCTGCTCAAAAAGAAGATGCAGCTTGATGGACTTCAGCGAGAGCTGAAAAATCGCCGTTTTTACGAAAAACCAAGTGTAAAAAGAAGGCGCAAGGCTCAAGAAGCTGAGAGAAGGCGTCGCAAGGCAAGCAGACGGCGCAGGCGCTATTAGACAGAAATCCAAGACAATTTGCTGAGGGGGTGTCTTCATTCAAGCATCCCCTTTTTCTTTTATATCATCCAAATTGTCCAGTAAGGTGGATGCATCGTTTGCCAGGGCATCTGCCAACTTTTCTCCATAGGTCTCCTTTCGGCTCAAGGCACCACAGACTGCACTGAAAATCTCGGATTTTCTCAGGCCCCCAGGTGAGATGCCTGGTAGAAAATGTTCTCCATCCTCTGTTTGGACAATAAGCCCTTTTCCCTGGAGTTTTTTCAGGACATTTACAACTTCCATCAATGGATATCCCAATTCATCTGAAAAATCTTCTGCTGTGACATGGCGCCCTGAATCAAAGTAATTATAGGCCATCTCCAGGATATCTACAGCCAAGGCTAGCTTAGTAAGGGGAGAGATAGGTCCTTTAAAGGGAACATATCTCTTGAATTTTTGTACTGCATAGGAGGTCTCTGCACCGATCAAGAAGACCAGCCACCCTATGTATAGCCAGAATATGAACAGGGGAAAGGTGGCAAAGGATCCATATATGGCATTGTATCTGGCCACTCCTATCTGGAGCTTTACATAGAGTGTCTGTACCATTATCCAGCCAAGCCCACCTATCACACCTCCTGCCACTGCTGGTATAAACTTCACGTTCGTATTGGGCATGAAGCTGTAGAGTATGGTAAATGTCCCAACTATAAGCAGGATAGGGAGAAATTTGAACATGAGAGGTAGAAGCCAGGGCACCCTTAAAGTAGCTGTGATCTTGGCCAGCAAGGTCTCACTCTGGGCAGCTGTTATTGCCCAGAACGCAAAGTTTATAGATATGGGAAGAAGTATGATGAGTCCTATGTAATCAATCACCTTCCTGCCCAGTTTTCTGGCCTTTTTGGTCTCCCAGATGTTGTTCATGGCTGCCTCTATGTGTGTCATCAGGGAGACGATGGTCAGAAGGGCGCCTATAATGCCAAGCCATCCAAGGGTTGCGAAGTTGGTCTTGTCCACATAGTCGAAGATCTTATCGAGGGCGAGTTTTAGGTGGCGTGTTGATCCGCTGTAGGCAGCCTGTGCCTCTTTCTCCCCCATCTCCGAAAGTGTACAATTACCACTGACCTCACAGTTGTGTTGGCCGCTTATCTCCTCCAATTGGGCAAGCATCTTGTACGCTGCAACCTTCATATAGTTGTCGGCTCCAAGACCCTTCAACAGTGCCGTGCCCATTGCCAAGACGGGCACAAGAGATAGGATCACGGTGTAGGTCAGGGCACTGGCCCTCAGGTCGAAATCATGCTTGCCAAAGCCCTTTACAACTATGAAAAAGATCCGCAGTGTAGCCTTTGTGAACCAAGAGGCATTTTTTTTCTCTTTGGAAAGATTGCCCTCCCAGATCCAGTCATGGAATCGAGCCAGGTCTTTCATCTTTGTCCCATCTGTCTTGTATGTTTGGTATGCCTTTCATCAGCCCACCGTAGGAGGATTGGATCATATCCATTTAATCACGAATCCTGTCGGCTTCAATGTTATTTCCCCTGGTTTTTTGATAATAGTTGTCACATGAGATAATATAGCAACCAGTTTATCAAAATAAGCCCTTTTGGTTTTTTGGGATATCATAAATGTCAGGATTTTCCTTCATACATGCAGCAGACCTGCACATTGGCTCCCCTTTCAGTAACATAAGTCGGATCGAGACAGAGATGTGGGACTACCTCCTTGGGTCCACGTTCAGGGCATTTGACCGCATGATCCAGTTGGCCTTGGAAAGGGATGTGGATTTTATCCTCCTATGTGGGGACCTCTTTGACAGTATGGAGCGTAATCTAAAGGCCCTTTTACATTTCAGGACAGGAATGAAGAGGCTTCAGGCCGAAGGCATAAAGGTCTTTATAGTCTGTGGTAATCATGATCCCTTTGGCCATGGGGCAATGCCGCTCGAATTGCCAGATAACTGTTTCGTCTTTCCTTCTTCAAACCCAAGATGGCAGGTTGCAGAAAGGGCAGGTCTATGCCTGGCTGCTGTCTTTGGCATAAGTTTCAGAGACAGGTCAGTAGAAGACAATTTTGCTCTCATGGTGCCTCCTGGTCCTTCAGATCTATTCAAGATAGCCATGCTACACTGTACTGTAGGGCAACAGACAGGTCATTATCCCTATGCCCCTTGTAGTCTGGCGGATCTTACCGATCCATCAAGACACCAGGTGGACTACTGGGCCCTGGGGCATGTCCATACAAAAAAGATCCTGTCCAAGGGGCCGCTGGTCGTCTATCCAGGGGTATTGCAGGGCAGAAGCTTCAGGGAACAAGGAGAAAAGGGGGTGTTTCTGGTCCGTGTCTCTGGGGATATGTCTACAGATGTGACATTTACGCCCATGGATGATCCAAGATGGCACGAGATAGAGATAGATGTATCGGCCATTTCCTCTGTGGCCCAACTCATGGACGATATTTGGACGAAGATACAGGCATTGCGTCAAGGAGTAGGCCAGAGAGGCCTTGTGTTGAGGGTCTTGATCAAGGGCCGTAGTGAGCTGGCGAGATCCCTTTCCAGCCTGGACACAATTCCAGATATGCTAGATGAACTAAGAGATGGACTTTCAGGTCTTGAGCCTCTTGTCTGGCTTGAATCTATCCGGAATCTTTCTACCAGCCCTGTTGATATAGAGGCAAGAAAAAAGAGCCCGGATCTCATCGGAATGGTTCTCAAGGAGGCTGAGGCAATAAAGGTCAGCCCGGAATCCTTGGAAGGGGCAAAGGGTTGTCTTTCATCCCTTTTTCACTCCAGGCTCTTCAAGGGCAATTGTCCAGAGGCCACCATAGAGGATGTATCGTCTGTCCTGGAAGAAGCAGAATTTTTGCTTCTCGACCGTCTGGAGGATTGATCCTCGGTCTTGGTTGATGGAGATAAGAAGGCTGCAAATAGAAGGTTTTGGTGTGTTTAGGCACCTTTCGATTGGGCCTTTGCCTGGAGGGTTGGTGATATTCTCTGGCAGGAATGAGGCTGGGAAATCAACACTCCTTTCCTTTGTGAACACCATGCTTTTTGGTTTTCCCGATGCCAGAAGGGGAGAACGCCAATTCCTGCCCATACATGGAGGTAGTTATGGAGGCCGTATCGTCCTTTCCACCAAGAGGTACGGACAGATCACCATAGAGAGGATAAGGTCTTCTGGGAGGACCTCTTTCAGGCTTTATGGGCCTGATGGCTCTTCGCTGGACGAGATGGTCCTCAAGGGCATATTTGGTGGTGTTACCAGGCAGCTTTTCCAAAATGTCTACAGTTTTAGCCTAAAAGAACTCCAGAGTCTGGATAGCTTGAGACGTGAAGATATAAGGGATGCTGTATATGGAGCGGGCTATGGTACCTCTTTCTTGGCGGTTCCCCAGACCATGAAGGAACTCCGAAAAGAAAGGGACATGCTTTTCAGGCCCGCAGGCAGGAAACAAGCCATCAACAAACTGCTCTTTGAGCTGAAGGATGTCAATGCCAGGTTGAAAAAGGCCAGAAAAGAGATAGACGACTATGAAAGGCTTACCCGGTCTTTGAAGAATAGCCGGGATCGTTTGAATCGGTTACGTCAGAAGAGGCAACTCCAGGCACGTACCCTGGACAATCTCCAGGCAGCAGTGAAGGCATGGCCGGACTGGTTGAAGCTTGCCTCCATCCAGGCCAGGCTCTCTTCCATTGACAAGGATGAGAGGATAAAGGGGCTTTCCCTCCACATGGCGTCCCAGGTGGAGGAGGCAGAAGAAAGACTCCAGATCGCAAAAGCTGAGCTCAGGGATATTAGGGAAGGGTTGACAGAGGTCCGGGCCAAGCTGGAGACGAAAAGGCCGGATTATGCTCTCCTTGAAAAAAAAGAGGCCATTTCCACCATTTTATTGGGTAGAGACAAGTTCCTCAAGCTTCAGCAATTGAGCCAGACATTGAAAGGCGAAATAGAGGATCTGGACCGGGAAATAGGGTTGATGATGCAACGGCTTGGGCCTGCCTGGACGGCCGATCGCATCAGAGAGGCAGCCTTTTCTGCCCTTGATATGAGAAAGTTGGAGCGGTTCAAGGAAAGGTTTAATGAAATAAGACAAGGCTCTGTCCAGCTTGGTCAAAGGCTGTCGATAAGGCTCCAGGATCAAAAGGCTCTCAAGACCCAACAGGATCGGCTGAGCGCGAGATCCCAAGAGCTTCGAGACAGGCTTGGCGGGTTGGATGCCGAGACATTGAAAAGGCTTTCTGCCAAGGGAGACAGATTAAGGCATCTGACAAGACAGAGTGAAAGATTGGAGCAGGCCTTGGCTGAAAGGTCAAAGGCTCTGGAAGCAGCAATTGAAGAGGTGAGCCAGGCTGCCTCTGCGGAATTCTTGAGAGATCTGGACGTGACGGAATTTACCAAAGAGGCCAATGGTCTTCATAGGGATATGATGGATACAACCCGGCAGCTCGAGGCAGCCAACGAGCAACTCGAGGCACTTTTGGCAAGACGTGAGGAGATGAACGACCAGATCCGGTCCAGGCAGGCGGCCATTGAAGAGATGGACAATGATCCACGCCTCGTCTTGAAAGAGCATAAATCGTATGTGCGGGCATATTCTATTGCTCGCAACTTGGCTGGCCGACAGGGCCAGGAATTGGGTATCGAGGCAGAGCTTTCAAGGCTTGAGACAGAGCTGAGAGAATGTTCCAGACAGGCTGATGCAAAAAAGGCCGAGATACAAGGGCCTTCGAGGGCTCACACAACAGGTCTTTTGGTCTCTGCTGGTTTGATCATGATGTTGGTTGCCGCCTTGTTGCTCTATTTGAAATGGCCGGTATCTGCATGGGGGATGTGCCTTGTCCTATCCATGACGTGTCTTTTGGCTGCGCCAATACTCAAGAGGAGATGGGCTGTCAGAAGGCGGTTTCTTCAGGAGGAGATTGCAAGACTTTCTGGAAAATTCCAGGAACTCGATGCCCGAAGACAGAAGCTGGTTGATTTTTTGGACCTCGTGAACCAGGACAGAGGACAGCTTGCCAAACTTCTCGGTATGGATACAGAAGAGGTCCAAAATGATCTCTCTCGGATATTGGAGGAGCTCAAAGGTGCCATGAGTCTGATGGAAAAGAAGGAGCTGCTCCTTTCCCAGATATCGATCATCAGAAGGGACAAGGCTATCTTGTCTGAAAAGATTGTCAAGGCCAGGAAGAGGGTTTCAGCTCTCAAGGAGTCTGAAATAGAGCAAGACTCACACTGGAAGGCCTTTTTGGAGAGATATCGCCTGGATAGGGAGACATCTCATCAAGATATCTCCTTGATTGCCAGAAAAATCTTAAGGCTTCAGGAGCTGATTAATGACATCGAGGCCATCGTAAAGGAGCTGGATGCCAAAAAGAGAGAACAGAAAGAACTGTTCTCCTCGTTCTTGGACAAGGGCTTCATGGAAGAATATGGAGACGGTCCAGATGAGATCAATATAGATTTGATAGAGAAAATAATCATCAGGTTGCACGACTTGGCCGGCCTGATAGAGGAAAACCAACGCCTCACCAAGCAGCAGGATCAGAAAGATGCAGAGTTAAGAGGCCTTGAAGGTGAGATCAAAGATATCAAGGACAAACTCAAGGACCTGGTAAAGAGGAGGCAAGCTGTCCTTGCTGAATGGGAGGAGTGGCTCAGGGAAAAGGGGTTTCAGGATGGGCTCGGCCCATCTGACGTGGTTGAACAGATACAGCTTTTGGACAAGGCAAAAGGAATGTTTTCCAAGAGGGAGGCCAGGCAGGCAGATTTGGCAGAACTCCTGAAAGAGATGTCTGCAATTACTGAAAGGGTAAGCCTTCTCTTCAGTGATCTCGGTCCAGACGGTGCCGATTCCATGGATGTTGTCTTCATGATGGATTTTCTCTCCCAAAGGCTTACACAAGAGCTCGAAAAAGACAGGGAGTACAGGTTTCTTTCCCATAACGAAGGCCAATTGTTCAAGGAGGAGGCAAAGTTGAGGGGAGAGATACGCCGCCTCGATGAAAAGATAGAGAACATCCTAAAAGATGCAGGGTGTACTTCGAAAAAGGAGTTGTGGAGTCTTTTGGAGACCTTCAAGGAGAGGGAGCATGTCTTGGCAGAGAAGACAGAATTGGAGGCCAGGCTGAAGGCTGTCTCAATGGCCAAGGATCTACAGGGCATAGCCTCTTTTTTCGGCAAGAAGAGCCAACAGGAGCTCGAAAGAGAGGTTGAACGATATAAGGCGTCTTTAAGAGATCTCGATGAACAGATCCAGGCCCTTGTGGAGCAACAGGCAGAGATGAATCTATCCCTGGAAAAGCTGATCTCCTCTGATGAGCACATGGAGCTTATTGCCAAGCGCTCATGCCTTGTTCAAGAGGTCAAAGACCTTGCCAGGAGGTGGTCGGTCCTTTCTATGGCACTGCATATATTGGAGCAAGCCAGGCAAAGGTTTGAGAAGGAGAATCAGCCAAAGGTCATAAGGGAGGCCTCTCGGTTCTTCTCCACCATAACCTCAGGACGCTATGCCAACATTGCGGTTGGTGCGGGGACGGATGATATATGGGCAGTCACCAGACAGGGGGAGCGCTTAGAGCCCAAAATGCTCTCCACTGGTACTGCCGAGCAGCTTTATCTCTGTCTGCGATTTGGTCTCATCTCGGCCTGTGCGACTGGAAGTGAGGATATCCCTGTCTTGATGGATGACATACTCGTCAATTTCGACCCCGATCGTACGAGGCAGGCTGCCCGTGCAATCGGGCAACTCTCAAGGGGGCGTCAGGTCCTTTTTTTCACCTGCCACCCCCATGTTACTCATATCTTGACTGAGGAAATCCCTGAAGCTGAACTGATAGAGATGGAAGACGCAATCCAGGCCAGCCATTTATTATGAACTGGCCTTCGGTCCCCATGTCCATCTCAGGAGCTTGAGACCTCTCAAAAAGACCTTTCGTTTTCCCATGCGCGAAATTAGAATCAGCGCCTATATTCCAACAAAGGGGAACAATATATCGATGGGCACATCAAAAGATAGACTCAGAAAACTGGACAAGAGATTCATTTGGCATCCCTATACCCAGATGAAAGATTTTGAAACCAGGGACCTCCTCTTCGTGGACCGGGCAGAGGGGGTGTTTCTTTACGACATTGACGGAAGACGTTACTACGACACCATCTCCTCTTGGTGGTGCAATGTGCACGGCCATAATCATCCTGTGATAATGAGCCGTATAGCCAGGCAATTGGAAAGGCTCGACCAGGTACACTTTGCAGGCACTACTCACGAGGGCCCGGTTGTACTTGCCGAGCGGCTCTATAGATATCTGCCTCCAAGGCTTGAAAAATTTTTTTTCTCTGACAATGGCTCTACAGCCTGTGAGGTGGCCATCAAGATGTCTCTTCAGTATTGGAGGCAGATCGGTGATGTCAAGAGGGAAAAATTCATAGCCCTCGAACGTGGATATCACGGTGACACCATAGGCACCATGAGCCTTGGTGGTGTGCCTGCCTTTGAAGGTCCTTTTGATCCCCTTGTCTTTGAATCCTTTACCATCCCTGCACCCTATTGCTATCGCTGCCCTTGCGATCAAGAGAATTACAGTCCTGGTCAAGGGTCTTCTTGTAACCTGGAGTGCACGGAGTTCCTGCATCGACTCTTGGAAAGGGAAGGGGAAAATGTGGCTGCCTTGATCCTTGAACCCATGCTCATGGGGGCTGGGGGGATGATTTCCTATCCCAAAGGATACCTGCAGCGTGTTCATGCCCTTTGTGAGAGATTTGGGCTCCATCTCATATTCGATGAGGTGGCAACAGGTTTTGGACGCACGGGAAAGATGTTTGCCATGGAGCACCCAGGTGTTGTGCCGGATTTTATCTGCCTTTCAAAGGGGATCACAGGGGGCACCTTGCCTTTGGCCGTTACGGTGACCACAAAGGAGATATTTGAGGCCTTTTATGCAGATTACAATGAGGGTAAGACCTTTTTCCATGGTCATACCTTTACGGCAAATCCCATATGCTGTGCAGCTGCCCTGGGTTCCCTTGATGTATTTGAGGCCGAAAAGGTATTGGAAGGCCTTCCAGCAAAGGTGTCCAGGCTTCAAGAAGGCAAGATGGATTTTCTGGATATACCGATAGTGGGTGATGTCCGCGGCATCGGTATGGTGGCAGCCTTCGAGCTTGTGCGCGACAAAGAGGCCAGGAGCGCCTTTGCCCCTGGGGAAAGGGTAGGGTGGCAGGTCTATCTAAGAGGCCTGGAGAAAGGGCTCATCCTGAGGCCACTTTCAGATGTGATCTATCTATTTTTACCCCTTGCAGTAACACTTGAACAATTAGATGAGATTCTAGATCTTACCGCAGAAACATTGCATGATATATCTTCGGTCCTTTAAGCCCGGCCGCCTTGGTTGATGTCATGGAACAAAACCCCTTGGACATATTGAAAAGCCGTTCTCTGTATGAGCTCATGGAGAGGGCCTTGCTTTTAAAGCTCAAGCACAGGGGACTCAAAATGGGCCTTTGCACCATATCCAATGCCCGCTCTGGTGCATGTACCGAGGACTGTGCCTTTTGTGCCCAGTCGAGATTTGCCAGGGCCAAGGCCCCAGTGTATCCACTAAAGTCTCCACAGATCCTCTTGAAAGAGGCGGAAACGGCCAAAAAGACTGGTGCCAGCCGTTTCAGTATAGTCACCAGTGGACGAGGGCCTTCTGAGAGACTCGTTCAAGAGGTGGCAGAAAGGGTCTACGAGATAAGGGAAAAGGTTGGGATAAGGGTTTGCTGCTCATTGGGAATTATGAGCAAAAGTAAAATAAAAATCTTGAAGGATGCCGGTCTAACGAGGTATCATCACAATCTTGAGGCATCCGAGGAATTTTATCCCTCCATATGTTCCACCCATAGATTTGCCGACAGGGTGGAGACCATTCGTGCCGTGAAGGAGTGTGGTCTTGAGATCTGTTCCGGGGGGATAATAGGCCTTGGTGAAGATGAGCACCACAGGTTCTCAATGGCCAAGGCCCTGGCTGAACTTGGGGTGGATTCCATCCCTATCAACATCCTTGTGCCTATAAAGGGAACGAGGTTGCAGGATGTTGCCCCATTGCCGTTGGGCCAGATCCTCAGGACTATTGCCATGTTCAGGATAATGGTTCCTTATTGTGCCTTGAGGATCGCAGGTGGCAGGGAATCAGCCCTTGGGCAGATGCAGGCCTTGGCCTTCATGGCAGGGGCTGATGCCATGCTCATAGGAGGTTATCTCACCACCCGTGGCAGGCCTCCAGAAATGGATCTTGCCCTTACTGAGGAGATCAAAAGATTATGGCAGGAAATGTATCACCGCTGAAACTCTTTCTGGCCTTTTTGCGTCTGGGATGTACTGCCTTTGGTGGCCCTGCGATGGTAAAGTACATCAAGGACCTTTCCTGCAGGAAGAATAACTGGGTCAGGAAGGAAGACTTCGATCACGGGGTTGCCCTCGTTCAGACCATCCCAGGGGCCACGGCCATGCAGGCTGCTGCATATGCTGGGTTAAAGGCAGGAGGTGGCATAGGTTCCCTGGCAGCATATACAGGTTTTGCCCTGCCTGCCTTTGTCTTCATGACCCTTCTGTCTGTTGTGTATACCCATGCTATCGACATCAAACCTGTGGCATCGTGTTTTCTGGGATTCAAGGTTATCGTGGTAGCCATAGTGGCAAACGCCACCATATCTTTCGGTAGAAAGATGGTACGCTCATGGCAGGATGTTTTGCTGGTTGTTGCTGCAGCTGGCTATCTGGTAATGAAGGGAAGTCCTGTGACCGTCATCCTGGTCTGCGCCGTGTGCGGCATCTTCATCTATCCTCGAAA
The DNA here is from genome assembly GCA_026986785.1 of Deltaproteobacteria bacterium. Taxonomy (GTDB): domain Bacteria; phylum Desulfobacterota; class Dissulfuribacteria; order Dissulfuribacterales; family QOAL01; genus QOAL01. The sequence continues at coordinate 3,708 of JALSNW010000049.1, read as the reverse complement.
GGACGGGGTAGCACAGGAAGCCACGGCTGGCAATCAAGACCGGAAGGGTTTTGTAACGCTCATGTCGTCTGAATCCTCGATGTTTGCCTATAAAGTAATGGCCGCGGTTGCAGTGCTGATGCTTATTGTCTTTCTCGTGGATCCCTTTCTTGGCAAGTTGTCTGCCCTCATGATGAAGATCGACTTTTTTGCCTATGGTGGTGGCTATGCCTCCTTGCCACTCATGTTACACGAAGTGGTCGACAAGAGACATCTGCTCACTGCAAAGGTGCTCATGGATGGTATCGCCCTTGGTCAGGTCACCCCAGGGCCGATTGTGATAACGGCTGCCTTTGTGGGTTATCTCCTAAAAGGCTTCCTTGGGGCCGCTGTATGTACCTGGGCCATTTTTACCCCATCCTTCCTCATCCTTCTGCTCACTGCCCCAGTGTTTGAAAATTTTAGGTACTCGCCCTTGTTCAGAAGGGGCATGAGAGGGGTCCTGGCATCGTTTGTAGGTCTCCTTTTGGCGGTTTTTATAAGCTTTTTGCTTGCAATAAGCTGGAAGGTTGCATCTGTACTCATTGGTATTGCGGCCTTTGTCGCCCTTTATCTCAAGGTGGATATCTTGTGGGTGGTATTGGGAGGAGGGGCGTTGGCAGTAATCTTTCTTTAGTCATCTGCTGTTTCCGGGCTGCTCATTTGTCCTGCAGGATAGCCATTATCCAGGCCCCAACTGTTGAAAAGATTGTAAGTCCAGCCAGGATCTTATCCGTATATCCTAACCCTTTCTCTGAGAGGTGTTCCCTTGAAATGCCAGCAATTGCGCCTACAAGAAGGCCTGAGACAAATCCAAAAAAATGTGCTCCAATATCCACATGGTCCTGTCCTGAACCAAGCATGGCAAGAAGTGCGATGCCAGCGGCCACAGCACGCAGGGCCTCTTTCATGAGTCCCTTTTTGCCATGGGTAACAGCCCTTACTGCAACCAATGCCCCAAGTCCACCAAATATGGAGGTCGAAGCCCCTATTGAGAGATGCCCGTCATGGCCATGAAAGAGGGCAGTAAGAAAATTTCCCAAAAAACCAGAAAGAAGGATCACAAACCAGCCCATCCCAGGGCCGAGTTCTTCTATCAGCCAAATGACGATGAAGCCGCCAATGGCCATATTGCTCAAAAAGTGCGAGGGATCCGCGTGGAGGAATAGGGCTGTCACTGCCCTCCACCATTGGCCGTCAACTATCTTGCCAGAATCAGCCGATCCTATCCTTAGTACGAGGTCACGGATCTCATACCTGAAGGTCACGGACATGAGGGCTGAGATGAAAAGAAGTGTCCAAAGGCTTTGCCTTAGATATCTGATGGGTTTTTTTTGAGTAAGTTTTGAGGCGAGGTCTGTGTCACGATTTTCAAGTTCAAAGAGCCTTATCTGACGCCTGGCCTCATCCAATTTATCCTCAGGCACCAATATCATCCAGCCATCATCAAGGTGTTTCAGCTTGTGCTGGATGCCAATGGCCGACAGGACGAGAGACCACGTGAACGCCCTCTGTCTGTCTAAGTTGCCAGTAAAAATTGGCACAGATAAGGATATTTCCTGGTGAGGTGTATCTTTTGTCAAGTACCCATCTCCTCTATTTCCTTCCAAATGTAACACCAGACAAATTATACCCGAGGAAAACACAAAGAGCGCTTGAAATATCAGGATAGCTCAATTATATAGTAAGCGCCTTAACAAGATGCGCCCGTAGCTCAGCTGGATAGAGCGCCGGACTACGAATCCGTAGGTCGCAGGTTCGAATCCTGCCGGGCGCGCCAGTAAAATCAAGGGTTATGGCAGAAATCCATAACCCTTTTTCTTTTGCAGTAATCCAGCGCTAAACGCTGAGCCTGTTCCAATTGTCATTTACAAATGTCCTGCTAACTGTCTTCAAGAACTTTCCTGTACCTGATACACGGCCTCTTACCTTGCACTTGGTGCAAGTGCAATATTGATATGAACTCCAAGCCTTCTCTTCCTATGAAGTTGTAGAACATTTGCTCACACTGGCCATCCCATGTTCAGACGCAAAGATTCCAGCAAAGGAATCAATCAGCAAATTTGGAAATATTAAAAGGGTACTTGATGCGCTTGTTGACGAATTGCAAAAAAATTCAGGTTTAGGGAAAGTAGCACCTGTTCCAGCTAAAGGTTGAAACAGGTAAGGGAGGATCAGGCTGCACATGGCCATTGACACAAGGGATTAGGGAACAAGGGCTGGACAAATGTTACACTTACGTTGTAGGTGTATTGGTAGTGGAGATGAAGATGAAAGTACACATAATAACTCAAAAGGACCAACATGGATGCTACGCATTTTGTCCTGAGTTGAAGGGATGTCATAGTCAAGGTGAGACATTGGAAGAGACCCTTGAAAACATAAAAGAGGCCGTTGAGTTGTATCTTGAGACCTTGACGTCTGAAGAATTGATATTGCCAAGATATTAGTAAGAGGTCCTTTTAATGATCTCGCCGTTTCATGCAAAATACTATGCCTATGCCTTGACCCTTCGTCGCGGTACCTCTAATGTTGAGAGGATCACCCAATCCCTTTTTGATGCAACCGTTGATCTCAACCCCCACCAGATAGAGGCTGCGCTTTTTGCCCTAAAAAATCCCCTTGAAAAAGGGGTTGTCCTGGCCGACGAGGTAGGACTTGGCAAGACCATTGAGGCAGGATTGGTGTTGAGCCAGTACTGGGCAGAGAGAAAAAGGAGGCTACTTGTCATCTGCCCTGCTTCCCTTAGAAAGCAGTGGGCAACAGAGCTTCTTGAAAAATTTCACCTTCCCTCCTTCATCCTGGACGCACGGTCCTGGCGCAGCTCAATAAAAGAGGGCCGAAATCTTCCCCTCCTTTCTGAAGACGTCATAATAATGTCCATTCACTTTGCCGCGCGTATCGAAGACAGATTGAGAGGCATTCCCTGGGACCTTGTTGTGATAGACGAGGCCCACAAGTTGAGAAATGTCTATAGAAAGAGCAACAAGATTGGCCGTGCCATAAAAAGGGCCCTTGACGGAAGGCAGAAGATACTTCTTACAGCCACTCCCCTCCAAAACTCCCTCCTTGAGCTCTATGGTCTTTCCATCCTCATTGACGACCACATCTTTGGCGGTGAAAAGGCCTTCAAAAAGAGATATTTATCAGGCCAAGGCGATCTTTCAGACCTAAGGTCGAGAATAAGTAGCTTTATAAAAAGGACCCTTAGAAAAGATGTCCTTGAATATATCAAATACACCCAGAGAAGGCCCTTAACCGTACCCTTCAGACCCACAGACCAGGAACAGGAGCTTTATGAGGCCATTTCATCCTTTTTGGATAGAGAAGAGTCCTATGCCATACCACCAAGCCAGCGCCACCTCATAAAACTTGTCTTGAGAAAGCTCCTTTCATCAAGCCCACATGCCCTCATCCAGACACTTGAACAGATCAGAAAAAGGCTCATCAAGTTAAGAAATGGCCTTGAAGAGAAGGAAGAAGGCCTCCTCTTTGACATCGTCTCTTCGCAGGAGATGGAGGAGGAGTACCTTGAAGAGGAAGAAGCCGGGCCGATTGAGACAAAAGAGGCCATAGACAGGGGGCAGGTCAAAGAGGAGATAAGGCTCATTGATTCCTTCATAGAAATGGCAGGGCGCATTGGAACAGACAGTAAAGCACGCGCGCTTCTTACAGCCATAGAGCTTGGCT
>JALSNW010000048.1 GCA_026986785.1 Deltaproteobacteria bacterium | reverse complement strand
TGAGATCTTTGTGTGCTCCCAGGGCATCATATCCGGGGCAAAGTAGGATCGTTAAGGATACAAGCAAGGTCAGGACGTGTTTCATAAATGTAAAGAGTTTATCAATGGATAAAAGGCTCCTTTTCGTATGTCCAAAAGTGTGATAGGGGTAGGTTTAAAGATTTGCAAAAATAATCCTCTGAACAGAAAAGCAAAAGATACAGTCTGGTTCAGATGATATCGTTGACTTGGATAGTTCCCCATTCAGTTGGAAGATTCAGTCAACAGTCACATCCTTTCTATTTTTTATTTAATACATCATTGCTGATTACTTTGCAATTATCCATACGATCTTCACCCAGGAGCCTATATTGATCCACATAGTCAAACATGTTAGCCTTCGACAGGTTTTTTCTCAGGTTTTAAAGACATATCTATCAGGAGTCTTGAAATGGATTTTGAGGCAGTAATAGGGCTGGAAGTTCATGTACAACTGAAGACCGAGAGCAAGATATTCTGCTCTTGTTCTACAGAATTTGGAGCACCTCCAAATACACATACATGTCCTGTGTGTTTGGGTATGCCAGGGGTTTTACCAGTGCTCAACAGGAAGGCGGTCGAGTATGCCATGAAAATGGCAATAGCAACGAATTGCACCATTAACAGGACCAATATCTTTGCCAGAAAGCACTATTTTTATCCAGATCTACCCAAGGGCTATCAGATATCACAATATGAATTGCCCTTGGCTGAACACGGTTGGATAGATATCGAAACCAAACGTGGTGACAGACACATCAGGATAAATCGTATACATATGGAAGACGATGCAGGGAAACTCATCCATGATGAGAGCAGGCCTTTGAGTTTCGTGGATCTGAACAGGACCGGCACCCCTCTCATAGAGATTGTGAGTGAGCCTGATATAAGGTTCCCTGAAGAGGCGGCTGCCTATCTGAAAAAGATTCGGCAGCTCGTAAGATATCTGAAGATCAGCGACGGTAACATGGAAGAGGGCAGTCTCCGGTGCGATGCCAATATTAGCCTCAGGCCCAGGGGGCAAGAGGGCCTTGGAACAAAAAGTGAGCTCAAGAACATGAATTCCTTCAAGCACGTTCAAAGGGCCTTGGAATACGAAATAAGAAGACAAACAGCCCTTCTGCTCGACGGGAAAGAAATACAACAGGAAACAAGGCTCTATGATGCGGCAAAGGGTGTGACACATTCCATGAGGGGTAAGGAAGAGGCCCATGATTACCGTTACTTCCCTGATCCCGATCTCGTGCCCATTCATGTGGATGAAGATTGGTTGAGGTCGGTGAAAGAGTCCATGCCAGAATTACCAGACAGTAAAAAGGAGCGTTTTGTAAAGGAATACGGGCTTCCAGAATATGATGCAGGGGTGCTTACCTCCAATGCAGATCTTGCAGGATATTTCGAGGAGTGTGTGGCCCTCTTTCCCAAGGCAAAAAAGGTGAGTAACTGGATAATGGTCGAGCTCTTGAAGCTTCTCAAGCATACTGAGACGGATATTGGAAATTGTCTCGTAAGCCCGAAGGACCTGGCTGAGCTCCTGGGGCTCGTGGAAAAGGGGACGATCAGCGACAAGATAGGGAAAAAGGTGTTGGAGCAGATCTTCGAAAAGGGAGGTTCTCCCTCCCAGATAGTCGAGGAGCAGGCCTTGGCACAGCTCAGCGATGCAGGACAGCTTCAGACCATTGTGGAAAAGGTCCTTGGGGAAAATCCGGCTGAAGTGGAAAAATACCGTGCTGGAAAGAAAAAGGTCTTTGGTTTCTTTGTGGGGCAGGTGATGAGAGAAACCAGAGGAAAGGCAAACCCCAAGACAGTGAATGAACTTTTGAGAAGGTTTCTGGATAATTGAGCCATGGATGTGGAACACATAAGATCTATTCTTCATGAGGCAGGAAGTAGAGTTTGCCCAATGAGTTGGGCAGAGGGGCGATTTTCCTTACTGGATCAAAGGGTGCTGCCTCATGAGGTGAAGTGGTTGCCCTGTCAAACCATGTCGGATGTAAAAAATGCCATCAGCAGTATGGTGGTACGGGGTGCACCTGCGATTGGTATTACAGCGGCTTTTGGGATGGTGCTCGCCCTGAAGGATGGCATAGAAAGGGGCATAGGTGAGATTCACGATTATATGCACACCGTGGCCGATAGCCTGAAAAGTGCCCGCCCCACTGCAGTCAATCTGGCATGGGCCGTAGACAGGATGAAGGCAGCCATCTCACGAGCAAGAGGCGACCTTTTCCAGACTGCATTGAATGAGGCCATGGCCATATGGGAGGAAGATGTCCAGGCAAATATAAAGATCGGACTACTGGGTGGAGAACTTTTGCCAGAAGACGGCGGGATACTTACCCACTGCAATGCGGGTGCTTTGGCCACAGGGGGATATGGCACTGCCCTTGGCGTGGTTCGAGGGGGAATAGGCCTTGGCAAGAGTCTAACTGTTTTTGCAGACGAGACTCGGCCGTGGCTTCAAGGTGCAAGGCTTACCGTATGGGAACTCATGCAGGATGACATACCTGTTGTCCTGAATGTGGACAATGCCTCTGGTTATCTTATGAGCAATGGCAAGATTGGCGCAGTGGTTGTCGGTGCAGACAGGATTGCTGCAAACGGTGATGTTGCAAACAAGATAGGCACTTACAACGTCGCAGTGATAGCAAGGGCCAATGCAATCCCTTTTTACGTTGCTGCCCCTGTGTCCACACTGGACAAGCATACCCCTTCTGGCAGAGATATCCCCATCGAGGAGAGAGAGGCAGCCGAGATCACAAGCTTCGCCGGCATGGAGACGGCTCCAGAAGGTACAGAGGCCATAAACCCTGTTTTTGATATTACTCCTTGGGAATATGTAACTGCAATCATAACAGAAAAAGGTGTTTTAAAACCGCCTTATGACTCATCCATTGCCGCTGTCGTATCTGAATAGGTTCTTGGGCAGTGTGGCGGATTGTCTTGATGCCTTTACAGCAGCACTTTTTGTTTTTGAACACGAGACAAAGAGGCTCAAATTGCATGCCTTTCACAGCCTCTCAGATGCTGTTATCCCAGATGTGGTTATAGAGGAAGGTCAAGGCTTTTTGAGTTGGGTCATGAGGCATCAAAGGCCTTTGCAAGTACCACGTTTCAATAGGGATAGCAGAAGCCTGGGCTTCTATGACAGGGATGCAGGGCTAAAGTCCTTTTTGGCTGTGCCCTTGCCTGATAAGGCCGGTGTCCTGTGTGTAGACAGTAAGGCACGTTTTGCATTTTCTGCAAAACATGAAAAAATCCTCGAGGCCTTGGCGGTCACCGCATATGAACTGCTCAGTGCAGAGACATCCAGGGGCCTTCTGGGCTTTTATGCCAGCCTGCTAAGGTGGCAGATGAGCTGTTACGAAAGTCATGAAGCAGCTGTAATTGATCTTTTGCAGATCCTTTCTCTGGATACGGCCATAGTGGCCCGCCATCTTGTGGGTACATCGTTTGTTGTGGTAGAAGATGTCTTGGGCGTTGATCCTGGATGTCCAACACCAGGATTGTTCAGGGGCGAAAAGATCCGACTGGGCCAGGGTATTACTGGATGGGTGGCGAAGCATAGATCGAGTATCCTGTTGGATAAACGCAAGAATTATGCTGGGAAGAGTTTTTTGTTGCGCCCAGGGGAGCCCTTTGTCTTCGGGCCTGTTGTCGTAGGGGTCTTTTGTCCTTCAATGGCTGAAGTATTGGGGATAAATTATTGTTTTGTGTTTTCTGGGGATGGCGATACCTCTTGCTGGCCATCTGATTTTCTTAGGATCATGGAATTTGTTTTAAAGGGGCTTACGCCGTGGCATTAGGTGCTATTAGAAAGCTGATAAGACAGGATGTGGCCTTGGATCTCGGTACGGCTAACACATTGATCTTTCTCCAGGATGAAGGGGTCGTTCTCAACAAGCCTACTGCTGTTGCATTTGATCAGGAAGGTAATCTGATATCTTTTGGTAACGAGGCCAAGAAGATCCTTGGCAAAAATCCACCAGGCATAAAGGTCATCCGACCACTGAAAAATGGGGTCATCGAAGATTTTGAGGCAGTGGGTCTATTTTTGAATGCAGTTGTCGAGGCAGCAAGGAGGATCAGACCGGTATTTTCCTCGCGGATTGTCATGTGTATTCCCTCTCAATTGACCCAGGTGGAAAAACGCACCCTTTTAGAGGCCGCCAGGGCAGCAGATTTTAAGAAGATTTATCTGATCGAGGAGGTAATGGCTGCTGCAATAGGTTCTGGGGTAGACATTTCAGATAGTAGGCCTATTATGGTGGTAGATATAGGTGGTGGCACCACTGAAGTTGCCGTTATTTCTGAGATGGCATATCTTTTTTGCCAGTCCAGAAGAATAGCTGGAGATGAGATGGACCAGGCCATTATCCGTTTCATGTTGGCGAAATATGGTATGAGGATAGGTCCTATCACTGCAGAACGGATAAAATGGGAGATTGGTTCAGCCATTGTCCAAGAGGAAACAGCAAGTATGTCGATGGATATAGCTGGCCTGGATCTGAAAAAGATGGTGCCAGCATCTGTTACCATAACTGGGCTTGATGTCCATAGGGCCTTGACCACAACAGTGGAACACGTGATAGCTGCGGTGCAGGATTGTATAGCGGTATTATCCCCGGAATTGAGGCAAGAAATAGAAAGACAGGGTATACTTCTCACTGGAGGAGGTAGCCTATTGGGGGGATTGGCCTCTCTACTGAGTGAACGTACAGGAATCCCTGTACGTCAAACCTCTTCTCCTTTGACAACTGTTGTAGAGGGGGCAGGCAGGACCCTTTCCGACTTCACCTTTTACAGCCCGGTTTTTGTCAATTAGATGATGGATCTCGACTTTCGAATCTGACTGTAATGGCGTTTTGTTAACCACCATCATGATCGAGATGGAAGGATTCCTTGGGTAAAAATTTTCTGAAAAATTAACTCCAAAAGTTGAGATATGGATGAAAAAGCGCAAAATAAATCGATGCCTTATGTGTCTGTGGTCATCCCAGTTTACAATGAGGCTGAAAATCTACCAGCACTCCTTGAATCTCTAAGTAAGACCCTGAAAGAACTGAACCAGTCCTTTGAGATAATAGTCATAGACGATGGCAGTACGGATGAGACTGTCCAGGTCTTGAAGAGGTTGAAACATGAATATCCAGAACTTAGAGCCGTACTTTTCAGGAGGAACTTCGGCCAGAGCGCTGCCATGACGGCTGGTTTTGATCTTGCAAGGGGGGAAGTTGTGATCTCCATGGATGGAGACCTTCAAAATGATCCTGCTGACATACCCATGTTGATCGAGAAGCTTGAACAGGGCTATGACATAGTGAGCGGTTGGAGGAAGGATAGAAAAGATGCCTTCCTTTCCAGGACCCTCCCGTCGAAGATCGCCAACTGGCTCATTGGAAAGGCAACAGGTATAAGGCTTCATGACTACGGTTGCTCTCTAAAGGCCTATAGGAAGGAGATAGCAAAAAATCTCCTGCTCTACGGGGAACTCCACAGGTTCATACCAGTGCTTGCCAGCCTGCAAGGGGCCAGATATGCCGAGGTTGTCGTAAGGCATCACCCGCGGAGCAAGGGGAAGAGCAAATATGGAATCGGGCGTACATACAGGGTCATGCTGGATCTGCTGCTAATGCTGTTTTTTCAGAAATTCGCCACAAGGCCCCTTCAATTCTTTGGCTTCACAGGAGGTGTGATGCTGTTGGCCGGTTTTTTTATAGAGCTTTATCTGACTTTTTTGAAATTGTTTGCTGGCAGGGATATTGGCAATCGCCCCTTGCTCATCCTGGGGGTTTTGCTTGTTATTTCAGGCCTCATTTTGGCTGGCATAGGTCTTTTGGCCGAGCTCATAATACGCACCTATTATGAGGCCAGCGGAAAACATATTTATTCCATTAGGGAAATTATCGAGTGAAATGATTGGGTTTAGGGCGTTTTGCCCTGTTGCCAACTCTTGAGGACGGGGGGCAAGGCGTCTGCAATTGTATTTTGTCAACTCGATTGCCCGACAACAAAGCAGATTGGCTAAGATTGCGAGTCCCTTGTGGCCCCAAGGCCTTAAGGATTTATCCGAATTGGACCTCACCTCTTTGGTGGAGATACGAATTGGATCAGATGTATGGTGACCATGTAATCATTACAAAGTAATTGTCTTTTTCATGGGTTGAAAGTGCACAATCTGGGATAAATTGGGTGGATATATGGGTGGAAAACACATAGCCCCTTCAACATGTAGTTGGTTCTTGGGCCGTTAGCGTGAAGATCAATTTGAAGGGATTTTTCAAGATATGTTTCAGGGCCACGGTAAGTCTTGGGCTTTTGTTGTGGCTTTTTCAAAGGGTGGATGTGGTAGAGGTCCTCAGCTCGTTTTCCACTATTGCCATATCCATATGGTTTTATGCCCTGATGTTGTATGTTGGCTCGCAGGTACTGAGTAGTGTGAGGTGGTTTGTGCTTGCCAAGACATTGGGCTTTGGTGGCCGTCTATGGACCTACATGAAATATTATTTTGTCGGCATGTTTTTTAACCTCTTTCTCCCTTCTGCCATAGGTGGCGATGTGTTGAAGGCCTTTTTTCTCTCAAGGGGAGAGAATACCAAGTTGAAGGCGAGTTATAGCATATTATGTGATAGGCTTATTGGATTATGGGCCATGTTTGTACTGGGAGCGATTTCAGCATTGATAGATCCAGATATATTGCCTTTACGGTTCAGGTTTATGCTCATCTTGTGTGCCCTTGGTATGAGTATGGCTGTGTTTCTAATGCCAATTTTTCAAAAGTTGATTGGCATTGTTTTCCCCGTTTTGTCAGAGCGACTCTCATTTGTCCTCAGATATTGGGAAAGGCCAAGGAGCCTAGTTTATGCCTTTGTCCTCTCATTGATCCTTCAATTTTGTGGTATGTATGCAGTATATCTCCTTGCAATGGGGCTTGGTTTGCCATGTCCACCAACCTTCTATTTTGCTGCATTTCCTATGGTGGCTGTGTTGACGATCTTGCCAATAAGTCTCAGTGGATTGGGGGTCAGAGAAGGGGGCTTTGTGTATTTTTTGGGCTTGAGACATATACCTCCAGAAAAGGCCATTACTGTCAGCCTGAGCTTCTTTGCTGTACAGGCAGCGGCTGCCCTCCTGGGTGGAGCTGGGTATCTGGCAGGGGTTCACAGGGATAGTGTGGGAGGAAAGAATGAGTGAGATGGACAGTGGAGAGGACAGCTTTTCAGGCATAGGGGACGACTTGGCCTGGCACCGGCTATTCTGGTTGGGCCTTTTGGGCATTACGGCTTTTAGGCTCTGGTTCTTGTCTGTATTTCCCTATGACCTCTCCCCTGATGAAGCCTATTACTGGGATTGGTCCAGACATCTGTCTTGGGGCTATTACAGCAAGCCCCCAATGGTAGCCTGGGTGATAGCACTGTCAAACTCCCTTCTCGGAACCAGTGAATTTTCAGTCAGGCTTCCCGCTGCAATTTTTGCCACTATTACCTTGATAGCACTCTATGCCCTTGGAACGAAGATGTATGATGCCAGGACAGGTTTTTTTTCGGCCTTGGTGTTCCTTGCCACCATAGGCTCTGCAGTCTCTTCCATGATAATGACCATAGATGCCCCGCTTTTGTGTTTCTGGGCTGTGTCAATGGTCTTGGTATGGCAGGCCTGGAGGTTGTCTCGTTTCGAGGAACCAGGGGGCCTGTCCCTATTGTGGTGGACCTTTGCAGGGGCTGTCACTGGTCTCGGCCTTTTGAGCAAGCAGACCATGATGGGTTTCAGCGCAGGGATAATCCTTTTCATCCTTTTGTATCCCCGGGCCAGGAGGCTCTTGGCCGACCTGGAACCATATTTTTTCCTTGCTGTCCAGATATCATTGCTTTTCCCTGTCATAGACTGGAATCAGCGTCATAATTGGGTGACCCTGCAACATACTGCTCACCACTTCGAGTCTTCTTCAAAGACCATGATACCCAATCTCAAGACATTTATAGAATTGCTTGGCACCCAGGCAGGCATAGTCACTCCAATCATCTTTATTCTATTGCTCTTGGTGTCAGGTTGTCTTTTATGGCGTTTTATTAGGGGGGTATTATCCAAGCGTATAATTGCTCGAGGATTCTCCGACAGGGAAGCTTTCTTACTTGCAGTGGGCATGATTCCCCTTGTTGCAGTTTTTCTGCTGAGTTTCAGACAAAGGATTAATGCCAATTGGCCAGCGCCGTTCTATCTTTCTCTCGGTGTCTTGGTATCGGCCTGGGCCATGGGTTGGGCCAGGTGCAACACATGGATAAATAGATTGAGGAGATTCTATGTCCCTGGGATAGGCCTTGGGTTGTCGATGGTTGTATTATTTTATCTCTTCCCTGTAATCCTTGGAGTTCTGGGCTGGGCAGGTACCAGGTTGGATCCAACAGTGAGACTCAAGGGTTGGCACGAGCTTGGTCAACGGGCAGGTGATCTCCTCCAGGGCTTCCCAGAGCCTGGAAAGACATTCGTTGTGGCCAGGAGGCGGCAGACCGTCAGTGAGCTCGCATTCTATATGCCAGGTCGACCAGAAGTCTATAGGTGGAACGGGATGAAAAGGCATGTCACGACCCAATATGAACTCTGGCCCGGGCCAGTTGATAAAAAGGGCTGGGATGCATTAATAATCATCGAAAAAGATAAGGAGCTGAAGAAGGATCTCATCTCCTGTTTCAAGGCTGTCAAATTTATCGAACAGATAGATATCCCCATTGGCCAGGAGAGAAAGAGGTCTTTTTTGGCATACAGGGGGGTGGAGATGAAACATTGGGCAGAACGATGACATCTTTATTGCAAGAACTACATTTGTTGGATGTAAGACTCCTGTTGCTGATCAATCATGCCAGGAGTCCCTTTCTGGATCACTTGATGAAGACCGTGTCGGATTTTGGTCTCTTTGCCCCTTTAATAGCCGCTTTTATCATCTACCGGCTCATTAGGGGAAAACCGCCAGAGCGGGTGATGTGGATAGTGGGTATAGCTGCAATAATATCCAGCGATATCCTCTGTGCCAGGATACTCAAGCCCCTTGTTGGGAGGGCTAGGCCCTTCACCAGCGTGGATGGGCTTTATGTGTTGAAAGGTTCGAGATGGCTTGTTACGGATCCTACTATCAGGGCCAGATTTGGTCCAACCTTGTCATGGCCTTCTTGTCACGCAACCAATATGTGGACGGCCACATCATATTTGATGAGCTTTATGCCACGGATCGGTCTGGCAGTGGCCTTTTTGGCATTGCTGGTCAGCTATTCCAGGGTCTATCTGGGTCTTCATTATCCCATTGACTGTCTTGGTGGGTTTGTCGTGGGGTGTCTATGGGGGCTGCTCTTCGTCATGCTCGCCAAGGCGACGAATAAGTTCTTTTTCAAGGGGTATGATAGGTTTTAACCCTTTTGAGATTTGCGCCAGGGCATATTGATGATTAATCTTTGAACAGCCTGGTAGCACAAGGTATTACAGCAAGCGGCCCCTGGGTGATTATTGTTTTTAGTGTTATTTCCCCTGACCAAGACCTGATTTTTTGGGCCTATCGTAAAGCCAGGCAAATATGGGCTGCCTACTTAAGGATTTACTAAAAACTTGCAGGAGGTAAGGCATCATGAATGTAGAGTACAATAAGGACTTTGACAGGGCACTGGAGATAGGACGCCCACCCAATATTCAAAGGCTTTTCCCCAATTCCAAGGCCCTGATCGTCAGTGGAAAGGTTATAGACAGGGCCCTATTAAAAAAGGGCAAGGCTATGACCATTGCCGCCAATGCCAGGAATCATATAATTATCAGGGGCGTTGTCCAGGCTGCCCAAAGGGCCAATGCGGCCATAATAATAGAGATAGCTCGTTCCGAGGGGGGGGCCAATGCCTATTGTGCCACCAATTACTGGAATCTTGCAAGACAAGTCGATCAGGTATGCAACGAACTGGGGATCACTGTGCCCGTGGCCATTCATGCCGATCACTATGGCATAAAGAAAAAGGAGGACATAGCCCCTGCAAAGATAGAGATCCCGACCATATTCGAGGCAGGGATGACATCAATTGCCATAGATGCCTCACATTTGCCTGACGATGAGAATCTTTTGGCAAATCTCGAGTTGAATCCTTTCATACCCAAGTGGGCAGGCCTTGAGACAGAGGTCGGGGAGATAAAGGGAAAAGAGGGGTTGTCGACCGTGGAAGAGGCACTGTTTTTAATCCAGGGGTTGAATGCCCATGACATCTTTCCTGACTGGATAGCACTCAACAATGGTACCACCCATGGAATCCAGGCAAGTGATCAGGGTATACAGGTGGATCTGACCGCTGAAATCCATGAGGCCTTGGCCCCATATAAGGTCTCTGGTGCCCAGCATGGGACCTCTGGGAACAACTCCGAACGGCTCAGGCAGATTGCCGAAAGGACAAGGACCACCAAGGCAAATGTTGCAACAGCCCTTCAGATGATCTCTTGGGGAGTAAGGGTTGACGAGTATGGAAATGCTGTCATGGACGAGAATGGTGAATTCATCAAGCTCGAAGGTCAGGGCGTGACCGAGGAACTCTGGGCGGAGATGAAGGCGTATGCAGAGAAACAGGGCTGGAGGGGTGGTAATTACAAGAAGCTAAATCTCCCTTTTGAAAACAAGATCATGGGACAGCCCAAGGAGATCAGGGAGCGTATGGCAAAGGCGGTGGAAGATTTCGTATACGAACTTCTCACAGATGTCTTTAATGCATCTGATACCGCACCTCTTGCCCTGGAGACCATTCTCGAGGCTGGCTCATATGATATCGGTCCAAAGGCTACAAGGATAGAGGACCCGACAGAGTGGACGGAAGAAAAGATACGCCAGAAGGCAGCGGCCTTTAAGAGGCCCAAGGGCTCATCAGGTAACTTTGACGATTAGGGCCTTGGCCCATTTCCTGAATACCCTGGATGAGGATTGTAGGAGGAGAGTTAAAGGGCCAGAGACTGTCGTGCCCCAAGGGAAGAAAGATCCGTCCCACTACAGACAGGATCAAGGAGGCCCTTTTTCAGATCCTTGAATCATCCTACGGGATTAGCTGGCGCCATGCCCAGGTAATGGACCTCTTTGCAGGAACAGGTAGCCTGGGGATAGAGGCCCTCTCCAGGGGAGCCGATCACGTCCTTTTCGTAGAACGAGATAGGCATTCTGTTGCCATACTGGCCAAAAATCTGGAACGATGCGCCTTGAAAGAGAGGGCCAAGTTGGTGAGGATGGATGTCTTGAGGTTTTTGGCCAAGAGGATAGGGCAGATGTCTCATCTGCCCTTTTCATTGATATTTGCCGATCCTCCATATGGCACAGGGCTTTCTGAAAGGGTCTTGAAGGGCATTTCGGCAAGGGAAGACATTATTGAAGACAGAGGTTTGCTGGTGGTGGAAGAGGGTAAGAGGACGGAGCTCCATAGAGTCATAGAAGGTGATGCACTGGATCTCAGGCTAACAAGCAGAAGGGTTTATGGAGACACTGCACTTTTCTTCTACCAGGCAGACATTCACTCGTAAGGCAAATGTGCAGAATAATAGTATATCCAGGTACCTTTGACCCTGTTACTTATGGTCATATAGATCTCATCAACAGGGCCCTGAGGATCTTTGACAAGGTCATAGTCGCAGTCGGGCAAAATCCGGCCAAGGCCCCCATGTTCACTACCGAGGAAAGACTTGAGATGATAAGACAGGCCATCTCGCCAGACAAGCCAGTTGAACTGGAAAGCTTTGATTGTCTCCTGGTGGATTTTGCCAGGTCCCATGGGGCATGTGCCATATTGAGGGGCCTTCGAGCAGTGTCTGATTTCGAATTCGAGCTTCAACGTGCCATAATGAACAGGAAGCTCGACAGGAGCATAGAGACTGTGTTCCTGATGACAGGCTTTAGATGGATCTATATAAGCTCCACTATCGTAAAGGAAGCAGCCCAGTTTGGGGGCAGTCTGGAGGGGTTGGTGCCCCCTCATGTGGAGGAGGCGCTGAAGAAGAGATTCAAGGAGTTGGCCTCGGAACGAGGGCATTGTTGATCTTTAGAGGCAGCCTCTTGCCGAGACAAGGCCCTATAAGAGGCCTTCTGATTTTTCTCCGAAGACCTCGGCGCTGAAGACAAGGATCTGGGTATCAGGCATCTTCCAGCAGCCAGGCATCATCCCTGCTTTCAGACAGGTCTGATCCAGGAAAGTATATCTGTCCCAGCCGTACTCGGTAGCCACCTGGGGCAGCAATACCCCTCTGTAAGGTCCGTTTATTATATAGATCCCATGTTTGCCCACCTCGATCTCTTCCACACTGGACACGGGTTTCAGGGGGGTGAGGGCAGAGATCTCTATATCTATCTCTGATAGTTCCTTGGCCTCTAAGGGTTTGAATCTTGGATCGTTGAATGCGGCTGAGATAGCCATGTCTGCCACGGTTTCAAAAAGGGGCTTCTGGGAGACAAAATTCCCAATGCACCCACGGAGCTGGCCATGTTTGTGCAATGTCACAAATGCCCCCCGTTTTTCCATTAGCCCTGGACTGGAAATTGAAGGGAGTCTCAACGCCTCGCCCTTGAGCTCTGCCTCTATGGCAGCCCTGGCAATCTTTAAAAGTGTTATTTTTTCCTCTCTGTTAAGAGCCATGTCCTGCCTCCTAAAGCCTCCAGTATCTTATGTTTTTTTCTGGGAAATCCTTCCTGCTAAACATACTTTTGACGTCTATCACCACGCCCTTGTCCGGGGTGAGGATGTTTTTGATCATGTCTGCTCCATTTTCAATATAATCATCGTGGGCTACTGCCAAAATGACTGCATCGGAATTGGATGGAGGCTCCTTCAAGAGTTTTATATTGTAGACCATCTCTGCCTCTGAGGGATCTGCAATTGGATCATGTACCAAGGGCTCTATCCCATATTCCCTGAGTTCTTGAATGATATCTATCACCTTTGTATTTCTGATATCAGGGCAATTTTCCTTGAATGTAAGCCCCATTATGAGGACACGTGCCCCCTGGACTCTCACACTGGCATGTATCAATTCCTTGACTGTTCTCTGGGCAACATAGGCCCCCATGAAGTCATTTATCCTCCTGCCAGCCAGGAT
Organism: Deltaproteobacteria bacterium; assembly: GCA_026986785.1. GTDB lineage: Bacteria > Desulfobacterota > Dissulfuribacteria > Dissulfuribacterales > QOAL01 > QOAL01. The sequence continues at coordinate 11,074 of JALSNW010000048.1, read as the reverse complement.
CACTTCGGGTCTGTAACCTGTCTGTTGGGCACAGTAGGTGAGGTAGTATGGGTCCACGCCTATACAGTGCCCTCCAACGAGCCCTGGTCTGAAGGGTAGGAAATTCCATTTGGTGCAGGCGGCATCGAGTACCGCCTTGGTATCTATGCCAAGCCTGTTGAATATTATGGCCAGTTCATTCATGAGGGCGATGTTAAGGTCTCTCTGGGTGTTTTCGATCACCTTTGCCGCTTCGGCCACCTTTATACTCTGGGCCCTGTATACCCCGGCCTCCACTACTATCTCATAGGTGGAAGCTATCAATTCCAAGGTGTCGGGGTCTTGGCCTGCCACCACCTTGACGATCTTTCGAAGTGTATGTTCTCTATCGCCTGGATTTATGCGTTCGGGAGAATAGCCTATCTTGAAGTCTTTGCCACATCTTAGGCCAGAAGTTTTCTCAAGTATGGGCACACATACGTCTTCGGTTACTCCTGGATAGACAGTGGATTCATAGACAACTGTTGTGCCTGGTGTCAGAGACTTGCCAACCAGGCGCGTGGCTGATTCTATATGGCCCAGATCTGGCAAATGGCTTTTGTTTATGGGGGTCGGTACTGCAACTATTACCATCTCAGCCTTTTTCAATTCATCTGGATCTGTGGTAAATGACAGGTTTACAGCCTTCTCGAATTCCTTTTCCGTTACCTCTCCTGTTGGATCAAAATGTCTTCTGAAGTTGTCTATCTTTTCTTCTGCGATGTCGAATCCTATACATTGTATCTTTTCACCAAAGGCCACGGCCAGCGGAAGCCCAACATATCCAAGGCCTACTACAGCCACTGAACTTGCTGCCATATTGCTATCCTCCTCATGTCTAAGAATTGAACCCAGATTATGCACTTCAAATGCCTGAGAAAAGGATTTTATTTGAATAATTAAATGGTTATTCTCATCTTTTTACGTAATTGTTTTCACCCAAAAGGTGAATCTTTTGCAGTCATTAAATCTCAGGCATTTGAAGCCGCAAGGGCCTCGCGATTTTACCGAATCTCCTTTGTTGTCGGACACTTGAAGTACCAAAGTACGTCTGCGTGTCCTCCGCCTCGCATCTTTGGCAAACTTGCGAGCTGCATGATCTGGGTTGAAAAAACTATCTGAAAAAATGAACACGATCATTGAATCGGGAAACTGTCAATAGTTTATAAATTTAGGTTATACCTTTCAAACGCCTGGAAAAGACAATTACTTTGAAATGTTTGTATGGTTAGCATACAACTGATCCCTTGTATCTTAACCCAAGGCTAAAGCCCAATTCGTGATAAGTCTTCAGGTATTTGAGATGCATATCCAAGCTAAAGATCTTGCCAGCCCTGTCTATCAAATATCTCTGTACCTTGTCCGAATCGATATCTTAGCAAAGATGCCTCAAAATTTGTAATAAAATATAACTTATCGTTTTTACGGCCTAATAGCAGAGAATCTCTGGTTGTGACTCGTAGCTATTTGACATTATATGAAATAACTATAAAATAGAAATAGAGAAATAAATCTTTTAATAAATATGATTTTATAAAGTTACATCCTCAACCTTAAAGGAGGTGATCTATGCAGACATGTAGATTTTTGAAGATCTTGGCTCTTTTCTTGTTTGGTTTCTCCTATCTGTGGCCTTTTTCAGGTCCTTTTTCACATTGTGCAATGGCATTTGATTTCGTTTACAACCCCATAGTTGTAGAAGAGCCTAACTATGGTACTTTACTGGGACAGTATCCTTGGCAGCTCAATACATTGGTATCTATCATCGATGTAACAGACAATGATGTAGACGATAAAGCACCATCACTCAATAATGGTTATGCCTTCTGGTATCAAGTAGGTACAGGTATAATGCGGTGGGAAACAGACAAGAGTGTATCCTCGGCTGGAAAAGTGGCAGATGGCGGAGGCTGGACTATTTCTTCCTATGATGGAAAGGTGGCTTATTCCTTTATTACACCTATAAGATATTGGGATGGTCACTCTGTAAGCATAGTTGACAAGGATGGTATGGAGCCTTCTCTTTACGACGATTCCATTGCATATGCCAAAATTGACTCCAATGGTATCAACATCGTTATCAAAAAGGGTATTACCGAGACACAGATAACAAATACCAATTCATGGGATCTCTGGCCTTCCCTCTACAATAACACTGTGGCATGGCAAGGTTCTGAGGATGGAGATGACGACATCTACTATTGGGATGGTCAGACTACCCGAAAGATCACACAAAATAACGAAGGGGATATGCATCCATCTCTGTACGATGGAAAGATCGCCTGGTATGGATTCGATGGCAATGATTATGAAATCTATTACTGGAATGGTACCTCGATCCTCCAGTTGACCAACGATACAGAAAAGATAGATGATGAGTATCCATCACTATACGATGGAAAGATCGCCTGGCAGAGAAAGACTGCCAATGGCTACGAGATATTTTATTGGGATGGCAACACCATAACCCAGATTACCTCCAATAACGAGGACGATAAGGCTCCTTGCCTGTATAATGGTGCAATAATCTGGCAACATTGGGATGGGCATGATTGGGAGATCCAGTATGCAGAAGTAGATGTACCCGTTGCCCCAACGGTTGCCACTCTGGCAGCTACCGATATCACCCAGCATACGGCCAATATCAATGGCAGTGTAAATCCCAATGGCCAGGATACCACATATCACTTCGAGTGGGGGACCTCTTCCTCGTACGGTCATGTTACACCAAACAAAGACGCTGGTTCTGGCAACAGTGCCGTCAATGTCTACGAAGGATTGACAGGTCTTACTCCTGGCACAACCTATCATTACAGGATCGTGGCCATAAATCCTTCTGGAAACAGTACGGGTCAGGATCAGACATTCAGCACAACCCCTATTGTTGTCATGGAACCAACCGTATCCACTGGAGATGCAGAAAATGTCATGACCAACAGTGCCAGGCTGACTGGTACTGTAAATCCTTCTGGTATCTCTACACAGTATCGTTTCGAATATGGCAGCAATAGTACCACATATGGTTCCCATACAGCCTGGATGGCCGCTGGCAATGGTTCATCGGATTTGTCAGTGGCTATGGATATCGCCGGTCTCACTCCAGCAACGACCTATCACTACAGGTTGGTGGCAAAAAATGCTGGAGGGACCGTAGAGGGTGAAGACAAGACATTCACCACTCTACCCGTGGCAGATCCCATGGAGGACACGGCACGAAGATTTACAGGTTGGTGGTATACGAAGAGCCAACAAGGCACTGGTCTTGCCGTTGAGATCAAGGGTGGTAAACTATATGCAGCTTGGTTTGTCTATGACGAATCTGGGCGCTCTGTCTGGTATGCCTCAGGAGGGCCGTTGACCTCGGATACCGTGTACACGGGAGATCTCAAGGAATGGACTGGTTGGCCCTGGGGAGAGGCCTATTCACCTCCTCCAAGCAGGGTTGTGGGAAACATGACCTTGATCTTCAACAAGGGCAGCCAGGATACCATTACCTTCAGCGCCAGTGTGAATGGGAAGACCGCCTACGGCACCCTGAGCAGTTTCATGAAGGATTTTGCCCCAGGCAATAAAGATCCCAGAAACTTGAATGGTTGGTGGTGGGATCCTGCCTACGATGGGATGGGATTCTTCTTTGATGTTCGAGGCGGCAAGATGGCAATGGTATGGTACAACTATCGCGAGGATCGTTCACCTCGCTGGTGGACTTCTTATGGTCCTTTGTCGGAGGGAGCCACTAATTATAACAGCGTATTGGATGGTTGGCAGGGGGGTCAGGCCCCTGGCGAGAGCTATAGGCAGCCTCAAAAAATGGCAGGCGAAGGTGGTCCAATCTCTATTACTTTTACAGATGCCAATCATGCCACTTTGACCGTCGGTAGTACCACTCTTCAATTGCAAAGGTTTGACTTTTAGGTAAACTGGCTGATTGAAGGATCAAAAATTAATAGCGGGGCCTTCTCATGGCCCCGTATTTTTTTGACCTAAAAGGAGGCAATAATGAAAAAAATGGCGTTGTCTTTTATTTTCTTGTCTTTCTTGGCAATGTATACCCCTTGTCTGGCAACAGATTATACAGGCATGTGGTGGGACGCAGATAAACCAGGTACAGGTGTCTATATAGATTATACTGAAGGGGTCAGTGCTGTTTGTGGTTCATGGTACCTCTATGACGATAGGGGAAATCCCCTCTGGCTCACCTTTATGGGCAGCCTCAGCGGAAATGTTTTGAATGCAGAGCTTTATAGGTTTACAGGCCCTCGTATGGGAGGTCCATGGGACAATACGGCTGTAAAGGGTGAGTATGCAGGTACTGTCTCCATCGATGTTTCCAATCCCGATAGGCTGGTAATGAATTACGAAGTGGATAGGATTTCTGGCACTCTCAATCTTACGAGATTTTCTTCTGATATTTGCAAGGGGTCACTTTGGTGGGATGTCCAAAAACAAGGTCAGGGAGTTGCTCACTTCCATTTTACTGGGGCTCAAGGAGAAGATCTTTCCGGTCTCGTATGGTATGTCTATGATACCAATGGTGATCCCATGTGGTATACAGCGACAGGCAATGCAACTGCTACTACATTTGAGGCATGGCAGTTTACAGGTCCTCCCCTTGGAGAGACGTGGGATACGGCTCTGCTCAAAAAGAAACAGGCTGGTACTATTACTGCCGGCTTTGACAAGACGGTCTTTGCTTCCAGTAACAGACCAATGCTCGATATGAATTTCACAATCGACAACATAGGCGGCCATCTATCCCTTGAGCCTTTTATTTGTCCAGTTGCCGTTCCAAAATAATAGGCAAGAGGAGGGACCCATAAACCCAGGTTATGCACTTCAAGCGCCTTGAAAGACAATTGTTTTGGATGATTACATGCCCTCCCACTGGCATCTCCGCCAATCTTTGAAGCTGCATAATCCGGGTTGATATCTTGTAAAACAGGTGGTAATGGTTTTCATTTTCACAGTATTTTTCAAGGTATCTGTCTATATGTTTTGAGCAGTTTGGCCATTAAGGGTAAAGGTGGAGTTTATGAAATCCGGCTTCATGGAGGCACTGTCAGAAAAGATATTGTTGGCTGATGGTGCCCTTGGCACCTTTTTTTATGAAAAGGGTATAGATCTGGGTACGAACACAGATCTTTTGAATGTGACAGATCCTGACCTTGTATATTCAGTGCATGAGGAATATGTAAGGGCTGGTAGTCAGGTGATCGAGACCAATACCTTTGGGGCAAACAGATTTCGCCTCTCTGGCCTTGGACAAAATTTTTCAGTAGAACAGATAAACTTGGAGGGTGCACGTCTGGCATCCAAGGCCGCAGGGACTGAAATTTTTGTGGCTGGCTCCGTAGGGCCTACGGGCATTGATTTTCCCATAGATCAAGAGGAGTATTCTCCAGACGTGATCAAGCAGGCCTTCATGGAGCAGGTGGGGGCACTGTTGGAAGGTGGGGCAGACCTTCTCATTCTTGAGACCTTCACCCATCTTGAAGAACTCCTTATAGCCATTGAAGCAGCCAAGGAACTGGATGAAAGGGTTCCAGTGGTGGCCCAAATGCTCTTCCCTGCCAGGGGCAAAACAGCCCTTGGCCTCGACGCAGTAGAATGCGCCCACGCTGCCAAGGAAAGGGGTTGTGATGTCTTTGGTACCAACTGTGGCCGGGGAGTAAAGGCCATGCTCCAGGCCATAGAGCGTCTTTCCGAGGTCAGGGATCAGATACCCCTTTCCGCGTTTCCGAATGCAGGGATACCAGAGGTGATCGATTGTCGGACCGTCTATTCTACTCCTCCATCCTACATGGCTGAAAAGGTGGAAGAGATGGTAAAATTGGGCGTACGCCTCATTGGCGGTTGTTGTGGTACAACTCCCGCTCATATCCAGGAATTCCAGAAGCGTCTTCACCTGAGAAAGTCCGCCTCGATACCTATTACCATATCTACGTCTGTTGACGAAGAAAGGCAGATGCCAAGGTCTTACAGTGGTGCAGGGGGGCTACTCGAGGCCTTGGACAAAGACAGGCTTCCCCTTTTTGTAGAACTCGATCCCCCACCCAATTTGGAGATAGAAAACGTGCTCCAGGGAGCTGAAGAGCTTCAAGGGGTCGGTGCCAGTTGCATCACCCTTGCAGAGAATCCCCTGGCAGTATTGAGGGCAGACAATCTGTCCCTTGCGCATATCATCAAAGAGCGTTTCGGTATCGAGACTGTTCTTCACCTTACGTGCCGTGACAGAAATGTCTTGGGATTGCAGGCCCAAGTGATGGGGGCCCATTTCCTCGGAATAAGGGGAATACTTGCCATCACTGGGGATCCAGCCTCATCCAGTGATCAGCCTGGGGTAAGTGGGGTATTCGACATCAATTCCTATGGACTCATTCGGATGATATCCGGTTTTAATCAAGGGGTGAATATGGCTGGCAGGGACATGAAGGGCCATACCAATTTCTCCATTGGTGCGGCATTTAGCTTCAGGCCCAAGAATCCCCACCTGCAACTCAGGCGTCTTGAGAAGAAGGCTGCCCTTGGAGCGCATTTTGTCATGACCCAGCCCCTGTTTGATGTATCCTCCATAGAGGCCATGATGGAACTGACTAATCACCTCGATCTCTTGATGTTGCCTGGATTGTTTCCGTTGATCTCGGCCCGGAATGCAGAATTTCTGCACAATGAACTACCTGGCATCACTATCCCGGAACACATAAGAAAAAGGTTGTGGCAATACGAACGGGTGGAGGATCAGAGGAAGGCAGGTATTGATATCTGCGAAGGTCTCATGGAGGAGGTCGCCTCCTTCGTAGACGGCCTTTATCTCATCAGCCCTTTGAACAAATGGCAGGTACCTCTCAGCCTGGTCAGAAGGGCGCGGGAGGCTGGCTGGAAGGGTTCTGGCAAGCTGGGAAGATTATGTTCAAGGGATACATGAAGGGCTTTTTCAACCTGATCAGTGCCTCTGAATTCAAGAGGCTACTTCTGGATTTCGAGCCAATAGGCGCAGAAGAGATATCTCTAAAGGAGGCATTGGGGCGCGTGGTCGCCAGACCCATCAGCTCCCCTGAGGATCTCCCCCCTTTTTCGCGGTCCACGATGGATGGCTTTGCCGTAAGGGCCAGGGACTGTTTTGGGGCAAGCGAATCGGAACCATCACTGCTCACCGTGATTGGCGAGGTGAGGATGGGGGAGGCTGTGACAGATATCTCTGTCAGTCCTGGTAAGGCAGTAAGAATCTGGACCGGTGGCAAGCTTCCTGTCGGTGCAGATGCAGTGGTGATGCTTGAGTATACGAGACAGTTGGATCCGGAGACTATCGAGGTCTTCAGGCCGGTTGCCCCGTATGAGAATGTGATAGAAAAGGGGCAGGACTATGGTGCCAGCGACTTGGTCATACCTTCGGGGACAAAGCTCAGGGCACAAGAGCTCGGCGTTTTGGCTGCTCTTGGGATCTTGAAGTGCAAGGTGAGGAAACGTCCTCTCGCGGTGATAATTAGCACAGGTGACGAATTGGTCCCTGAATGGCAGTCTCCACCCCCTGGAAAGATCCGAGACATAAATTCCACCACCCTTTCGGCCTTGTTAGAGACGGATGGTTGTCGGGTAGTGCGTATGGGCATTGTTGGTGATTCCTATGAAGCGATGCTCACGGCCTGTAACCGGGCCATTGATATGGGTGCAGATCTGGTTCTTGTCTCAGGAGGGAGTTCTGTGGGCAATAGGGATTTCACCCTGAAGGTATTCGAAGACACAAGAGGGGCCCAGGTGCTTGCCCACGGGGTTTCCATAAGGCCTGGCAAACCAACCATCCTGGCCAAGAGGGGAAATTGTGTGTTGTTTGGCCTCCCTGGGCATGTGGCCTCGGCCATGGTGGTCTATTGGGTATTTGTGCGTTTTGCCCTTTGTAGGTTACTGGGAACAGATCCAGAAAGAGGGCTTACAAGGCTCGGTGCCACTTGTGCTGAACCCTTTCCATCCGTGATAGGCAGGGAAGATTATATAAGGGTGGTGCTGGAGGGCCTTTGTCAAGGAGGTGAGAAAAAGATTTTTGCCCGTCCAGTACACGGCAGATCAGGTCTTATCTCTACCTTGGTGAAGGCAGATGGTCTTCTTGTAATTCCCAGGGATATCGAGGGGTTTCATCAGGGAGAAGAGGCGGAGGTGATACTTTTTCCATGAAAAGAAAGGTCTATCTGAACATGAGGACCCTGGCCGAGGCCAGAGATCTGTTCCTGTCTGGTTTTTCTCCAGGGAATTTATTAGGGGAAGAGTCTATTCCCAGCAGGAGAGCTGCAGGTAGAGTCACATCACAGCCAGTCATTGCCAAGATTTCTGCACCATCATTTCACTCGGCAGCAATGGATGGATATGCGGTCGTTGCAGGCGATACTTTCTCAGCCAGGGACGAAAGACCTCTTACAATGCAAGTGGGTACCCAGGCCATAGCTGTTAATACAGGTATGCCGCTTCCCAAGGGGAAGAATGCCGTTGTAATGGTGGAACACGTGGCCTGGTCCGAAGATGGGAAGGAGATCATATTACGTGCTCCTGTGTTTCCATGGCAGAATGTCAGGAAGGTTGGAGAGGATATTGTGGCCACTGAACAGGTCTTTCCCAGAAATCATCTGCTTGCACCTTTTGACCTCGGCGCCCTCATTGCCAGTGGAAACAGAGAGATAATGGTGTGGCAGCGGCCTTTGGTGGATATCTTGCCTACTGGCACAGAGCTTGTAGACATAGAGAGAATCGATCTTGAACACATGCCCCCAGGGACAACCCCTGAATCGAATTCTGCTGTACTTGCGGCCATGGTGGAATCGGCAGGCGCTGTGCCCAGGGTCCATGATATAATTCCAGACGATTTTTCCGCAATAAAAGACAATATCCATCAGGCAGCACAGGGGGATGCCCATGTAATCTTGGTGAACGCAGGTTCTTCTGCAGGAAGTGCTGATTATACTGTCCAGGTGCTTGAAGAGCTTGGCCAGGTTCTGGTCCACGGCTTGACCATAATGCCGGGTAAACCGACTATCCTGGGGGTTGTCTCTGGAAAGCCTGTGATAGGGGTCCCTGGTTATCCTGTCTCTGCCATAATCGCCATGGAACAGGTAGTATTGCCACTACTGGCCAGACTCCAGGCAAGGCCTGAGGCTCCTGCCTACATGGTGAAGGCCCGGCTTTCCGTCAATCTCCCATCACGGCCTGGCATGGAAGAATTCAGGAGGGTGATAGCAGGGAGGGTAGGTAGCCAGATTGTTGCAACCCCTGTAAAAAAAGGTGCTGGCTCTATCTCCACTATAACGAGGGCCAATGCCATAATGAGAATCCCCCTGGAGGCAGAAGGATTTGAAGAAGGGCGGATCGTAGAGATAGAGCTGCTTCGCCCCTGGCAGGACCTTGAAAAGACCTTGGTGTGTATCGGGAGCCATGACCTTAGCCTGGATCTCATCTCAGATAGGTTGAAACGTAGCATTCCAGGCTTTCAGATGGTTTCAACCCACGTGGGGAGTATGGGGGGGCTTTTGGCAATCTCCCGTGGTCTTGCCCACATGGCAGGTACCCATCTACTGGACCCAGAAGATGGCTCCTATAACATCTCCTATGTAAAAAGGTTCGTGAAGGACAAACATGTATTGTTGATAAACCTGGTTTACCGTCAACAGGGATTCATGGTGGCTCCGGGCAATCCCAAGGAGATAAAGGGGATAACAGATCTTGCCAGGGCTGATGTTGTATTCATCAACCGCCAAGCAGGAAGTGGTACCAGGGTGCTCCTTGACTATGAACTGCAGAAGGCAGGCATTGATCCAGATGACATCTCTGGCTATGACAATGAAGAGTATACCCATATGGCAATAGCTGTAAGCGTACTTAGTGGAAAGGCAGATGCAGGTCTCGGGATACTCTCAGCCGCCAAGGCGTTAGGGCTCGACTTCATCCCTGTATGTGAAGAGCGGTATGATCTTCTGGTCCCACAAGATGCCTTGGAGCATCCTGTGCTGAAAAAGCTCCTTGATTGTTTGAATTCCAAGGGATTCAAGAAAGACGTGGAGGCACTTGGTGGTTATAGCACAAGAAAGACAGGAGAGGTGATGTGGGATTCTGCACAGGATATAGCCTGAGTGCCTGATTTCTAAACCCAGTGACAGCGAACAACATGTGTTGTAAAAGAAGGGGCCTGTTTCGATACCTTATTTCACTATCGAAATGGTAATCACTACGCGCCTGTTCCTGGCCCTCCCCTCGGGATTGTCACTCCCGTCTTTCTTCGTGTTGGGCGCGATGGGTTTTTGTTCTCCCCAGCCTTTGGTTTTCAAGATGTCCGCTCTGATACCATACTCTTTTATCAGCCACTTCTTTACGGCCTTGGCCCTTTTCTCGGACAGCACCTGGTTATATGCTTCGGTTCCCTTGGCATCCGTGTGGCCTTCGATCAGTACGTCCCCTCTGGCCTTCTCCCGGATGAGGACGGCAACCTTGGAAAGGGTGGTGGCGGCCTCCGGCTTGATGGTGAATTTGTCGAAATCGAACAGTACATCACTGGCCAGGTCGATAACGATGGCTTGCTGGATGACCTTTGCATCAAGATCCATCATCGCCTGATCCACCGAAACGATATTCGTCTCCACGTCTTTCTTTTGTCGGTCGATACCTGCCTCAAGGCCGGTCACCTGCTCCGTGGTCTCGACCACGCCCACGCTGGATGCCTCTGTCTCCACACTTCTTGGACTGTTCGGGCCGGTTCGCTGAAGCGCCTCTTCCGCCTCTGCCTGGGCTTTTTCAAAATCCTCCGGGGACTTCCATTCCCCGGCCGCAACGGTTTGCCCCAGGGCCAAGACCAGCAAGGAGATCACCAGGATGAAAAGTTTTTTTGTCACTTCTTGATCTCCACGTCAAACGGAGAGACTTCCGGGACCTGGAACTCTATCTCCTCGGTTCCCTCCGGCGGCGCGGGAAATTTGAACCAGAGGATTTTTATAGGATGATCTCCATCAAGAATAAGGGCGGGAATTTTTTCCTTTTTCAGGTGTTTTTTCAATATTTCTTTATTGACCGGCTCGGCAAT
>JALSNW010000047.1 GCA_026986785.1 Deltaproteobacteria bacterium | reverse complement strand
GATTCCAGTACAGGGCTTATAAGGCTGGATTTTGGCAATGTCACCATTCAGGATTCAGGCGATATCATTGTGCGATATCAGGCCGAAATAGAAAACATAGGCACGAATCAGGATGGGCAAGTATTGACAAATCAGGCCACTCTCAATTACGAAGACCCTGACAACCCTGGACAGATGCTTTCGGTAGGCCCTGTTGTCAGCACGCGACAGGTCCACGTGGGAGAGCCAGATCTGGAAATGGCGAAACAGATAACAGCAGGGGCTACTGGTTCAGACGCAGGTGATACCATCTCATATCGGGTATCTATCCAGAACACAGGCCATACCACAGCCTATCAGGTCGCTTGGACAGATGTGCTGCCCAATGGTCTCTATAACATCTCCAATGGGCATGTAGTAGTTGATGGGTCCGTATTCTTGAATGGTACTACTAATCAGCCCTCTGACAGTGATATCTCCATAACCACCACTGTAAACACCCATGACACCATAGCCCTTCCTGGCCTTGAAATAGGGCCTGGAGCAAGCCTCAGCGTGGAGTTCGATGCAGTTGTCATGGACACGGTCACTCCAGGCCAGACTCTAAACAACCTTACCAGGGCGTCTTATACCAGCCTGGTGGACGGTGGTAGAGACAATTCCTCGAACCCTGGAGCTGTGGACGATGACGACGATGGCCAGCTCAACAATTACGAGGAGTCTGCAGGCCAGGCTTTAATAGTGGCTTCAGACGTTGCCATTGACAAACATGCCGACAGGAGCCGTCTTGCCATAGGGGACACTGTCCGGTTCACTATAAGGGCAGATATAATAGAGGGTACTACCTCCTCTCTTGTCATGCATGACGTATTGCCAGATGGCCTGGCTTATGTGAGCCATTCTGTCCATGTGGGCAATTCTGGCATAAGCTTTTCCAATCCTGATTATAACGATAACCAGGGGGCAGGCCAGGAGGTGGTTCTGGAGTTCGGAGATGTTACAAATCCCTCTGATGACACAACCACTGATGACTATATTGAGGTGGAAATTGTGGCAAGGGCTGAAAACACATCTGCCAATCAGTCAGGGATTATCCTGAGAAACGGGGAACAAGCAGACGGTTCAGAGGTATATCTCACTTACGGCACAGGGGGTGATCTTGAAAGAGTAGATTTTGACAATGACTTGTCAACACCTGGCATCCAGGGCATCCCCATAGAGTTGATAGAGCCGGATCTCGAGGTCTCGAAGGCCGTCTCTCCTCAAGCTCAATCCCTTGGAGACCTGGTGACATATACTATAACGATTCGTCATACCAGTGACAGTAATGCCGATGCATACGATTTGGTGGTGCATGATACCCTACCCCAGGGGCTCAGTTATGTTGATTCCTCTTTGCCACCTTCTGATGTCTCGGTTAATGGGCAGGATCTGGAATTCAGGATAAACTCCCTATCTCTTTCTGAAGGCCAGAAAAACCTTACCTATAGGGCAAGGATAGATCTGGATGCCCCTGTTGATCAAGCCCTCCAAAATATACTTGATCTGACATGGAAGAGTCTTTCCGGGGCAACAGGGCAGGTGGACAGCGGGCGTACAGGCAGTGACTGCCCTCAAGGGCTCAACGATTACTGTGACAGCGCTTCAGCCTCTGTCACACCAACCTCCTCGGCCCTCATAGATGCCGAGAAGACGGTGATGTTGGTTGACGATAGAGATGGTAGCGGCAGTGTGACCTCAGGGGATGTCTTGCGTTATACAATCATCCTGGCCAACGGTTCGACCCCTGTAACAGGGGTGGTCTTTCATGACCCGATTCCTTCCAATACGGTATATGTCCCTGGCACGATCACCGTTGACAATATCCCTATGACAGATGCCGCAGACAATGACAGCTCTGACTTTAATGAAAGTGTCGACAATACGGTGACGGTGTCGGTTGGCCCTATGTCAGAAGATCAGAGGCTGACCATCTCATTCCAGGTGAGGGTTGACGATTCCACTCCGGCAGGTGTCATAATCTCCAACCAGGGGGTAGTGGATAGCGATCAGTCAGTGCCTGAGCCTACTGATGCAGATGGGATAGACGGCAATGGCGATCAACCCACCGACATCTCCGTTGGGGCATCTGCAGGGCCAGGCTTGAGGGCTGAAAAGGCCGTGGCTCTCACGAATGATGTGATTGATCCCACAGATGGAACAATAAATGTTGGCGATGAAGTGACCTATACCATTCGACTGATAAACACAGGGGGACAAGAGCTTGAAAACGTGGATTTCATAGATGATATCCCTACAGGTGTAGAGATATCATCTGTTTCAAATGCCAATTGGACCCAGCCATCCAATAGGGTAACAGCCCATTTTGATTCTATCCCTGTAGGGGAGGTTCAGATAATAACCATCACGGCTACTGTCCAGAGCACAGGGCTCGTAACCAACCAGGGTATAGTCACCGCTGATCAGGTGCCAGAGACCCTTACAGATGGAAATACCGATCCTATGGACGGGGCGCAGCCAACCGTTTTCCAAGTAGTTGGCCAGGGCAGTGAGGGCAGCCCTGACCTCGTACTCACCAAACAGATACAACTGACAGGGGATACAAACAATGATGGTTTCCTAAATCCTGGGGAAAGTTTCAGGTATGCACTTGTGTTTTCAAACAGGGGAAGTGCATCGGCAACCGGAGTGAGGCTGTCAGACCCTGTCCCTGAGCATTTGAGCGTGATCCCAGGAAGTGTTCATACCAGCCAGGGGGCTGTTGTATCAGAGTCTCCTGTTGATATAAATCTGGGTACATTGGCCGCTGGTGAGTCAGCCACGATTTCATTTGAGGCTACTGTTGATCCTGCTACAGCACCAGGTACCCAGATCTCCAACCAGGCCACTGGTAGTGAAGACGGAGGAACAACAGTATTTTCAGACGATCCAGGAGTAGATGATGGGAGAGATTGTAGTGCATCCGCAAGCAACTGTGGAGACGACGATACTGGGAACGACGATCCCACTGATATCACGGTCTCTGGAGCCCATGTTTTCGACCCACCTTCTGTTGTAAAGATAGGCACCTATGAGGGCAACGCAGTTGTGAGCTGGCGGCAGGTCTGGATAAACGATGGCAATATAGATGCAAACAGGATCAGGATAATAGATCCAATCCCATCAGGCACCACCTATATTGATGGAAGTTTGTCCTGTGTTGCCACTGGCTCTTCCTCCACCCAAAGATGTTTATACGATGTTGCCAATAACCAGGTCGTATGGGAGGGGGTGATAGGCGCAGATCAAGGTGCCAGCAACGAGGAAGACGCCCAGAATGAGGTTGTGATTGTCTTTCAGACAAGGTTCAACAACAACATAATATCTGCCCAAAACCAGACCAGGGGCTACTGGGATGCAGATGGTGATGGATTCATAGAAGACGATATAACGGCTGGACAGGTGGCCATCACTTCTGCCGCAGCCGTGCGTATACCCGTGAATGTACCCACATTTGATGCCTTTGGGGCCATTATCCTGGTATTTCTGCTGGCTCTGGCTGCCTGTATCAAGACAAGGGATGTTTTTTAGATCAAGCAGAATATCATTTATTGCCAAAATCAAAAGGCTGGGTTTCCCCGGCCTTTTGATTTTTGTATCGACTACATTCTATCTTCGAGTACCTGTTGTGAAAAACCGACACATTTACCTGGGATTCACGTCTTTGATCTCGAGGATATGGGACAAATCGTGGTAAAAACAGCCGTGAATAGAGGGAGTGCTGCTATAACCAATTGTAATTATTGCTGGATTTGTTTTGCGTTCCCCATGTGGCATAAGAGTTGCGGTAGTGAGATACAGATATCAGATGCATGCATGCTGATCAAACAACCAATTGTAAATTGAAGGAGGAAGTGTATGAAGGTAACCAAGTCGTTTATGGCGGCTGTCTCTTTTGCCGCAGTGGCCCTGGGATTTTCCATGCAGGTCCATGCATCCAATCTAGGGGTTCCAGGTCCACTAAGCCTTTCCGACTATGACCTGGACAAGAATGGAGTTATCTCCGCGGAGGAATTCAAGACGGTAAGGCAAAAGCGTGAGGCAGCACTGAAGGCAGCTGGTCATGAGGCCAAGGGTATGGATAATGCCCCCAGCTTTGCAGATCTCGATGCCAATGGAGATGGCAGCATTACCCCCTCTGAGTTTGAGGCTGCTCGCCAAGCCAGACAGGGCAATGTAATACATGACGTCAAAGGAGTAGGTAAAGGAATGGGTATGGAAAAACACAAATAAGGACCAGCAGACATTAACGGCCTGACAGGTGTTTCTGTTTCCGGCCATGTAGGAGGTATGACCTCCGAGCCGGAAACAGAAACCTTTTTGCTGTTTACTTGTCGGGTTGGAATCTGGAGATCTTATTACCTTGGAGACCGAGTCCGGCCATCAACCCTTTCTGGCCAAAGAAGAAGGCGTAGATATCGTCTTTACCAGTAGTGGTAGTGAGGCTTGTGGCCTTGCCCTTGTCCACCACGACAATAGATGGGCCCACCCCAATTTCCCAGCCATTACTGTTTAGAAGATATTTCAGGGCCTTGTTCGTCATGAAGAACAGTGCATAGCCAAAGGCCTGGGCGCCTGCTTGTAGCCCGTAAGAGCCACCTATGGTCTTGTAATAACCTATGATATTGCCATTGACGATGAGTGCCCCTTCTCCATACTGGGCACCGAGTATGAAACCCGCTTTATAGACCTTGGGGAAGACCAATATGCCCTTGGCGGTCTTGCCAAGTTTGGCAGCAGCATGGGATTCACTATAAAGCTGGTGTAGTGCCTGGATGACCTCTTTGTCAAGTCCAGCGGCAGAGGTGGCAAATGCCTGCATACTACCAAATGCCAGCACAAAGGTAGTTATTGCAATTATGAGAAATAATCTTGATAATCGGTTCATAATTTTTTTTCTCCTTTCAGTATTACCAGCTGTAGGCCAGGTCAAGGCCGCTAATCCATTGGTTGGAATAACCCCTTTTGTCCACCACGGGGCTATCGTCAGCGTCGCCGAGAAGACGTCTGTATTGGACCCCAGCAGCGATGTGCCAGTTCATGGAAAGGTGTATGACAAGGACTGGATTTATCCTTATATTCTTTATACCGCTATCAGCATCGAATACAGGCAGGCCAGAGCGAAGAGAAGCCTTTTGGCTCATACCAAAATAGGTCTTCATGTAATTGTTACTGGCATAGACCATGGTACAGCCAAGACCCACCTCACACATCTTGGAAAGAGGATACTATCCTCTGATATTCCCAGAGATAATATAGCATCATACTCGTTTCCAATGTCGTGGAGAAAATCAATATCAGCGAGAAGACGCTGCCGAGATTGGTGCTGTCTGTGAACTCTACGCCGAACTCGACAGTGCCATCGATTTCCTGCATCTTCTTTACATAGTGATCGTCTACGTCATGATCCCTGCCCCAATGGTAATGAGGGATGGGTCAAGACGCAGCCACGGATGGGCCAACAGGTTGAGCTGGAGTGCGTAGGCCTTTATCAGCATATACTGCTCATGCCCTTCGAGTTTGAACTTGGCAAAAGGGGTAACTCCCCATGTATAGTCATCCAAACCTTCATAATCTGGCACTATACCAACCCCACTCCCAGAAGCCTTGGCATGTTGTCTATGACCAGATTCATTTCTTGCGCCTTTGCGGGTGTGCTTACAAATGTGGATGCAACAAAGATGACACCCATGAAGAAGGTCACCAAGATATTCAATTTTTTCATATAGTTCCTCTATTAATTTTTGGGGATATGGTATTCGAGATAGAGAGTACAAATGTATGCAGAGTAAACCGTAAATAGACGACACATCTCCATCGTAGATTGATATCCTTCTAAACTACAGATGAGGGCTTGTCAAGTTGACAAAGAGTAAAACCTTTCCACTCGACACATGCTATCCAAGATGCCATTGGAAAGTAATTCTTCCAAATTATTACATGGTTGTTGCATATTTCTGCCTCGTATCTGTCTAACAAACAACTAAACTAAACGGTGAAATCAAGGTTTGTGGAAGCCTTGGGAAAATAAAAGGAATCAGATAAAACTTGCGATAAATCTCTCAGCAGACACTATGTCTTCTGGGCGATCCACATCCAGTACCTTGCCAAGGTCCACACCAAAGGCCGTAATGTCGGGAGAAGAGACGAATTCTTTCAAAACAGCCCTCAAGGCCTTGTAGCCTTTGGGGTTTTTATCACGGGCAATTCTGGCAGGAAGTAGATATGCCCCTGATGTGACTATCTCTCCGCCTTTGTCTCCCAGCCAGATTATGGTATTGTCTTTTGTCACCTTTGCATAGAGAGGCTTTTCGTCTTCGATATGGGAGGTCAAGCCGAGATACAATGTATCTTCTGTCCCTTTTTCAGCACTTTGTCTCAACCTTTTCAACATCTTCGGTTGGTAGATGGAATCCACCGTGGTAATGAGGACTGTTTGGTTTTCCTTCCATGTCCTCAAAAGGGTGAGAAAGCTTTCCGCAGAGCTTTCTGTGTCTTTACAGATGAATTCAAAGTCTATCTCTGGATGATTGGCTTGCAGAAATGATACACATTGTTCGCAGATGGCTGTCCGAAATATGACATGGATATCATGTACGTCTGCTTCGAGGAATTGATGGATGGTCCATGAAATAAGTGGCCTTCCTCCTATCTTGATGAGAGGTTTTGGCGTAGAAATGCCTGCCTGTCTGAACCTGCTGCCAAGGCCCGCTGCTATTATACCTCCCTGCATATGCCTCACCATTTTCAGATGCCGACTCTTGAGGGTAGTTCGTAAAGGGTGGAGATCACGGTGATGTCTTTCTGGCCTTTACCAAGGCCGTCTGCCTCGTGTACAGGAGAAAGCCAGATAGCTACCATGCCAGCTGCCTGTGCACCCATGACGTCTCGTGTCAGGGAATCTCCTACCATCACTGATGAGGCCGGCTCCGATCCCAGGGCTGAGATGCCTGCCCTGAATATCTTTCCTTTAGGCTTCATGCAGCCTATCATGTTTGAATCCACCAATACATCCATAAATGTATCGAGACCCGTTTCTTTGCAGATATTGTCAAGGTTTCCATAGTTGTTTGATATGATTCCAGTCTTGAAGGAATC
>JALSNW010000046.1 GCA_026986785.1 Deltaproteobacteria bacterium | reverse complement strand
CTCGATGGCTGCGGGAATGTCGTCATCCCGTCCATCCGCTATCCTTGAGATATGAAAATAATCGCCGGTTAGTGGATGAATCAGGGCCGGGTCGTGAGAAAAGGCCACCCTGCCACGAATGGACATGGGGAGAGATGGCCTGTCTGCTGCAGAGGCCCACCTGTCCGCCTGTTTTATTATGGGGTCTAGTTCTTCGAGAACAGACTGATCATTTTCATCTCCAAAGATGGCGCGACGCAATTCCCTGACAGAACCCTTTTCATGCCCCATACCGCGCATGAGAATAAGGGCCTTTGTGGCTGGATCGTGGATATATGCGGCAACCTTTGCTTGCCAGATTCTTGGCTCTTTCATTACTTCTATCCTCCCTGCCCTCGGTATAGGGTTATTTTATCGAGCTCCGGTCTAAGTTGATTGCGGCGCTGGACGTCATCGATCATCGCGTATCGCCTTTGAACAACCGGTTTGGTCAGTTCATCCAGGAGTTGGTGCACTTTTTGCCAGACGCTTACCAGGGTGTTCATGTTAGGCGAAAAATCATTTGGAGGTCTGCAGGGTATGTGAAAGATCAGCCCTTTCAGTTGATTACTATGCGTTCGCTTGACTGTGAAACGCAGGGTGTTTGGAAGACGCGATTCTCTCCCCCATGAATCGACATTGTGATTCGTCACTGGATACGCCAACCAATGCCTAGATTGTGGTTGGGCATGTGTTATCTTCTTACCCTTTTTTTCATCGCCGGCATCTTCATCAAAACTAAACACAAACTGTGTTCTCACACCCACCTTGATAATGGCAAGATCACGTATGACATCCTGCCATCTCTTTTTTGACTCAGTAAACCACACAAGAGGGCCTCTCTCATCCTGGCCTATAGCATGGGGCCAATCTAATTGCAGAGCATTTCTCCAGTTTCGGAGAAACTGGCTCAAATCATTGTTGAATTCTGGTGTATCGTCCTTGGGTATCAACTCGTAGGCTCCCCAGCCGTTTCGTGAACGCCCCCCAATTGAGCCAAAACGATTCATAAGGAACAAAATATGTTGCATAGCGTTGTAATGGCTACAGGGAAATCTTAGGGACAACATGGCCTCTTCATTGGCATTGATGGCTGCTTCGACACCTTTGCCAAATCTGGTCCCACCTCTCCCATCAAGAGGGCCATAACCTAAATATGCCTGTGGTCCAATTGTATAGTTTTGTCTATGCACATATTGTGGATATGTAACTTCAGGATGAAAAATATCTGCTCCTTCTAGCCCGTTCCAAGACCTTAAAGTACCCCTTTCCCATTTCGATAATCGAATTTGGACTAAGCTTTTGGTAGCCCCTTCCTGCAACCATGCATTCCCCAAAAGCATTCCTTCGGCTCTACGCATTTCAGCCACATCGAAGTTAAAATTACAATGCGAAGCATAGACCACCCGCCACCAATAGCGAAGCTGCTCTTTGAAAGGAGGGACACGCCACAGACCTGACTTATCAGCATCTCCTATGAAAGCAGGCGTCAAGAAACGAACCTTGTATCTAAAAATTTTAAAAGTACTCATCTATTGCCCCCTGTTCTGACTCAACATGCTTAGATTTTAATTCTCCATCCAAAAGCTTTTTCAGTGCAATCCTT
>JALSNW010000045.1 GCA_026986785.1 Deltaproteobacteria bacterium | reverse complement strand
ATCGCAATTCCAAGGCCTTTTGCATGAGCTGAATTGTCTTACCGAATAAGGTCTTCATATCTACCTCAAAGGACCAGTCCCATCTTTCTGTATTCTGCCAGCTTGTTTCTCAGGGTACGCACACTTATACCAAGCAACCGTGCCGCGTGGGTCCTGTTACCGCCTGTCTCTGAAAGTGCCCTTTTGACCATTTCTTTTTCCATGTCACTCAAGTTGAACGTCCCTGCAGGGATCACGTCGTTCCCGGCCTGGACTGTAGAATCTTCCCCTGGATCAGCCTGTTCCACGAGAAGATCTTGCAGTGTAATCTTTTCTCCAGTGGCCAAGAGGACTCCTCGCTCTATAATATTCTTTAACTCCCGCACGTTTCCTGCCCATTTCCTCTTTTTGAGTTCATCCATTACATCCTCTGCAAAATCCAGCCCGTTTTTTCCATATTCCCGTACAAAATATTCCTTGAAGTGATGGGCCAAAAATTCTATGTCTTCCTTCCTTTCACGAAGAGGCGGGATCTTGAGGGGGATGACATTGAGACGGAAGTATAGATCCTCCCTGAACTTTCCTTCTTTAACTGCTGAGAGCACGTCCCTGTTGGTCGTAGCTACTATCCTGACATCTACAGGGATGGGGGTTGTACCTCCCAACCTGTCCACCTCCCCCTCCTGCAGGACCCTTAGAAGCTTGGCTTGAAGAGGAAATGCCATCTCGGTCACTTCATCGAGTAAAAGGGTGCCGCCACTTGCCAGTTCAAATTTTCCTGCCTTTTTCATGACAGCGCCAGAAAATGCCCCTTTTTCATGGCCAAAAAGCTCGCTCTCCAGAAGGGTCTCTGGAAGGGCAGCACAATTCAATGCGACGAAGGGCCCTGAAGCCCGATCACTTTTGGCATGTATGAACCTTGCAAGAAGCTCTTTGCCAGTACCGCTTTCTCCCTGGATAAGACATGTGGCCTTACTCTTTGCCACATTTTCTGCCTGTTTGAGGAGCCTTTCCATAGCAGGGCTCCTGGTGAGTATCTCATGCCTCCTGATCACCTCTGGCGTATGTCCAGACTGTGATTTTCCTTCACATCTGTCACCTTTGAAGGCAACTCTTCTACTCTCTCCAGTGTCTTGGCCACCCTCGTTCGCCTTTGCCAAAGGGGTTTCAATGGCTCTTTGCACTACGAACCCCAGGACCTCTGCAGACCAAGGAGGCAATCTGAAATCCAAAGCACCCCTTTTCATGACCTCTGCCGCATCCTCCATCGCTGCCTTTCTTGACAACACGACTACCCTTGCGGGATCTCCACTGTTTCTCTGGGCTGCGAGAAAATCAAGGGCATCCAAGGTATCCGGATCATGGATTACCATGACGATATGGAAACTGTTTTTTGACAGCAGTTGCAGGCCCATATCCATATCTGGCGCCACGGTCACATCTATCCCCATAGCACTCAGATGGCCCTGGATCTCCAGGCGTTCCTTGAGAGTTCCTCCCACCAACAAACTTTTTATTTCAGCTGGTCTGGATACTTGAGTGGGAATCATAATTGCCCTGCAGGACCAGACATGAATTTGTAGAAAGACAGCTCTGACTTGGCCGCCTTGCCCCAAAGTCCCTGGTCTTCTTTAGAAAGTGCTTCCCATACAGGCGCAGCCTGTTCGAAGCCAAAGGCACCACTTCTTGCAACTGCCAATCTAAACTTCGTAGAAGGGTCATCCTTGTCCATATTTGACAAATAACCATAGGGAATCATGGCCACCTTGTATTCAGATAGCCTGACAGCCTCATCTCCCCACTGCTTCAAGATCTGGATCTTCTTTTCCTTTGGTAACAGTTCACCATACCTCTTATAGAGCTGATCAACCCCTTTCCACTGCCCAAGTTTGATCCCAGCCAACATGGCCTGATAGGCACTTTCCTCTGTGGGCTTTCCAGCCAGGCTGTCCTTTGCCATATTGAAGGCTGCTATCCAATCGCCCTGGGTACTTGCTATCTTAGACTTGTAGTATAGAATCTTTGGCAGGAGTGCGTAATCAGGACAGGCCATGTCCAGAAGGCCTGTGGTGTCCTGCGCTATGACTGTCTGAGCCGCCTTCAGACCCTGGGCAGTCCAGTCTTTGAGTATTTCACATTTTTCAGTACCCACTGGTCCTTGTCGCCAGGCCTTGAAATAGGATCTGAGAGACATCTTGTCCAGATCTATCTTGGAATAGGCCTTGGCAAGAAAGTGGTAATGGACTGGACTCCTTAGGGCCTCTATACCTTTCTGATGAAAAAAATCGTAGTTTATCAGATCTGAATACCTCTTCTTGCCAAAAAACCACCTGTCTGTTGCCTCCAGGGCCTTGACGGCAAAGGGTAAGATCTCTTCCTGGGCGGGTTCGTTGCCCCTGAACGCCTCTTTGTAACTCCAGTAATCCTTAAGGGCCTTCAACGGCCTCTTCCCCTCCAGGAGTTGTTCGACAAGCCTGACCCAGAGTTTTTGTGTAACCTCCTTGATATACCTCTGGACCTTGTTCTTGGCCTTTTTTTCAAGATAGGTGCGCCCTGCATCTACGAAGGCCTCCAGCTTCTCTGTCCTGAACTCCCCCTTTAAAAGCCTCTGCCTGGCCTCTTCTGCCAATTTCAGAACATCATGGACAAATGGGCTTTGAGGATTTGTGCGAATGAAGTCATCGGCCAATTCGAGGGCATTTATCAGTTCTGCCTTCTTGATCTTGGTGGCTATCAGTTCCTTTCTCACCTCTTGAGTGAGAGAATATCTGGGATATTTCTCCACTATCTCCTGAAATACCCTCTCGGATTCATTCAGATTGACCTGCCTAACCCCGCCCTTTACATATCTTGCAAGCCTTGCCTGTTGTATCTCTTTCATCTGCAGTATCCTGAACCTTGCAAACAAGGCCTCTGGTTGGGTGGAGAAATCCCTCCTTATGAGGGCATAATATTTCCTGGCCTTCAGCCAGTCTCCCTGCCCCCTATAGGTCTCTGCAATCTTGAATAGGGCCGAGGCGCGGGCAACAGGTGATTTTTTCAAATTTATAAAATGAATCCACAGCTTTATGGCATCAGATGCTCTTCCTTGCCTCAGGGCTATTCCTGCCTTTAGATCCAAAAGTTCAGGGATCTGCACGTCAGCCATGGGAGAGGATCTTTCAATGCCCTTTATGACCCTGCTCACCAAAGCCACCTTACCCTCCTCAAGGGCCTGCTTTGCAAGAAGCACCCTGGTAGTCTTAGCAGCAACACTGTCAGGAAATTGACGCAATATCTCTTTATAAAACCTCTTGAGCCTTTTCTGATCGCCTTGTTTCTCCAGATAGGCCACGAGGGAATTGAGGGCTGCACTTGTCCACTTGCTGTCGGGATAATAACGAATAACGATTCTCCAATGGGCCGTCGCCTCTGGCCAGTAAGAGGCAGCTGCATAGGCCTCTCCAAGGATATAATAGGCCTCTGGAATCTTACTGGAATCTGGATACCTCTTTATGAATTCCTTGAGTGCTGCGATAAATGGCCAGACGTCTTGGGCTACCTTGTGAGGACTAGTCTGATATTCGTGCCAGAAGACCTCTATCTCTGGCAAAAGCGATTGCCATGCAAGTTGGTCAACAGGGATTTTACCCTTTTTGCCTATTGCCCCATAGGACAAAGGCATGGATAAAGACAAAAGGAATATGGATACGTAGCAGGCGACAATATGCACTCTATGTGTGCAACTGCCCATAATATGTGCATAATTTCCTTTTTTTCTCAGACAAGCCTTCATGACATGGCAGATAAAAGCAAGAGAAATGCCAAACACTTGGATCTCATGACAAAGGATATAATGACACATCAACTCTTAAGGGCTGTGTTGACAACTACGAAAAAAAGGAGCAATTCTTCAAAAGCCCCCCGAAGGCCTGGCAAACATGGTGATTGTTGGCATTTACAACTTTGGCAGCCCGGGAAGGATAGGCCTGTTTTCTATCCAAGTGCCATGAGAGCAGGTGTTTTCTGTCGATATTTTGACGCTTATGATTATATGTCTTGGTAGATCACGCCTGGGGGGATGCAGCCTTTTTTAATAGAGAGGAAAATGTCCTCCTAAGGCCTTCATCTGTTAGATCTTCCAAGAGAGAGACGAATTCTTCGAGGGAAGGGTCCAGGACATTTTCATTATTGGCTTCTATGGTGGTTTTTACTTCTCCCTTCAACATGGTCTTTTTTTTCACTTCATCCACATTGCCCAGGAAAAATCTCAGATCCGAAAGCCTTGATTGCCTTGGGAGGAGTTCGTTGATCTTTTTAAGGAGATGGGTCTTTTGAAAAGAGATTTGTTGCATCCAGATATTGTCTGAAACTACTATGATCAGACGATCCAGGTCTTGGAAATACCAAGGATATGCGTGTTGAGCCACGAGGTCTCCAACAATTTCCTCCCACCTATGCCATATTATCCACCTGGGGAAAAAAAGCGGCCATTTCTTGCCAGGGATCAGGCCAGGAAATATGTCTGAGGCCTGGCTAAGCTTTCTGTCTTCCTTGGACATCTTCAAACTTTCTCCTGATCTCATAGAGCCTGTCCTCCACCAGGGTCCTTATCTCATCCAAGCGCGCTTTGGTCTCGGCCTCGAACCTTAACACTAGGACAGGCTGTGTGTTTGAGGCCCGAATCAGGCCCCAACCATCTGGAAAGACGATTCTGGCACCATCTACATCTATGACATTATAACGATGGCTGAACCAATCCTTGGCCTCTTCGACTATCTTGAATTTCAATTCTTCAGGACAATCGACCCTAATCTCTGGAGTGGATATTGGCTCAGGAAGTCCTCTTAGGATAGAAGACAAGGGCTTGTCCGTCTTTGAAAGGATCTCTGCCAACCTAAGGGCAGCATATGTAGCATCGTCGAAGCCAAAGTATCTGTCAGCAAAGAAGATATGACCACTCATCTCTCCTGCCAGGAGAGCACCTGTATCCTTCATCTTCTTCTTTATGAGAGAATGGCCAGTCTTCCACATAATGGGCCTTCCCCCGTGGCTCTCGATATCCTGATATAGGAGATGAGAACACTTGACCTCACCTATGATCGCTGCCCCAGGATGGTCTTTCAGTACAGTCCTGGCAAGGATGATGAGCACCCTGTCCCCATATATGACCTGGCCTTTTTCGTCGACCACACCTATACGATCACCATCGCCGTCAAAGGCTATGCCCATATCAGCGTCTTCTTCCAGCACTGCTGTCTTTAGATCTGCCAAATTTTCCAGCACCGTAGGATCGGGATGGTGATTTGGGAAACTGCCATCCACATTACAATAGAGGCACTTCACATCCATCCCGGCTTGAGAAAATCCTTCTGGAGCCGTAAGTGCTGCAACGCCATTTCCGCAATCCAAGACCACTTTCATTTTCTTCTCAAGCTTAATATTCTTCTTTAGATACAAGAGATAATCAGGTATTATTTCGCATGTTTTTAGATTGCCAGTCCCTACCTCGAAATCCTGTTTCACTATAATCTGATAGAGTTGCTGAATCTTGTTTCCATAAATCGTATCTCTACCGAGGCACATCTTCAGGCCATTATAGTCTGGTGGGTTATGGCTACCCGTCACCTGGACACCTCCGTGGACAGAGAGGTGAAACAAGGAAAAATATAGTACAGGCGTAGGGCACTGGCCTATGTCCACCACGTCTATTCCTGCCATTTTGAGACCATTGATCAAGGCATTTTCAAGCCTTTCCGAGTGGAGCCTTCCATCCCTACCGCAAGTGACAACACTGCCCCCATTTCTCTTGACAAGTGTACCAAATGCCCTACCTATTAGGGTTATAGCCTCCTCTGTAAGTTCCTTGTCAACAATGCCTCTGATGTCATATTCCCTGAAAAGTTGCCTGTCTATCATAATAACTGCTCCAGTATTTGACCCAAAAAATCAAAAGCCTGCCTTCAAACTTCCCGAGGCTATCTGGCGTGCCAACCTGCGTGAATGCATTATGCAATCATTCAGGCTTACACCGCCAATCCAGTTACATCTAATGAAAAGGCCTGGTTGGCTCTCTAATTCCTGCCCAAGCCTTTCCATCAAGGCCTCATGGCCCACATGATATTGGGGAATAGCTTTTTGCCACCTGAAAACTGCTGAAAAATCAGGAGGTTTTCTCAGACCGCAAAGCTCTTTTAGCTCTTTGTATGCCCAGTCCTCAAGCTCGGCATCAGTCCTTGAGAGGCAGTGTCTGTCTCTCATACCCCCAATGAGACAACGTACGAGGTGATATCCTTGTGGAGCCCTGCCATCGAAAACGGATGAATCCCACAGGGCACCCAGGATCCTTCTCTTCTCGACATGGGGAGATAGGAACCCAAAACCATCGAGGTTATTTGACATGGCCTTCTTCGAGACGCCGAAGGCAACAACTGCTATCGGGGGATATTCAATATAGGCACAGATCTCTGAGATGGCCGGGCAAACCCTCTCTAATAGCCTGGAGGCTGCATAGGCCGGACATGATATGACAAGATGGCTGGCCTCCATCACGCTGGCATCCTCGAGCTCTACCAGCCATTTCCCCTCAGATCTTCTTACTACCTTGGCCTTGCAAGCGAGCTTGATATCATCAGACAAGGCCTGTTTCAACGCATCCACCAACTCGCCCATCCCCTCCCTAAAGGAGGTGAGAACCCCCCCAGGCCCAGCCGAAGGCCCTTTTCTCTTCTTTCTCCTCGCTGCTATCTGAAGCCTTATCATTGCCCTTATAAGGCTTCCATACTCCCTTTCCAGTTCATGTATCCTCGGAAAGCAGCTCTTCAAAGAGAGTCTTGAAGGATTACCTGCATATATACCCGATGCCATTGGATCGATCAGATACTCGAAGGCCTCTCTTCCAAGCCTCCTTGTAGCGAATTCCTCCAGGGATTCATCAACAAGCTCGTTTCCTTGCCTGACGAATACCTCCCTGAGAAGCCTTAGCTTCCCAGAAAGGGAAAGAAGCCTCGATGACAAGAAGGCCTTTCCTGACGAAGGCAGATCCATGAGCGTATCGTTTCGGATTATGAAGCGCTTAGCAGAGGCCTTTCTGCTCCTTAGAGGCCTTACTCCAAGCTCTGCAGCAAGATCCAAGGTCCAAGGCTTGTTGTCCAGGACACCGTTTACACCTCGTTCGATAACAAAACCTTGCCTGTATTCAGTCCACGCCTTGCCACCTGGTCTGTCTTCGGCCTCAAGCAGGCTAAGCTGCCAATCAGGTTTTAGATTCTTCAGATACCAGGCCAGGGACATACCACTCATGCCCCCACCGATTATTACAACATGTGCCATAGAAAGATTTCCTTTGCCAAAAGACTAAGACTGGCCGGTCCAACTGGAGAGGACAAGCTCATAAAGGGCCTGAATGAAAAGGGGAGAATAATTGAGTGAAGGTGCCCTGACAAGGCTCACCCCTTTCTCCCTCATCATATCACCATATAGTATATCTATCTCAAAAAGGGTCTCTATGTGATCAGATACAAAACTTATAGGCAGACACAGTATCTCCCTGATGCCTTGGCTTGCAAGATCCAGGAGCATTTCGTCTGTAGCTGGCTCAAGCCATTCAACAGGCCCGCTCCTACTCTGATAACAAAGTCTGCCCTTTATGCCAGTAAGGCCCTCGAGAGAGGAAATGGTCCGCTTCAGATGATCAACATAGGGATCCCCTTGTTCCACCATGCTCCTTGGCAGTGAATGGGCGGAATACACCAAGACGAAATTGTCCTTGTCTCTGATCTTTTTCATTCCTTCTCTGACAGCTGACTCAAGGGCCCTCACATATAGTGGATGATCAGGATAGCTATCAATTACCCGATGGTCCAACTCAAGCCTGACTGCCTCCTGCCTGAACTCTTCAATGGAGCTACCGCCTGTTGCAAGGCTATAATGGGGATACATAGAAAGGCCTATAACCCTCTTTATTCCTTCACGTTTCATGGCCTTTAACTGATCGGGTGTTCTTGGGTACCAATAACGCATGGCAGGCTCACAGACATAGCTCTCACTGGAGGAACCCTCGTTCAACCTTGCCTCCAGGGCCTTGGCCTGCCCAGTGGTTATTTCTAGAAGAGGGCTTTTACCTCCTATTTTGGCATAATTTGAGGCACTCTTGGGGGCTCTTTTCCTTGCAATGATCCATGCAATAGGCCGTTGAAGAAATGACGGGCCAAGCTTTATGATCTTTCGGTCAGAAAAGAGATTGAATAGAAAAGGACGGACAGCCTCTAAGCTATCAGGGCCTCCCATATTGAGGAGCAAAACCCCAATATCGTTATTGCCAGGGGGCTTTTGGCCAGGCTCATGCCGACAGCTCATGTATGATCTCCACTGCAAGTTTCACTTTTTCAGGCGGGATCTCGGGCAGTATTCCATGACCCAGGTTGAATATATGACTTTTTGCCATGGTACCCTGAAAGAGTATCTCGGCTATCCTGTCCCTTAGGCGCTCTTCTGAAAGAAATAACATGCAAGGATCTAGATTGCCCTGCACCACCACGTTACCATCTCCCATGAGGAAGAGGGCAGTGTCGATATCTGTCCTCCAATCGAGCCCGATAACGTCCGCCCCTGAAAGCCTAACCAGATCCAGCAGATGTCCCCCGTCGAATACGAAATAGACCATCGGCACCCCCAGGGGCCTTAGCTCGTTGAAGATACGCCTTGCATACACCAGGGCTGCATCCCTGAAGTCATGTCTTGTGAGTACCCCTGCCCAGGTATCAAAGAGTTGAATGGCCTGGGCCCCTGCCCTTATCTGTGCACTGAGATATGAGATAGTCACATCTGTAATAAGATCCATCACCCTCCTGAACAATACAGGATTGGCAAAAAACATCCTCTTTATGTTTACAAAGCTTTTCGTGCCCCCCCCTTCTATCAAGTAAGATGCAAGGGTAAACGGAGCACCGGCAAATCCAATTAGAGGGACCTTGTCGGCAAGCTCTCGTCTCAAGATCTTTATGGTCTCCAAGACAAAGGGCACATCCCTTTCGGGTTCGATATGATGAAGCCTATTTATGTCGTCCTCACCCCTCACCGGTGGTTGGAGCACAGGTCCTCTGCCCTCTTCAAAAGCAAGATTTGCACCCATGGCCTCCAACGGAATGAGTATGTCTGAAAAGAGTATGGCAGCATCCACACCCAGGAGCTCGACAGGCTGTAGGGTCACCTCTGCTGCGAGCTCTGGTGTCTTACACATGGTGAGGAAATCCGATTTCCCACGGATCTCCTGATATTCTGGCAGGTATCTCCCAGCCTGCCTCATGAACCAGACGGGAACAGGACTGGTCCTCTCCCCCCTACAGGCCTTCAAAAAAATGTCATTCATTATCCTTCTCCCCCTTCTTAAATCTTCGCGGCTGGTAGTTACAGAAGGGCTCCTCTTCCAGATAATCGCCTGTTACAGCATAGGCCCTGGCCCTGCACCCTCCACACACCCTATTGTACTCACAAAGACCGCACCTACCTTTGTACGAAGAAAAATCTCTCAATTCTTTGAAAAGAGTGGCATCCTCCCAGATCTCCCTGATGGATCTCTGCCTTATATTGCCTGCTGCCAAAGGGAAATAACTACATGGCAGTACATTTCCATCCACATCTATTAGGCAGATAAGCTGACCTGCCAGGCATCCCTTGGCCCCTCCTGTAGAAAACTTCAGGCTCCTGTGCACCATCTTTTCCCCGTCTTTTTTGGCAAGCTGCATCCGCACCCTGTAATAATGTGGGGCACAAGTAGGCCTTACCAGAATGTCCTCCTCGTGCTTTTCCATAGCGTAGTGCCACTTCAAAAGCTCTTCATAGTCCTCAGGAGAGATCAGCTCCTCCATGATATCCTCACCCCTGCCTGTAGGCACTATCATAAACATGTACCAAGCAGTTGCCCCAAGCTGCTTTGCAAGCCTATAGACATTGGCAACATCCGACTGATTCCTCTTTGTAAAGGAGGAATTTATAAGAAAGCTGATACCATTTTCCCTGAAGAGTCTTGCGGCATTGATGGTACCCTGGAATGCGCCTGGTTGATTCCTGAAGTTGTCATGAATCTCTGGTTTCGATCCATCAAGGCTTAGAGAAACCATTCTGATCCCAACCTCTTTTATCTTATCGCACAGCCCTTGGGTTACCAATGTGCCATTGGTGGCAAGACACATTCTGAGCCCTTTTTCGTTTCCATAGGCAGCGATCTCATGCCAGTCCTTGCGAAGAAGGGGCTCACCACCGGAAAGCACCACTACCGGCTTGGCAAACGATGAAATATCATCGATAATCCTGAAGGCCTCCTCAGTGGAAAAATCCGGATGTTCCTTCACCTCCAGCTCTGAAGAGGAACGACAGTGAACACAGTGTAGATTACACCTTCTCGTGATCTCCCACGCAAGCCATTTGAGCTCAAACTTCATGATCCTGTCTTCTCAACTTTCTTCTTTAAAAGCCAACCAAAGAAATCTGCAGGCAATTCACCCCAGATTATACAATCCAAACGAATGGAAAAGACAATTCCTCTGAATAATCCCATAGTTACGTTACATTTAATCCCCACATCACCAGGCCATCAAACTATTCCTTGGCCCTGGCATAGAAATCCAGGTACCGCAGGACCACCTTGTCCCATGTATATCTATCCAGGATTATGGCCACAGCCTTGTTCTGAATAGATTTAAGGGCCTGGGGGGCCTCGTTGAATATCGAGATTGCCCTGTGGATAGCTGCAGCCAGATCCGATGGGTCCTCGGTCTTGAATACCAGACCATTTACACCATCTTGCACCTTGACGAGCCCGCCAGTATGCCTCACTATCGGGACATTGCCCATGAGTTGGGCCATGAAATCGGTCAACCCACAAGGCTCGTACCGAGAAGGTATGAGGAAAAAATCTCCACCAGCAAAGAGGAGATTGGCAAGTTGTTCATTATATCCAAGGAGAAGACACATCCTGCCCTTGTTCTGTGGCAACGAGGTTACCCATTTCAGGTGCTCTTCTATCTCTGCCTTACCGCTGCCGAGTATGGCGAGGTTAAAACCCTTTTCAATTCCTATTCCCCCCTCCAGTGCCTTACCCAAGATATCTATACCCTTTTGCTCGGTCAATCTACTGACAACGGTAAAAAGGGGCAAATCCGGACGGTACTCCAGTGTCCCAGTGACATCTACAGCCTTGTAACTGCCCGCCATGAACTCTGCAGACGCTTCACCAGCAGAGAGAAGATTCAAAAGTGCCTTTTTGCACCTTTCCTTCTGGGAGAAGTCCCCTGAAAATGGATCAAAGGAACAAGGGATGCCAAGTCGTTCCCCGTGTCTCGGGTCAAACTTTGAGATGTCGATCCCATTGGTGATCCCCTCCAGTATGATCCCTCTGTCCTTGAGGGCATGACCCAACCAGCCCGTTAGGGCATCCAGCTCAGTTTCTTGGAGCTCCCTGGCATAGTTTTCACTCACCGTGTTCACAGGGGCATAACTTGGCCCTGCAATCAATGGATCGAAGGCCCCATTCAGGAGACAGTGGTATATGACCCTCCATGGAAGACCAGTGATAGCCTTGGCAAAAGGTAGGTCTGTCACCTCTTGATGATAACCCACCCCGGCATTGTGGATGGTCACCACCGAAGAAGAATCCACGAAAAACTGTCTGTAGCCATCATGTTCTCTCAAAAATGCTGGCACAATAGCCGTATGACCATCATGGCAGTGAATCACATCTGGCCTCCAACACTGGATGAGACATAGGCCAAGGGCTGCCTTTTGATGGAGGACATTCATGGCAAAATAATCAAAATGTCCACTTCCTTTGTGCTTGGACGGATCCAAGGCCTCATCCTCTTCAGTATAGGTATACACACCCCTCTTCTCTGCAAAACGCCCAGAGTCTACAAGATAGAGCCCTACACCATGGTGGGTCTTATACCAGAACGAGACATCCTCTATCCGTTCCTCCGATACGTAATTCATGTCTACGCAGAAGGACTTGTCCAATTTTTCGAACCCTATCTCTTCAGGCACTACAAAACCATAACGGGGTATGACTACGACGGTTTCTATTCCCTGCCTGGCCAGGGCCTCGCTCAAACCCTTTACCACGTCCTGAACCCCGCCTGCACCGGCAATACCAGCATATTCACGGGAAAGCACTAGTACCCTTTTGATCTCTTTCATTTGCCTTGGTTTTATCCCTTCGTGACAATCCTTTCTGACATTTTATAGCAGTATGTATAACACAAGGATACCTCTAAAAAAATCGTTTTTGTCTCTGCTTTCACAGTATGTGATCGATAGTCTTGAGAACAGACATCATTCAGATGCAAAATATGCTGTTTCATCAAGTAATTAGATACCAGGCTTATCAGTTTCGACAAGCTTCAAACAGGCAAACCAGGGTTGGTCTTCAGACACTATCTACCCCATAGCAAAACCCTTGATCCATATACATATACTTCTGGTAGGTCTTTGGCAGGCTTGCCAGTAAAATGATACGGGATTATGTATTCAGTCGGGTCATTATCTCTAAATCCCAGGCCATAATACCAGTGTAAAAATGGATTCAACATTAAAGACGAGAAGCCTCTTAAACCATCCAGCAAGCCTTGTGATGACAAGTTTTGGAGTGGCTGACCTCATAGGTGCCGGCTTGCTATACATGCCCGCCAGCCATAACCACGACCTGGGCTTCTTGGATGCCTTGTTCACCTCTACTTCTGCCATCTGTGTTACCGGCCTGACAGTGGTAAACACTGCCGACACGTTTACCCTTCTGGGCAAGTGGATCATACTCCTGCTCATACAGGTCGGCGGCCTTGGGGTAATGACATTCTCTGTCCTCTTTGCCATGAGTGTAAAGAGACGCCTGGACCTATCCAGTCAATTCCTCATACAGGAAAACTTCCTGCACCTCAAGGCTGCCAGCCTCAAAGGCCTGATTGGCACAATACTCCTCTTTACACTTGTATGTGAGGCCGTGTTGGCCATCATAATGACATTTGCTTTCCTGCCAAGGGCCCCAGGCGGAGGATCTGCCTTGTTCTATGGCATATTTCACTCGGTATCAGCCTTCTGCAATGCTGGCTTCTCTGTCTTCCCGTCCGGCCTTGAACCATATCGTGACAATGTTTCTGTAAACATCTCGATAATGGTTGGTATATTCCTTGGCAGTACCGGTTTTGCCATAATCTACGAACTCTGGCAAAAAATGTTCACAGATTCCAAAAGGGCCTTATCCCTACACTTCAAGATGACAATGACTACCCACGTCATCTTGATCCTATTGGGGACAGCAGGCTTTCTCTTCTGGGAATATCACGATGTACTGAAGGACATGCCCTTCTCCAACAAGCTACTTGTCTCGGCATTCCATAGTGTCAGTGCGAGAACTGCTGGTTTCAACACAGTCCCCATCTCACATCTCAGCGAAAATACCCTCTATCTCTTGATCCTCCTCATGTTTGTCGGCGCCTGTCCGAGCTCCACAGGAGGAGGGATAAAGACAACCACCTTGGCTGTACTGTTCTTCACTGCGGTCAGCAGGCTACGGGGCTTCTCCCAAACAGTAGCATTTAGAAGAACCATTCCGGAAGGCCAGGTCAATCGGGCCGTCACATTGTTTATGCTTGCAGTCATCACAGTATTGAGCGCTCATATGCTTCTGATGTCTGTGGGAATCCGACTCCCTTTTGCAAAGGCACAAGGTGAATTCCTGGCCTATCTCTTCGAAGCTGTCTCTGGTTTAGGTACTGTGGGGCTCAGTGTTGGAATCACCCCTGAATTGGGCATGACTGGCAAATGCGTCATGATTGCCATAATGTTTGCAGGAAGGGTCGGGTTACTTTCCATATTGTCTATCTTGTCCATAGCCGGGGGCAAAAGCAGACAATATCATTATTCCAGTGAAAGGATTATGATAGGCTGAAGATGAAAAAAAGACACCTTGCAATAATAGGGCTTGGCAAGTTTGGCTCATATCTGGCCAAGGAGCTATCCTCTACAGAAACCAGCATCACCTGTATCGACAAGAATGAAAAGACCGTGGAGGAGATAAGTGAACACGTGAGCGAGGCAGTGGTTGCAGATGCCAAGAACAGGGATGTGCTCAGGGAATTGAACCTCCATGAAATGGATATGGTCATCGTGTCAGTGGGCAGCCTTACCCAGAGTGTACTCATCACCCTCTATCTAAAGGAGTTGGGATGCAAATCCATCTTGGCCAAGGCCAATGACGAAGATCACGCAACCCTCCTTTCCCTTGTTGGTGCTCAACAGGTCATAATCCCGGAGAAGGATATTGCCATAAAGATCGCCCAAAAACTCACTATTCCAAATGTGGTAGACTTCCTCCCCATGTTCCCAGACTTCTGCCTGGCAGAGGTCTCTCCCCCGGAAGATTTCATTGGGAAAAGCCTTGCCGAGTTGGATCTCAGAAAGAGATATAACATCTTTGTAATCGGGATCAAATCCAGGGACAGTGAACAGATCAACTTCATGCCAACGGCAGATCATAAAATTATGGAAGGGGATTCTCTTTACATCCTCAGCAAGAAGGAAGACCTTGAAAAATTTACAGAGACATCTGACCAAAAGAGCTTCTTGATATAGATGCCTATTCTATTGTTCTCTATCGGTGTCTTGACCATCAATAATCCCCTTTGCTGAAATGCAATGCCAACCATACGGTGTCTTCTTCTTCCGATGTCCATTCCACTCTATGCCGCTTGTGGGCCGGGATGAAGACGTAATCTCCAGGCCCCATTGTCATGGTGATGGCAGGGCATTCAAATCTGATCACGGCCTTGCCCTTGAGTACTATTACCCATTCGTCTTGCTCCTGATCATACCACTGGTCCTCTGGCGTCGAATGTCCCCTGGAGACTATCCTGTCGAGCCGCAGATCCTTGGAGGCGACGATAGAGGAAAAATCCTCTTGGGGCAAGACTTCAGGTATGTTCGAAAAAATATTTCCTGCCTGGATGCACCTTTCAGTCATTTTTTACCCTCTTCAATCAGCTCCTATACTCCCCGAGATGAGATTCCATAGAAGGTTACCATGTTCAGGCCTGTAGATATCGCTATGGGCCCCGCCGCCAGAAAGATATGCATTCTGATAGATCAATCGGTCTGCGTTTATGTAGACCAAATGTCTCAAGGGCACATCTTCTTCTATATCCCCATCTTTCGTCGCATGGACACAGGTCAGATCCATGGTGCCCCCATTTTTGCAATACTTGTCATAACTGATGAAACTTCCAGCATAAGGCCCGAGAAACATGACATCCATTGCAAGATCAAACCTGGAAGAGGTGAGAAAGACCCTGGTTATATTGGCACACTTGTCATGAAAAAAAATCCCTTTGTCATGTTTGGAGCCAAGGAGACGGCCTATGAAAAACGCCCCTTGCAGATTGATCAAGATTGAATCAGGGATCCTTCTTCTGGCTATTGCCATATTGTCAATTGCCTCGCCAGGAGAGATAACAGGTCCTACACAAGCGGCAACACTCGATGCCCTTGCCCCAAAACTATGCCCGATGATTACCACAGGTAGCCGATGGCCTCTCATTGCCCTGGGCAGGGTGTAATGAAGCAGAACCCCAAGCCATGTAAGACCAAGTTCGTCTGCATCATTGGCCTTGACTGAAAAACTCAGGGCCTTGATCAGTGGAGAAAACCAGCTGCTCTGCCACTGGCTTGGCCATGTCACGCCAATGAACAGAGGGGTGAACCGCTCCCCTTTTTTATCTGCTGCCTCTTTGATGTACTTTATGATGGTCTTGAAATCCCTGATCGCCTCTTCCTGAACCGTGTTCCAACCCATTGTCAGGACAATGACATGGGTGTAACCACCTGTTTTCAATCTCTCCTCAATAGACCTCTCCAAGGCATCCATTGCTTGCCAACTCCTCTTGTAGGCCTCGTGGGGAGAAATAGGCCCCGCATAATATACGTCTTTACAAGGAGGTAAAAAACGTTCAGCCGTATTGTCTCCAGGCTGGACATATGCATTGTAAAGGGCGCAGTTTCCTATTCCATAAGGTGCATTAATATCCCTCACGATGTGGGAGACATATAGTATCTTTTTGTCAACTATCTGATTGAAGGCAGCGGATTGGCTCAGGCCATCCTCGGGTTTTCCAACCACGACAATATCTGTCTTGGAAACCACTGTGTCCACAGGACTTTTCTCAATACCAAGTATATATCCAGGGAAATTGAGACTTATTGCCCCGGGATAATAAAGTACGGAATGAAACAGCATGGTGGTGGGACCACCTGTATCCAAGGCCTTTTCAGGCCTGTAAAGGGCCCTTTTGGGCAGCTGGGCACAAGCTGTGGCCAAAGACAAGACGATGAAAACCAAGAAAAATTTCCTCTGCATGATACTTTCCCCTCAATATCCTGTCCCAGGCCTCAAGGCCCCTGGCAACCGCCCCTTCAGGTGCCTTGGCGTAGCCCCAAAAGACATGGCCCCAAACCCCATACCGATTTTAACATATTTTCCATTAGACAAGCCAGTTGAGGGCCAAGCCCCGCAAACCTGTCTCTACCTCGACAGACTGCTATAAACCAGTGGAAAAAATGGATTTCTCCTTCTTGATCTCACAAAGGAGCCTTTCTTCGTCTATTGTCTTGAGTTCTCCCTGTTCCATGAGAAATCTGCCAGCGACCATGACATCGGTGACATCTGCCCCTTTGGCAGCATAAACCACCTGGGAAACACAATTATAGCATGGTCTCAATGAGGGCCGATCGAGATCCAGTATGACCATATCGGCCTGATTTCCTGGATAGAGGGCACCGAGGTCACTACGCCCAAGGGCCCTGGCCGCCTCGGTTGTCGCCATGGCGAACACCTGTCGAGAAGAAACCAAGGAGGGGTCTTCAAGGGCCCCTTTGGGCAGTTTGGCAGTAGTATCCATCTCACAAAACATATCGAGATCGTTGTTGCTCGCTGCCCCATCCGTTCCAATGGCCACCTGGATACCTCTTTCCAGGAGTCCAGCTACAGGTGCGATCCCAGAACCGAGTTTCAGGTTGCTCTCAGGACAATGGACAACACTTACCATCCTTTCCCTGAGGATATCCATATCGGTGTCACTAAGCCATACACAATGTACAGCGAGAAGATCAGACCCAAGAAGCCCAAGGGTATCAAGGTATTCCACAGGAGACAGGCCGTGCATTCCCCTGATCTCTTCTATCTCCCACCTTGTCTCTGCCAGATGGATCACAAGATGTAGACCAAGCCTCTTTGAAAGTTTCCCTGCCTTTTTCAGCAGCTTTGCACTACAGGTATAAGGCGTATGGGGATCGACGGTTATGGTAATACGTGGATTGTCTTGCCATTTGAGGGCCATCCTTTCCGTCTCTTCAAGCGCCTCGAATCCCGATGGAAAAGAGGGAGATGGAAAATCAAAAAGCCCCTCTCCAAGCCATGCCCTCATGCCGACCTTGTCCACTACCTGGGCAATGGTCTCCTCGAACAGATACATGTCTACGAAGGAGGTGGTGCCGGAACGTATCATCTCTGCACAGGCCAGCTCTGCCCCCAACGCTATGGTCTCTTTGTCGAGCTTGGCCTCTGCAGGAAAAATATGCCTTTCAAGCCAGATCTTGAGGGGCAGATCATCGGCCATACCTCTGAAGAGTACCATAGGGGCATGGGTGTGGGCATTTATCAGGCCTGGCATTATAAGGCCTGACGGCCTGCGGATCTCACTAAGGCCTTTGTATCTTTTTCTCAGCTCTGGAGATGGACCAATATCAGCGATCTTGCTGCCCTGAACAACTACTGCGCCATCTGATATCACGTCATCTTTGGGACTACAGATCACATATTCAGCAGAGATAATGACGCCTTGTCCTTCACTCTTCATCCTGATACTCCATGAGAAGTCCTTGAAGAAGCTTTTCCAGATGCCCTTGACTCTTTTGGGCCTGGGCCACCACGTCTTCTATGAGAATGGGCGTAAAGTCATCAGGATCATTGACATTGGCTATAACAGATATCCCAAGTACCTCCATGCCCGCATGCCTTGCTACAATGACCTCCGGTACCAGGGACATGGCCACAGCATCTGCGCCAATGAGCCTCAGGTACCTGGTTTCAGCAGGAGTCTCAAGACTCGGGCCTGGAACACAGACAAAAACCCCTTCCCTCAAGAGTATACCTGAGCTACCCCCAACGCTCCTTGCAAGCTCTCTTAGTTCAATGGAATAGGCATCGGAAAGGTCTGGGAACCTGGGACCCCATTGTTCAATATTTGCCCCCCTCAAGGGATTGTCGGGGATAAGATTTATATGATCTCTTATTAACATCAGGTCCCCGGATTCAAAATTGAGATTGAGTCCGCCCGCTGCGTTACAGCCTATGAGTACCTTGCTGCCAGCAAGGGCCATGACCCTGACAGGCAACGTCAATTGGCGGGTTGTATAGCCCTCGTAATAATGAAATCTGCCCTGAAAAATCACGCACCGCGTGCCTCCAATGAAGCCTGCCAGGAGTTTTCCTGCATGTTCCGGTGCCGTTGAGACAGGGAAGTGTGGTATTTCTCCATAGGACAGGGTGAGCTTGACATCCATTGCCTCCACCAACCCGCCCAAACCGGTACCAAGCATAATTGTCACAGTGGGACGGAATGATAGCCTGTCTTTCAAAAAAGCCAAGGCCTCTTCCACTTTCTTCCTGTAAGAATCCATTTGACTACCTCATTTCTTGGCGGATAGATAATGGGGACACAGGTCATTGAGTATACAGGTTTCACATTGGGGCTTTCGTGCCTTGCATACCTTCCTGCCATGATCTATGAGGAGATATGTTATCCTTCCCCAGAGTTTTTTGGGTATCTTTTTCATCAGGTCTCTCTCTATCTTTACAGGGTCGGTCTCCCTTGTGAGCCCCAATCTTTTGGCCAGGCGCTTCACATGGGTATCCACGGCAATGCCTTCTATGACACCATAGGCATTGAAGAGGACTACGTTTGCCGTCTTTCTAGCAACTCCCGGAAGCTTTAGTAAATCTTGCATATTATCAGGGACTTTGCCACCAAATCTCTCCATTATCATCTCTGCGGCAGCCTTTATGTTCTTGGCCTTGTTCCTAAAAAAGCCACAGGAGCGAATAATCTCTTCTATCTCCTTTACATCTGCCTTTGCCATCTCCTCTGGGCCTGGGAAACGCTCAAATAGTACAGGTGTAATCATATTCACTCTCACATCTGTACACTGGGCAGATAATATAACAGCAACGAGGAGCTGAAACGGATCGTTGTACTCCAAGGCTATATGGGCCTTTCCATATTCCTTCTCC
Organism: Deltaproteobacteria bacterium; assembly: GCA_026986785.1. Classification (GTDB taxonomy): domain Bacteria; phylum Desulfobacterota; class Dissulfuribacteria; order Dissulfuribacterales; family QOAL01; genus QOAL01. Next base: position 7,459 of record JALSNW010000045.1, on the reverse strand, counting down.
AGCCTTTCTATTATTGCCTTGATCCTTTCTCTCTCAGACATGACCAATCCTTTCTAAAACCGATATTTCTTTCTGGCAAACAACCCTGCGCCAACAAGTAACAGGTGAGGGGCCATCACTGCTGCCACAGGGAGGATTGCCCCAGTCTTGCCCATGGATATCAACATATTCCATATGGCCCAAACCAGAAAGCCCGTACCCGTGCCAAACACCAGCCCAAGGGCTGCCCCACCTTGTACCCTGAAAAATACCAGGGGCAGACAGGCATAAAGCAGACTTACTCCCAAAAAACTATAGAAGAGCTGCCCCAAAAGGGCGGCCTCCTGCTGATAATAAGGAAGAGAAAGCTCCCTAAGTCGCACCATGGCCTTCCACAACTGGGATGCGCTGGCCTCTTCCACTGGTGTCTCGACTGCAACGAGATCCTGGGGGTAGAGATCGATTGCAAGGGGATATTTCTTGAAAAATCTTGCCTTGCCTCCTCTCTCCTCCACCCCATCAAAAAAGATCCACCTGCCATTGTCGTATCTTGCCTCAGATGCAGCCAGGAGCCTGGTTAGTTTATATGTGGGCGAGAAAAATAGCCATTCCAAGTCGGCCAGTACAGAGGCATCGGGTGTGAGTATCTGGGCCGTGAGGATGCTGTTTTTCCCCCTGTAATAAAGCCTGCCTTCCTCCCCTACTATACCGTGCTTGGAATCTTTTCCCATCTGTCTACTCATGATGAGGCCAGCGGCCTTGTCTGCCTCGGGGACAATGAAGAGCTTCATTGAGGTAAAAATTGTGGCCAATATCAATGCACCCGCAAGTATTGGTCTAGAGATCCTCCAGGTTGAAACCCCTATGGACCTGAGCGCCATGAGTTCCCTGCTTTTCCCCATGGTGACAAGGGTCAACAGCCCTGCAAGGAGTATGATCAGAGGTGAAAGTTCGTAGATTATCCCCAAGGATATCAAAAAGAAATATGTGATTATGTTAAAGGCATTTACACCGGCATCCAGAAAATCTGGCAGGCTCTCAAATGCCTCTATCAAGAGATAGAGCCCAGTCAACCCGAAGAAGAGTATGAAGAGGTAAGAGAGGAAACGGGATATTATAAACCGCTCAAGTATCATAGTTACCCTATCCCTGGAGAGGTCCTTTGACAAAAAGCCGTTTGTAGACAGCTATCGAGACCAAGGTAAGAAGGAAATTTGGTATCCATACCCCCAACATTGCAGGCAACCGGCCGTCTTCCGCCAAGGTCGTGCCAAAGAGTATTGCAAGATAATAGACCAAGAATGCGGCAAGACCCATGCAGATACCTTGAGACATCCCTCCACGTCCAAAAAAGATACCAAGGGGAGCTGCCAGGAGGCTCAAGATGAAAGCGCCATAGGGGATCCCTATCCTCTTGTGGAATTCAACCAGATACTTGAGCCTCTTGCTGGGCTTGATGCCCGAGTCCGAACTGGCTTCAAGGAGTTCCCAGGTGGTCATCTCTCCACGCCTCTTCCTGGCACCAGAGTCGGTATTGCTGCTAATGGAGAGGAGATATCTCTGGAAATCCACAGTATCTATCTTCAAATAGTTGGAAGAGATACTGAAAAGCCTTCCGTTGAAAAGCTTTAGAACTACCCGGCCTGATCTGGTATCAATGGAAAGGGCCCCTTTTTTGGCCAATATGTCGTAAGAGAAGGCTTTGTTCCTGGCATCCCTTATAAACACTCCACTGAACTTTCTGCCTTGGTCATATGCGGTATCCACAAAAAACGTCAAGCCCTTGGTAGGTGTAAAGAATCTCTTGGCAGGAACACCCTTCAAGAGGGCCTTTTCTGTAATATCTTCCATGAATCGTCCTGTCTCCCTCTTGGAATAAGGTACAACCACTGCCGAGACGATGAGAGAAGAGACAAAGGCAGCCAAGGCTATGAGAATTACCGGAAACATCAAACTCGAAGGCCCTATTCCACAGGAAAAAAGGGCAAGTATCTCACTGTCCCTGGACAATCGCAAAAAGGCAATCAAAACACCCAAAAGTGAACATATGGGAATGAGCACATAGAGAAAAATGGGCAGCATGAGGAGGTTCAACTTTATAAATTCCCTGAGACTGATACCTGCAGCAAGAAGTGGCTCTACATGGGTAAAAAGTTTTCCAATGAGAAAAAGGAGGCTCATTGCCCCAAGGGAAAAGACAAGGGGAAGGGCTACCTCCTTGAGGACCATTCGGGTGAGGATTGCACTGGTCATGGAGCTATTGTCAGGGCCTTGTCCCTGCCAAATTCCTTCAGGTATTCAGAGACTGCCTCTTGCCAAGGCCTCAACCCATGGCCTGTAAGCTGTTGAAAAAGACCAGTATCGAGGACTGAAAACAAGGGCCGCTTTGCAGGTCTTGGAAAATCCTTGGTGGGCACGGGTATAAGATGGGTGTCCTTGATAGCCATATTTGCCAACACGAAATCGGCCAGTTCAAACCATGTACAGGCCCTGGTATTTACACAATGACAAAGGCCTGTGACCTGATTTTCCACAAGCTCTGCTATGGCTCGAGCAAGGTCCCGTGTATAGGTAGGGGATCCCCTCTGGTCATCTACTATCCTGAGTTTTTGCTGCTCATCTGCTAAACGCAATATAGTGGTGATGAAATTTGGACCACTTGGGCCAAAAAGCCAAGACGTCCTAACTATCAAGTAATCCTTTAATATTTGTCTTATCCGGATCTCTCCTTCGAGTTTGGACTGGCCATATACATTTATGGGATTTGGCAGGTCGATCTCCTTGTAGGGGATATTGGACTGTCCATCGAATACATAATCCGTACTTACGTGAACGAGATAGATGGATTCCTTCCTACAAGCGCTTGCAAGAAGCGCTGGGCCCCTTGCATTCACATTGAAGGCAGCTTGCTGGTTTGCTTCACACTCGTCTACCCTTGTGAAGGCCGCACAATTGACGATGACATCAGGCTGGAATTCACCAAAGGCATGCTCTATGGACTGAGGCCTTGTGATATCGAGCTCCTTGTGGGACAATGCAAAAACCTCATAACCGAGCTTGTCGAAAACCGTGGCCACATCACGGCCCAGCATACCAGAGGCACCGGTGACGAGAAGCCTTTTCATGGCTTTACCCCAAGGTCCTTTCCATATTGGACCCTGTAATAGTTGCGATACTGACCCGAGATGATCCTCTCCCACCAGTACCTATTGTCCACATACCACTTTACCGTATCTTCAATACCCCTTTCGAAGGACACCTCAGGTCTCCAATCCAGTTCCCTCATGGCTAAACTGGTGTCCATGGCATAACGCCTGTCATGGCCTGGCCTGTCTTTTACAAACTCGATCATTTCTTCAGAAAGCCCCAGGATCTCCAGGATGCTTCTTATGACCTCCATGTTTGTCTTCTCACATCGACCACCGAAATTATATATGGCCCCTTTTCTTCCCTTCTCCAACGCGGCGAGACAACCTCGACAGTGATCCAGGACAAAGATCCAGTCCCTTATATTCTGCCCATCGCCATAAACAGGCAATTTTCTGCCTTCGAGCCCATTTATTATCATGAGAGGTATAAGTTTTTCAGGGAATTGATATGGTCCATAATTGTTGGAACATCTCGTGATAACTACAGGGAGGCCAAAGGTCTTCCATGCAGCCCTGCACAGAAGATCGGAAGAGGCCTTGGAGGCTGAATAGGGACTATTGGGATAGAGGGAATCCGTCTCCTTGAATGCCGGTTCATCTGGTGCAAGGCTGCCATATACCTCATCGGTTGAGACATGGACAAAAACCCCCTTGCATCCTGCACGTCTGAAGGCATCGAGTAACACCTGGGTACCCATAACATTGGTGGTGATGAAGGAAGAGGCATCCTGTATGGATCGATCGACATGGCTTTCGGCAGCAAAATTCACCACGGAATCTACCTGCCTCATCAATTCTGCCACCAGGTCTCGATCTTCAATCCTGCCCTTGACAAACCTATAGTTGGGATGATCTTCGAGATCTGAAAGGCTTTCGAGATTTCCTGCATAGGTCAAGGCATCGAGGTTTGTTATCTCATAATCCCTTGAATCCAAAAGCAACCTGATGAAATTGGAACCTATGAATCCACATCCACCTGTGACCAAAATCTTCATAGACAATATCCCCTTGAATTGGCAAATTTTTCTAGCTCAAATGGTTATGCCAAACTCCAAAAAATCGCTGGTTTCCATGTCTTGTGGGTAATTCTCTCGGAAGAACTCCACTGCCCTTTTCTTGATGGCCTTTGCCGATTCGAGACCTAACAACTGTGTCGCAAAGGCAGCACATACTTCCTGGTTGCTCTGCCTTATAAGCCTCTTGTTCTTAGGAACTGCCATGGCATTCATGCTGAGTTCATCCAAACCAATACCAAGAAGGATTGGTACATAGAGAGGCTCCCCTGCCATTTCACCGCACATCCCAACCTCTATACCAGCACTGTGACCCGCGTCTACAATCACCTTGAGCATCCTTAAAATGCTTGGATGAAGTGGCTCGTAGAGATGGGAGACAGCCTCATTTATCCGGTCAATGGCCAGGGAATACTGAATGAGATCATTGGTACCTATGCTGAAAAAATCCACCTCCCTTGCAAGGACATCTGCAATCAAAACAGCAGAAGGGACCTCGATCATTATACCTATCTTGATATCCTTGTTATGGGGGATGCCAGCATCTGCAAGTTCCTTCATAACCTGTGTGAGCACCTTCTTGACCTCTACAATCTCACTCTTGCCAGAGATCATGGGGAAGAGGAGCCTTATGTTGCCATAGGCGCTGGCACGCAAAATTGCCCTTAGCTGGGCCCTGAAAAGCCCCCTTTCTCTAAGGCACAGCCTTATGGCCCTAAGCCCAAGGGCGGGATTGATCTCATTGTCTGTAGATATGGACGATACGAGTTTATCGCCGCCTATGTCAAGGGTCCTTATGGTTACATGATATGGTGATAACCTCTCGGCCACCTCCCGATAGACATAGAAAAGCTGTTCTTCTGATGGCAACTCTTTTCTGTCAAGGTAGAGGAATTCAGTGCGAAGGAGCCCTACCCCTTCAGCCCCGTGCTGGATGATGATAGGGATCTCGTCTACGAGCTCCATGTTGGCCTCTACCTTTATCCTGTAGCCATCCATTGTCTCAGCAGGGAGGTTGCTATTTTGTACAACCTCGAGCCGATATCTCACATAACGTTGACGCTTGTCCTGATACTGCTGGAGCATTTGGGCAGTAGGCTCTATCACTACCTGACCCTTAAGTCCATCAGCCACTATCAGTTCTCCTGAATAGCAATGAAGTGTGACATCTTCCACGCCAACTACCGCAGGAATACCAAGAGATCTGGCAAGAATAGCTGTGTGGGAGGTTCTACTGCCAAACTCGGTGACAAAGCCAGCCACGTTTTCCCTACTTATCTGTAAGGTGTCTGCAGGAGAAAGATCTCTGGCGACAACAATCACTGGCTCCTCAACAGCAAAGAGATCAAGGCTGACATTGTTGCCAGAGAGGACTGTTTCTACCCTTTTGACCACGAATTCGATATCCTCGAGCCGTTCCCTTATATAGGCATCGGGTATCTTGGCAAAGATGGCCTTTACATTTTGCAACGCCTTTTTAATGGCCCATTCCGCATTGATACCCTGCTCCTTGATAAGAGCCAAGGTCTTGTCATAGACCATTCTGTCCCTGAGCATCAAGATATGGGACTGGAGAATATTACTATGCTCCTTTATCTCTTCAGGAAGATCGCAGATCAGCCTATTGAGCTCTCCTTCCACAGTCTCCACAGCAGATCTAAACCTGGCCATTTCCTCTTCTATACGACTGGCAGGGATCCTTGTCTTTATGGTCTTCACCTTTCCCGAAGCCAGTAGGAACACGGGCCCTATGGAGATGCCAGGAGAGGCACCTATTCCCTTCAATATTTCCATAATATACTTACCAAAGATGGTGCCAATAGTTGATTATCATCTCGTTTTTGAAAACCTGGCATGAAGACTCAATCGATCTCACCGAATCTGGTGGCTACAAGATCTGCAAGGGCCTCGACTGCCTCTTTGGCATCTGGGCCTTCAGCCTGTATCAAGAGGCTTGTTCCAGAAGGACAGGCAAATGTAAGGACCTCTAAGATCGATTTTCCATCCACACATTGCCCATCTCTGACGAGCCAGATCTCAGAATCAAAGCTACTGGCTAGCTGGGCAAAACGAGAAGCAGGCCTGGCATGAAGGCCGAGTCTGTTGAGAATAACTACCTGTTTCTCGCACTTCATGGTAGAATCCTATGGGATAGAAGGCCTATCTGTTCAGCTTTCTCAATAGCCATGCCATATTGTTTCCAAGGTCCTTCATGGTCTTCATACCTTCTGCATCATCTGCCACCTGACCAGGATCCTTGCCTATGGCGAGATTCCAATAAGACGAGCCGGCTACTATCATCTGTCCGATGAGGAAAAATGCGTTGAGGCTGCTGAACACATGATATGAACCAGCTCTCCTCACTGCCACCACACCAGCTCCAACCTTTCTTCTAAATAGGTCTCCATTGACCCTGGCCACCATACCACATCTTTCTATGAGGGCCTTCATATTGGCAGACACATCTGCAAAATAGGTGGGTGAGCCAAGAAGGATTCCGTGGGCCTCTACCATCTTTTGTATATACTCGTTGATCACATCATCCTGAGAGCATCTACCATCCTTATTCTTTAGGCATGAATAACATGCCCTGCACCCTGCAATAGGCTTGTTACCCAGCCAGATTAACTCGGTTTCTATACCTGCAATGTCAAGCTGTTCCAAGACGGTATCAAGAAGCATTTTCGTGTTGCCCTTCTCCCTTGCGCTTCCATTGAATGCCACCACTTTCATCACTTTCACACCTCTGCCTTTCAAAAATCTTTTCAGGCCATCAGCTTACTGGCCATGGTTTTAACCCAGAGTATGCACTTCACGCCTGAAAAAAGATGATTTCCTCGAATGGTCACATGGTTGGCATGCATCTGATCCCACTGTATCTTCAGCAAAAGTGAAGGCCAATCCGTGACAAATCCTTCAGGCACTTGAAGCCACAATTAGTGCATAATCTTGGAGAATCTGCCAATATACCAATAAATCAATGAAAAGATCTCCTGTTTAAAATTCTTGCAAGGTATTATAATAATGATCTTGAAAGAATTTTTCACACTACTTACACGATCGTCTGAAAAAACCAAGCCTTGTCTTTATAACTAATTATTAGTTGAAGCTCCCCAGTCTCACATCTTTGACAAACTTGCAAGCTGTATAATCTGAGATTATAGGTTTGGACATGGATATGTCTCAAGAGGTGGTATTTTTATGTATATCGGCATAGACAAAAGTAGGGAAGACACCACGTCTTTTTTCCTGCGACAATCTTACATGGATAATAAAGGGCAGTGGCGCTCCAGAGATCTATTCGACCTTGGTCCTGAT
>JALSNW010000044.1 GCA_026986785.1 Deltaproteobacteria bacterium | reverse complement strand
TTTTCTGTCAGGCCCTTGCTCAATCTGAAATTTATGCAAAGCCCATCCTGGCACTGGGTCAACAGTACGTCTTTGATTGTTGGCTTGAGATTATTCCCAGATTGGCAGATAGCCGGTGTAACACTACAAAAAAGAATGGCGGCAAGCAGGCAGAAAAAGATTTTTTTTTTAAATCGTCCCCCTTTATTAGCCTGCACGTTCTTTTGAACATATTTTACCAGGGAACCCTGTTCAATCCGAAATTCAGGGAATCTGTTTCCTCTTCGATCAACTATTTTTTCCGCTCCAACACGTAAAGAGCAATGATCTTCATGTTTGTCTTTATTATGGAATCAGAAAAGATATCAAGACTTTCACAAGCAGACTCCACCAGTGTCCTTGCCTTCTTGATAGTGTAATGTATCCCTCCTGTCTCCATGAGCAGCTCCTTTACCCAGAGAAAGTCGGAAGAAGATGTAAAGCCCTGACACAGAAGGCTCATGAGCTTATCCCTTTTTTTCCTCGGAGCCTTGTCAAGGGCAACTACGATTGGCAGAGTTAGTTTCCCCTCTGCCAAGTCCGTGCCCGTTAATTTTCCGAATTCGTTAGAATCTGCCGTAAAATCCAGGACATCGTCCACCATTTGAAATGCCTGACCAAGATATAGGCCATAATTGCTTACAGCTTCTATTTCATCCAGAGAACCCTTGGCCATTAGGGCCCCTATGCGGCACGAGGTGGATATGAGGGCTGCTGTCTTTCGGTATATCACATCGAGGTATGTATCTTCATCGAAACTTGGCACCTTTGCATGTAGTAATTGGATTATCTCTCCTTCAGACATGAGAGCAACGGTTTTCGATATGGAACGGGCTATTCTGATGTCTTCAAACCTGGTTGCAAGTTCTATGGCCCTGGCATACAGGAAGTCCCCTACCAATACTGCTGCATTGTTACCCCATATTTTATAGGCAGGGGTTTTTCCCCTTCTCATCTCCCCAGCATCGACTACGTCGTCGTGAAGGAGGCTGGCTGCATGTAGATATTCTGGCACAGCAGAAAGATCATATACATCATCATCTTCATATCCGCAAAGTCTTGCGGCACAGACTGTTAGAAGGGGTCTGAGCCTTTTTCCACCAGCGAACAATATGTGGCTACTGACTTGGTTTACAAAGGATATGTGGGAGGCAAAATGCCTTTTTAGTGTAGTTTCTATCTTTAGGAAATCCGGTTGAAAAAAATCCATTACCTCTTTCAGTGATTTTTTTGAACCGGAAATCTCATTTAAGACCAAAGTCAATCTAAGGGTCCCCTTTCGATGAATTTCTTAAGGAATAACAAGGCTTGATAGTAAGTACAAGCCTCTTGGTGTAAATGAAATGTTATTCGAAAAATAAAGTGCCCGCCAAAGCCCAACAAGAACTCCTTCGTCCCCTTTCAAGCAATGGAAACAAGGTCTATGATTAGCTCGAAGACGTATTGGAGCAGGATTTTTTCTTTGACAGGTTTTTTTGTGCCCTGGTTTTTTTATGCCGGTCCCCGACATCACACGACTGGGTGCCTCAGGAAGGAAGCCCCAGCTTGGGCAGGAGCCATCTGTTTATGGCTATCCAGATCACGAGGATAAAAAGCAAAGTCAATAGATTATCCATAACTCTCCATTTGGCAGGGTCGAGGAGGTGATGCACAGCCCTCCTTTCAGCCCTGCCTTTAAAATTTTCATTTAGTGATGAAGCAGCATATACTCAAGGGACACAACGAATCAATGTTCCCCATGACCCTTTTCTGGTGTGCCCATCAATCTATTGTATCCTTTTACGCCAATATGACATAGGGTGCACCTGGTATTGGCAGCAAAGGCACTTTCCCCGTCGTGGCATGTGCCACAGTATTTGCCTTCATACAGGGATTTCATGTTGAAGTCGTCGTTCTGTTCTGCTGTTCCTGCAGCCATCTCAAAGGGATCATCATGACAGGAATCACAATCCAGCCCTTGTTCTATATGATATTTGTGATCAAATATTACGGCCTTTACAGGTTTGGTGAAGATGATGGGTTCCTGGGGATAATCCTCATCTTCCTGGCCCATTACCTGGGCTGTGCTCAGAAACATGACAACCGCAACACTTCCCATTAAAATATACAAAAATCCTTTTCTCAACATGTTGTCCCCCTCGATTAGTCATTCATATAGAAGATACATGGTCTCGCCCCGGTCTCTGGCCTAAGCACCCACACAGCCTTGTCGGGCTGGTGAATTAGTTTCCATACCTCGCTATTTCTATCAGACAAGTCTCCGAAGACACGTACATGGGCAGGACAGGCAGCTACACATGCAGTCTCTTTTTCTCCTTTTGACAGGCGGGTATCCCAGCAGAAGTTACACTTATCGATAGCCTTCTTTTCCTCGTTGTAGTAGCGGGCGTTATAGGGGCAGGCCGCCATGCAGGTCTTGCAGCCTATGCATTTTTCAATGTGCATCAGGACAATGCCCGTCTTGGGATCTTTGGTAGTGGCCTTGGTGGGGCATACCCTGACACATGGGGGATTCATGCAATGATTACACAGTACAGGCATAAAGACAGGGAAGGTATTTCCGCTGTCGTCTTCGGCGGTTTTTTCCAGGATGGTGGTCCTGAATCCATATTCAGGAACATGATTGGTCTTGACACAGGCCTCCATACATTTTTGGCAATCCACGCAGTCGTTTTGGCGAATAACCATGCAGTAGTGAGGCTTATATTGTGTGTTTTCGTAACCTTCAAGCTTTACGACAGCCCCAGCTTCCTGGTCTGACAAGGGCATCAGGGATAGGACTGTCCCCCCAGCCATTACCCCTGTAATTTTGAGCCCCAGTTTTAAAAATTCCCTTCTCTCTTCATCTGTGACATAATCTGGTTTGGTGGACCGTTTTTCTTTCACTTTTATTGTCCTCCTAAGGGATAATCTTGATAATGTGATTTTAAACGCAAAACCTCCCAAATAGCAACATCTTGTTCCCTAAGTAGCGAATAATTCGCTAAGAAAGTATTCTCTTCTACCCGGTGAAAGGAACAGGTCTCCTTCACGGTAATATTTTCACTAACGGATATTAGCACAAAATGAATGGCGGTTCACTAAAAAATTTAAAAAATTTGCTAATGCCAAGCTTGAATCAGGTCTGATCTGGTCTATCCCAACGAGACGGGTAAACTGAGCCACATGTTTTTTTGTGGGAGAGAGGTCTATAAAAAGTAATTTTTTATATCAGTGACATACTGTCGGTGACATGAAAAAATGTTTCTTTGGGGGTTCTTGTGGCATAATCATGGAAATTATTGCCAAATGAGCCAGGATAAGGCTATTTTTAGCATATTTGATAGGGTTATCAAATAGGTAAGTAAGTACTTAGGAGGTGGGTAAAGTGAAAATGGTTTTTGATTTCGAAAGGCTAAACACCTTTTTCCTTGGACGAAGGCTCGATCCAGATACAGCCTCTCCTGTTCCAGAACCTTTTCTCTTCAAGAATAAGAATTTTACCACCCATGCAGCGATTATAGGCATGACTGGCAGTGGAAAGACCGGTCTTGGCATAAGCATTATTGAAGAGGCTGCAATGGACAGTATCCCTGTGATTGTTATCGATCCAAAAGGGGACATGGGGAACCTCATGCTTGCATTTCCAAGCCTGTCCCCGGAGCAGTTCTTACCCTGGATAGATGACGAGGAGGCAGCAAGAAAGGGCATGAGTCGGGAAGAGATGGCACGGCATGTTGCACAGACCTGGAGAAATGGCTTAAGCCAATGGTGGCAAGGGCCAGACAGGATAAAAAAATATGTTCAAAGGGCACAAAGATGTATATTCACTCCAGGGAGCAATGCAGGTCAACCTATTTCACTTCTCGCCAGCTTTGATGCCCCCAACCAAGACATTCTTGACGATGCAGTGATCTTGAACAGCCTTATAAATTCTACTGTCACGGGACTATTGGCCCTGACAGGGATAGAGTCCGAGCCCCTTAAGAACAAGGAACATCTCCTTCTTTCCAATATCTTTCTATACTTCTGGAGGAGAAATCAATCTCTGAACTTGGAGACAATAATAGGAAACATAATAAATCCACCATTTCAAAAGTTAGGGGTCCTCCCCCTTGATACCATTTATCCCTCTCAAGAGAGGATGAAGTTGGCAATGGCCTTCAATACCATACTTGCCAGCCCTGGCTTTTCGTCATGGCTTCAAGGGGAACCCTTGGATATTGGCAGTATTCTATACACCAGAGAGGGAAGGCCCAGGATATCCATTTTTTCCATAGCACATCTGAGTGAGTCCGAGCGCATGTTTTTTGTTACCATCCTACTTAATAGGTTTCTAAATTGGCTAAGGATACAGCCGGGAACCTCATCCCTGAGGTCTCTCCTCTATATGGATGAGATTTCAGGATATTTTCCCCCGGTGGCCGAACCACCAAGCAAAAGGCCAATGCTCTTGTTGTTGAAGCAGGCCAGGGCATATGGGGCAGGATTGGTCCTGGCTACCCAGAATCCAGTGGATCTCGACTACAGGGGGCTTTCTAACATAGGGACCTGGTTCATAGGGCGACTCCAGACGAGGCAGGATCAAGACAGGGTTATGGATGGTCTTAAGACAGCTTCCAGCACCGATATCGATGCCCCGAAGCTCAGAAGTATTTTGTCTTCCTTGCCTGGACGGACGTTTCTTCTTCGTTCAGTCCACTTGGAAAGACCTGTTATTTTTCAGACCAGGTGGGTCATGTCATATCTCAGGGGGCCTCTCACCCTGGAAAATATCAGAAGATTGTCTGCTCAAGAGGTAGAAAAGACCGAAGAGGCCGTAGCATCTGTTGACAAAGGCCCAACGTATGATTCAGTCTCTGTTCAGACGGCTGTATTCTCTGAAGTTGACAAAAGAAAGGCCCAAGGTTCCAGGCCGATATTGTCAAGTCGTTTCAGTCAGTATTATCTGATCCCTCCTGTCTCTGTGGACAGTTTTATCCTCAGGCCACATCTTGGGCTCTCTGCCACTGTCAGGTTTGTGGACAACCGTAGGGGAATAGACGAGATCCAAGAATATACAGCAAGGGTTTTTCTCAATGAGGATTTTAAAGATCCCGACTGGGCCAACGCCGAGCCCTTGGGGTTTGATATTCACGATCTTTCCTCAACTCCCCCATCGAAATGTTCCTATCTTCCCCTCCCACCAGCCATAATGTCTGTAAGTTCTCTTTCGCCCTTTATCAGGTCGTGGAGCGATTATCTCTATCGCACCTGTCGTATCGAGCTATACAGGGTGAAGGCCTTGAGGCTTGAATCCAGGCCAGGGGAATCCTTGGAGGATTTCAGGAGCCGGGTGGCTGAAGTTGTAAGTTCAAAGAAGGCAGAGGCCTTGGATCGGCTTGAAAAAAAATACGAAAAGAGATTCAGACTTCTGGACGACAGGTTGGCAAGGGCAAAGAGCCGGCTTGAAAAAGAGCAGGGGGATGTCACTGCCAGGGGGGTGGACACCGCTGTATCTTTCGGGGTTGCCATTTTGGGTGCCCTTTTTGGCAGGAAGACCGTCTCTGTCACCAGTGCTTCAAGGGCGGGAAGGGGGATCAGGAGTGCAGGAAGAATGCTCAGGGAAAAGCAGGATGTGGATAGGGCCAGGGAAAATATACACAGAATAGAAGAGGCTATCTCAACACTGGCCCAAGAGTTGGATCAGGAGACGGAAAAGCTATCCCAAAAATACGCGCCAGAGGATTATCCTGTGGAAAGCTTTTTCATAAAGCCAAGAAGAAATGACATCTTCAATAAGGATGCCTTTATTTTTTGGGAGGCTGTTCCCCGCTTTTCTTAGTAATATGAAGGGGTTTTCATCTTTAAAAGAGGTTTTTTCTGGATCTATTATATGAAAAAAGGTCTGTACAAGACTGCCATCTTGATAGGGATCGTCTTTCTGGGCTACATGCTCTTCACAATGCCAGCACGGTTGATCCAACAATACGATATTGCCAAGGCCCATGGCCAGGTATGGGGTTATATATACCTGGGGGGCATCTGTTTGGGCCTCTTGCTCATGGTTGGCGCATCTATCTGGATATTCTTGGTCCTTTACAAAAACACCCAAAAGGAAAAAAACAGGCAAAAGTTTTCCTCGAAACCCTTGTCACAGATCCCTGACAGGGAAAAGCTCAGGCAGATATCGGAAAACATCCAGGAGGCGAAAAGATTTGCAAAGGATACCAACACACCGGATTTCCAAAAGGTCCTTGAAGAGGCCTCAAAGCGGATAGAGCTAAAGCTTGAAAAGGAGATACTTGAAATCGCTGCCTTTGGGACCGTGTCGAGCGGTAAGTCGAGTTTGCTCAACGTCCTTGCAGGAAAACAGGTTTTCGATACGGCTGTTTCTGGTGGCACTACTAAGGTGGTCAGGCAAGTGGAGTTCCCAGGGGGAGACAGGGTTGTACTGGTGGATACTCCAGGGCTTGCAGAGGCCGATGGTGGCCAGAGGACCGATCTGGCAATAAGTGCTGCCGAGAATGCAGACCTCATCCTATTCGTGATCGATGGCCCTCTCAAGGTCTTTGAGTATGATGCCATAGCAGCTCTTTGCCATATGGAGAAAAGGGTCATCGTCTGTCTCAACAAACAGGACTGGTTCTCTCCAAAAGATCAACGACTCCTAATCGATAGGCTCAAGATACAGCTAAAGGACCTGGTGGAACCAGAAGATATAGTTGTGGTACAGGCAGCAATTGTTAAACGTACCATTGTAAGGGTCAGCCCCCAGGGTGAAGAGCGGGAGGAGATCGAAGAGATTCCCCCAGATGTCTCCCAGCTTTCAAACAGGATGTATACAGTGATCAAGGATCAACGCAGGAAACTTCTTTTGTGCAACCTACTTCTTCAGTCCAGGGCGTTGAAAACAGATGTTTCCAGGAGGTTGCGACAAGTGCTTATAGGACGTGCCCACAAGGTTGTAGAGTCTTATACCTGGAAGGCAGCCATCGCTGCTGGGGCAAGCCCAACCCCTGTCATCGATCTGGCAGTAGGGCTGGGCTTTAGTCTCAAGATGGTCCTGGAGATCGCTGCCATCTTCGAAAGGAAGATAGGTTTGGCAGATGCCGAGGAGCTTTTGGACAAACTTTTGAAGAACCTGTGTGCGTCTCTTGGTGCCTCTGCATTGGCCCCTGGCGTTGCCCAGGTGGTGGCATCTGGTCTAAAGGGTGTGCCCGGTGCTGGTACTCTGAGCGGAGGAGCGCTCCAGGGCGTGGTGCAAGCGGTCATGACACGCTGGATAGGGCTGGTGATGATCGAATATTTTCAGTCTGAAAAAGAGACGGCAGAAAATGTCCTTAAGGGTGATGCAATGAAAAAATGGGAAAGGTTGACCTCTCCAAGCCAACTTGCCCGCCTTGCTGTAGAAGGGGCCAAGAGGTTTAAGAAAGGTAGCTGAAAGGGGTCCGTGTGTATGAGCAAAGATGATGCCGGCAAGGGGCTTTATCAGAAGGCCCTGGAGTCTGTGCACAAGACAATGAAGGATTTTGACAATGCTACCCAGGAGGAGAAAGAACCCCTTGCCTGGGAGATGAACCAACTTCAGGCCCTGATAGAGAAATTGGAGACAGGTCGGATCGACATCGTTTTCCTGGGGGAGATATCCACGGGAAAATCAGCACTGATAAATGCACTTGCAGGTAGGAAACTGGCAAAAGTTGGGGTTCAGGGAGGTGTTACCAGAGATACCCAAAGGGTTCCTTGGGTTACAAAGACATACCGTATTCCAGGTCTGGGCGATTCTTATGCCGAGTTGATAGACACACCAGGGATAAACGAGGTGGATGGGGCAAAGATGGCAGAGCTTGCCTGCATACAGGCCCGAATGGCCGACCTGGTACTTTTCGTAACCGATTCCGATCTGAATGATCTGGAGCTTTCTGTATTTCGACAACTCATAGATGTCCATAAACCCGTGGTCCTGGTACTCAACAAGATGGATCTATTCTCCAAAGAGCAGCTATCTGATTTAAAGAAGGTCCTGGCCAAGAGGGTACAGGGTTTGATACCCGAGTCCAATATCGTTATCACAAGTGCTGATCCAATGCCAAGAAGATACATCATAGAACATGAAGATGGTTCTGTGAGCGAGGAGATGAGGAAGTCGCCTCCCAAGGTAGAGGAACTCAGGGTCAAGATATTGGATATTTTGAAGAGGGAGGGAAAGGCCTTGATAGCATTGAATAGCGCCCTCTTTGCAGAAGAAACCATTGGTCGGCTCAGGTCTGTCAAGATCAAGATGAGAAATGAACAGGCCCGGCGCTTGATCCTTCACTTCTGTGTCATAAAGGGTGCGGCTGTGGCCATGAATCCCGTGCCTGTTGCCGACGTATTAGGAGGTTTTGGAAGCGATGCAGCCATGGTGGCTGCCCTGGGCCATATTTATGGAGAAGAGATAAGTCTATCCAGTGCAGGAGGCCTTGCCGTAGAGATTGCAAAAAGTGCTGGGTGGGTGGCAGTTGCTGAATGGGCAACCCATGTGGCATCTCATATCGTAAAGGGCGTTACCGTGGGGGCTGGTACTGTACTGACTGCCTTGCCTCAAGGCATGGCTGCTGCATATGGTTCATACCTGGTGGGAGAAGCGGCAAGATATTATTTTGAACACGATTGCGGATGGGCTGGAAACAGCCCAAGAAGGGTATTGAGCTTGATTGTACAGGACATGGACAGCGAGTCGATCCTTGCTGAGATAAGGGATGAACTATTGAAAAAGCTCGAGATAAAGACCAATATCCCAGATATGAGATCCCTGGGACAAGACCTGTTGAGGCTTATCAGGAACGCAGTTTCATAGCTTGGCCAAAGACAGGCATCTAACCGAAAAGAAAGGCCTGCTGTTTGGAGCAGGCCTTTTTCCTTCAATTAGATGTCACGAAATGGTTATTTCTTGTGGCAACCATTACACTTTGTTGGTGCATTTTCTGCCTTGTGAGCCTTGTGGCAGCCCTTACATTTTTTGTGCATAACCTTCATTACGCTGTTGAGCTTCTTGTTCTTGAATTCCTTGTTGTGGCACTTTTCGCACTTTTCTATCTTCATGCCTTCCTTGTAGGCAGAATGACCTGGGCCGTGATGGCACTCGCCACACTTGAATTTTGCCTGATGTTTATGATGAGGAAACGTTACATTCCCCTTTTTTGCCTTGAGAACGATGGTTGCCGGTCCTTCCCCTGCTATGGCAATGCCTCCTACTGCAAACCCGAAGATCAAGGCGATTACCAATGAAAAAAATCTTGTCTTGCTCATCTAAAAACTCCTCCTTTCTCTATTTGTGAATAATAATTCACCTTTGTTTTAATAGCTGAGAGCCCCTGCTTTGTCAACAAATTTAATTAACTCACCTTGAATCATTTCTCAGGGGCTTTCGGCCATGTTTCTCCATGTGGATAAAGAGGCCCTTCATTCACCGGCTGCGTCTTTCCATTACAATTAGCATGCGGTATGCCAAAAAACGAGCTGCAGGTCTTGCAAGACGTTCCAAATGACGGACACTTGAGGCCAGCATATCTGGACACAAGGATGGGTGATCAAAGCCACCGCTCAATGGATAGAGAAAAAAGTCGGAAAAGTGTATTTTAATCACTTGTAAATCAGGTAGATATCTCTTTAGTTTCTTCTTGTTTCTCCAGAAGAGGATAGATGCTATTGCCATGTTGCCTTCAAAGGGTTTTTTTTCTCTTTGTCCTCTTCTTGGCAAAAAGGGATCCCAGGAAAGATCCACGTCTTCTGGATGCAAAAACCTATAGATGGGAAACGACCAAGGTGAAATAAAGGGCTCCAACATGATCAGCCGGCCCTGTTTGACAAGGCTCCTTCTGGCCTCTTGCAGAAACAATATGGGCTCTGCCAGGTGATGGAGGACATCTATGGCTACAATAGCCCCTAAACTATCTGTTTTTATGGGTAGTTCATGGGCATCCAGGTTGAGATCGAGCCAGGGGCAGAAGATGTAGTCCGAAGAGATCATATCCGGGAAGAATTCCGTCATGTTCCCACCACCGGCCCCGATCTCCAAGACAGGCCGTCGTTCCTCGATGTAGCGGCCTATCTCCTTGTACCACCCATGGTAGAGACTACGAAGAAGCCGTTTCTTTTTCCATATCCTGCGGTGTTCTTCCAGTTTTTTATAAGACATATTACTCAATAGACAGATGTAAGAGAGATTTATGAAACAGCCCCTGTATAGAAGTTATAATCCCGGATCATGTAGCTCACAAGCTTGCCAAGGGTGTGAGGCAGAGGGCACGTTAGACTACGTTTGATGCTTAGATGAAAGTGTATAGGCTCTCTGGGGCTCAAATCAAGCCTTATGTGGATGGGTGATTTTTGTACTAAAAAACATACACATGAAATCGGATCGTGCAGCTCACAAGTTTGTCGAAGATGTAGGGATTTATTGTCATTTGGGGAAAATTTTTTCAAATGTTATAATACTATAATGAATAAGAGAAAAGGGAACGGGGAGTATAATATAACCTAATGAGGGCCTTACGGGATGTCGGCTTTGATAGGGGTGATTTGGTTAGATGGACTTGAGCCTTTTTTCAACAGTCTTTGTGGCAGTGTTTATTGCCGAGCTCGGTGACAAGACCCAGCTTGCAACCCTTCTTTTCGCTTCGGACAAGGATGTCAACAGGCTTGTGGTTTTTGCTGGGGCATCTCTGGCACTCGTAGCTGCCTCGGGCATCGGGGTCTTGGTTGGAGGTTTTGTCTCTGAGTACTTGGGGGCAAGACAACTCCACTATATTGCAGGGATAGGATTTATAGGGATAGGCCTGTGGACACTTTTTTCTGCTTGAGTGCAGGAATAAACCTGTTTGTCAATCCAAAATCATATACGAGACCCATTGCCATGAAGGTGCTTTCTTGATGAAAGAGGCTCGCTCTGTCAGAAAGGATAGGGCAGCCTATGTGGCAAGGCAGATCGCAGTCCCTTTGTTGGTGTCGTTGATTATCGGTGTGGCTGCGGGTTTTGGGGGTGTGTTTTTTCATTATCTACTGCGCTGGGGAAGCAATATCCTTTGGACTACCCCCGAGGAGCTTGCAGAAGTGCCTATTTGGCTGAGGCTTCTCATTCCTGTCGCTGCCGGTGCCTTTTGTGGGCTTGTCGTCTCCAAATGGGCCCCTGAGATTCGTGGGCCAGGGGTGCCTCAGGTGATGAAGGCATTGGCCCTTGAAGGTGGAAGGATCAGGCACAGGGTAACCCTCTTGAAGGCCCTTGTGACATCCACATTAATCTCTGCAGGGGCCTCTGTGGGAAGGGAGGGCCCTATTGTCCAGATAGGGGCCTCCATCGGTTCCTCCATATCCCAGATCTTTTCCATGGATTCGGACAAGCGGCGCCTGGCGGTTGCCTGTGGAGCAGCAGCTGGCATGGCAGCCACCTTCCAGGCCCCCATTGCAGGGACCATGTTCGCCGTAGAGATACTCCTTTTCGATCTCGAGGTCTCCTCCATGAGTAATATCGTGATTTCCGCTGTAACGGGAACTGTCGTGGCCAGACAGATGCTTGGCCAAAGGGCTACTATCCATCCAGCAAATTTTGCCTTGGTAAGTCACTGGGAGCTTGTTTTTTACCTCTGTCTCGGCCTTGCTGCCGGTGTTGTCAGTCTCTTTCTCATCTGGAGTCTGTTTGGTCTGCCACGCCTGTGGAGGAGGGTTCCTGGGCCAGAATGGCTCAAGCCTGCAATGGGCGGGCTCATGCTGGGCCTTTTGGGTATCTATTTGCCCCAGGTTCTCGGGGTTGGATATGGACAGATCCTAAAGGCCCTTGATGGAAAGGTGTTATTTGTTACGGCAATTGTCCTATGTGTTGCAAAGATTGCGGCCACAAGTATCTGTATCAGCTCGGGTATGAGCGGGGGTATCTTCGCACCCTCCCTTTTCATAGGGGCGATGTTAGGCTCTGCTGTAGGTATATCGGCCTTGCATTGTTGTCCCATACAGGGGGTAAATCCTGCCTATTATGCCCTTGTTGGTATGGGGGCCGTGGTGAGTGGGACCACCTTGGCCCCCATGACGGCCGTACTGACGATTTTCGAACTTACTTACACCTATCAGGTGATTCTACCTCTCATGGTGGCATGTATCCCCAGTCTTCTCATAGTACGTCTCTTTCATGGATATTCTGTTTATGAGACCAAGCTCGTTTCAGAGGGTGTTGACATCGTAAGGGGGCATGAAATCAACAGGTTGAGAGATATGAAGGTTTCTGCATACATGTCTCCTGTGGAAAGGGTCGTTTATACCAATACCCCCTTCTGGGATGTGGTGGAGCTCATGGATAAGAGCGCCTTTCCCCATTTCGTCGTATTCAGGCCGGATGGAAGGTTGGCTGGTGTGCTTACGATCCGGGATATTCGCAGGTATCTAATCCACAGGGACGAGTGTCCCCAAGATCTCCAGGCCAAGGATGTGATGAATAAGGATGTAATCGTTATTTCTGAGGAAGACAGCCTTGAAAAGGCCTTTCATATCTTTGCCGCAAAGGGTTTTTCATTCCTGCCCGTAGTCTCAGTCAGTGATCCTCTCAAGGTGGTTGGAATCCTGAAAAAGAGTGATTTTTTGAATGCCTATCATGAAAACGTGGTCAAGGAACGGGTCTTTTCAAACCTCAACCTCTTTTGCATGGTCGGCCCAAAGGACAATTCGGAAAGGCAAGTGCCCTTAAAACATTAGACTTGGGACATCCTTCTTGTTAAAATTTTTCCATACGACCATAACAGGAGATGAGCCATGAAAGAACTGAGAGATTACCGGGGGGATGAGGGGTTTCTTTTTGAAATCATAAATGCAGTGCCATCAGGGATTTTCGTGACTGATCTCGAGAATAATATACTGATCATCAACAAGGCTGGTGCAGAACTGGTTGGTAGAAGCCCAGGGGATTGTTTCGACAGGAAATGTTACGAGTTGTTCAATACACCCATGTGTCAGACCGATCAATGTACATGCAGGGTCGCAATGGACACGAATGCAGTCAATCAAGGGCAGACCACGCTCAAGGTGGACAACCGGGAGATCCCGATAGAATTCGCCAGCCGCCCGGTACGTAATCACAAGGGCGAGGTCATCGGCTGTGTTGAGCACTTTATCGACATCTCTGAGAGGCTGGAACAGGAAAGGGCCATCCTCAAACAACAGGAAGAGATGCTAAAAAAGCGCGACGAAGATATAAGGCATCTACAGGAAGAGATCCTGGAGCTATCGACCCCTGTCATAGAAGTATGGGAAGGGGTGCTTGCCCTGCCCCTCGTTGGAACAGTTGACAGCCATCGGGCCCAGTCGGCCATGGAAAGGCTTCTCGTGACCATCGAACGGACCCGCTCTCCTTTTGTCATCATAGATATCACAGGGGTGCCCAATGTAGATACCGCCGTGGCCAATCATCTTCTCCAGACGGTAGATGCCGTGCGTCTCATGGGGAGCGAGGCCATCCTAACCGGTATATCGACCCGCACGGCCCTGACCATGGCACATCTCGGGGTAAATCTCGGCACTATCAATGTAAAGAGCCGAATGGCAGATGGTCTCCACTATGCAATTCAAAAATTGATGGAGATGCGCAGACAGCGCTTGGCGGCCAGCCGTTTTCTAAACGATGAGCAAGGAGATTGAATCTTTTATCTATGGTGCCTTTCTCCATATTTTCCCTCGGCGAAATACTTCTTGTATCCCTTCAGGAAGAAATAGATGATTCCAGTGTCATCGCCTTGTCCCAGGCCCTGTCGGACCGGGTAAAGACAGGGGGGATAAGGGGTGTCATTATTGATCTGAACAACTTGGAGGTTATCGACACATTCCTCGCGGGACATATCTGCAAGATTGCCTCTATACTCGAGCTCCTCAACACCCTAACCGTGATTTCTGGCCTTGGTGCCTCTGCAATCGTGGCATTGAAGAGTTTCGATATCTCCTTTGGTAAAGATTTGTCGTTTGCATTGGATTCACAGCAGGCCCTCGAGAAGATACGGCAAGGGCTGGCCAGGCTGTGAATACAAGGAGATCAGGGTTGTTGGGCCTATACGAAAAAAGATGTCTGACCATAACCGGGGAAGACGGTATACATCAGGCACGCTCGATCCTGAGACTCTTGCTGGAAAAGACAGGGACAAGGGATGAGATACTTGAGGCTCAACTCCTCACCATCATTGATGAGCTTGGAAAGAATATACTGCGGCATGGAGGCAGTGGGCGATTGTGTGTGGCCGTGGTCCAGGCATCACAGCATACTGGATTCAGGATTACGGCAGAAGACAAGGGCCATGGGATCGCTGACCTGGATCTCGCCTTTACCCCAGGCTACTCCGAAGACAAGGGCCTTGGCATGGGCCTCAATCTTCTCAAGGCCCTTTCAGACGATCTCAGGGTGGGTAGCCTCCTCTCTGGGGGGGCATTCATAGAGGTGTGGAAATGGACCTGATCTCACTCCAGCCCCTTTGGCATGAGATGGATATAAGAAATCAGGCCCATGTTTCTTTGGCCAGGGCAAAGGCCGCTGAGATATCTCGGCACCTGGGTTTTTCCCAAGGAAAACAGGGGGACATCGTACTTTCTGTAAGCGAGATGGCCCAGAATCATGTTAAACATCATACCATATCTGGCAGGATCCGTTTTTTTGGCCAGAGATCGTCCATGGGGAGTATCATGAGTGTCTCCAGTCTGGACATGGGTCCTGGGATCCCTCATATCAAAATGGCCCTGAAAGATGGGATCACGAGCGCAAACGGTCTGGGAAGTGGTCTGGGTTGCATAAGGAGGATTGCCGACAGATTTGCCATCTGTTCGGGAAAGCTTGGGGAGTTTCCATGTCCGGATCTTTTGGGCCTTGAGGCGGAATCGGTTACTCTTGTCAGTGCAGAATTCTTTCAGGGCAAGAGGTTAGAATTCCAGGCCCCGGTGGATTTTTCTTATCTCATCAGGCCGGCTAAGGGAGAGTCATATTGTGGGGATGGGGTCTTCTTCAATTCAGAGCCTGAAGTGCTGGCCATGGTGGTGATCGATGCCCTTGGTCATGGAAGAGAAGCAGCAGATGCCGTGTCCAGGGCCGTGGAATGCCTGGAAATGATGCCTGTGAATACCAACCCCGTGGACATGCTGCTCGAGGCCGGCAGGGGGCTGTCTCGCTCCCGGGGTATATCGGCCCAGGCCGTCAGGGTGGATATCGCAAACCGTTTCATTGAAGTTGCTGCAGTGGGTAATGTCAGCCAATATCTTTACATAGATGGCAGGGCCCGGAAGATAAGTGGCCATCCTGGGGTGTTGGGCCCTGTCATATCGAGATCGTCCATATCCAAAGAGACGTTTCACGGGATAAACTCAGTCCTGGGGCTTATTTTTACAGATGGCCTTGGTGAGGTCCCAAAGCTGAAATTCCAGCAGTCAGAGACCTCCATATCCGCTCTTCTTTGGGTGCAATATCTCTTCTCTTGTTGCAGCCGGGGTGAGATCTCTACAGACGATGCAACGCTGCTAGTGTGGAAATGGCAAGAATAGATCTACACATCCATATAGTCACCTTGGTGATAAAGAGGGAGAAGGACATCCCCCTCGTTCGATCCAAGGCAAAGATCCTTGCAGAGCTCTGTGGTTTTTCCCAGATGAAAAGGGTTCGGATAGCCCTTGCCGCCTCTGAATTGGCCCGTTTTCTCCTACATAATACCCGGGGAGGCAAGGCACACTTCTATATTGTGTGTAAGAAGGAGGTTGCTGATCATGGCCCCTCTGTGTCTGGTATGGAGTTGGATTTCATGGGGAAAAGAAGTTGTATATCCCCTGACAACACCAAGGCCACCGAGGCTGCCAGAGATTCCTCTTCCAGGCTTCTCAAAGCACTTGATATGGTTATGGACCATCTTGATTTCGAGCTATGCTCTCCAGGCAAACCCTTCACTGTGAGTGCTGTCATGTGGGGGGGGGAGGAAAGCTGCGACAAACTCCAAAAAAAATATGAGGACATCAAGAAACAACTCTTTGCCGATCTTGAAGAATCCTTTCTTGAGAATCTGAGGGCCAAGCATGAAGAGGTCTTGAAGTTGCTTCGTACCCTTTCCAAAAAGAACATGGAGCTAGACAAGGTAAACGCTGAGCTGCTCGATTTGAGCCAGGACATGGAATCCCTGGTCCATGAGAGGACTGTGGTGGAGCTTGCCTTGAGAATAGCAGACAAGATAAGAAATCCTGCAACGGTGATAGGGGGCCTTGCGAGGATTGTATTGAAGAAGATCCCCAAAGACTTTCCTGAACGCTCAAAGCTCGAGGCCATATTCGAAGAAGCCCGAAAGCTTGAAGCCATAGTCAAGGATTTCGAAGGTCTTGCCAGGGAGCAGGAAAGATTCTTTGTAGAATTGGACTTGAGAGACCTGGTCGGTGAGATCCTCGATGCCTGGCAACCTCATCTCGAGCAAAAGGATCTCAGGTTGATAACCCACATTTCTGAGACACCCTTGAAGATACATGCTGATCCCAGGATATTGAGGGTGGCTGTCCTCCATGTGCTCAAAAATGCCCTCGATGCTGCGCCACATGCTTCCACCATTGAGATAGAGCTCAAGCGCAGAGACGGCAGGCCCGTGATTGTCATAAGGGATCAGGGCCCTGGCATACCTTCACAGATCCAAGAAAAACTATTTAAGGAGTTGGTGACCACCAAACCATCTGGGACAGGCGTAGGTCTCATTATGGTCCATCATATTATGAAAGAGCATCAAGGAGAGATAGAGATAAAAAGTAGGCCGGGTATGGGAACCACGGTTACCCTCGTCTTTCCAGAAAGATGGAAGGAAAAAAGCCCCTGAAAAGATACCTTTTGGTCATATGTGTCAGCCTCTCTCTACTGGCTGGGTTGGGTCTTGGCTTGTTCCTTTTTCTCTGTGGGGGGATTACGACCCCGGTGCACCTCCACTGGCAGGACGGGGATCTGGAATTTTCCAGGTTTTTGGTCCTGAAAAGGGGGGACCTGCTCGTGGAGCGGATCAGGTTTCAGAACGACAGCCTGAAATTGGTCATTCCCAGGCTTAGGATCAGTATGGGCATTCATCCTCCTTTCCTTCAGGCTATCGAGATCAATGACATGGAGACATGGGTCTTGCCAGGAGACAGAAGGGATGAGAAACCTGGTCATTTTTCCCATGCTCAATATGGGCTCTTGAGGTATGTGAAGATAACCAACTCAGAGATTCACTATGTTTCCCAAAAGGCAAGGCTCGATCTACAAGGCTTAACCCTATTACCCTCTGTCCGGAATGGAAAATACGATTCCTCTCTCCTTTCGGCATCATTTCAGGCCAATGTGGAGGACTCGCACCTGCAAGGAAACCTTTCGGCATCCTTGGATTTTGTCAGCGCTGATGCCAACGTGGAGATAGAAGGTCTTGTCCAGGCAGAGGGGCTTGATAGGCCCGTTCCCATGAACTTGAGACTACACCTTCCCTTTCCAGACAGTTTAGCACGATTGAGAGGGGGCTTTTCCCTGAATATTCCCAATATAGAGGCCATTTCTGAGATCCAAGGGTTTCGTTTAAAGGGCTCGATTTCCATTGATGGCAAGGCCCTTTTCTCTCTTGAAAAGGGCATTGAAGCAAGGGGCAGGCTCTGTTTGCCTTTCGGTATAATTCAAAGAAACCTTCCTGTGAAACTGGAGCTGGATAAGGCACTTGCATATACATTCAACAGTTCACCAGATCTTTCGAGGATGGATATCACCTTCTTGCCAGAAGGAGGGGATCATTCCAATACCAGGGTCGAGTTTGGATATGAGCCTCGGAACAAGAGGTGGAAACTTGTTTCCGATCTGCAGCTAAGGGATCTTTCCGGCTCCAGGGACTCGGATCATGCATTCGAGGGGCTGGATCTAAAAATCCATTTGGCCTTGGCTGGAGATATCTCCAGAAAAGAGAAGGTTGCCTGGAGGGCAGAGGTAAGTTGGGATCGGGGGCAGGTCTTGATCTATCCCTGGTTTTTTGACCTTTCGGCCTTGAAAGGGGCCTTGGCAGCAGGGGGCAGATTTTCAAGACATGGGATCTTTGTCTCGAATATAAAGCTCCAAGGTCCTTTCATGTTGAAAGGGAAAGAGATCCTTTTGCCCCCTGGGGCAATGCATTCGATGGGCAATATCTTGAAACGTATCTCCATCTCCAGCTTAGAGGCCTCTGGAGACCTGGAAAAGCTGTATGATCTATTATTGAAGGAGCCTTTTTCCGATTCCCATCCGGCTCTTTCAAGATTTGAGCCTGCTGGTTCCATCAGTGTAAGTACCATGGGCAAGGTATTGCGCTTGGACTGTCTTTGTGATGTAAACTTTTCCAATGCCACTCTACTCAAGGGGTTGCATATCCGGCTTCCCTATCCCTTCAAGACCAAGAGCTGTGAAAGTGGCACTATCTCCTGGCAGGCATTTTATTTGAACAACCTCTTGCCTTCTTCTCTGTTGAGAGAAGGTGTCAAGGTCGAGATCAAAAATAGCCTCGTACCAATGGAGATCTGTCAGGACCTCATCTCTGCCGGCCCCTTGGAGCTAGATCTACAACATGGACAGGTATGTGTACATCGGATACGGATGGAACTGAGGAGCAAAAAGGGGGCATTGGAGGGTGTCTGTATAAAAGATCTCGACATCAAGCGTCTTTTCAGGGACTTCCCCTATGAGATGAAGGTTGAAGCCAAGGGCATTTCTGCAGAGTTCAGGCAGGGTAAACTGGTTTTTTCTGGACAGATAAAGGCAAAGTTGGCCGGGGGCACCATTACTGCCACGCATATCTGGCTCGAGCCATTCGCCCCGATCGTCCGTTATGGTGCAGACATCAGTTTTGATCATCTTGATCTCGAGATGATCACGGCCCCAACGGCCTTTGGCGTGGTCTCTGGGGTGGTCAAGGGATGGATAAAGGGCCTTGTAATGAGCGGCATCCAGCCTGAGAGATTTCGCCTTGTCATCGAGAATGACGACTCGGCTCATGTGCCCCAAAAGATTAGTATCAAGGCGGTGGAAAATCTGTCCATCTTGGGTGGTGGCCAGGGCTCTGTGTCTTTTCTCGGCTATTTCTTCAAAAAATTTTCCTACAAACGAATAGGGATCTCTTGCAGCCTCCAAAACGATGTCTTTGTGCTACATGGACTGATAAAAAAAGGGGGGAAGGAATACCTGGTGGAAAGAGGCTTCCTGGGAGGCGTGAATGTGATTAACATGAATCCTGGGGGTAGGATACGCTTCAAGGATATGGTAGAAAGACTCCAAAGGATCACTGAGTCGGAGAAATCAAAAATGGAGGTTCGATAGATGAGATCTGTAAATACCAAGTATATGGTAGGGCTGTTGGCCTTTTTGATAACGGCTTGTGTGACAGTCAACATATATTTTCCAGCAGCAGAGGTGAAGCAGGCGGCCGAGGATATTGCAAAAGATGTCAGGGGCAGTCAGCAAGACCAAGATCTTGAAAAGGGGCCAACATCGTGGCTCTTCTTTGAAAGCCAGGCCTATGCTGCCGGAGAGCTTACTGTGTCAAATGCCACTATACGGCAACTCAAGGTGAGGATGAAGGCCAGGTACCCCTCTTTGGCGCCCTATCTAAAGGGCGGTTTTGTAGGGGAAGGGGCAAATGGATTGTTGGTTATAAGAAGTGACAAAGGGCTCGGACTCAAGAAAAAGGCTGAGCTCAAACGATTGGTGAATGCAGAAAACAGTGATCGTATGGCCCTTTACAGGGCTGTGGCCCAGAGCCTGAATATCCCTTCATCCCAGATTGTGAGGGTGCAGAAGATATTTGCCACAGAATGGCAAAAGACTGCCCCAAGGGGAACCTTTATACAAAGGCCATCTGGAAGTTGGGTGAGAAAATAGTCTGTCAAGGTTTCCTGGCACAGGAAAAAGACTCTACAAAATGTAGAAAAGAGAGGGGCAGACACGTCTTGGTTTTTTTCTGCCCCTCAAAGGGAAATCAACTCAGCATATCAGGGGTTGGTGGGCATGGAATCTGTCAACACATTCCTTTACCATACGTTCGTCTTTAAGGGCCATGTCCAATAGCCTGGTGACAGCAAGCATTCGCCCTATTACACGGATTTTTTCCGATAATTCCTTCTTGCTCTCTGCCTTGATCCTGGCCTTTAGGAAATCGTTTTTAACCCTGACGTCAAAACCCAGGGGTTTCAGGATCTCTGAGATCAGCATGATTCTCAACTGTCTTCTTTTGGTCTCTGCCGCCCCTCCCTTGAAGGACATGGAGATATAGTTGTTGTAAGGATCGTCCGAGATATAACAGTCCAATGTAACGTAGTGATATCCCATGCTCAGGCTCAAGTTCATGTATTCCGGCGTGACGACGGCAAAACTCTTCGCCCTTTCTGGTTGGGTTTCTATGGCACTCGTACGCATCATTGCCGAAAGCATGTCCTTGGTGGTACCCATGTGCTGTTCCGGTCCGTTCCATGTGACATCCGATGCGGCCATCCCTTTCCACAACTCCTGGAAGGGGAGAGAATAGATATCCTCCGGCCTTATCTCTTTACCTTGGGGGCCCTTTACCGTGTTGCCAAACATATCGAATACAAACAATTTGAATGGAAGGTCGGTGGCGATCCTGTATACATTTCTTATCGTCTTTACTGGGCCCTTTTCCCTCAGCATAAACATTTCGTTCAGGGCTGTTTCGTGACAGAAGCGCAATATGTCGTGGAAGGTTTGGCAAGCACTTTCACGGAAATTACTCATCCTTGGATCTGTCAGGTGCAGGGGGAAGATATAATCTGCAATCTTTGCCAGCAGTCGGTATGATTCTGTTTTGGTCACTTCAGTGGTAGGGTTTTTGATGACCACAGCATCTGCATTTATCAACTCTGGGACCTCTCCTTTATAGATGATCCCTTCCGTGGCGTCCACTGTGACCCGTTGACCGTCTTCCAGAATGGAAAAAATAGAGGGGACCTTCACTACGCAGGGTACGTTTAATTCCCTTGCCACAGAAGACATGTGATCGGTACGATTTCCTTTTTCTACTATTACTGCGGCTGCCTTTCTCAGTGCCCCTATAAAACCTGGAGAAGAATTCCTGATGACCATGATAGCCCCTTCTGGAAACCCAAAGACTTCATGGATATCTGATACCTTTACTACTATTCCAGAGCCCACACCGCCAACGACTGCACGGCCACCTTTTGCAATTATAGGTGCCTTGATGGGTGATGTCAGCTTGCGCCGTTCCCCATGCTCCAGTATGTGGAGAGGTCTTGTCTGGAGTATGACGAGATGACCTTTCTGATCGAAACACCATTCTATGTCCTGGGGGGCCTTGAAGTGTTTTTCGATCTTGACTCCTGTCTCTGCCAGAAGTTTCAGCTGTTCCTTGGTAAGACATGGTTTTTGTGAATCCTCATCAGAGAGCATCTCGTATTCCACCCCTCCCTGTTCCACGGACCGGAGACGCATTTCCTTTTGTGCGATTTCTTCTTTCAGCACGGTAAAGTCTGCATCTTTCTTTACGATAAACATGTCACCGGACAAGACGCCATCTACGAGCAACTCACCCAATCCCCATATTCCGGTAATAATCATCTCTTCAGAATCTGGATGCATGGGCTCTACGGTATACATGACCCCGGAGCACACCGGTTGGATCATTTCCATGACGGCCACGCTCATATTGACATCCTCGATCCTTATCTCCTTCATGCGTTGGTACAAGATGTTTCGTGCATTGTATTTGCTGGCAACCACCTCTTTGTATTTGTCCAATATCTCTTCCGTGGACACATTTAGAATGCTCGAAAACTGGCCTGCAAATGAATTTTCCCGATCTTCACCTATTGCACTGCTTCGAACGGCCCAAAAGATAGGCCTTCCATGCCTCTGTTCCAATTCTTTGCTGGCCTTTTTGACAGCATCTTCGATTTCAGGGGGTATGACTGCCTGGAGGATGATTCTCTTGACCTCTTTTTCAGCCCTAAGAAGTTGCTGGCCGTTCGCAATATCGAGATGGGTCAGGATGCGGTTGATTTTCTTTTCCAGGTTGTTGTATTCGGCGAAATGGGTGTATGCACAGGCAGTTATTCCAAATCCATCTGGTACGGGTATGTTGCAGTGATTGCGCAATTCGCCGAGATTGGCCATCTTGCTGCCGACCTTGTCTATGTGCCATTTGTGGATATCATGCATGGGAATGATTTGGGGGGTATAGATGGGGATTGTGGTCCCAGACAATATGGTCCTTATCTCTCTTTCGATATGGTCATACACATCGTTCAATTTTGTGTATCGGCCTCCAGACAGCTTTTCGAGGTTGTCCACCACATTGAAGATGCTAAGAGAGAGATTTTTGACCATGTTTTTCAAATAGGGTATGCTGATGAGCTGTTTTTCCACAAGCTTCTTCTCCAGCTCTGTCATCAGTTCCAGGGCATGTGCATTTTCTGCCAATATGGTTAGAAATGCCTCATATTTTTGACGAATGATCTGCTCAGCACCAGTTTCTTTCACCTTTTTCCAATTATGTAATGATTTCCATAATCTGATCATTGTATGATTCCCCTAAACCAAAATTCGTTCTTCTATGGCCTTTTTGACAGTGGTCTCTAACTTCTTGACATCGACAGGTTTTGAAAAATAAGCAAAGAGTTCGTCTTTGACATCCTCTATAAACTGCTCTCCCATCTGGGTGATCATTATCACTTGAGTCTGGGGTGAGATTCTTTTGACAAGTCGTAATATCTCTGTCCCGGTCATCCCTTCCATCATCATGTCTGTGATGACCACATCATATTGGCTGGCCTCGAGTTTTTGCTTGGCTACATGTGGACTTGTGAATGCATCCACGTCATATCCAGATTTTTTCAGATATATCTTTAGCATGTTACAGGATGCCAGATCATCGTCGATTATCAATATGTGGGGCTTGCGACGCATGAGCTCTTCCTCTTTCTGCCTCATGATATCGATTAGGCGCTCTTCTTCCTTCCTCGTTGGCAGATAGAAATAGATACCAAGTCCCACCATGACTATACCGAGCAGCATTATGCTGCCATCCATTATGGACCACCAGCCGATACCAAAATACCTGGCCAGGGCACTGCCAAGGGCAATCATGGCAACCCCTGTTCTGATAAAGGCTAATTCGGTACGGGCCTTTGCCAGAGACGTTCGTTGCTGGGACATGGTGGTGCGCTTTTCCGCCAAGAAGGTCCTCTGTCTGGCAAGAAGCGTGCGGATGCGGGAAAGGCCACTTCTCTTTTCTGCAAGCTCTGTCCTGACCTGGGATCTGTGGGAGCGTTTTTCTCCGAGCAGATTCCGTTCCTCTGCCATGATGTTTCGTTCTTCAGCCAGCAAGGTGCGCTCTATAGCATATTTCGTGCCCAAAAGAGAAAGTACATTTTTCATGGAGTCTTCCTCTATTATGGCATGCATGATTTCGTCCAGATCGCGTTTGAGCTCCTCTGAATATGCCTTGCGTGCAGGGAATGTCTCCTTGAAAAAATCGTGACGCTTACCAGCCAAACGACGATTTTTGATGGCGAGTTCTATTGGTCGAAAAACTGCCTTCCTTTGGTTGATGATATCCTTTTCCATTTAGATGATAAAATAACTTCCTTTACAGTCCGTGGAGCATGTGAAAATAAGTTCCTGTTTTTACGCCCAAACCTTGGAACAAAAGCATAGTTAGAGCGCTATATAGCCCTTGTCAAGAGGTCATTACGATTGTAAAAATTAGAACTTGAATCAGAGGTGTTGGCCAATCTCCACGAGGCATCCAGTCTGTGAAAACGGATTCGTTGGGATTGCGTCGAGGGATTAAAAAAGGGGGAAAATGGTGTCGAGGCACGGAACATGAGGCTTAATCAGAGGCCTATTCCAAAAAATTCAACAACTCAATGGGCTTGCGTATCAAAAGTTTGGCCCCTGCCTCTCTGAGTTCCCTCTCATCTCTAAAACCCCACAATACCCCCACAGGGAACATTCCAGCGCCAATAGCTGTTTTCATATCAATGGATGTATCTCCTAAGTAGACAAAATTTTCAGGCCCTATCGCCATGATGTCGGCTATTTCCAGGGCACCTTCAGGAGAGGGTTTTCTCTTTGTTCCAGGGCGTTCACCAAAGACAGCCTGAAAATGCCACCTGCCCATGAATCTCTCCACGCAGAGTTTGGTGAAAGCGTGGGGCTTGTTTGAAAGTACCCCCATCTTGATGCCAGCTATTGTCAGGCCATCGAGCATTGTAGCAATGCCCGGATACAGTTTGGCATTTTTATCCCAGTTGGCCCCATAATCTGTCAGAAAATCCTCAAGGCACTTGGACACGAAACCCTGGTCTTGAGCGTGGGATTCGGGTAGGGTCCTTTGCACCAGGATCCTGGCCCCATCTCCTACAAAAAAGCGGTATTTGTCAATGGGATGTGTAGGCAGGCCGTATTTTGCCAAGGTCCTATTCATGGACCTGGCAATATCTTCAAGTGTGTCGAGAAGTGTACCATCCAGGTCAAAGATGGCAGCCCTGAATTTTTTTCTTTCCATGGCCTGTTTTCCCTCCAATGGTATATTATTAGTAGTGAATCCGCCATTTTCATCCTGCTATGAGGATAGCATTGTACGTGGCGGCATGGAAACAAAAAGGAAAGAAAATACCATGGAAAAAAACAGAGAATACCGGAAACTTTGTAAAATATTCAGGAAGATAGCCTTTTTGAAGAGTACGGCAAGCCTTCTTGCCTGGGATCAGGAAACCAACATGCCCGATTCCGGTCAAAAGCATAGAGCAGATCAGATATCCACTGTTACTGCAATAGCTCATTCCATGCTCGTGGACGAGGAGATAGGACAAATGATAGCTCGGCTGTATGAGCAGGCAGGAGATATGGCCCCATACAGCGACCTGTCTGTAAACCTGAGGGAATGGAAACGGAGCCATGATCAGGCAGTAAGACTCCCAGAAGGGCTCGTCAAGGAGTTGTCCTATGAAAAGGTTCTTGCCCACGGTGCCTGGGTGAAGGCCCGGACGGCTTCTGACTTTTCTTTGTTTGAACCCCATCTTGTAAGGTTGGTGGAACTTTCAAGGAAAAAGGCTATCTATCTCGGCTTTGAAGAAAATATGTACGATGCCCTCCTGGATATCTATGAGCCAGATGAAAGGAGCGCGAATATAGAGGCACTTTTTGCCCGACTCGTGCCAGGGCTGAAGGAAATACTATCTTCTATACTCTCCAAGGGATCCGGAGGATCCAAGATTGCAGGGAATTTTCCTATAGATTCCCAGAAAGTCCTGGCCAAGCTCATGGCTACGAGGATAGGCTACGATTTCTCTGCAGGTCGCCTTGACACCGTGGTCCATCCCTTTTCCACCAGGATCGGCCCAGGAGACGTGAGAATCACAACGAGATGGAATGAAAAAGACTTTACCGAGGCCATCTTCGGGGTGTTGCACGAAGCAGGCCATGGTCTTTACAGTCAGAATTTGCCTGCAGAGGCCTATGGGACCCCTTTGGGAGATTCGGTCTCCCTGGGCATACATGAATCTCAGTCCAGGCTTTATGAGAACATACTGGGCAGGAGCATGGAATTCTGGGAATATTTCCTGCCCGTAGCAAAGGGGATATTCCCAGTGGCCCTCAAGGATATGGATCTTGTGGGTTTTGTCCAGGCAATAAATCGCGTGCAGCCTTCTTTCATAAGGGTAGAGGCCGATGAAGTTACATACAATCTTCACATCTTTCTCAGGTTTCAACTTGAGAAAGAGATCATCAATGGCCAGATCGAGGTCCATGATATCCCTGCCAGGTGGAATGAGCTTTTCGAGGATATCTTTGACATGAAGGTGCCTGATGACAGCAGGGGATGTCTCCAAGATGTACATTGGTCCGGGGCCGCCTTTGGCTATTTCCCCACCTATACCCTGGGTAATATCTATTCAGCCATGATATTCGATGCAGCACTGAAGGACATGCCTGGCCTGAGGGAAGATTTCAAAAAAGGTGAATTTGGTCGCCTGCTTTCCTGGCTCAGGGAAAAGATCTATGCCCAGGGCCAGCGCTACAGGTCAAGACAGCTTGTCGAGGAGATTACAGGTAGTCCTCCAGATTGCCAGTGCTTTTTGGGATATCTGCAAAAAAAGGCCGAGTTGCTTTTTGGGATATAGATCTCAAAAAAGTTGGGAGACCAAGGTTGCTCTTTTGGTAAAAAGTCCTCTCCATCAGCAAGGTCTTTTTCGTTTCATGCCTGTTTTTTCCTGGCAGCAAGGCTCCAGCGAAGTCGAGGGGCCCTTGTCATCTTCCAGAAGCCTGGAACCAGGAAGATGGCCACTGTATAGAGCTCGAGCCGTCCTGCCAACATGCAAAATATAAGCACCAGCTTTGCAAGGGGGGGTAAATGGCCGTAGTTCTGGGTTGGGCCAACCAAATGAAGACCAGGGCCTATGTTGTTCAGTGTTGCAATGACTGCAGAAGGCCCTGTAACAATGTCAACCCCAAGGGCGGTCACCAGCAGGCTGGCTGAGATGAATACAGCAATATAGATTGCAAAAAAGCTCAGTATGGCAATCATAACGTCCTGGGGCACCCTCATCTTCCCAAGTTTTATGGTCTCCACCTGCCTTGGATGTACAAGCCTATGAAGTTGGGATCGGGCATACTTGAAAAACAGGAGGCATCTGACCACCTTGATCCCCCCACCCGTGGAACCGGCACACCCTCCTATGAACATCAAGGTCACCAGGAGCAGCCTGGCAAAGGGGGGCCATTTGTCGAAATCGGCTGTTCCAAATCCGGTAGTGGTCATAATGGAGACGGTCTGGAACAGGGTATCTTTGAAATTCTGTATTAAATCCGTATAGGTATGGGTCAGATGATTTGCAACAAAGATGAAAAACACGGCCCAGGCAAGTATATAGAAATAAAACCTGAACTCCTCGTTTTTCCAATATGCCCGCAGATCTCCTTTGAGGGCCAGGTAGTGAAGTGAAAAGTTTGCACCCGCCAGGAACATGAACAGGATGACAACCATCTGGACATAGGTGGACTGATAATGGGCAATAGAGGTATTGTAATTGGAGAATCCTCCTGTGGCCAAGGTGGCAAAGGAATGGGTGACAGCGTGAAAGAAGTCGACACCGCCAAGCATGAGAAGACCTGTTTCAACAGCTGTCATGAGCAAATACACGGACCAGAGTATGCGGGCAGTATCCTGGATTCTCGGGGTGAGTCTCTCCTTGGTGGGGCCAGGGACCTCTGCCTGGAAGAGCTGCATCCCTCCAATTCCGAGAAGGGGAAGGATGGCAAGGGTCAAGACAATTATCCCCATGCCTCCGAGCCAGTGGGTCATGGTCCTCCAGAAGAGGAGGCTTTTGGGGAGTATCTCTATGTTCGATAGGATAGTGGAGCCAGTGGTGGTAAACCCTGACATAGATTCGAAAAAGGCATCTATGAAGGAGGGTATCCATCCGGAGATATAATAGGGCAGGGCCCCAAGGAGGGCCAGGAACAGCCAGCTGAATGCTACTATGGCAAAACCATCTTTGAAGTGGAGCTCTTTTTCTGGGAGAAACAACAGGACAAGTCCTGCCCCTATGGCAAGTCCGAGTCCAGAACAGATGAGAAAAGCCGATATCATCCCGTCCTGGAAATAAAAGGAAAAGGGGACAGGTGTGAGAAGCATCAACGAAAGCACGATCAGGAGCCTTCCAAGTAGGTTCAATACACCGCCGAGACGCATGGCACCCCCTTGATCCTCATTTGGATAAATATTTTTCCCCCTGTCAAGGTCATAATGGCATTGAATAAAAGAGAAGGTATATGCTCAGGATATTCACAGTTCATGGCTTGGCCAAGAGCTCGCTGTATGTGTGCATCAGGCCTGAAAGAATTCCTCGACCTTTCTGGCAGCCTCTCTGGTGAAAAAGATAACGAGATTGTCCCCTGGTTCGATCACGCTATCTCCAGAGGGAATAAATGCCCTCCCTTGCCTTACAACGGCCCCGACAAGGGCACCAGCAGGCACCTTCAGGTCTTTTAATGCCACGTTGTCGAAACGTTTTGATTCAGGAACTGTGACCTCTAT
This sequence comes from Deltaproteobacteria bacterium, assembly GCA_026986785.1. Classification (GTDB taxonomy): domain Bacteria; phylum Desulfobacterota; class Dissulfuribacteria; order Dissulfuribacterales; family QOAL01; genus QOAL01. The sequence continues at coordinate 51,957 of JALSNW010000044.1, read as the reverse complement.
GACCTCTGCGTCTGTATCCAGTATGGTGGCCACAGAAATTATATCTGCACGGCGCACATAGCGGATGATCATGTCTGCTGCTACCTGCCTTGGGCTCAATGCCACGTCTATGCCAAGCTTGTCTAGCATGGGGATGAAGTCATGACGAGTGATCTTTGCAATGCATCGTTTGGTGCCGTGGTGTTTGGCCAAAAGGGAGCCGAGTATATTTGTTGTGGCAGAACGGGTGACTGCTATCACAAGATCTGCCCTGTCTATGCCTTCTTCTAACAGGGCCTGGGCATCCAGGCCGTCCATGTTCAAGACTATGGAATGAGCCAGGTTTTCAGAGAGGAATTCACACCTTTTGGGGTCCATCTCTACTATTTTTATCTCTATGGAGGTCTCTTCCAGTTGGCGTGCCACCATGTAGCCTATATCCCCTCCCCCTATTATGAAGATGCTGTTTGGTAGTCTACTCGAAAAGTTGAAGAGTCTTTCCACCTTGGCCATATCGCTCTTGAGCATCATGAGATAGATCTTGTCCCCTGCCTGGATGACATCTTCCCCTCTCGGTATGATGGTCTCTCCCTGTCGGATTATCGCTGCCATGACATATTTTATGTCCTGGGAGATGGTGCCTATTTCATATAGGGATTTACCAATAAAGGGGTGATTCTCATGGACTATATATCCCAGGAGCAAGACCTGCCCATCTGAAAATTCTGCCGTGTCAAAGGCCTCCGAGGCTTGTATGAGCTTGATGATCTCCTCTGCCATTGCCCAGTCGGGACTGATGATGAGGTCTATTCCAAGGACCTCTTCGTTTAGAAGAGAATCTGGCATCAGGAGTTCCTCGCTCCTGACCCTGGCTATTCTGGTCTTCACGCTATAATGCCGGGATACGAAGCATGCGACGAGATTTACCTCATCGCTATCCGTGACAGCTATGAAAAGGTCTGTCTTGGAGATGCCAGCCTCTGCCAATACCCGGGCAGATGCCCCGCTTCCTGTCACGGTCAGTATGTTGAGTTCCCTTTCCAGTCTTTGTAGTTTTTTTTCGTTTTTGTCGACCAGGACTACTTCCTGTCCTTCCGATGAAAATTTTTCACACAGGTACTGGCCAACCTGCCCAGCCCCAACTATCATTATTCGCACTAAGTGTGTCTCCTGAAAACGTTTCTTTTGTTTTTACCGGCCTGTTTATTGGCCTATTGCGCGTGTTTTTTTCTTTCAGATAAGCAATTACAATACCTTTTGTTTCCCTTTCACATAAACCCAGATCGTGTACTGTAACTGATAGATAAAAACTTATACAATAATTACAAGGGGTTATATGCCTATAACCACTTCTCCCAGATGCCATCAAGAGGTGCCTTTACAAGCTGCCAGAGATGTTCAGCGGTGAAGCCAAAAAGGGATTTTAACTGCACTGAATCTTCTGTGTTATCCGGGTGTTGGCACACCTAAGCCCGCCCGTCTCCTTGATGTCTTGCATCTTTTGAAAACTTGAGCGCTGCATGTCTAAGATAAATAAGGCAGGATTATAGGTTTTGCTGGGGTTCTTTGCAACAAATATCACCATCTCCTTTCATTGGTTCAGGCGATGGCAGTAGCTTAGGATATCAGGAACCGGTTTCTCATCCACATAGCTGCAAGGAGCATCAAGATCAATACAATCCAGAGTGCCAAGGCCCTCTTAGAATATTGCCTTGCCTTTTTGGCCTTCCACCATGTCATTGGCCTGACACCTTGGAAGAGAAAGGTCAGGATACCGGCAAGATTGAGGCTTGCAAGATTGGCCAGAAATAGAAGAAAGCTGCCTGTTGCCAGGATGTGGTAACCAGAGCCTGTCAGTAATCCAGTGGCCACGAGGGGTGGAAGAAGGGAGATGGACACCATGACACCAATGAGGGCAGTGGAGCTTCCTGTTGTGAAACTCAGAATTCCAGCAGTACCAGACAAGAATGCTACAATGATATCCGTATAGTCTGCATAGATGCGCTGATGAATATTGGTGAGATTGGGGTTTATGTTGGTCAAGGTGCCAAATATCGTGGATAGAAAAAGAACCAGAAATATGCCAGCAATCTGAGTCGTGAGTCCAAGGCGTACAAGCTTGAAGTCTGCCAGGACAGAACCAAGGGATATGGCTACATTGGGTGCAAGCAAGGGGGCAATGACCATGGAGCCAATTATGATTGCAGTTGAGTCCTTTAAGAAACCATATGCAGCAATCAGGGTTGATATGACCATCAATGCAGCGAATATGTAGTTCAGTTTGGCTGCCTCCACAACATCGTTGTACAGTTCCTCCCTGCTGACAGAAAGTCTTCCTATCTTTGCTGGTGGTTCTTCAGGGGCCTCTATGGCCGGTATGGTCGCCTCCACGGTCTGTATGATGATCCTGAAATCTGTGCCGATACCAAATAGTTTCGTCAAAGTATCAGTGATTGCACCGGCATCCTCGGCTCTGGTCAGAAGCTTTACGACAAGATTGTTCCTTGGTTTGTCTTCTTCTATCCAGTGTTGGATGACAGCTTTCTTCTTGAAGATCGTCTCAAGAAGTTCCCGTTTGCCCTTGGGTACTATGACTTCTATTAATCTTGCAGCCATGAACGATTCTCTCTTCTTTGACCTTGAATGGACGGAAAGGGGCATTGCAGCATTTTTTCTGGTTATACCGTGGTCCCCTTGGGAAATGATGATAGTAAGTAGCAGAATTTAGTCAATCATGCTGGGAAAATTCAGATGTGACTGGTATCCCATCAGGGGGTCATCTTTAGGAGAGATGTCTTTCTGTTTGTTTCACGTGGAACCAGGGGGGATAGCCCCCAGCCTGGTTTTGGCGGAAGGGGCTTGTTGGTATCTACCCTCTATCTGATGCAGGCTGCAAGGATCTGCTTCATGTCTGTATCACCCATGAGCACCTTGTGTATTCCATCCTGTTTGAGGGTACGCATTCCATTTTTAAGGCCGTGGTCTCTTATCTCCATCACCGGGCTTTTGCTCTGGATGAGCTTTCTCAGGCCATCATCCGATACCAGAAGTTCGTGAATTGCCATCCTGCCCTTATAGCCCGTTTTGTTGCAGAAACCACAGCCTCTTGGTCTGTAAAGGGTGATGCCATCCAGGTCTTCCAGGGAGATGGGCTTGTTTGGATGCTCCCCGTATTCGTATAATATGCGTTCCTTTTCTTCTTGGTTTGGTTCATAGGCCTCTTTGCACTTGGGACACAATCTCTTGACCAGACGCTGGGCCAGGACGCCAAGGAGTGCATCTGCAAAATTGAACGGATCCATTCCCATGCCAAGGAGCCTGGTTACTGTCTCGGGGGCCGAATTGGTATGAAGGGTAGAGAAGACCAGATGACCGGTGAGTGAGGCCTCTATCACGGTGTTCGCCGTTTCTTCATCCCTTGTTTCTCCAACCATTATTACATCAGGATCTGCCCTCAAAAAGGCCCTAAGTACCCTTGCAAAGGTCAGGCCAATGCTCGATTTTATCTGTACCTGTCTCAGGCCATCCTGTACGATTTCAACAGGGTCTTCAGCTGTCCAAATCTTCTTTTCCGGCCTGTTGATATGGCCAAGGGCAGCATGTAGGGTCGTAGTCTTACCAGAGCCCGTTGGCCCGACAACCAGTATCAATCCGTAGGGCATCTCTATCAGTTTTTTCAGGTTTTTGAGGTTGTCTTCCAAGAGGCCGATGCGGTCGATGGGCATGGCCTCAGACGATGCCAGTATCCTCAAGACGACATCCTCGTTGTTTTCCGTGGTGGGGAGAGTGGCCACACGCAGTTCAATGACACGGCCTGTCCTGGTCCTGAATTTGATCTTTCCATCCTGGGGTAGCCTTTTTTCCGCGATATCCAGGCTGGCCATGATCTTGATCCTGGAGACCAAGGCCTTTTTATAATTCAATGGAATATTCTGATATCTCAAGCAGTCGCCATCGATGCGGTATCTCACCAAGGCCCCTCTCTTGCCCGTGAGACTTTCTATATGGATATCGGAGGCGCCCCTGGTATATGCATCTTCAATTATCCGGTTTGCCATCTGGACGACGACGCTATCCGCATCAGATGCCAGGCTGTCGTCTTCTTCGATTTCCTCTTCTTCCTCTTCTATCAGCTCCAGTTGTTCGAATACGTCTTCAGCATCACCACCAACGCTGTATTTGCCATAAAAATAGTCTATGAATTTATCTATATCTTCTCTGAGGGCCACTGCGTATTCAAAGCTTTTGGCCTTCAGTACCCTCTGGATATTGTCGATCTTGCTGAGATCATGGGGGTTATCCAAGGCTATGAGGAGCATGCCAGCTTCTTCCTTGATTGGGGCACAAGCAGTGGTCCTGAAAAAGTGTTCCTTTATACCAGAGATACATTTGGGTGTGGTGCCAACCTCGAGTTCGTTGAATTCTATGAAAGGACACCTATAATACTCGCTGAGAGAGTTCCCTATTTCATCCTTTTCTATACCGAATTGATTGATCAATACGGACTCAATGGACTTTTTCGATTGTTTGGCCAGTTCTTTCGCCCTCTCCAGCTGTTCTTCCTCCAGGATGCCAGTCCTGATGAGATAATAGAATCTACCGTATTTTTGGGCCGACTGGCTTAGGCTCTCCAGTTTTTCTTTTGCATTGCGGAAGTCTTTGTTCAGCTTGACGAGCTGTTCCAGGGTCGAGGCTGCCTTTGTTACGGATCCTGTCTTTTCCTGGGTGAGGGCCAATTGATAGAGGGCCTCATATCTGATATCATCGGGCAGTTCCTGGTCCTTGAGACCTTTTTCCAGGTATTCTATGGCATCGAATGGCATATCCAGCTTGAGATAAAGCTGGCCGATCTTTATCCTGATCTCGCCGGCGCGGAAATTCTTTTCCTCGAGCAGTTTCAACTCCTCTACTGCCTCTGAGAAAAAACCCGCCTCTATAAGGCCCAGGCAATTGTTATAGTGTTCCAGGAATTCTTCATGCTCGGAGAATTCGCCCTTTTGGCCCTCTTTTTTGTTTTCTACAGCCAGGGCATCCCTCTTTGAGAGCTCTTTCAGCTTGTCTTCCAGAAGAATTTTGAGTTTCTCGTCGGTGTCATCTGGAAGTACTGCCAGTATCTCTTCCAATATCGCCCTGGCCTCTTCTATGAGGCCATGATTTAGGTATAGATCTGCTTCCTGAATCTTTCTCTCAACCAGCTCTGCATGGCTCACAGGATCGGTGCCTGCCAAATCTTCAGTCTGTATCTGGAAGCCAGCCATATCTCTACTCCTGCTTCAATGAGTTGGCCGAGGCCACTTTGATGACATTGCCATGGGTGGTTATTTCAGCTTCAAGGCCATCTGCTTGTTCCTTCGTCCATTTTGCATCCTTGGGGATCTTTATCCTTATTGGTTTTTCACCTGTCAAAAGGGCTACACCTGTCTGTCCATTGAATAAGAGTATTATTGTGAAATTGGAGGGAACAGGTAGCTCCTGGCCTCCAATATGACGGATTATAGGAAAGCTCATGGAAGAAAGGCTGGATTCGTCAAAGTCGGCAAGTTTGCCCCTGAACATTCCCTTGAGTTTTGACCATGGCCAGCTCTTTAGTTTATTTAACTCCAGGCTATGGGCCTTCTTGATTGCTGACTTTGAATGCCAAGGAGGGCTTGAGACATAGGCTATTTCGTCTGCAGGAAAACCTATCTCCATGCCATCCAAAGTGATGGTGAAAAGCTCGGCCCACGGGCATGGAGTAAGGTTCATGTCCCTGGCATATTCCTCAGAATCGGTTTTGGTGCGAGGTGGTTCAGGTAGTTCCAACTCCATAGCCTCGAAGAAGTGGTTGGAAAGTTCCTCAAGCTGCCTTTCCAGTCTCTGGCGTATGTCATGCTGAAAACTGTGGAGTTTTTCCATTCCAGGGGTCTTGGCCAGGAGCTTTTCCAAGGGTTCGATGCGGTTTATACATCTTTTTATCTCTACAAGATGGGCCTGCAGGATCCTTTTGGCTTCTCCCGGGAGTAGATCCTCTTTGCTGGTATGACTGCCCGTTGTCTCCGTGGTTGTCTCTGTTTCGGTTGAAGCAGGACCCAGGGCTGGTGCACCATCTCCCTGCATCTCGGAGGTGGTTTCTGCCTTTTCAGCCCCCTGGTCTTCTCCTGTTTTCTCGCCCAAGAGGAGAAAGTTCTCCAGGACAGTGGCCTCCTCCTTTTGCTGGGCCTTGTCAAACAGGGCCTTTAGTTCCTGGGCTATGCCCTCTGCCCTGTCATCGGATACACTTTTGCCTGAATGGCAATCCAAAAGAAAGGCTACGGCTTTTTTGAGTACCGATGGAGCAGTGGCAGAGACCTTTTCAGGTCTGTATTGGATGTGTTGGAGGACCTTTTGCATGAGTTCTACCAGGGAACGTGCCGGGGCCTGATTCCTGATTTCTGGGGCGCCAAGGAGTCCTGCTACCAAGGCAAGGGTCTGGTCTATCTGGGGCTCTGTCACCTCCCATTCGATGGTAAAGATCTGCTGTTTCAGCTCCTGAAGTATCTCCCCTACCCTATTTCCCTGGTCAGTGTCTTCAGGTGTCGGCTCCATCTCTACAGCTATCTCTTCTGCCTCCTCTTCCACCTCGAGTTCCAGTTCGAGCAAGGCCTCCTCTTCCTCTTGGTTGTCCTGGGGTTCTTGATCTTCAAGCAAGAGGGCTGTTGGCTCTTCTGGTTTTATTTCATCTCCTTCTTGGGCAAGTTCAAATTCCACAGGAGAATCGTCTGCCTCTTTTGCAACCTCTTTAATCTCCTGGGTCAGAGGATCGATCTCTATTTTTTTGGAGGGTTTGAAGAGGTCGTCTATGGTATCTTCTATTTCCGAGGTAAAGATTTCTGGTTCAGGGATGGAGTTGTTTTCTTTCACTGGATCATCTCCCTAATAAACTATTTTGGTTTTACAAGGTGTTTCGTGGCTACATAGCGCACGGTTTTCTTACTGATATCCTTAAGGGTTTCGAAAACCCCCAGTCCTTTGGTAGCGGCTGCCTGGAACGCTTCCACACCAAGTTCCCTATTCAGGTCTGTTTCCAGCTCTTCCACGCTCAAGGTGGGTATGGGGGAATTGGCAAGGTCTCTTTTGTTGTATTGGAGAACGAGAGGGATGTTATTAATATCTAAATTGTAATCCCGGAGGTTTTTCTTCAGGTCTTCCAGGCTCTCTATGTTCTTGGATCTTCTCACGCGCAGAGAATCCGCTACGAAAACAAGACCATCGACCCCTTTGAGGACGAGCTTCCTGGTAGCCTCATAGATTGCCTGTCCAGGCACGGTATATAGCTGGATCCTGATGTCAAAGCCTTTTATCTTTCCAAGGTTCAGGGGAAGGAGGTCAAAGAAGAGGGTTCTATCTCCCTTGGTCTCGATGGTGAGCATCTTGCCCTTGGCATTACTGTTCATAGAATTATATATGTAGAGGAGATTGGTTGTCTTGCCGCACCGCCCTGGTCCATAATAGACGATCTTGCAGTGCACCTCCCTTTTGCTGAGGTCTATCAGTGCCATTTATTTACCCAGTCCAAATATCTTTTCTATGTTGTTCGTCAATTCTGCCACCCTTAATCTTACGAGTCCGAGGGAGACCTCATCGCCAAAAATGGTTATGAGAATCATCTCCTGCCCCACTTTTGCAAAGTGGATGCTGTCTCTCTTCCCCTTGTGAAACAGCAGAGAAAAGTCGTCTTCGCCAATAAGCTTGGCCATTTGCGATGTAGCACCAAAATTTGCAGCGGCCAAGGCGGCAAGGGATGTCATGTCCAGGTCCTTTCTGTTTTGACCACAACTGGCAACTACGTTTCCTGCGTGATCTATCAATAAGACCGTATGGACTCCTGCCTGTACGAGGGCCTCATCAATCTGAGTTCTCGCTTGTTCGAGCGCAGGACCAGTCAAGATAATGTCTGCCATGATTTTCTGACCTCAAAACTTTTTAACCGAGCAAGGTTCTGAATCCTACCGGAAGGCTCTAAAGGCCTTATCGGACAGTCGTGGAAAAAATTGAAGGATCGATGGCTTATGAGGTCGGACAATTTAAGGGCTGGTCTTGATTGTCGATAAATAAATAAGAAGAAAAGGGGCTGGAATCATGCCCTGTAAGAGCCGAAAAGGGAAAAAATAGATGCCTCCATCCATAGCACAACGTCTGGACAAGATAAAGGATTTACCTCCAATGCCCAATACCTTACAAAAGGTATTGGAGGAAATGGACAGTATTGCATCCTCGGCAAAGCGCCTCGAGGTGATTGTAAGGCAGGATCCGGTACTTGCTACCAAGATATTGAAGGTTGCAAATTCTCCAGCCTATGGCATGAGTGGACAGGTTCAGACCATCTCCCATGCTGTAGTGGTACTGGGGTTCGAAGAGGTACGCAATCTGGTGATAGGGATCTCCCTGACCCAGGCATTTGGCCAGAACGCAGACCTTAAAGAATTCCCTGCCAGGGAAATGTGGTTGCACTGTATAGGCGTGGCAACAGTATCCATGGAGATAGCCACCCTCTTGGGTGACATGGAGCCAGAGGAGTGTTTCACCATGGGGCTAATCCACGATATTGGAAGATTCTTGATGTGTTCCTTTTTCCCTGAGGACCTCAAAAGGATATTGAAGCTCCAAGAGGAAAGGCAGATACCCCTCTACATGGCGGAAGAAGAATATGGATTCAGTCACACAGAGGCAGGGGCCTACATAGCCACAAAATGGAATCTGAATGAGAGGATGATTAGTGCTGTACGCTATCACCATCGACCAAGGAGTGCTGGCCCTGAAGAGAAGGCTTGCGCCGTGGTATTTCTTGCCGATCAACTTTGTCACAAGTTGGGGATTGGTTGGAGCTCCAATTGGCTTGCGGACAAGATAAAACTCCCAAAGGCCTTGGGTCTAAAAGGCCCACAAGTGCAGGCAATAGCAAAGAAGATACGGGACAAGAAAAAACACCTCGAGGAGGGCTGGTCAAAGGCCCTGGGAGGCTGATATGCAGGCAGAAAACATCGGTAGAAGCATAAAGGCCATGGTAGTAGACGACGCTGCCTTCATGAGAAAGGCCCTGGTAGAGATCTTGTCGGACTCGGGCGATATAGAGGTAGTGGGAGTGGCCAAGCATGGGAAAGAGGCCTTGGATGCCATAAAGACATTGCGTCCCGATGTGATAACCCTCGATGTGGACATGCCCATAATGGATGGGCTAACCACCATAAAACATATCATGATAAGAGATCCTTTGCCTGTGGTCATGGTGAGCGGCCTGGCTGATCAGGGCAAGATCACCTTTGAGGCCCTCAGTCTCGGAGCCGTGGATTTTTTCCCAAAGCCTTCTGGAACCGTCTCGGATGACATCCATGACAGTGGCGCAGACCTGGTAAGGACATTGAAGGTGGCAGCAGGCATAAATCCCAGGGCCATCAAGAGGGCGGTCAAGACAAATCCACGCCCTGTTCATATCAAGGATCGAGACAAACATGCGCCCTCGGGGCTACTCGTGGTGGTTGCCCTTCAAGGGGCTGTAAGCAGTTTCATTCGTCTCGCCTCTGCGCTCTTTCCTTTGAAACATACCGCCTGTATTTGTATCCAGGACATGTCAAGGGCTGTTTTACGTGCCTATGCCAGAGAGCTCGATGCCATAACTGGTTGTGCAGAGGCCTTCGTAACGGCACAGCGTCTCTATAGTGGGTGTTGCAGCTTGGTTGGAAAGTATGGATTGCCTGAGATGAGGATGGATGAGGCCGGGGAGGTCTATCTTGAGTGTGGTGAGGGTGTTATGGGCCTGGAGACCTTCCTGCATAAAACTGCCGAGATCTTTGGAGAAGACCTGAATATCTGCATATTGGGGGGTCAGCCCGGGGATGAATTTTACGGTCTTGCATCAGTAGTTGACAGGGGCGGCAGGGTCTATGCCTTGGCTCCAGACAAGTGTGCATCAGGCGGGCTCGCAAAGAAGGCTATAGAACTGGAGCTGGCAAGGCCTTTCGATACGGAACAGGCCCTTTGGAATAGTCTAAAGGCCTTTTCAAGACAATTGGCCCTCAGAAAAGGGTTCAAGGCCTGAAGGATGGCTATGATAGATGGTTTTGCTTTGTTTGCAAGATGAGAAAAACAGTGGATGGTCAGATATGGCGCAAGAGATGTTGACAGCAAGCAAGGGTATTGACGGAAAGATCAAGGTCCTTATCGTTGACGATTCCCCAATGATGTGTAAGGCCCTGGAACAGATATTAGGAGAAGACGATCAGATTCAGGTTCAATCAAGGGCCTTGAATGGCCAAGAGGCCTTAAACAAGCTTTCGGCAGGTGGCTTTGATGTCTGTACCCTGGACGTGCACATGCCAGGGATGAATGGCCTGACTGTGTTGAAGAATATCATGGTCAGGTATCCTATTCCCACTCTCATGGTAAGTGCATTTACAGGAGACGGTTCCAGGGTGACCTTTGAGGCCCTCAGATTCGGGGCCGTGGATTTTTTCAAAAAGCCAACGAGAAACGGAGACGAGGAGCTAAAGAGCCAGGCCGAGCTTTTATGTTCCAGGCTGAAGCGGGCCTCCAGGGTCCAGGTGGAGGCCGCCCGTTACCTACGCATCAGGCCGGTTAGAAGATCGATGCAGACCGAAAACAAGGAGAGATCCGGCGAGAACGTTAAGGCACTTGCCGTAATTCATGGCTCTACTGGCGGGTATTCGTCTATTCTCTCCATAGTTCCCCATCTTTCAGGGGCCATGGATATCCCCGTGGTCGTGTCTCTGGGTACCTCCAAGGAAAATCTCAATGCCTTTGTAGATTATCTGCGTCCCTTTGCCGCCGTCCCCTTGGTTGTGCCAGAGAAGCAGGTGCGCCTCATGCCAGGAAGTGTATATTTTCTTGCCAGTGACCAGACCGGCACCTTTGAAAAGGATGGGGCCGAGTGGGACATGCTGGTAAGACAAAGGCCGATAAAGGCAGACAATGAAGGGGCAATCGATCTCATCCTCCTTTCTGCCAGTGAGGCATTTGGAAGGGATTGTCTCGCTGTTTTTGTCTCTGGTGACAACAGCCATGGCATGACCGGAGCAAAAGAGGTGCTCAGAGGAGGAGGCACACTCCTCGTTCAGAACCCGTCCAGTTGCCTTGCCCCATTTTTGCCCCTTCATATCATGGACAAGTTTAATGCAGAAAGTAGTGGCTCTGCCGAGATTGCTGGCAGGCTTAGCAAGTGGAAGGTATGACTGTTCTCGACCTTGATTCACAGGAACTGATACAAACAAACGTTTCGGATACAAACACTGGTACTGAGACGGGTTTCAGTGGTTTCATGGTGGATATAAACCTATCCGATTTGGTACAGCTTGCCTGTCTTGAGAACAGGGATCGGAAACTGTTGGTACAGACCAGAGGGGCAAGGGGAGAGATATTCTTTTCTTCCGGCGAGGTGGTCCACGCACAGATAATGGACAAGAAAGGAGAGGAGGCCTTTTATGAGATCATGTGCCTCCATCAAGGCACCTTTCGCTTCTTTCCCGAATCACCCCCAGAACATACCATTGAAGTGCCGTGGAATTTTCTTTTGATAGAGTCTCTTAGGAGAAAGGATGAGATGGGTTCCGCCTCGGACACCGATGTCGAACAGGTGCCCGGTGTACTGGTTGTAGACGACTCCAGATTTTTTATCTCCAGGCTGCGTGATGTATTGACGGAGAACCTCTCTGCCAAGGTTATAGCAGAGGCGCGAAACGGTAAGGAGGCCCTGGAGTTTTTGGACGATACTAGGCCAGATATTATTACCCTGGATATAAATATGCCAGTCATGGCCGGGGATATAGCCCTCAAGCACATCATGATCCGATCTCCAGCACCAGTGCTTCTGGTGAGTAATTTCAATGAGAAGCACACGGCAAAGATCATGGAATATCTACGTCTTGGTGCAGTGGATTTTGTATCAAAACCAGGTGCAGGTGATTCCTGGGACCTTTTTGAAAAGCGGCTTGGGAATGCTATCAAGACCGCCACAGAATTCCAGATAAGAAACATCAGGCGGGCCAGAAATCCCAAGATGGCAGGGGAAAAGGCTCTGCCAGGTATGCCGGCCGATAGGTTGATCGTAATCATGGGGGGGTTTGGAGGTCTGCTCGAGATCCAGAAGATCTTGCCAGAGCTCCAACTTGGGGAGTCCACAAGCCTTATCGTGTTTCAGCAGATGTGCCAATATTTTTCCGCTTCTCTGGCCAATTATATGGACAGCTACTGTTCCTTTTCCGTAAAGGCCTTGGAGACAGGTGCGCCACTTCTCAGTAACCAGGCCTGGATATCTGGGCTCGACAAGGGATGGAAGGTAGAGGCCGATGAAACCGGAGCAGGTATTTATAGAGACATGTCGCTGGACAGCTTGGAGCCTGATCTTTTTCTTCATGGACTAGCCTCCATCTTTGAAAAGGATCTCACCGTGGTTCTCCTGTCCGGGATAGATCTGGCTATGGTGCAGGGTCTCGAGAGCGTGGCATCCAAGGCAGGGGCCATAATACTCCAGGACCCGGACACATGTCTCTATCCCGAGCCATTGAAGATGATTAAGGCCCTTGGGTTAGATGTGCAGATTGCACCATCAGAAGAGATAGTCCCTCTTCTTGGCAAGAAATAATAAATAGCAAGGTATAAAATGGCTACTGTCTTAATTATTGATGATTCCAGCTTCATGAGAAAGAGGATTGGCAACATAGTCAGACAAGCTGGGCACGATGTGATAGGCACTGCAAGGGATGGTGCAGAAGGTTTTGACCTTTACAAGAAGCTTCGCCCAGATCTGGTGATTATGGATGTTACCATGAGAGGTGTGGATGGTATCCAGGCTGCTGGTATGATCCGGGAGGTCGATCCAGAGGCGCGGATTCTCTTCATGAGCCTGATTACTGATCCAGAGGTTATTTCTATGGCCAACGAGTTGGGGGCCATTGATTTCCTTGGAAAGGACGATTCTGAAAGATTGAGCCACATCATGGATGGGCTTGGCAAGCGCTAACAAGAGGTATGTGTCATGAAGGATTTTGATCAGGAAATGTGGCAGGATTTTATTGTGGAGGTGGAAGAAAACCTCCAGGAATTCGAGCCAAACTTGTTGCTGCTGGAACAGCAGCCCGATGATTCCTCCATCTTAAATGATTGTTTCAGGAACATGCACAGTATAAAAGGGGCTGCCAACTATATGGGTTTGAGCAGAATAGCAGCTCTTGCCCACGCTATCGAGAACCTATTCGACGAGGCCCGTCAAGGCAGCCGCAGGCTGGACCAGCAGGCATTTGATGCGATATTCAGGTGTGTGGACAGGTTCAAGGAACTACTTGAGGACGTGGCACAGAATCACGAAGAGACTCTGGATGTCGAAGACCTTCTTGAACAGTTGAAGAACACTGTAGGTGGAGAGACAGCCTTGGCCGCCGGTGCTGTTTTCGAGCAAAGGCCAGAAGGAGATCCTGGGCCAGAAGAATCCGATGAAGACCTGGAGCTTTTGAATATCTTTGCCCAGGAGATGAGAAGCCTTTACGGACAATTGGTCAAGGTCATCGAAGATCAAGATGCTGATCAAGGTACACTGGACATCCTGCTTCAGGACATGGAGCGTGTGGCCAATTACATAGGAAAGGAGAAGCTCCGTAGTGCCATAAGTGATATCAGGCAAGGGCTTTGGGAATCTTTCCAAGGAGATGGATCTGATGAATTCATAAGGGCGATGCGCTCTAAGCTCAGGGATGCCCTCAGCAAGGAGATAGAGCTGGATGATGTGGTGCCAGACGATTATCTGGGTGGCACTGGTGTGGAGGCCGAGGAGGATAAAGAGCTCTACCATATCTTTCTCGATTTTTTCAAAGAGGTAGGGGCACCTTTGGCCAATCCTCCTGCGGATATGGACGAGAAATGGATTTCAGAGTGTGAAGAGGCTGTGGACAAGTTAAAGACCTCTGCCAACTACATGGACTATATGGACGTCGTGCATCTGCTCGAGGAATGGGAAGAGTGCATAACAGAACAATTGAGCGGGGAATCCCATTTTGACAGGGAGGTTTTTATTGGCCTATGGGAGAGATTGTGCGACAGGCTGCCACATCTGAAAGAGATGTTTGAAACCCCGGAGATGGAACACGTGGATGGTCTCCAGGACATCGATGCATCTGGACAGAAAGAAGCGGATTCGCCCTTTGGGATAGAGTCGCTGGATGATTTCGATGCAGCTATAGATACCATATTCGAAGATGGAGAGCCTGTAGCCGAGCAGAGGCACCAGGACAAGGCTTCCCAGCCAGCTCCCATAGAGGGAATGGGTCAAGACGGTCTACCTCTTGATAAAGAGAATGATTTTGGCAAGGAATTCGGCAAAGAATTGAGTCCCCTAAAGGGCTTTGCTGGAGCTTCGGATACGAGAGGTAACCAGGGTCAATTGGTCAGGGTGAATCTCGAAAAGGTAGAAAATCTCTTGGAAGATGTGGCAGAGCTCGTAGTTTTGAGATCATCCATGGCCCAATCCACCATCTTGTTGAAGGGGTTGTATTCCAGGTGGAGGGACAAGAGGCGGATGCCTGTCCAGGAATTGAGGCCCCTGAAGAACGTGCTCCTTGATTTCACTGAGAGCGTGGCTGCGTTGGAAAGGGTGGTACATCAATTACAGGATGGGGTCATGCGCATGCGTATGCTCCCGGTAAGTTCTCTGTTCAACAGATATCCCAGGATGGTCAGGGACCTGTGCCAGAAACTCGGTAAAGAGGTGGAGCTTAAGCTCACAGGTATGGATACAGCCCTTGATAAGCAGGTGATGGAGCAGTTGGCAGATCCCCTCCAGCACATAATCCGAAATGCCATAGACCATGGTATAGAACCCCCAGATCAGAGGAACACGAAGGGTAAGCCCTCCAAGGGACAACTTTCCATTTCTGCCAGCCAGGAAGGGAACTTCGTCATTATCTCCGTATCAGACGATGGAAGAGGGCTGGATAGGGATCTGATTGTAAAGAAGGCCATTTCTTCTGGGGTCATCAGCCCAGATGCCCTGAGACAAATGAACGAGGAGCAGATATGGAATCTGGTCTTCATCCCAGGCATATCTACTGCCGGTTCTGTCTCGGACATCTCTGGAAGGGGTGTTGGTCTGGATGTGGTCAAGAAAAATATAGAAAAGATAGGAGGGACAGTGGTGGTTCAATCCCGAAAGGACAAAGGCACGAGGTTCATGCTGAGGATCCCTCTTACCCTTGCGATCATAAAGGGACTTACAGTAAAGGTGGGCAGGCAGTCTATGGTGGTGCCCATTTCAGCTGTTTATGAGACCTTTCGCCTCACATCTCGTGATGTGAGCAGTGTCGAGGGCTATGAGATGATATCGAAACGCCAGGAGACACTCCCCCTCATTCGGCTGGGAAGGATTTTCAGGGGGACAGGGGCCCCTGCAGAACCTGAGAAGTTCTTTGCAGTCAGGGTAAGACTTGGTGAGTTGGATGCCTGTCTGGGTGTGGATGCCCTCATAGGCCAGCAGGAAGTGGTTATAAAACCCCTATCGGACTACTTGATGGATCAGCCCGGCTTTGCAGGGGCGACCATCCTGGGAGACGGCTCCATTGCCCTTATCCTAGATCTGCCAGCAGTCTTGGAAAAATCAAAAGGCTTTATCCGGAAGAGGCAACAACTTCTGGAACAGGCTGCCCTGGGGCTTGACCTGTCAGAACCGCCTGTGTTTCATTAAGCTTCCATCTTGGAAGCATTAAACAGATCCATAGCAATGGCTATATTGATGGCTTGGCCTATAATACCCATCTATTGGCTACCATTGCGCTTGGCCCCTGGTTGGAGCCTGGCCCTTGGCAAGGGCCTTCATCTCCTTCAGGGTGCGTTATGGATCTTGGCTGTAGGGATCATCTGGCATTGGCATCCAATACTACTATCCTTTTGGCTTCAGATGCCAGCCCCTTTTCTGTTTGTGGGCTGGTCTCTGTTTTGTACTGGCCTCGTACTCCAGGCCTGGACAGCCATTGTCTTGGGCATCCGCATAACAGGCCTGCCAGAGTTGGGGAAAAGCACTTCTGCCCTTGAACGGAAAGCCCCTTTCAGCCTATGTCGGCATCCTACATACCTGGCCCACCTTTTGATTTTTGGGGGAGCTGCCCTTTTCACGGGTTTTGCCATCTTGTTCCTCCTGGCCTTGGTAGATTTTTTTCTTTCAAGATTGGTGCTCATACCATTGGAAGAGAAGGAACTCGAGAAGAGATTTGGCCAGGCCTACAGGGATTATAAGGAAGATGTACCCTGTTTCTTCCCAAAGCACTGGCGAAAAGATGGTCATGGAGAAGAATAGCCCCCACTACCTCCTGGCCGGGATCAGCCTGGCAAGGATAAAGCCGCATGCCAGGCAGAATCCAGTGATCATGAAGCCTATGGAGAAGAGACCATGATCTGCAAACACGCCTATCAGTAAGGGCATGAGGCCACCACCAGCCAGGAATGCAAAAGGGACCACCATCGAAATCAAAAGGCTTCTATCCTCTGGTCCTGAAAATTCCGAGATGGCGGCAAAGGCTGCTGGGAAGAAACACACAGCAAGAAGGGGCTGTAAGAATACGGATATCTTTAGCGCCAGCCCTTCGGTCAAACCCAATGAGATGGTGATTATGCCTGTAAAGAGTAACATCCAGCCCATGACGTTTTTGGGGCCGTATCTGTCAGACAACATTCCTCCTGCAACAGCAGTGAATAGCGTGGCCACCCTGGACATGCTCACGAGCATATTGGCGTCTGCTTTTGCCATGGAGTGAACACTTACCAGGAAAAGAGGCAACATATTGTAAACCCCAAGGGTGCTGGTGATGCCAAGCCCAAAGAGAATGGTCATGAGCCAGAACTCCTCCTTCTTCAGATAAAAGGAGCAGGAAATCAGGTTTGGTGCCGTACCCTTGAAATTACCGGCCTTGACCCATAGAAAGACGCCCCCTGTAAAGATAGACAACCCAGCCAACAGGGCCATGAGATAGTGCCAAGAGGAACGGTTCAGGAAAAAAGAGGCTATGATTGGCGCGGTAATAAATGCAAGGTTTGGAGCAAGTTCGTGGACCGAAAATGCCCGTCCCCAAAAGTCCTTGTGGAAAAGGGAGGTGATGGTGGCTATTCCAGATGGGAGATATAACCCTGTGGCGAGTCCCAGGGCCAGAAAACCACAATACAAGACAAGTAGACTGTTCGAGATGGCGATCACCATGAGGCAGCAAGAGGCACAGCCTATTGACAGCAGGATAGATCTCTTGTGGCCAATCCTGGCAGATATGAATCCCGAACCGAGAAGTGCCGTGAAGTATCCGATGCTGAGGGCCATGAACATACCAGAGGCCTGAGCAGCACTAATGCCAAGCTCTTCTTTCATCTCTGGCAGAAGAGGAGAGACGATTATCCGCGACAAAAAATTCAGATAAAAAATAAATGCCAGGAGAAGGAGTTTTCCTGCACCTTTTGAGATGTTCAACATCTATAGCGTTCCTTTCAACAATAGTTGTCAATGCCTCACATTGACTTTTTATCCATTAGAAAATAGGCTGCTGTCGAGGTAATTACTCGGTTTTTTTCTATGGAGAGCTTGATAAAATAACACCCTCGAAAGTTTTTTGATATGAAAAATGAAGTAGGCGAAATTTCTTTTGAAAGGGATCTGAATCCCAGTCAATTTCAGGCCGTGATGCACGATGAAGGCCCGTTGCTGGTCATTGCTGGGGCTGGCAGCGGAAAGACGAGAACCCTTGTCTATAGGGTAGCAAGACTGGTTACAGAAGGGATTCGGCCTGAAAACATCTTGCTGCTCACCTTTACCAGAAAGGCTGCGGCCACCATGTTGGAAAGGGCTTCATCGCTTGGAGGTGGAGCATGTCAACGGGTACAAGGGGGCACTTTTCATGGCTTCTGCCATAGGATGTTGAGACGTTATGCCCAGTTGGTGGATTATCCTCCAGGTTTCACCATCATGGACCAGTCGGACAGCCAGGATCTCATCCATCTTCTGGCAAAACAGATGGAGTTGATAGGAAGGGGTAAGAAATTCCCATCCAAGGCTGCCCTATGCGCCATCTTCAGCAAGGCTGCCAACTCTGGCTCAATGATAGACGAGGTGATCGATCTCTATTATCCCCACATGAGCGAACATGTGCAGTCAATAGCCGCCCTCTTCGATGCATATACTAAATATAAGGCCGTTCATGGTTTGATGGACTATGATGATCTTTTACTCAAGTGGTTACTCGTCTTGAGGAATCACGGGCACATACGGGAACAGATGGGGCAGGCCTTTCGTTACATCATGGTAGACGAGTACCAGGATACTAATATGGCCCAGGCCGAGATCATCAGGCTTATGGCCTCTCTTCATACCAATGTGATGGCTGTGGGCGACGATTCCCAGTCCATCTATTCATTCAGGGGGGCGAATTTCAAAAACATCCTCGAGTTTCCCAGGATGTTTTCCGGCACCAGAATAATAAAACTGGAGAAGAATTATAGGACGACCCAGCCAAACTTGGACTGCACTAATGCCATAATTGCAAATGCCAGGCAGAAGTTCACGAAGAGGCTCACTGCCCACAGGCAAGGTGGCCACCCTCCCCTACTCTTTACCGCAATGGATGAAAATGAGCAGGCTGCATTCGTGGCGCAGACCATTCGAGATTACCTGGAGCAAGGGGTGGAGCCTTTTGAAATAGCAGTGCTCTTTAGGGCTGCTTTTCACTCTTATCAGTTGGAGACACGGCTGAACAATGCAGGAATCCCCTTTGTAAAGCGGGGTGGTATGCGTCTGGTAGATGCTGCCCACATAAAGGACTTGGTTTGTCTCCTGAGGTTGGTCATAAACCCTATGGACAGGTTGAGTCTGAATAGGGTACTTCTCCTGATGGACAGATTGGGCCCAAAGAGTGCTGATAAGGTCTTTGGGCAGATGATGAAGGCCCAAGACCCCTTGGAGGCCCTGACGGAGTTCAAAGGCAAGGCCATGTGGGCCCGTGAGGTGAGAAATCTTGGAGAGCTCCTTGTTTCCCTCAAAGATTTTTCCGGCCAGTTACCAGGGCTCCTGGATGAGCTTATCTCCTGGTACAGGCCCTATCTTGAAGACAACTACAGCGATGATCATCCCAGGAGAATGCAGGAACTGGCCCAACTAAAGGCTATGTCTGCAAATTACCCTGATGCCGTGGAATTTCTGGCAGATCTCGCCCTTGATCCCCCGGAGAAAGACGCCCTTCACAAAGATGCAGGCAGGGTTGTCCTCTCCACCATGCATTCTGCAAAAGGGCTCGAATGGAAGGTAGTATTTGTGATTGGCCTGGCAGAGGGTCGCTTTCCCTCTCCAATGGCGGATAACAGGCCAGAGGAGATAGAAGAGGAAAGGAGGCTTTTTTACGTAGCCTCCACCAGGGCAAAGGATCATCTCTATTTTTGTTACCCTGCCTTTATCAACGTGCAGGGAGCTGGTCTCATGCCTGCGCGCCCAAGCAGGTTCTTGACCGAGATCCCGGAAAGGTTGCTTGCAAGGCAAAAGAGGAGAACGAAGACACAGCAGGTGGCAAGTGAGCGATCTGTAAGGGCCATGCCCCAGAAGAAGGCTCGATCTCGCCAAGGCCCGGCGCCAAGTGCCAGACCTGATGGTTTTTTTCAGCCTGGGGACAGGGTTCGCCATTCCATATTTGGAAAGGGCACGGTTTTGGCTGTACCGGATAGGGTAAGGGTGAAGGTGCTTTTCGACCTTGCAGGAGAGAAAACCCTTAGGCTCGATTATACGTCACTTTGTCTGGTCTGAGATAGCCCATGAAGACCATCACTCTCCTTTTTGCAATATTCTTGCTGTCTCAGGGTATGTTATTGCTTGTTTCCTGTTCAGCTCAGGGAGGAAATAGTTGCTGTAGGCTCATTTATGATTTCGAGGATGAAAAGGACCTTCAAGGTCTTGGATGGAGATGTCACACCTGGTATCAAAGAAGCCGACAGCATGTCACCCATGGAAGGTTTAGCCTGGAGGTCCAGATGTACCCCCCTGAGACCTATCCAGGTTTTTTCATGGCAGATTTGAAGGGCTCTTGGAAAGGGACAAGGACAATAAGATTGGATATCTTTAATCCAGCAAAAAGGCCTCTGCCTGTGACCTTCAGGATAGATGATGTGATAAATCCACCTTATGAGGACAGAATAAACGAGCGAATATTGTTGAAAAATGGCATGAATTATGTTGTGCTCGATTTTTCCAGGCTTACCACCTCTGGCACAGGCAGACACCTGGATACGGCACATGTCTGCGCCTTCATGTTTTTTATTGCCTCACCCAGCAGACCCGTCACGATTTTTATTGACAATATAAGGCTGTGTAAATGAATATAACAGTAAAATGCCAAAAGGACATAGAGAACAAGATATGCATGAGCAGACTCGAGTAAATCCGGACGACCTATTTGTAAAGATACCCTGTTTCCTTACGGGCAGGCTCGTTCTGGATACTGACAGGGAAAGGATAAGGCAGAAGCTCGCAAAGTTTCTCGTCAATGAGAAGGGTTATAGGATAGATGACTTCCAGCTCGATCGGGAAATCAAACTGGAAGTCAACAATGAAAAGGTCATCTCCTATGTGGACTTGGTTGTTAGGATACACGGCAGGTCGTTGATGATCTTGCGTGGAGGGCCTGGTTCTGTCATAACAAGGGAGTCTGGAACCGTAGCAGCTGCCAGGCTTCTTGAAAAGGATTACATCATACCTTGGGCTGTTCAGGCAAATCTCTTTGATGCCTCCTTTATCGACGTCAAGAAAAAAAAGGCCGTGGGTTACGGCTGGGATGCCATTCCTTCCAGGGCAGAACTCATAAAATTGACATCCGACTGGCCCCCTCCAAGGCTACCCGAGAAGCGCATCCCCTTGGAGAAGCAGATCCTCTATTCCTACGATACCCATGGATGACGATCGAGGCTCAAGACATCAGGTGATGTCATAATCTGTAAGTAACAGATGAAAAGTGGCAAATCTCTTCTTGGCTGCATTCTCTGCCTTGGCTTTGGCCTCAGCCTTTCTGGGACAGCACGCATGGCCTGTGCCATTTGTTGCCCTCATACCCTTTTTACACGCAACCTATAGGGTAGAAAAAAGGGACAGCTTCCGTCTGGGTTTTTTCTGGGGGGCCTTCTTTTTTGGCCCTGTGCTATGGTGGATTGCCCCAACCATAGCAAACTATGGCAGGCTCCCAATGCCTGCTGCTTGGGCCATATTTGCTCTTCTGGTGTGCTATCTTGCCCTTTTCCCTGGCCTGTGGGCCTGGCTGACAAGATCTTTTATTGCCTTTAAACCGGGTTCCCTAACGGCCATGTTGGCCATTAGCTCCTTGTGGATATTGTTAGAGGCACTCAGGGGTAGTTTTCTCAGTGGCTTTCCATGGGCTGCCCTTGGCTATAGCCTGTCCCATAGTCCCTGGTTGATCCAGACAGCAGATCTATGGGGCCATTATGGCATAGGCTTCATCGTCTTTTTTTCAAATATAGTACTTTGGCGACTATTTCTGTTGTTCCAGAAAGGAGATGTCACAAGGGAAAGGATAGGTATGGTGAGCCTTTCTTTGGCCTTTTGGGGAGTGCTGATGACATTTGTGTTCATCTATGGTGATCACATGCTTTCTATTGCAAAAGAGGGCAGGATCAGGGTGGCTGCCATTCAGGGTTCTTTCGATCAGAGTATCAAGTGGAATCCCCAATACCGGCATGCCACTATAGAACGCTACAAGAGGCTGACCCAGGAGGCCAAATCACGTTTTCCTGCCCTGGGACTCGTAGTGTGGCCAGAGACGGCCATGCCTTTTTATTTCCAGGAGCAAGGCCATTTGAGGCAGGAGATCATGGGGTTTGCCAAGGAGCTCGAGATCTCTATCCTTTTTGGAGGTCCCTCCTATTTCTATGACCCTGGTGGGCACCTTCGATACAGAAACAGTGCATTTATAGTTGGGCCAGACGGTTCATTCAGGGGCAGATACGATAAGCAGCATCTCGTTCCCTTTGGAGAATACATGCCTTGGGGCAGGCTTACTGCCTGGGCAAGGGATTTTCTGCCAACGGCTGGAGATTTCGTTGCTGGAACCAACTCGAGGCCCCTGGTGAGCAAGCCTTTTAAAATTGGAGTAATGATCTGTTTTGAAAGTATATTCCCAGCCATTTCTCGAAAAGAGGTCCTTGCTGGGGCCAATATCCTGACAGTCATAACCAATGATGCATGGTTTGGCAGGACAGCGGCGCCCTATCAGCATGCAGACATGGCTATCTTTCGGGCAGTAGAGACCAGGCGCTGGCTCGTCAGGGCAGCCAATACAGGGGTAAGCAGGATCATATCTCCTCAAGGTCGGATATCTGCATCTACGGATCTTTTTAAACCCTGTTATATTACAGGTCTCGTGGATATCGATTATGGTATAACCCCTTTTGTCAGATATGGTGCCCACTGGTTTCTTGCCCTGAATTTGTTGTTTGTTCTAATAAATTATTTTATAACTTCTTCAAATATAACAAAGGGGGACATCCATGGTAGATAGACAACAGAAACAGGTATCGATCGATATTCAGGACTTGAAGAGTAGGCTTGCGGACGTTGCAAAAAAAATAGCTATATTAAGAGGTTATCTTTGATCGTCAAAAACTCGATCAGCGTCTTGTTGAAATAGAGAAGCAGATGCTGCAGCAGGGTTTCTGGGAGAGTCCGGGGTCCAAGGAGCTCTTGAAAGAACGCTCCCTGATCACCAGGCAGAAGGAGGCCGTGGCAGAGCTGGAGGAAAAGTTAGAAGAGCTGCAACTCCTCTTGGAGATGGCCCAGGAGGAGGATGACGAGGTGACCTTCCAGGAGGTTCGTACAGAGCTGTCGAGACTTGAAAAGAAGATCAGGCGTGTCGAGCTCCAAAGGCTATTGTCTGGTACGCACGACATCAACAACGCCATAGTAACCATACATTCAGGTGCCGGGGGCACTGAGGCTCAGGATTGGGCAGACATGCTTCTTCGCATGTACCTTAGGTGGTGTGAACGCCAGGGGTTTGAGGTGCGCATGTTGGACCTGATGCCAGGTGAAGAGGCAGGGGTGAAGAGTGCCACCTTCCTCGTCAAGGGGCAGTTTGCCTATGGGTATCTGAAATCAGAGGCTGGTGTACATCGCCTTGTCAGGATCTCTCCATTCGATGCCTCTGGGCGGAGGCATACCTCTTTTGCCTCGGTTTTCGTGGTGCCAGAGCTGGACGAATCCATAGATGTGCAGATCGATGAAAAAGACCTCAGGATCGATACTTATAGGGCAAGTGGTGCTGGCGGCCAGCATGTCAACAAGACGAGTTCAGCCGTCAGGATCACCCATATCCCCACAGGCATAGTAGTCCAATGTCAGAATGAAAGGAGTCAGCACAAGAACAAGGCCATAGCCATGAAGATCTTGAAGGCCAGGCTGTATGAACTGGAACGGGAAAAGAGAAACCAGGAAAAACAGCGCCTCCATGATCAGAAGAAGGATATCGGCTGGGGAAGTCAGATCCGTTCATATGTCATGCATCCATATCAGATGGTCAAGGATCACCGTACAGGGATAGAGACAGGAAATGTCAACGATGTCATGGATGGCAATATAGACAGGTTCATAGAGGGATATCTTGCTCAGAATGCAGATTCCAAGCTTCCTCATGATCCCGTATCGTAACGGATCTCCCCTGTATTGATTATTGCCTCGGTCCCATCTGCCAGGAGTAACTCCAGGCTGCCATCTGGCAAGATGTCCAATACAGTGGCAGCCGTGCCCCTCTCTTTTTCCAGGTCTGTGCCAAAGCGAATCCGTCTACCTATAAGGTTACTCAGGCCTTTATAGGCCATTATCACGGGATTTGGCCGAGTTGAGTAACTTTCTGAAAGGGATGTGGCCTGCCATTCGTGAAGCAGGGCAAAATTGAGTGCAATCCTCGAAATGATATGGGTGCCGAGTTCCATGATGGGCCATTTCCTTCCTGTCTCTATCAACAGGGAAGTGGAGTGTTGTGTAATCTCGGTTGGAAAGGCGTTTTGGTTGACATTTATTCCTATGCCTGTCAGGAGGTAGTGTTCATTGAGTCTTGGAGTTACGATAGTTTCTGCCAGGACGCCTGCAACCTTCTTTCCCTCTATGAGTACATCGTTCAACCATCGTATGTGGGCATCAACCCCCCATTCTCTGAGTATCTGGCAGATGGAAAGCCCTGTTGCAATGTTATAGAAATGCACATCTTCCTGGAATAGGGATGGATAGATTGCTATGCAGAGGTAAATACCCCCTTCGTCTGCATACCAATGCCTCTGCATCCTACCCTTGGCCCTGGTAAGGCTTTTGGCCCACCATATCTGGCCATTGGGAAAGGATGAACCTGTCTCGTCATTTACAAGGATCTGTCTTTTGGCAATCTCCATGAGCCTTTCGGATCGCTGGAGGAATATCACTCGCCTGAACACATCCCTTGCACGCCGCCAAAGCCTGTGGGCAGTGTCTGGCTCGTGGATCAAAAGAGGCAGATCCCCCATTAAGTGATGAGATATACGGGTCTCGAGGGTCGACAGGTTGAAAAAATGGTAGCAGTTGTCTCTGACTCTCGAGGCCTGAAGAGATGACTGGCTGGACAGCAGTGACACCATGATTATTTTCTTATTAACATACATTGGGGTATTTTTCTCTTGTCAGTCCAGACCCCGAAACCGTATTTTAACAACAGGAGAAAGAAATGCTTTTGAGAAAGCCAGCAGTAGCAAATCAATTTTACGATGGTGATCCCCGGAGGCTCAGATCTGAGCTCTCTCAACTTATTCCCACCACTGTCCATGCCAAACCGGCAATAGCAGCCATTAGTCCCCATGCAGGTTACATCTATTCCGGTCATGTGGCTGGGGCCGTCTTCAGCAGGGTGAGGATACCAGAATGTGTGGTTCTCATGGGGCCAAACCATACCGGGTATGGATCGTATGCCGAAATAATGACAGAGGGTATTTGGCAGATGCCCCTGGGGGACGTGGAGGTGGACAGTGAGCTTGCCATGCAGATTTTGAGGCGCTCAAGCGTTTTGCAGCAGGGCTATCAGGCACATCTCTATGAGCATTCCTTGGAGGTACAGATCCCTTTTCTCCAATATCTCCAGCCTGCTCTGAAGATAGTTCCCATCTGTCTGGGCCCTCTGGACTTGAATTCCTGTTTGGAGATAGGTGCGGCTGTGGCCTCGGCCGTGGATGCGTTTGGTCAGCCTGTTCTCTTGGTGGCGAGCACTGACATGAGCCATTATATACCGGCAGAAACGGCCAAGGAGCTGGATACCTTGGCAATAAAGAGGATCTTGGCCCTTGATCCGGCTGGCCTCTATAACACGGTAAAGGATAACGGTATCTCCATGTGTGGTTACATACCCACAACCATTACTATGGAGGCGGCCAATCAACTGGGTGCCAGAGAGGCGGAGCTCATCAAGTATGCCAACTCAGGTGATATAAATGGTGACTACAGTAGAGTGGTGGGGTATGCAGGTCTGGTTATAAGGTAGAAGAGTGAAAAATATATTTAACCTGTATGCTTCTTGACAAGAAATCAACCCGCCTCTATATTTCATGTTCGATTGCTGGGGGATCGTCTAACGGCAGGACCGCAGACTCTGGATCTGCTAGTCTAGGTTCGAATCCTAGTCCCCCAGCCAGTTCTTCTTATTTTTTGGGTAGGTGGTGTATTGGTCATCGTTTTGTTTCTTTCCTGAGTAATCCCTTCTATAAAAAATATCTTTGGGAGACTGTGTGACGGCTGGGGAGTCTGATACAAAAAGAGAAGCAAATAGACTGCTGGGAAGCAGCAAGGCACTCCGCATCCTTCTTGCCGATGACGACAAGGCTGTAGCTGAAGGTTTCAAGACCATATTGGAGGAGGCTGGTTACAAGGTAGTGGGAATCGCCTCTAATGGCCTGGAGGCCGTTGAGAAGACGGCTGAATTGAATCCAAATATGATCCTCATGGATATCAAGATGCCCTTGTTAGACGGCCTTGAGGCTGCCAAGGCCATAAATGGTCATCCTGGCTCATTTATCCCCATAATACTCGTAACAGCCTATGCAGAGAGGCATCTGGTTGAAAAGGCCAAGAGGAGAGGCATCCTGGGTTATCTGGTGAAGCCTGTGCATCTGGACGACCTGGTCCCAGCAATCGAAATGGCCAAGTCTATAGCCCAGACCATAAATGCCCTGGAGGGCGTGGTGGAAAACCTTTCCGAGGAGTTGGAGGCAAGAAAACTCATAGAAAAGGCCAAGGGGATCTTGATGAAACACCTTGGTATTGAGGAAGAGGCTGCCATGAGACTCATGCAAAAAGAGAGCAGAAGGCAGAGTATCAAGCTCAAAGAACTTGCCAGGGCCATCATCGCCTCTCATTCAACTCTGACGTGATTTTTCTTTCGATCCCCCCTAAAAATCGGCCTTTGATACACTTTCTATAAGTTTGCCAATGCTCTCAAGTGCGTGTCGGTAGCCATGGGACTAATCTTTTTTGCTGTTTGCTTGGCTTCGTCCAAACTCCACCTTGGCTGAATTGCCGTTCTTGGTCTGGAGCTCGTATTCCTTTTCCAGTAGTGCTGCTATCTCTCTTAGCCGCTTTTCAATGAGTCTCAGCCCAGATTTTGCCTCTTGGCAATCAGGGTTTATCTTGAGGGCCTGTTCAAATGCATGTCTGGCCTCGATGAACCAACTGCCTTCCAGATAGCTTTCTCCAGCAAGGCAATACGCCCTATCCAACCTATTTGGGAAAAGTGCCTGGAGTAACCGTTCAGGCCCTACAGATTTAGACCATTGCTCTTCGCACCGTACTCTTGCCTCGAGAAGATATCTCACAAGGAGGGCATTGGCCCTTTCCCTTTTCAGCACTGCAATGAGATATTCTTGGGCATGGCGCACGAGTAGGTCTATTCTCCTGATAGCCCTGTGGATTTCATGGGCAGTTTCTTCGAAAAATTCCATGCCCTGATCTTCTCCATTGCCATTGGCCTGGAGTGGGGCCATATCCTCCAGGGGATAGGACTCCCTGTAGCGTTTCATCATGTAGGCGTTTTCCTTTAATTTCATTGCCTCATGGAAGATTGCCCCTACCATCCAATCCAGCATGAAGCCCTCTTTTTCCGCAACGGGATCACAGTCACCCCACAGCAAGTGGCATAGGTCTTTTAGGCGCCAAAGCTGCCCTTTGGCCTGTTCAGTACCGACCCAGAAATCGAGGCCCTCATACCTCACGCCATATTTGGATGTATGTTCCTTCAGTTCAGCAAAAAAGAAACAGGATTCAAGAAAGTCCTTGACCATGTTTTTTAGAAAGAGATCCCGTCTTTCAATTAGCCAACAGGTACTCATTATGGGATCCTGTCCATTGGCACAGGTATCTTTTCCCTGACAGCCAGGGAAAGGACCTTGTGGCCCTCTCTGAACATGAGCCTTTTCGAACAAAGCACATTTACAAAACTGTCGATCCTCTCCATCCCTGTACCCTCTGCCAGCTCTGCGAGGCGTTCCACGGCTGTTGGTTCCAGACAGGCAAGATAGAGCTTGCGGGACAGGCCGGAAAGCCTGTGTCTAAGTATGCGGCCATCGGGTAGAATCTGCCTTATCGTGATGAACTCCCCGCCATCTCTGTACCCGAGGAGTTTTCCTTTGATTTTCATCCTGGATCTGGCCTTGTTCATCTCGGCAACCTTTTTTTCCACAGCCCTCCACATGTTTTTTTGTCTGGTTCTGCCTCCTGTGTATTCGAGGATCAAAGGCCTCAAGCCGTTGGCTGTATCTCTGGGGAATAGGAGGGTATAAAAGCCGTGGTTTCTGATGTTATAGATGCCAAAGTTCTCAGGCTCCCTGTATACCGGGCTATCTGCCCCAAGCCAGAAAGAGACGGTCTTCAGTGGAGAAAAAGGCCAGGCAAAATCCAGATTTTCCAAGGTTTCCATTACCTCTTCATCGGAACTTCCTGGGAAATGGAGAATTAGGTTGGCCTGAAGCTCGATCCCCCATTCAGTGCAGTGGCGCATGATTGCGAGATTGTCAATGGCAGAGCTCCCCTTGTTGAGTCGTTGCAAGAGTCGGGTGCTGAGGGCCTCAATGCCAACTTGTGCATCCTTGAGCCCCCCGGCTGCCATTTGGCCAAGCTCTTGCCTGCTATGTCCTACCCTGAGCTCTGCAAAAAAGGAATAGTCCTTTTTCTGCCTACTCAAAAGCTGAAAGATTTTCGGGGCTTGTCTCTTGGGGAGGCAGTTGTCCATGAAGGCAAAATCAAGAACCATGTATCTCTTGCTCAGGTAATCTATCTCAGAAACAACCCTTTGGCTGGATTTGGCCCTATATCCCTTCCACTGGAGGTTGAGATTACAGAAGTTGCATCTTGCCCACCAGCAGCCCCTGGAGGCCTCAATGGGTATCAGAGGTGAAATGCCAGCCCCTGTCCCGCCCAGTTGGGACAGCTCCAGGAAATAATCGTCAAAGTCAGGCAGCGGCAACTGGTCGAGCTCAGGGATCTGATCCTTCTTCGGTTTGTCATCCCCTTTGGTCCTGGAGCAGATGGCACTACTTGAAATAGTCTTCTTCTTTCCCATGAGATATCGCCACAACTCGAGAAGTGGCAATTCTCCCTCCCCAGTGATGGTGTAATCCACGAAGGGAAATATCTCTAGGAGGCTTTGTCCTATCACGTCAGAACAACTCGCCCCACCCAGTACAATAATGGTGTTTGGGGCCTGTGCCTTTATCTTCTTTGCAATATAGAGCCCAGCGGTCAGCTGATTAAGACACAGGCTGATACCTGTCATCCTGGGAAAGGCAAAGTGTCCAGGGGAGAAATATCTGTCCACAATGGCCTCTGCCTGGGAAACCACCCTTTCAAAATCAGGATTTTTCCCCTTGCCAAATTTCCTGCCAAGGGCCTTGTAGAAGAGTTCCTCAGGTCCCTCGTGGCCAGGAAAGAGTAGCTTTGCAAAAACTGCCTCTGCAGCCCAACTGGACTGGCTGATCTTGAGATAGTCCTCAAGGCCTATGGTAGTGGCAAGCCTGAGATAAGGGTGATACGCCCTCACCTTCATCCCTGGTTCTTTTTCTTTCAAAAAGGCCTTCAATGCACCTAACTGGATGGAAGGCCTATTGAAAAGAGGCCATGGGGGAGAGATCAGGGCAATATCCACTTTGATTTTGGAAGATGTATCAGTGCATCTGGGTTGCCATGGCCATGAGCCTCTGAACGCGTTCCTCAATAGGTGGATGGGTACTGAAAATCTTTGCAATGGAAGAGGCTGTCAAGGGGTTTACGATATACATCTGTGCTGTTGCCGGATTGACATCCATGGGTATTTTATGGTTCCACTCTTCCAGCTTTTTTAGTGCACCTGCCAGATACTCTGGGCAGCTACAGATCTTTGCCCCGGTGGCATCGGCCAGAAATTCCCTGCTTCTTGAAATGGCCATTTGAATCAGCATTGCGGCAAAGGGTGCAATTATCATCATTAGTAATACCCCTATGCCACCGCCGTCATCATCGTCTGATGAACCGCCAAGGCTGCCGCCGAAGAGCATGGCCCACTGGGCCATGGAGGCAATATAGCTGATGGCCCCAGCTATTACGGCAGCAATGGAGCTTATAAGGATATCCCTGTTCTTGATATGGGAAAGTTCGTGGGCCAGTACCCCTTCCAGTTCTTTTCTGTTCAAGAGTTGAAGGAGGCCTTCAGTCACTGCCACGGCAGCATGGCTTGGATTTCGGCCGGTAGCAAAGGCATTGGGAGTCTGGCTATGGATTATATAGACCCTTGGCTTTGGCAGGCCTGCCCTTTGGGCCAGGCTGGCCACTATGGCGTGTAGTTGGGGGGCCTCTTGTTCGCTGACAGGCCTTGCCCTACTCATCTTAAGGGCAAACTTGTCACTGAACCAGTAGGTAACAAGATTTATTGCAGCAGCTATTACAAACGCGATCATCATTCCATGTTGGCCGCCAAGCATCCTGCCAACCACCATGAAGAGGCCTGTGAGGCCAGCAAGTAATATAAAGGTCTTAAGAACATTGTTCATGATACGAATGATATCTCCTTGTTGTAGTGTTTAGTGTTTTGCTTACCTTAAGTATTGTTAAAATTCAATCATCTGCCTCCAGCAATATTATCATTTACTGAGAAAATACAAGCCCGGTAGGCCTTATCGCATGCCATGGAGGAGCCATTGCTTTTCAGATCCCTGACATTATATCAGTGGCCTTTTCCACATCCTTTTTGCTGCCTATGAACAGGGGTACTCTCTGATGCAGTGCTGTTGGCTTGATATCTAGGATGCGGCGCGTACCGTCTGTGGCTGCTCCTCCTGCCTGTTCCACTACGAATGCCAGAGGGGCGGCTTCGCACAGGAGCCTCAGTTTGCCATGGGGTTTGGCGGGATCCTTTTTGTCAGCAGGATACATGAAGATCCCTCCATAGAAAAGGTTCCGGTGAAAATCAGCCACCAGGCTGCCGATATACCTGGAGGTGTAGGGCTTGCCCCGGTCATTCTCCGGGCTCTTGAAATAGTTGACTGTAGCCTTGACCCTTTCGTCCCAATAGCATGTATAGGCCTCGTTTACAGAATAGACCTTCCCCCGTTCTGGGATTTTGATGGATGGATGAGACAATAGAAATTCACCTACAGATGGATCCAGGGTAAATCCATCCACCCCGTTCCCTGTGGTATATACCAATATGGTGCTTGGGCCATAGATGAAATAGCCGGCTGCTACCTGTGTAGAGCCTTTTTGTAAGAAATCGTCGAGGGTTACATAATTCCTGTCACTGGTTTTTTTCCTGATAGAGAATATGGTGCCAATGTTGACATTCACATCAATATTCGAAGAGCCATCCAGGGGATCAAAGACAAGCAAATAGTCGCCTTTTGGACGGTCTTCAGGTACCTCGATAATGTCTGCATTCTCTTCTGATGCCATGGCGCAAAGTATCCCCGCTTGCTGCATCCGGTAGATAAGTACACGATTGGCAAAGTCGTCCAGTTTTCTTACCTGTTCACCCTGGACGTTTATCTCTCCGGTAAGGCCAAGGATATCCACAAGACCTGCCTTGTTCACTTCCCTGGATATGATTTTCGCAGAAAATATCAATTCTGTAAGGAGCCTGGTGAACTGGCCTGTGGCCATCGGGCTCTGCTTTTGATGGAGCAGGAGATGTTCTGTGACAGTAATTCCTGTGTTTTCCATGGCTGTCTCCTTTCTCTAAGAAGATATGTGGTCTTGGACTGCAACCAACTGGAGTCCCTGGGTTGAGTGTTGATCCTGATAACCTGTATGGAAGTTCTGATACCAGGTTCCAATATTTTACATTAACTTTTGGAAGGCTTCAAAGGTTTCCGGGATTCACTCTTTTGTAGGTCATAGTGCCAAGCTATCTTATGGGCCTGTATTTTCCTTTATCTACTTCCAAAGGTTGTCCTATTGCACGATGACTGTATTGCACTCAAAAAATAACCCTCGAAATATCAATAGGATGTCTCTATTTTTTTTCTCATGCACCTTGTTCTTGGACAAGATCTTCAATTTCTCAGGGGCAGTCTTTTGTTAGCAGATCTTAAAAATATTGCAAAATTGTAATAAACTTGTAAAGTTGCCTCGCAATAATAGAGGAAAGATGACCAAGTGTCTGCTTATGAAAAAGGGCCGTCGAGCACAGGAAATAGATTATTTTCATGGGGGAAAGCTGTCTGAAAGACGTCAGATAACCGAATTGTCATGTCTCTATGAGGTGACCAGGGCCCTTTCCGGCAATCTGAAGCTCAAGGCAGCCCTCAACAAGGTATTGGAGATAATGGCAGATCACCTGGGCATGGTCAGAGGCACGATAACTCTACTCAAGCCAGGTTCTTCAGAACTCCAGATAGAAGTGGCCCATGGACTCACTGCAGAGGCCAGGAGGCGTGGCCATTATAAATTGGGTGAAGGTATAACTGGTCGCGTTGTCGCCACGGGTGATCCCATTGTCATTCCAAATATCACCAAGGATCCAAGATTTTTGAATCGCACCAGGACCAGGGCTGTTTCAAGACAGGACAGGCCCGTGTCATTTATATGTGTGCCCATCAATCATGGCTCCTATACCATTGGTGCCCTTAGTATCGACCGGTATGCAGCCCCTGATGTCTCTCTCGAGGACGATTTGAGGCTTCTTACCATTATAAGCAGCCTGATTGCCCAATCGGTGATTCGTCTACACGAAGCCAACGTGGAAAGGCAGTCATTGCTGAGTGAAAATAGGAAATTGCGAATGGCCCTCGCTGAGAAATATCGGGTCGGCAGCCTAATAGGCAATTCCAGCCAGATGCAAGAGGTCTACGAGATGGTTCAGCGTGTGGCAGAAAGCAATGCCACTGTCCTTTTGAGGGGTGAAAGCGGTACTGGTAAGTCCCTGGTGGCAAAGGCCATACATTTCAACAGTCGCCAGGCCAAGGGCCCTTTTGTAAACGTCAATTGTTCCACGTTGCCAGAGACCCTCATTGAAAGTGAACTATTTGGCCATGCCAAGGGGGCGTTCACAGGTGCTATTCAGCAAAAAAAGGGGCGATTCGAGCTCGCCAACAAGGGGACTATCTTTCTCGATGAAATAGGGGATCTACCTCACAGTGTCCAGGTGAAGCTCCTCGGCGTTATCCAGGACAAAGAATTTCAAAGGGTTGGTGATACAAAGACCATCAGGATCAACTGCCGGATCATTGCAGCAACGAACAAGAATCTCGAAGAGGCCATGGAAAGAGGTGAATTCAGAGAGGATTTGTATTATCGTCTAAATGTATTCCCGATTTATCTGCCGCCTCTGAGGGAGAGGAAGACAGATATAATCCTATTGGCAGAACACTTCCTGGAGAAATTTTCAAAGGAGCATGGCAAGCAGATCAAGTGTTTTTCCAAGGCTGCCCTGGATTGTCTCATGCAGTACAACTGGCCTGGAAATGTTAGGGAGCTTCAAAATTATATTGAGCGAGCCATTATAATCTGTGATGAAAATGTCTTGAGGATACACCATCTGCCTGCCAGTCTTCAGCTTTCTGGTGAAGATGGAGAGTTGTCCAGTCGGAGAAAATCCTTTGCAGATGCTGTGGCAGGTTTTGAAAAGGAGTTGATAATGGAGGCCCTTTCAGAGACTGGAGGGAACCAGACAAAGGCAGCAAGGCTCCTAAATTCGAGCCTAAGGATCATCAATTACAAGATCAAAAAATACGGAATTGATACGAACGCCTTTAAAAAGTCCCGTTGATGCTTGCCTCCTCTTATTGTTATGTCGCCACCCAGAAAATATAGTCGTCGTCTACTGAAAAATCACAGGCGGAAAAAGAAACGGAACTGCTTTTTCATGGAAAGGCCCAAGAGCCAAGAAGACGGCCAGCTTTGCCTTTTCAAGGACATGGAGCTAAAGCCCAGATTCATCGACAGGCCCCATCATTGTATCAGTCGTAAGAACATAGATAGAGAGGCCTTGAAGGTCCTCTACAGGTTGAAAGATCATGGATACCTAGCCTACCTCGTGGGTGGAAGCGTGAGAGACCTTCTCTTGGGCAAGGTCCCTAAGGATTTTGACATAGGCACTGATGCAACACCTGAAGAAATCAGGAGGCTTTTTAGGTATAGTCGTATCATTGGCAAGAGATTTCGCCTGGTTCATGTCTAC
This sequence comes from Deltaproteobacteria bacterium, assembly GCA_026986785.1. Lineage (GTDB taxonomy): Bacteria > Desulfobacterota > Dissulfuribacteria > Dissulfuribacterales > QOAL01 > QOAL01. The sequence continues at coordinate 18,286 of JALSNW010000044.1, read as the reverse complement.
TTTCGCGGTGGCAAGGTGATAGAGGTCTCCACGTTCAGAAAACAGATAGAATTGGACGACAGAGAGGCTGCCCGGGAGGGTTTGGGGGCAGAGAATATCTTTGGTACCCCGAGAGAAGATGCCTTCAGGAGGGATCTTACCATCAATGGTCTGTTTTACAATATTGCAAATTTTGGCATAATTGATTTCGTGGGTGGAATGGAGGACCTGAAACAGGGCATAATCAGGACCATCGGAGATCCAGAGCGGCGTTTTATCAGAGATCCAGTGAGGATGCTGAGGACAATCCGCCATGCAGCGCGTACAGGCTTTACCATAGATCAAGGCACATGGCAGGCCCTTTGCCTTCATATCTCAAAGATCAAGCTGTGTGCAGTGCCCAGGGTCAGGGACGAGTGGTTGAAGGATCTAAAATCTGGATTCAGTGCCCCCTGGAGTCACTACATGATCGATTCCGGCTTGTTTCACCAGGTTCTGCCTGCATTCAAAGGCCTTTTGGACAGCAGACATGGCAAGGCCATCAGGGGGATACTTTTCAAGGTCTTGGCAAGGGTGGATCATATGGTGAAAGAGGGACGCCAGTTTAGTGATGCCTTTTTCCTTTCCGCCCTGGCCAGTCCCTTTCTCCACTTCATGCCAGAGTGGCAGATATTGAAGCCAGAGAAGGTTCGTTGGCCAACCTATGAGGTGCGGGCCATATTGGATACCCTGTTTCTACCTTATGACTTCAAGAGATCGGATAGGGATTTGATGGCCCAGTTGTTGTCAAGTCATTGGCCATTGGACTTCTGTGCAGGGAAAAAGAGCTGGCAGAAGAGGGTCTATAACAAGGCTACATTTCCAGAGGCCCTTGAGCTATACAATTGTCTTCAGGATGCCCTGGGAAGAGAAGAGATATGTGTTGAAAGTATTCGAAAGCTATCCAAAAAGAAACCAAGGGGCAGGCGCAGGAGGGGAAGAAAAAGGAACATGTCCAAAAGGCACAAAAAAGGTGATTCGGAGGACAAGGCTTCATGAAATTAAGGCAGAATGCAAGGGAGCTCGTTCTGGTGGAACTATCAGGAGTAGGGTTGCTCCTTGGAGAGATCCGATACAATAAACAGACGGAGACAGTGCTATTCGCCCTGGAAAAATCCGCTTTTTTTGATCTATATTTTCCCTGCTCAGTCAGTTTTGATCAACAAAGAGGTGTCATGTTGCAGCCCCATGTGGTAAATGCAATGACCACCTCCTCCATTAGGGTACAAAGGAGGAGGGTCGCATATTTCGTGCTGGAACATGATATTGCTCCTGCCTTGAGGAGCCAGTATCTTCTTCTGATAAACCAGCTTTTGGGCAAGGGCCTTTCAGGGGGCAAACAGTCCCCTCCAACAGATGACGATCATTCTCCCGATGGCGGTCCCAGGGGCGGTGGCTCCAGGCTTTTGAGCCTCAAGAAGTTAAGGGACAAGAGATCGGGTCATTGAATCCTCCATGATACCATATCCAAGGATAGATCCTGTCATCGTGCATATAGGGCCGTTGGCCTTGCGCTGGTATGGGCTCATGTATCTTTTTGGCTTTGTTGCCGCCTTCTTTCTGGTGAAGAAACAGATACGTGAAGAATTGGGGCCTGGTAACCACGACAGGATTGCCAGGGAACAAGAGCTGCTGGAAGGTATGCTGGTTTGGCTGGTTGCAGGGGTGATCATTGGTGGTCGTCTTGGCTATGTCTTGTTCTATAACCTGCCATACTTCATCCATCATCCTTTGGAGATCCTGGCCACCTGGCATGGCGGTATGTCTTTTCACGGTGGTGCTGCTGGTGCCCTGCTCGCTGGCTGGTTATATTGCAAGAGGTATGGAACCAATTTTTTCAAGTGGTCTGATCGATTCTGCGTAACGGCACCAATTGGCCTTGGATTGGGCAGGCTGGGGAATTTTATAAATGGTGAGCTATATGGGAGGCCCACCAATGTTCCCTGGGCAATGATATTTCCCGATGGAGGGCTTGTGCCACGCCATCCCTCTCAGCTCTATGAGGCCGTGCTGGAGGGTGTGGTGTTGTTCTGCCTGCTTTGGCCCCTTCGTCAAAAGCCTTGGCCCTCTGGCCGGAAAACTGCTCTCTTTTTCATAGGATATGGTATCATTAGATTCATCTTGGAATTTTTTCGTGAGCCTGATCCCCAGCTCGGTTTCGTGGCCTTGGGTTGGGTCACCATGGGTCAACTGCTTAGTCTAGCCCTGATAATATTGGGCATCTTTCTGTGGGCAGTCAGAAACGGATACACAGTGGAGGAATAAACAGCATGCTCTTGGTGGACGCAAAAACCATGCAGGAACTGGACAGACAAACCATTGAAGGTCTCGGGATACCGGGAATAGTGTTGATGGAAAACGCCGGCAGGGGCTGTTGTGATATATTGACAAGCCAGTTTTCAGATGATCTACTCGGGGGCTGTCTGGTGGTGGCAGGTCCAGGAAACAACGGTGGGGATGGTTTTGTGATTGCAAGATACCTCAAGGAAAAAGGTGTCTTAGTCAGGGTGATTTGTCTCTCTAAGATGGAGAAGTTCAAGGCAGACGCCCTGACAAATCTAAATATTTGCAGGAACATGGGGATTGAGATCTACGAATGTCCAGATGAGGTCAGTGTCTTGGAACGTCAATCCCTTTTTGAAACCTGTCCTGTAATCGTCGACGCCATATTCGGTACGGGCCTGAGCCGCCAGGTTACAGGCCATTTCGCAAAGGCCATCTCAATGATCAACAATAGTGCTGCCCGCATCTTGGCCGTTGATATTTCCTCTGGCCTGTCCTCGGATGATGGTACTGTCCTTGGTGTTGCAGTAAGGGCAGATTGTACAGTCACCATGGCCGCAGCCAAGATAGGGCATGTCAACTGGCCAGGCAGGCTTTATACAGGCAGGCTATGCGTAGTTGATATAGGTATCCCGGCAGCTTCCATAGCCAAGGCAGCACATTATGCTGAATTCTTTCAGGAAGACGAGTTCAAGGCTTGTTTTCAACCCAGACCTGTTGATGGCCACAAGGGGACCTTTGGGCACCTGCTGATCATAGGAGGTTCCAGGGGCAAGACAGGTGCGGCCTGTCTTGCCGCCCAGGGTGCGCTCAGAAGTGGGGCCGGTCTTGTCACCGTGGCAGCCCCGAGGAGTTCCCAGTTCATAATCGCTGGTAAACTTACCGAGGCCATGACCGAAGGCCTGATGGAAACGCCCATAGGGGAGCCGAGTTTCCATGCGGTAGATGGTCTTGTGGATCTATACGAGAGAAAAAGGGCAGTATGTATAGGGCCTGGCATTGGTCTATCCAGGGAGGCCACCATCTTTTGTCAAGAGGTGATGAGCCGCTGTCCCCTTCCCTTGGTGGTCGATGCCGATGGTCTGAATGCCTTGGTAGGTGCCCTCGAGGTAGTAAAAAAATGCAGCCACCCAAGGATATTGACACCCCATCCAGGAGAGATGGCCAGGCTCCTGGACTGCACTGTAAAAGAGGTTCAGGCAGACAGGATAGGCGCTGCAAAAAGGTTGGCTACAGAGACAGGGACTACAGTTGTCCTAAAGGGATATTCCACTGTGATTTTTGACCCCTCTGGGAAGGTATCTATAAATGCCAGTGGCAATTCTGGCATGGGTGCAGGCGGTATGGGCGATTGCCTCACCGGTATAATTGGGGCACTTCTTGCTCAGGGTTATTCCCCATGGGATGCAGCAAGGATAGGGGTTTTTGTCCACGGGAAGGCAGCAGATCTCATTGCCAAGGTACAAGGTCCCTTTGGGTACCTGGCAGGGGAGGTGGCCGATTGGCTGCCCAGAATATGGGCTATGGCGGCAGATGAGAGCTGAGTAGTCTGCCCTGGGATATTTGCCTCCTGGACTGTCATATCTTCTTCCCCCTATTCCCTTTATGGGTGCGATTTCTTCTTGCAATTTTTTTCTTTTTAGTCAATAATCGTAGCACGTAAATAAATTACGTGCTACATCCAGCGCTGGAAAAACAAAACATCAAATAAGAGGTCTGAATCCAGGTGCCATGCCCAGGTTGTCATGGTCATAGGATCTGGATTTGGCCCAGGAGAGGAGGTTTTTCCATGTTTAGGACACTTTTTGCTGTCTTGGGGGTATTCTGCGTCTTTTTTCACGGAATAGTGTTGGCCCAGGGGCCAGGAGACACCCATGACGATATCTTGGAGCTGGGTGAGGTGGTAGTGACTGCTACCAAGACCCCCCATGCCCTAAAGGAGGTGCCTGTAGATACAATAGTCATAACACAAAAAGACATTGAGCGGACCAATGCCCAGACTGTCCTTGACGTGCTACGGCAGGTGCCGGGTATAGCTACCTCTGTTCATGACGATATATTCGGCACTTACACATGGAGGGCCACTATGCGTGGACTCAGCTTCAATGATGGCTATGGCCTCGTCCTCGTGGATGGCCAAAGGATGACAGGCTCAGGCCAAAGCGGTGGTATGGGGGAATATGGCATAGGTCTCAACCAGATCCCTGTGAACATGATAAAGCGTATCGAGATCGTGAAAGGACCGGGATCTGCCCTCTATGGCAGCGATGCAATGGCAGGGGTGATAAATATCATTACCAAGGGGCCATCCCGCAAGCCCTCGGGATCTGCTGGGGGAAGCTATGGTTGGTATAAGGTCAGGAGCCGCTACAAGAATGGCAAGGTTACGGTTCCAAGCGATCACGGCGAATACAGGCATCTTGCCACAGGTTATGCCAGCTTTGGGGACACACCCTTCGACCACCTGGGATATTTCTTGAGCTACGACTATGAAAAGGCCCAGGATATCAGAAAGGACCCCATTGATTCATATCGCCACACAGGCCTTGTAAAATTGAAATTCGATCCATCAGATAGATTCGAGGCAGAGCTGTCTTCCCTTCTCAGTCACTATGAAAAGACCGGTTACAGGGAAGAAGATTCCTGGAGAATTGATCTTAAAACCACTATGCATCCTGTTGATGGCCACACATTGTATCTGAACGGCTACCTCTATGATTGGGATTTCGAGCATGGCTATCCTGGCTATCCCTATGGTTACAAACACGGTGACCAGGCTGAGCGTCAGGCTGAAATCAGATATGGGTTTTTCCTTTGGCAAAGCCATCATCTCATGGCAGGGGGAGAATACCGGGGGCAGGCCCTGGATTATGTGATCGAGAACAAGGGAGACAGGATCCCTGTGGACGAGGACATCCATACCTGGAGTGTCTATTTCCAGGATGAATATGCTGTAACCGATTGGATCATGGCTGTGCCAGGGGTCCGCTACGACCACCATAGCCTCTTTGGCGGGGAGGTGAATCCCAAATTCAGCATAATGTTGCAGGTGGATCACCAGACGACACTCCGCGCATCAGTGGGCAGGGCATTCAAGTCACCTACAATCAGGCAGCTCTACTATCAAGCCCCCTATGAACATGGAAGCTATTTTATAATGTCCAATCCCGATCTGGACCCAGAAAAGTCATGGGGTTATTCCATGAGTATAGAAAGGCTGGCCTTTTCCAACAAGGTAGTAACCTCATTGGCCTTTTTCAGAAATGACATAGACGACCTGGTCCAGCGGGTGGATACAGGACAGACCTATCAGGATAAGCCTCTTCTTACATACAAAAACGTCAGCAGTGCCAGGGTACAGGGCATAGAATTTTCTGCCAGGGCAGCCTTTGACTGGGGCCTTGGATGCCGTATGAGCTACACCTACACAGACGGCTGGAACAAAGACGACGACAAGCGCTTGACCTACGTGCCTGAACATGCCATCGGGGTCATGGTCTCCTATGACAACAGGGAACTGGGCACGGGTATGAGTGTAACCTTGAACTATACGGGACGACAGTATGTGGATGCGGCAAATACCAGGACCATAACCGACAACGCAGTCGTTGGGGCAAAGATCTACAAGGACCTTGCAAAGATTGCAAGGCTCTCCCTGGAGGCGGACAATCTATTCGGTTCCAGCAAGGGAGACAGGGAAAATTTCAGGACAGCCCACACCTATGTGTTGAAACTGGACATGAAGTTTTGATCTGGATTATTCAAGGAGGAAAAGACATGAGCAATTATCTTGCAACAGAACAAAAAAAAGTGGCTTCTGGGGATCGCGCTCTTACGAAGGCCAGTGTAAAGAGATTCCCTCTCCCCAGGACTATAGCGTTTTTGGGGGTCGTTTTGGCCTTGTCTCTTTCGTATCCTGCGTTTGTCCGTGCGCATGATCTGTGGATAAACATCTCCAGCCATTTCGTAAAGCCTGGTCAGGCAGTGAAGGCCTATCTCGGCTGGGGCCACCATTACCCCTTTTCGGATTTTCTATCACCCACGCGCGTCCAATCCATATCGGTGTTGATGCCAGATGGCACGATGGTGCCGCTTACCCCAAGGGATGAAGGGCCTGGTATACCAATTGAGGTAAAAGAGGATGGGGTATACATGGTTGGTGTTGCAATGAAGCCTGGCTATTACACAAAGACAAAGAAAGGGCATACATTCAAGAGCAAGAAGGAATCCCAGGACGTTATAAGCTCTATCTGGTATGAAAAATCTGCAAAGGCGGTCTTTTGCGCAGGCCGTGCCACCAATGGCGCCTACGAAAAGTCCTTTGGCCATTCCGTGGAGATCATACCCCTGGACAATCCCTGTGGTGTAAGGGCGGGCAACAGTCTCAGGGTCAAGGTACTTCTGAACGGCAAGCCCCTTGGGGATGCATTCTTGTATAAGAGCCGCCTGGGAGATAGTGGCAATGATGCCCTGCCCTGCCCGGCAAAGACCGACAGCAAGGGAATTGCAAAGATTTTGCTGGATAAGGCAGGGATATGGAGGCTCATGGTGAAGGAAAAGAGGCCTCCAGCCGATCCCTCTCTGTGTGATTATCGTACCTATACGGCCTTTTTCACCATAGCAGTGCGTTAGATGGCGGTTTGAGCAGTAAAAAGATGACCTGCGAGATCCAGGGCCTCTTGGAATGATCAAAGCAAGGGGCCTCCAAAAAAAGAGGGCGCCTCTTTTCTCTATTCAAGGTTGAAAAAAGAGGCGCATTGAATTTCCAGGAATTGTACAGGAATGGTTACTTGCCCCTCGATGCCCTTTTGGCAGCCTTCAATGGGTTGATGGCCCTCCCAGATGAGTCTTGAGGGATCTCTGGTTTGACATGACTTGCAAAGTTACAAACACCTCTTTGCCATTTCATCTCGGGATGAGGGAACACAGCACAAAAGCGTCCTGCCGAGGTCTCGACTATCTTATTGCATCCTTCACACTTTTCAATTATTTGAAAACAGGCCCCACCGAGAAAGGTACAGCCTTTTTTGCCCATGAATCTGCATTCTGAGCCAGGTCTGTTGGTTGTACACTCCATTTTCAAACTCCAATAGAAAAATTTTTCTGCAACTATAAATACATGCTTGCTCAATTGCAATAACTAATAAGGGAAAGTGGGCCCATGTCGTAAAAGTCCCATAAAGGATTCTCTGAAGATCACTCTATGTTTCACGTGAAACAAACTACTGAGTGGGCAAAGACGTATAAGTGGAGAATGAGATAAGGCTGCTTGAAGGTCGTTCAAGGCGTTGTTAAGCTCTTTCAGGGCTCGGCTATGGGTCCAAAGTGAAATGGAGGTATTTCTTCGATGCAAGGCTTGATATATATGGCAATTGGTATTGTGGTAGGAACAGGCGCTGCATTTACTGGATTGGGCGGTGGATTCTTGATGGTTCCTTTTTTGCTTTTTCTGGGATACCCGGCTCAGAAGGCCGTTGGCACGAGTTTCGTGGCCATCTTGATCATAAGCCTTTCGGCCCTTGCCGCTCATGGCAGGCTCTCTAATATAGATTATACTACAGGGGCCTTCTTGGGGCTCGGCGGCCTTCTTGGGGCACAGATTGGGCCGATTCTTCTGGAACATGTCTCCACTGGACAATTCAAGAAGCTTTTCGCCCTGGTCCTTGTATGCCTTGCTGGCTATCTTTTCTTCAATGCCTGATTTCGGGAAATCCATTGGAACTCAAAGCACTTTTTCAAAAGATAAAATTTCTGTCAAATGAGGGGGCAGTATTTATTGCAGGTGGTCCCATAAGGGATTGGCTTATGGGGAGGTCTACCAACGATATAGACCTTGTGGTTCCCAAAGGGGCCATAGCCATGGCAAGGGCATTTTCCTCTGAGACAGGTGGAGCCTTTGTACTGCTCGATGAAGATGAGGATGTGGCGCGCGTCGTATTGGATGGGTTTTCATTTGATTTTAGTGGGTTTAGAAAGGGGGCTTTGGAGATTGAACAGGATCTTTCCCATAGGGATTTTACCATGAACGCAATGGCAGTCCCTTTGGAGGAGATTGCACCCAAAGTAGCAGTGGTGCCTCCAGGCCTCGTGGTGCCCAAGGATGTGCTGACAAAATATCTTATCGATCCCTTTGACGGCCAAGGCGATATAGAAAGGCGGATCATAAAGGCCGTCTCCCTTTCAAACCTCCAGGAAGATCCCTTGCGGATGTTGAGGGCCTTCAGATTCAAGGCGATACTCGATTTTTCTATTCATCAACGGGTACTGGATCTTGTCAAGGGAAAGGCATTGTTGTTGAAATCCTGTGCTGCTGAAAGGATCAATTACGAACTCGAACGCATCATGGCAACTGATCAGGCTGGCAGGGTGTTTAAAGGACTTTTTGAGGTCGGCCTCCTCGAAGTCATAATACCTGAGATAAGGGGCCTGGAAGGGGTGGAACAGCCAGGCTTTCACCATCTGGATGTATTGGGCCACTGCCTGGAGACAATCTCTACCATGGATATCCTCGTTGGCGATCCCTGTTCGAAATTTTCCTCTTGTGCCCCGATTAAACAATGGTTGAAGGCAAACGAGCACTTGATACCCTATCTTAAGTGGGCTGCGTTCTTGCACGATTTCGGAAAGCCATCAAAAAAAGGCATGAGGGAAGATGGAAGGGTTACGTTTTACAACCATGATAAAAAAGGGGCAGATATGGCTGTGGAGATCTCAAGGCGGCTCAGGTGGTCTCGGACAGCCACCCTGTTTGTGCAAACACTTGTCAGGATGCACATGCGCCCCTTCCATCTCTTGAATGATCTCAGAAAGGGGGGGCCAACCAAAAGGGCCATGAGAAAACTTCTGGAAAAGATAGAATCTGCCTATCCAGCCCTTTTCCTCCTGGCCATGGCAGACAGTATGGCAGGCTGTGGGCCGATGAAGCCAAAGGAGCTGGATGGACAATTGTCAGAGCTATTCGATAGAATTCAAGACTTTTATCTAAAAAGACTCGTGCCTGCCAGCAAGGCCCCTCCCCTCGTGAACGGCAGGGATATCATGGCCCTTTTCTCCATAGGACCAGGGCCCCTTGTGGGAGAGGCGTTGAGGGCTGTCGAGGCCCAACGAATAGAAGGGGTGTTAAAGACCAGGGATGAGGCCATAGCCTGGCTCAAGGAGCATTTCCCAGATGAGCTATCTGTCTCTTAATCAATTTCTGCGTAGCCATTTCGGCCAGAGGGTCCAAAAGATACCGATTGATCTTGGCCTTTCTTGCCCAAATCGGGACCCGCTTACCAGGCAGGGGGGCTGCATCTACTGCAACAGCAAAGGTTCAGGCACAGGGGCATTTGACGAGGGTAAATCCATAAGGCAGCAGATCATGGAAGGGATGAAATGGGCCAGAAGACGCTACAAAGCCAAGGCCTTTATGGCCTATTTCCAGTCTTTTTCGAACACCTATGCCCCCCTTGAAAGGTTGGAGACCTGCTATCTCCAGGCTGCATCGTTTCCAGAGATTGTAGGTGTGGCTATTGGGACTAGGCCAGATTGTGTGGACAGGCAGGTTTTGGATCTGATTCAAAGGATATTCCAGGGACGCATGGTCTGGATGGAATACGGCCTTCAAAGTGCATCCGACCTCACTCTGGAGAGGATCAACAGGGGCCACAGGGTCCAGGATTTCATAGATGCTGTTCATCTTACCAGGCAATATCCTTTTTTCATATGTGCCCACGTGATATTTGGGCTCCCGGGTGAGACCTTGAAGGAGATGATGGATACAGTGAGGCTTTTGTGCAAGATAGAAATAGATGGTGTCAAATTCCATGAATTATACGTAGTGAGGGCCAGTAGGCTACACAGGCTTTTTGAAAAGGGGCATTATAGACCCATCTCCATGGAGGAATATGCCAGGGCGGTGGCACAGGCCTTGAGGCTTCTGCCTGACCATACCGTCATCCAGCGTCTTACGGGAGATCCGGCCCCGGGGGAGCTCGTAGCTCCTTTATGGGCGACCGACAAGGCCGAGATAATAAGGCGTATAAACCAATACCTGCAAGAGAACCACTAATACTCTCGGGGTCGAGGCCTGCGCCTATTTGGCATAGGCCATCCTAGTTTCTGTGATATATCTTTCTATGCCCTTTGCTATTCCAGAGGCCACGGCATCGAGATAGGCAGGGGATTTTAGCCGACGTTCCTCTTCCCTGTTACTTATGAAGGAGACCTCCACCAGGACCGAGGGCATTCTTGCCCCTATGAGTACAAAGAAAGGCGCCTGTTTGACCCCCAGATTCCTTATATTTCTATAGCGCTTTTTCAGGGTGCCTACCAGGCTGGACTGGATCTTTCTGGCAAGTCTGGAGGATTCATTCACCTTGCTGTTTTTCATTATGTCGTTGAGAATACTCTTCAACTCACTGATGCGTTTTTCCGACGTGGCATTTTCTCGTGCCGCAACCCTCATAGCATCGGCGTCCAGGGCAAAATTTAGGAAATAGGTCTCTATACCCCTCAAACGCTTGGTTGGGGCGGCGTTTGCATGGATGGAGACGAAAAGATCTGCCTTGCGGGCATTTGCAATGGCTGTACGTTGAGTCAGGGGGAGATACCTGTCTGATCTCCTGGTAAGTATTACCCTGCAATTAAGGTCATGTTTCAATTTTTTTGCCACCCTCTTGGCGATTTTCAAGACAACCTCTTTTTCCCTGAGGCCAGTAGGTCCCCGGGCACCTGGATCCTTGCCCCCATGACCTGGATCTATCACTATCCTCCTGACGCAGAGGCCCAATTGCTGGGCAAGGGACAACTTGCCCTTGTAGCCACCTTTGGTCTTGGGTGCGGTTGTACTTTTGCCCTTGGGTTTGACAGTCATCTGGCAGCTCGCCCTCTTGGAATAATGGGAGCCAAAGGCATCAGCCACTATCCTGAAGGGATCACGAAGATAAAAGACCTTGGTCTTTTCAGTTTTTTCAAGGTCGAAGACAACTCTTACTGTCTTTGGGGCATATTGGGCAATCCGAACCGATCTCAGGAGGCTGTTGTTTATCTTTATGTATTCCTTGAGGCCCAACCTCTTATAAGCCGGGGACAGGTCCAGAAAGAATCTCTTGGGGAGATGCAGCCGTTTATTCGCCGGGAGTACCCCCCTTTTTATGGATACAGGCCGAGATGAATGGATCACCACCCTTGTATAATCTTCATCAGACCAATATTTTATGTCTTTGATGATGGCCGGATGTTTTTCTGTTGCCAAGCTTGTCTTCTTTTGATTCTGAGCTTTGGATACCTTGGCAGGGGGATGTTTTTTCGCCTTTGGTAGTTTTACGCCCATGGTCAAAAGCCTGTGTTTTGCAAGGCTTGCATGGCTTCCATGGGGATATTTTTGCAGGAGTTGTTTCCAGGCCAGGATGGCGCTGCTTGGCCTACCTGTCCTTTTATAGATCTGCCCTATTTCATATAAGGCATCGTCTGCCAACCTGCTGTCTGGGAAGCGTTCTGTGAGGACCTGATACCTCTCGAGGGCCTCCTGGATATCAGAATGTCTCCTGGAATAACCATAAAGTTCGTTGTAACAGCGGCCCATCATGAAAAGGGCCTTTGGGGCAATGTCTTTGTCGTCTGGATAGGCCAGATATACCTTTCTAAAGCCGTCTATAACCCTGAGCCAATTCTTCCTGTGTTTTCTCAGGGCGGCATTCGAGGCCAGGCGGTCATATCCTTGGCGGGCCATCTTGTAACGTTTTTCTGCGTTCTGGTCCTGTGCCCCGTAGCAGAGCCCGTTCAGTAGGAGCAGGATAAAAAGGAAAACAGCTGGGAATGCCTTGATGAAGTGGGATCTTTCCCTAAGTTCGGTATATTTTCTGATAGTGCTTATAGGTTTCAGTGTTCTTTCCTGGCTTCCTTGCAAAGTTCATCCAAAATATTCAGGGCTTCTATGGGAGTGATCTTGTTTATATTTATGCCCAACAACTTTTCTCTTATAGTACTGGAATTGTCAACAGAAAGTGGCAGAGTTTTTTGAATGACGACCTTATATTCCGCAGGTTCAATGGCTGCAGATGGTACGATATTGGTCCTGAGTCTATTCTTGCTCTCGATTTCCCGCAGTACCTTTAGGGCATTCTCTATCACTTCTGCTGGCACACCTGCGAGTGCAGCAACTTGTATTCCATAACTTTTGCTGGTGGCCCCATCTCTCAATGTGTGAAGGAAATATATCCTTTCCTTGTGTTCCTTCACGGCTACATGCATATTTTTCACCTTTTTATGTTTTTCGGCAAGGGCTGTAAGTTCGTGATAATGGGTGGCAAAGAGGGTTTTTACACCTTTGCCTTCTTTGAAAAGGAGATGTTCGGCAACTGCCCAGGCAATGGACAGGCCGTCATAGGTGCTGGTGCCCCGTCCTATTTCGTCAAGAATGACCAGGCTCCTGGAGGTGGCGTTGTTCAAAATATTGGCGGTCTCACTCATTTCTACCATGAAGGTGCTCTGGCCCCTGGATAGATAATCAGTAGCCCCAACCCTGGTAAATATCTGATCGGCAATACCCACTTGGGCTTGGGTTGCTGGTACGAAACTTCCCATCTGGGCCATGAGGACGATAAGGGCGGTTTGACGCAGTATAGTAGATTTGCCGGCCATGTTCGGGCCTGTTATCAGGATAAGCTGGCTGTCCCGGTGGTTCAATTCTATGTCGTTTGGTACAAAAGGGCCTTGTGTGAGATTTCTTTCTACTACAGGATGTCTGCCCTCCTCTATCCTTATGGAATCAGATACGTTTACCCGAGGACGGACATAATTATTGGCTGCCGCAACCTCGGCAAGGGCACAGAAGACATCTATTTCCGAAAGGGCAGAGGCAGTAGAGTGGATTCTCGATGCTTCAGCAGCAATTTTTTTGGTAATGGATTTGAATATCTCCTGTTCCAGTTCCACCCTTCTTTCTTCAGCAGTAAGGATCTTTGCCTCTATCTCTTTCAGCTCAGGGGTGATATATCTCTCTGCAGACACCAATGTCTGCTTGCGAATGTAGTGTCCAGGTACATTCTTGGCCTGGCCCTTGGGGACCTCCAGAAAATAGCCAAAAACCCTATTATAGCCAACCTTGAGATTATTTATGCCCGTGGCTCGTCTCTCCTCTGCCTCCACGCCTGCAATGAATCGCTTGCCGTTTTCTTGTATCTCGAGAAGTTCGTCCAGCTCAGGGTTATAACCCTTTTTGATGAAATGGCCATCTCTCATGTGGGCCGGGCTATCGTCACGAATTGCAGTATCTATCAAGGCATGGATATCATCCAAGGGGTCTGTGTCCCCAAGAAGGCTTTGCATATGCGTGTTTTGAGCACCACGGGCTGAAAGCAATTTGGAGAGCAATCCCCGTATCCCAGGGATTGCCGACAGGGAGTTTTTCATGGCCAAAAGGTCCCTGGCATTGGCGCTTCCCAGGGCAATCTTGCCCAAAAGGCGTTCCATGTCGTAGACATCCTCGAGAAGGCTCCTCAACTGGGCACAGATCCGGTCCTTGGCCTTGAGCTCTTCTACACAGGAAAGTCTTGCCTCTATGTCATCGATATTCAACAGAGGATATAGGAGCCATTTCTTGAGCAGCCTGCCTCCCATTGCAGTAACGGTCTTGTCCAGGATGGAGAAGAGGCTTCCCTTGACTGAGCCATCAAGGCTGTTGGCTATAAGTTCCAGGTTTCTGACAGTTGCCTCGTCGAGCTTGAGATATCTCTCAAGATTATAGGGCAAGATCCTGTCGATGTGATCCACCCTGCCCTTTTGTGTCTCTCTACAATAGGCGATAAGGGCCCCGGCTGCGCTGACAGCTTCTGGCATGGCAGTCATGCCAAAGCCGTCCAAGGTGAGGATCTCGAAGTGCTCCTTCAGGATCTCTTCGGCCCTGGACAAAGAGAACCAGCGATCTTGGCGCCAGCTTATATATATGCCTGGAAGCGCCTGTTCTATTCGAGTGACGAGGTTGCTATTCGAAAGATACTCTGGGAGTAAGAGCTCTCGTGGTTGAAGCCTGAACAGTTCTCCCAAGAGCATGTCGCTATCTTTGAGTACAGTGGCCTTGAATTCCCCAGTTGAGATGTCGAGGGCAGCTATGGCCATCTTTTTGCCCTTTACTGCCTTGGCTACTGAAACAAGAAAATTATTCTCCCTTGATTTGAGCCCGTCGTCAAGGGTTATTAGTCCAGGGGTTATGACCCTAACCACCTCACGTTTGACAATGCCCTTGGCCGTCCTGGGATTTTCCACCTGTTCGCAGATAGCTACCCTCTTGCCTTTTTTGACCAACTTGGTGATGTAATTTGCAGCTGCATGGTGGGGTATCCCGCACATGGGCACAGGGCTGTCGCTTTTTTTGTCCCTGGAAGTCAGAGTGATTTCGAGGATTCGGGATGCCGTTATGGCATCTTCAAAAAACATCTCGTAGAAATCACCCATCCGGTAGAAGAGGATGCAGTCAGGATATTGTTCCTTGATCTCCAGATATTGTTTGAGCATGGGGGTCTGTTTCCTATCCAACGTATCCATGCCCTCTGCCTCTCCTGTCAACTGGTTCATTGTCTTTCTATCTGTGGGAGTATAAGGGATTGGACCATTTCCTTCACACCTTTTCCAGTCCTGGCCGAGACCACCCAGGGCTCTGAAACCTCATGGGGAAGTAGGATACCTATTTGTCTCACCTTCGTATGGATCTTGTTGGTCGAGAGTTTATCCGCCTTGTTCAGCACTACCCAGGGCCTGATTTTTGTATAGAGAAGCCATTTTACAAGATTCAGGTCCAGATCGTCCAGGTTTCTGCGGATGTCAAAGATGCACACTACACCCCGGAGGTTTCGTCTCGACGAGAGGTAGCCTTCCACAAGGGCTTGCCAGCTTTTCACCACTCGTCTCGGGGCCTTTGCATAACCATAGCCCGGGAGGTCCACGAAGTAGGCGGAATCATTTACAAGGAAAAAATTGAGAGATTGCGTAAAGCCTGGCCTGCTACTTACCTTGACCAGCTTTTTTCTGCCCATGATGGCATTGAGTAGGGATGATTTGCCCACGTTGGATCTGCCAGCAAAGGCGATTTCTGGCAGCTCGTCCTGGGGCAGGTCCTTGAGGGCATATACGCTCTTGACGAATTCAACCCTTTTTATGCCCGGATAGGCAGCTGTCATAGGACGGAGACTATAATACCTTGTTCAGGGCGTATTCAATGATGCCCTGGGCGCCTGCCTCCTGAAGCTGTGGTACGAGTTCTCTGACATGCCCTTCATTGATAACCGTCTCTATCGAACACCAATCGGCATCGTACAACGGGGAAACAGTAGGGGCGTTAAGGCTTGGCAGCAGGGCTACCACATCGCGCACCTTTGCCTTTGGACAGTTCATCTTGAGCCCAACGAGCCTGTCGGCCCTGAGTGCTCCCTGCATGAGTACAGAGATCTGTTCTATTTTTTTCCGCTTCCAAGGGTCCATCCAGGCCTCAGGGTTTGCAATGAGCTTTGGATTGGATTCCATGAGTTCTTCTATGATCACAAGGCCGTGGGCCCTTATGGTGGTGCCTGTCTCTGTCACCTCCACAATGGCATCTGCCAGGCCAGAGACAACCTTGGCTTCTGTTGCCCCCCATGAGAATTCCACCTGAACGTTGATACCCCTTTCTGAAAAGTAGCGCTTGGTGAAATTGACGAGCTCTGTGGCAATCTTTTTGCCTTCAAGGTCCTTGGCACTCTTGTATGGGGAATTGGCAGGCACGGCCAGCACCCATTTGGCAGGCTTTCTACTCACTTTGGAATATATTAGGTCTGTGACTGTTACTACTTCGGATTCGTTCTCCAGTATCCAGTCGAGCCCTGTGATGCCTACGTCCAGGGTGCCATTTTCAACGTAACGAGACATCTCTTGGGCGCGGCATATACTACAGGCTATTTCTGGGTCATCTATGTCTGGGAAATAGCTTCTGTGGTGGACATTTATGCGCCAGCCCGATTTTGCAAGAAGTTCCATAGTAGCCTTTTCAAGGCTTCCTTTGGGTATCCCGAGTTTCAGCTTGTTCACTTTCCGTATATCTCCTTTGGATCAAAAACCAATTCTCCTTCTGGTTTGAGTTCTTGGCCATCGACTCTGTTAAAAAAACAAGTCTGATGGCCTGTATGACATGCAGCCCCACCCTTTTGTTCAACCTTCACGAGTATGGTGTCCAGGTCACAATCGACAAAGGCCTCCTTGAGCACCTGGATATGGCCAGAGGTCTCGCCCTTGAGCCATAGCTTCTGTCTCGACCTGGACCAGTAGTGTACTTGGCCTGTAGCGAGGGTTTTCTCCCAGGCCTCTCGGTTCATGTACGCAAGCATCAGCACTTGCCCTGTGGAATGGTCTTGGGCTATTACAGGGACAAGGCCACCGGATTTTTCAAATTTTAGTTCTGTCGCCCTTTTTGTCATACGTGTCCGCCTCTCTATCTCCTGAGGAAATTGTGAGGGAAATTACTTCCCTTCGCTGTTTTCTGCAACCCACTGGGCAAACTCTGGTAGGGCCTCTTCTATGCCAAAGGCAACTATCTGGGGCAGTTCATAGGGATGATTTTTTCTTATCGTATCCTGGACAAGCTGGTAACTCGATGCCAGAATCTTGAAGCGCACCTGCCATTCCTGTTCTTCCTCCATCTGGCCTTTCCACCAATATATGCTGGTAATGGGGCCGGATACCTGGGCACAAGCTGCTATGTGTCTTTCCACGACAAGCCTGGCGAGGCTGTCGGCATCCTCTTTTGTGCCACAGGTGGTAACCACGCAGAGCAGGGAGGTATTCTTGTTCATTTCTGCTCCTCCTTTCAACAAGATCCTGTGAGAAGGTGTTAAAATATTAGGTGCTGATTCCCCTCTCCCTGTAACCTGGCTTACTTACCAAGGAGTTTATGGTATTTCTTTTCCGGGACTACGACAAAGCCCGTAATAGCCACCCCTTGATTATTCGACTTGTCAGATGCTACGAAGACGACTTTATAATCTCCAGTAGTCTTGGGGAAGAATTCTCCTTCGAAGTGGCTGATCTTTCCAGAATACTTGAGGGGTACTTGGGCTACAATCTCGTCCTTGTGAAAAATCAGGGCCTTTATCGAAAAGTCGTTGGCGTTCCATAGCTTGAAGCCAGGCCGTACAGGACAGCCACACATGGGCGTTACATGTACGCCAAGGGGCATTTTCTCCCCAATCTTCAATATCTCATGGGGGCTTGGTGAGTAGGCATGAACAATTAGTCCATAGAGAGTGAACATGATGCCATCGGCCTTTATGTCCATGCCAGGTATGAGCCAGATGGTTTTCTGTTCAGTGTGTAAGTCGATCCCTGCCCCCAAAGGGCCTGTCACCTCGATAAGGAGTTTTTGGGGTTCTTTGATGTCAAAGATATGTTGAAAACGCGCAGTGTCCTTTCCAAGTGAAAGCTCTTGATGCCTGGTTCTCGGCTTCTTCATAATGATATCCGTGTCTCCTGTCCCACCCTTTATATAACCGGAACAAAGGATCTTCTTCGAGAAATAGTCCCTTATCGTAATTTCCAGGTCACCAACAGCCGTACCGACAAATTTGGCATCATGGGCCTTTACTGTGACGGTCAGAAGGGTCGGTTGTGCAAAGGAGTCAGGGAGTGGAAGAGATAGGTATAAAAAGAAAAGTATCACAGATAAGAAGGGCTTTTTCATGGTCTTTCGTCTCCTATTATGTATTATGGGCCTGTGATAAATAGCCTGATTTTTCTATATAAGATTAGCCTATATTGTGAGATTTGCCATGGGCCTGTTGGTATTAGTTTGATGTAAACGCCTTCTCGAAAAGATTTCCAAGGTATTGTTCAGAAAAGTCGGGATAAGTTTTTTGTCGGGATAATAGCAGGTTAGATATGTTTTTTTGGGCTGTAGCTCTCCTTGAATGGAGAAATCCGAAGAGATATCATCTGAGGAAATCTCAGTGATGAAGGCTATTGCTTACCTGCTCTTGAGCCA
>JALSNW010000043.1 GCA_026986785.1 Deltaproteobacteria bacterium | reverse complement strand
ATAGCCGGGTCTTGTTTTGGACCATCTCTCAAATGGGCACTTTCTTTTTCAAATTTTCCAGCCAAATATGGCTTGAACTACATAATTCCCACCATAACGAAGTATTTTCAATAGTCAACACAGAACGGTTAACCAGTACCAGATGTGATCATGCTATCCTTTTGTAGTGGGGAGAGAGAGGATAATAGCTGGATAGCCTGGCGCGTCTTGTGGAGTACAGGCCTGTACAACCAGACAGGTGTCCTGAGCCGAGAAAACATCTCTGCGTCCACCAGAAGTCAGTAACTGGTCACGAGCAGGACACTGGGAGGCGGGGGAACAGTTCCAAATATATGAGTTTTTAAAATAGAAAAATCCTCACCTTTTGGGCGAAGGTATTTATCCGAAAATGCAGATAACTATCTGACTTTTTATAAAAAATCTTTACTCAGGCATTTGAAGTACATAATCTTGGGATTAGGCATTGATGGCTCTAACTGGTATAAAAAATATTCTTGGATGTGCAACTTATGACGTGAATTCAGGCCTTGTCAGGAATTGCCCGGGGCCGTTATTGGATCTTGAACCTATTATGCTAATGAATTTAAATGATTATTGAACCACAGATTATGAAGTGCAAATGTATAGAGGAGGGTTTCTGGATCTGTTTTTATCTCTTGTGAGAAGAGATCGGATAAAAAAGGCTGAGATAACTGATGATTGCATTTTTTTAAGTATTTGATGTGCATGATTTGAGTTCAAAGGAGGTCCACGATATGTGTCAAAAAGTAACTGCTGTTTTGTTTTTTCTTCTGATCATTTTCCCTTGTCTACAATATCCTGTTTTTATTTCGAATTGTTATGGGATTACATCTGGCATATATGAAAATGTCTCAAGGCCCAACATGAAATTGGATATAGAAGAGGGAATTTATGATCATTGGATTGAAAGAGGAGACGATCTTACAGAATTGCAAGAAGGTTCCTATAAGATAAGGGGTAATGTTATATATTTCAGCCCTGAGCTCAGTGACGTAGGTCAGTTGAATCCCTCCAGGGCAGTTATTCTGGACGATTGTCGTATCAAGTGGGGAGAAAAGGGGATATTCGTATTGCCAAGGTGTAAAGGTGCTGAGAGAGGAGGAAAGGCCCGGGGTAATGTCGCAGCCAAGTTCATCCCTAATACCTTTCCAAAGAAATGGCGGATTGAAAGAAAGGCCGATATGGAGGTATACGTCCCTGAAAATGCCAAAGTAAAAAGGGGGCAAGCGGGTTTGACCATTTCATACAAAGGAGCAAAGGCTGGGATCGTGGCCGTTGAACAAGGTCAAGACTCATTCGATCAGTTTGTCTCTGCTTGCAGGCCAAATACAGTCTTGAGGGGAAGGGATAATACATGGTTTTACGTTTGTGGACAGGGGGCAAGACACAAATATCTGGAGATCGTAACCAAGGCTGGGCTCCATTCCCCAGGGATCTTGACCTATGTGGCTGCAGACGATATGCCAACACTAAAGGCCCTGTCCATAGCTGTATCCTCCTTGAAACAGGTGGGGATAGCCTCACCTTCAGTGGCTTCTACAGGCCAGAGTGTCCCCGTCTCGTTTAAAAAGTGGCAACCTGCTGATAGGAGTTTTTCGATATCGGTCCCAGATGGCTGGAACATCCAGGGGGGGACGGCAGACCTGGGAAGAAATGGCTATGTGCGTATAGTGCAGGCCCAAGATCCCAAGACGATGGCCACTTTTATTGGGGTTTATTATCCTTTCTATCAGTTTTCCCAGACCCCTTATGGAGGTGGTGGAATTCAGCCAATGGATGCAAAGTCGTATATAAGAGGGATGTTTTTTACCCAATTGGCCCAAAGCTACCATATAGTCTTCGACAATCTCAGGATAGGAGAACTGAGGCCATTGCCCGATATGTCTCAGAAATTCACGAGGCAGGCTGAACAGATCGGAAGGCAGATGGGGATTTCTGTCAGTTTGAGATACGAGGTGGTAAGTGGCAGGGCTACTTGCACCAAAGATGGCAGGCCGTTCGACATGTCTATTTTGGGCCTTTTGCAATATACGACAATGCCACTTTCAGGAATGGGTTATTCTTATTCTTGGGGCCCGGCACCAATATATGTGGAGATGGCTCAAAGAGGCCAATTGGCCAGATGGTTTCCTGTTTTTTCCAAGATGGCTTCGAGTTGGCAGGTCAGCAGTTCCTGGTTGGTTGCGCACAACCGGAGGGCGATCTCAGATGCACGGCAAACCATCCAGCATTTCAGAAACATGGCAAAGATAATCCACGAGAATGCACAAATGCGCCTGGAGACAGGGATGAAGGAGTGGGAGTCCCAGGAAAACCAGGAGATGGAGATCTTTTGGGATACCTATCATGCCCTGGGTGGAGAGGATAGATATGACGACCCCCAAACCGGTGAAGAAATAGACGTGCCCACAGGGGCGGACAAGTATCTCTACGACCGTCTTTCCCAGACCTGGATCGGCATCCACGAGGACCAATATGGTGCACAGGATCTTGTGGAGGAACTGAAGCAAAAGGGTTTCGTGGAGCTCAGGCCCCATACCTATTAGAAGGGATGTAGCCTTCTCTCCTATTCTTTGCCAAATGATGATTGTATCTCGATCCAATGGATAAGATGTGACTTCACGCCTTGACATATTTATACGCAATGCGTATAATTGATTTGGTTATGGAGGCAAGGGAGCTCAGAAAAATCAGGTTACGGTTGGGTCTCAGTCTCAAGGAGATGAGTCAGCTTCTTGAGACCCCTTACAGGACGTATCAAGATTGGGAGCTGGGGAACAGGCGGATACCTGGCATTTGTGACGTGGCCCTCTTTTGTCTTTTGCGATGCAAGAGTGCCTTCAAGGCCAGAAGGAAGATATGTAACAAAGGCATTAACAAAAAAAAGGAGGTATACATCATGGGACGTGAAGTCATACTCTTTGAGACAGAGGAAAGAAAGAGTGCTGCCGAGATAGCAGCCTTTTTGAGGCAATTGGCCGATAAGATCGACTCCGGCAAGCTCATCCTGAAATCAGGTGCCAAGGAAGTGGATCTGGCCCTTCCAGGGAACCTGATCCTCGAGGTGAAGGTGGAAGAAGAAGACAAAAAGGGTAAGACCAAGAGAAGCCTCGAGGTGGAACTCGAATGGATAGTCGGTGAAGATGGCGGTACCGAGCAAGGGGTGGAGATAGTATAGCTGGGGCTTGTTGTAGCCATTTCATGCCATGGCCAGCCATCTTTCCTCCTATATGTGCTGGCCTCTCATCAGGCCCCTTGGTCTAATACCTGTAGCCCTATAAAATCCCGTGTAGGGATTTCCCCTTTGATAGAAGCTGGTCCACCCGTTTCTTAGTTGCCCGATCCTCTATCAGGGGCGGTGAGTGGTGGGGCTTGAGCCTTGCATCTATCAACAGGGCCTTGCCACAGCCCCAGTGTTTGTATTCATAGAAGCTACCAGTGCCGTAGATGTCGTGAGATGGATTCGATCTGGTAAAGGTGACCCAGAGAAAATTTGCCAGGTTTTTGGCTGTAAACAGTGAATCATCCACAAGTATTACCAAGGGGATGGTTCCTTCTTGGTCGAGACAGTGCTCCAGGCAGTCAGTGAGGGTTGACATCCTTTTCTGTTCCTCTTGGTAAGATGTGAAGGCCGGGCCAGAGATTACCATTACGCCTGGCATTGCAATACATGGATGGCTGAACCCATCTGGGAGATAGAGCTTCTTGGGAAGAGAGGATGAAAGAGTTCGTCTCTTTTCTCCTGCAGCAGCTATTACTACCTTGGAGCCGTGGTTCAGTCCAGTGCCAGTATAGTCGAGGGTGTCTATCGTTGTCTTGGTAAGGAAATGGAGATCCCTTGACCAATCTACCCGCTCGAGGATATGGGTGAAAAATTCGTCCACCTTCTCGATATTGAGATCGGGATTGTCTTCATAGGCAGCGATCAATAGGTATTTAGCCAAGGAACACTGTCCAAAGCCGAGGAGTGCATTGGCGATGGTCAGGATCTCCATTGGTTCGCGCTTCCGGTATGGCACATATCTTTCGCTGCCAATGGCAAGAAGTAGTGGGTGTACCCCTGCTTCATCCACTGCGTGAATGGCTCTTAGGCCAGGTATCTCGTCTGGTATCACAGGGGCCGTTATCTCGTGGATCAGCTTTCCAAAGACGGTGTCCTCTTGAGGGGGCCGTCCTACCACGGTAAAGGGCCAGATGGCATCTTTCCTGTGATATATCTTCTGGATCTTCAAATAGGGAAAATCATGTACCAGGCTGTAATAGCCAAGGTGGTCTCCAAAGGGGCCTTCGGGCAATGTCTTGTCCAGATCGACAATGCCTGTAATACAAAAATCTGCCTCTGTGGAGATACAAAAACCATTGGCATAGGTGTAACGAAATCTCCTGCCTGCAAGCATTCCTGCAAACATGAGCTCCGAAATCCCCTCGGGCAGTGGCATGACTGCCGCCAGGGTGTGGGCTGGAGGGCCACCCACAAAGATGCTCACCTTGAGTGGAATTCCTTGTTCTATGGCCTTGGCATGATGGACACCTATGCCCCTGTGAAGCTGGTAATGGAGTCCTGCCTCCTGGTCCTTGATGTATTGGTTACCAGATATCTGGATCCTGTACATCCCAAGGTTTGAGTGCATGATGCCTGGTTTTTCAGGATCTTCTGAATATACCTGGGGCAATGTAATGAATGCCCCACCGTCTTCTGGCCAACTCTTTATCTGGGGAAGTCTGGAAAGCCTGGTGCTATGGGCCATTACTGGTCCAGTTTTCACCTTCTTGGGGATGGCATTTATTGCCATGAATGGCAGGCTGGAAAGGGCTGCAATCTGTTTTAGGCCTCTTATCTGGGAAGATGGATCGGCCTTTAGGCGCATGAGCTGCTTGACAGCCTTGAGGGTTTGCCTGAATAGAAACCTGCAACGCTCCATGGTGCCAAAGAGATTGCACAGTGCAGGGAAGGAACAGCCCTTCACATTTTCAAAAAGTATTGCAGGGGCCTGGGCCGCATACGCCCTTCGTTGTATCTCAGCCATTTCAAGGTTAGGTGATACTTCCTCCCTAACCCTTACAAGGTGACCATGTCTTTCCAGATCTGCCACGCATTCTACAAGACTCTTGTAGCCCATTTGGTTCTCCTTTCTACAGGTCAAGGCCTCTTCGTTTTTATCTTCGTTCGGCCTAATGGAGCTTTCATGACACTATCATGGCCTGATCAGTCAAGGTAGTCCATAGTCAGACGGCATGGTCTTAGAGCCGTAGTATCTGGTATATCCTTCGATAGATCTCAGGGGGGATATGGCTATGCCAATGACCGCTGCTCTT
This sequence comes from Deltaproteobacteria bacterium, assembly GCA_026986785.1. Lineage (GTDB taxonomy): Bacteria > Desulfobacterota > Dissulfuribacteria > Dissulfuribacterales > QOAL01 > QOAL01. The sequence continues at coordinate 75,708 of JALSNW010000043.1, read as the reverse complement.
TGCCACCAGCCAGAACAGTAGCAAAGTAGCTATTGTTCCCAGGGGGATCAGGAGAAGCGGGGCCTTCTTTTTTGGGGGGAATGAGGGGGCAAGACATCCCTTTACGGGGCAGGTCGATACACATTCCATACAACCTATGCATTCCACTGTACGGATAGTTTGCCTTTTAGTGATCTTTATGGATGATGGACATATCCTGTCGCATCTTCCACAATTGGTGCATATCTCTTTGTCCCTTCGTATCTGGATAGGGCTTGCCAGGGCCAATATTCCGAGCAGGGCACCATAAGGGCAGAGATAGCGACACCAGAGATTTCGGATGAAAAAGGAGAAGGTGATCAGAAGGATGATGACCCCAAGGGATATGTAAGATGGTGACAGGAAGAAATGGAGCATCTCTGCATCAGCCCCTATGTTATACGGGGAAATTATGAATGATTGTACCTCCTTGGCGTCCATTTTGAAAAAGATGAAATAGAGGAAAAAGAGCATGAGGATATATTTTATACCAAGGAGGGGGATATCTATCCATGCTGGGAGGGACAACAATATGCCTGCCTTTTTTCCAATTGTTTCAGCCATGTTTGAGATGGTGCCCACTGGACATATCCAGCCACAAAAACCCTTCCGCCAAAAGAAGGCTATGAAGATATTAGCCAATAATATGGTGAGCCCTGCAGGATGTACTGTGTCGTAATGAAAGGTAAGGAAAAATTGTCTTAGGCCCACCAGGGCACTGATAGGGAGAAAGGCCTCTATTGCCGGGGGCCTTGGGACAAATCTGTCACTAATGCCTGTTGCCCAGTTAAAAAAAAGAAGAAATCTATAGCCTATCCATAGGCAAAAAAGCAAAAAAGATGTCTGTATCAGGCGTCTTATAAAGGGGATGTCCTTCGGGAGAATGCCAAGGAGATGATCTCTCTTCATGAAATCAATCATAACAGGATTGAAAGATAAACCCGGATTGTGCGTCTCACAAGCTTGCCTAAAAAAACTACAAGGAGCAGTTCTGGACATTGTACATATTTTTTTCTATTCCTTTTCCCCTTCAGGCCGAAATGTCTCGTGAAGCCCTTCATCGCCGCCAAGGGCGATAGTCATTGGATAGTCATGAGGTGTAGGTGTACTGTGTCTCTATAAATGGGGAGTGTCCATGGAATCGGTCTTTTCCAACTCTTTCTTATCATCGCGTTCTCTCATCAGCCAGTAGACAAGGCCAAGGGAAAGGAGAACGGCTGCAAGAGAGAATACGCTGAGGGGTTTGGTTGTCTTCAGGTCGAGGATTATCATCTTTCTACTTATGGCCAATATGGCTATTAGAAGTACTGTCTTTACCTGGACAATGCTTTCTTGATCCACAATGACCTTTACAATGGAGTGTTTGAATTCGAGGGCGATCAATACGATCATTATCATGCCAAAGATGGCCTTGAAGGACTCGTGTTCCAGGGGATCGAATCCGTACTTCCAAAAAAGTATGAAGATATGTGAGCCGAGTTTATAGGTGGCACAGATGATTATAAGGGCCACAAAGAATGAGAGGACAAGGCAGATTATCTTTTCAAACTTTTCATAAACACTCAACAGTTTCCATTCTTCAGATAATTTCATGGTCGCTTCTCCAGACTTGTTGATGTTTTTTCACTTGGGCACTGTTGAACCCATGACACCAAGATATTCCCTGAAAGCCTCGAGGAGTGGAGATCTGGAATCTTTTATGAGTTTATCGAACTCTCCTACCTCAAGGATCTTGCCTCCTTGGAGCACGATCACGCGCTTGCATAGTTTGAATACCTCGAGAGGATCATGACTTACAAGTACTGAGGTAATATCGTGTTCTCCAGTGAGGGCCTTGATCTTGTCCATGATACTGTTTTTGATCTCCAGGTCCAAGCCGCTGAAGGGCTCATCCAGGAAAAGGTAATCTGGTCGAAGGGCAAGGGCCCTTGCCAAGGCCAGGCGCTGCTGTTCCCCTCCGGAGAGTTCAGCTGGATATCTGTTGGACAACTCTGCGATACCACACATGGCAAGGCTTTTCAAAGCCCGTTCTTTGGCGTCTTTTTTATTTCTAAGGCCGAGGCTGATATTTTCAAGGGCTGTGAGATTGGGCCATAGGGCCAGATCTTGAAAGACCATGGAGATACGTCTTTGTCTCGCTGGTATCATTATATGTCTTCCCCTGGATAGGAGGCGTCCGTCAAGGTATATCTCGCCTGTATCGGGCGGCTCAAGGCCGGCAATGAGCCTTAAGAGAGTGGATTTTCCGCTTCCTGACGGGCCAAGTATCCCCCATCTGGTCCCTGGATAGATATGGCAAGAGATATCAGATAATACAGTTGTTTGCCCAAAGCCTTTGGCAATCTTTCTTATTACGAAGCCTGTCTGTATTCTCATGATCTCTGTTTTTTCCAAAGAGTTGATATGACCAGGAGAAAGATTATAGCAGACAATAGATAGATGGAGCAGAGTTGTGAAACCTGGCTCTGTGGAGCATTGGCCATGATAGTGAATATTGCCAGAGGGAGATTCTGCCCCCCTGGTGGATGAATGAGCAGCACAGTTGCTATGTCAGCCACTGACAGAAGAGATACCAATAGAAAACTTGTCAAAATGGTGCTCGATGCCAAAGGCAATAGTATCCTGGAAGAGAATTTCAACAGTGATACCTCCTGGAGTTCTGCTGCATAAGACCATGAAGATGGTAAGGATGCAAAGAACCTGGCTGCCAGAAGTGTAGGGACGGGGAACAGGCGAAGACCCTGGGAAAGACAAACGGCAAATGGGCTCCTAAGGATGAAATCCATCCATTCCGGTGCGTTGGCTGCCATATAGACAAACCCCAGGGCAGTGAGAGAGGCAGGTAGAGAGAATATTACCAGTATGGCACTCATGCCAACAAGCCTGGTTTTGTGAAACCTTCCCATGAAAAAGGCCATAAGAAGCCCGATGACCAAGGCCACAATGGCTGAGCCCATGGAGTAAAGGATTGTGTAGGGCATTGTCCTGGCGATTGTCTGGGCCAATGAAGTCATATCTGGCCTGGCAAGGGCGGGTTGGATCAGGCCTGCACAGGGTAATATGACAAGGAAAAATGCGATAATAAGACTGAAGGAGAAGGCGAGTCTGGACATCTGGCTGTCGTGGTACGGGAAAATACCTTTTGAGGAGCTGGCCAAAAGCTCAATGGGTCTTTTCCCAGAGAGCGAGAGGAGTAAAAGGGCAAGAACCAGGGTGATAGAAGAGAGCATCAAGCACTGGAGTGCTGCAAGCCTGGGATCATATAGGGCTGAGAAACTGATGAGTACCTCTGATATGGCAGTTTTTACACCAAGTCCCATGGCAGGGCCAGGGCTTGATAGCATGATGAAGGCCCCAAGGCAAGCAGCAATGGAAGCCGAAGGGAAGGAGAACCGTATAGTCAGCCAGAATAGCCTACCTTCTCCAGAGCCAAGCCTTATGGCTTCACATTGGCTCGAGTTGAGGCTTGAGCAGGCGGACACAGTGGAGGCGACAACCAGGGGAAAAGTCACCATGGCCGTGATGAAGACATAGGAGGTTGTCTTGGACAATTGAAAAAGACTGCTTATGGAGGCCAGGTTGTGATAGCTCACGGCCCACAGAAGGGACGGGACCATCAATGGAATAAGGGAAAGAAATAGAAATAGCCTCCTGCCTTTGTACTGGTAAAGGGAGTAGAAGACCCCCTGAACGAGTCCGAGTATCAGGGCAATACCTGCACCTGAGAAGCTTATTGTCAGACTTTTTGACAGAAGGGGGAGGAAACCCTTGAGCCCAGAGGACAACTCCAATGGATTGCCTTCAAACAGGGCAAAAAATAGAGGCAAGGCAGGAAGGATAGATATGGCAATTATGATAGAAAGGCCTGTCAGACGCCATCTGCCAGGCCTTTCAAGGACAAGGACAGACAGGGTCATGAATTTTCATCAGTCCATTTTTTGAGGAAACCCTTCATGAGATTTTCAAGTGTAGAGGCCAGGCTTTGATAGTTTACATCCATGGTTTTTATCTCTTCTATTCCTGGAAAGACCTCTGGTCCCTTGATTTTGGGCCTCAAGGGGATCTGGGCAGCCTTGCTTTTTGCCAACATTTTTTCTGTTTCTGGACTCAATAGAAAGTCAATGAACTTTCTTGCCTGGTCCGGATGAGGCGCACCCTTGATGAGTACGGCACAATTGGGTATGAGCAAGGTACCCATCCCACTTTGGTCCGGTAATACAAACCCTACTGGTTTACCCTCTGATACGGCCACATTGACGTCGTCCGAGTCTGTAAGGCCAAGGAGACAATCACCCCTGGCCACGCTGTTCTTGACGTCTCCATTGGAGGAGAGGATCTTGCCTCCGTTTCTGGAGAAATCTTCAAAGAATTTTTTCGCCTTTTCTTGGCCCAGCACCTGGAACAGGGCTGCTGCATGCATCGATGTTGTGCCAAAAAGTGGATTTGCAATGCAGGCTCTACCCCTGAAACGTTCGGCATTCAGGTCGAATATAGACAGGGGTTTATCCCCTTCAGGGATCTTGGCCCGGTTGTATATGATCATCCTGGCACGGGTTGAGAAACTGGTCCAATAGCCGTCTGGATCAGAAAACTTCATGGGTAGACCTTGGGCGTTGGGGGATTTATACGGAGTCGACACACCTTTTATCTTCAAGATGGCTGCCCTCACAGGATCACCACTCCAGAAGACATCAGCCACAGGCCTGTCCTTTTCTGCTATGAGCCTGTTCATCAAGCCTGTGCTCTTGGTCTCTTCGGTGTCTGTCACCAATTTGACTGCTATGCCCGTAAGTTTTTCAAATCGTGCAGCTACAGGCCGGGCAAAGATATCATCCACGGAGGTATATACTATGACCGCTGTCTTTTTATCGCCCCTGTCACATCCTCCAAGAAAGATTATAGACAATATGAGACAGAGACATGTGGCGATCTTTTCAAGACTCGTCCTTTTCAAGATCTTCTACTCCTTCATGTGTACTGACAGGTCGTCAAAGGATGAGGCTGCATCCGACTTGCTCCAAAGCCCTACTCCTCCTTCATCTCCAAGGGTCAAATCCCTTACCTCTATCAGTTTATTCCCATTGACCCAGCCAGTGATCAGGTCGTTTTTGACTGTTATCTTGATAGTAAACCATTGTCCTTTTTTTATGCCCTTGAACGTTGATGTACCAATCATGACCCTACGTCCTTCCTTCACGTAATAGATCCTGAAATTGTCCTCCAAGGGGTTGAGGCGGGCAACATAGTAATTCATCCGATCTTTTACTCTCCACATGGGGCCTCCACCTTGGTCTATATGTCCACTATCAGCCCGTACCTTGACTTCAATTGTCCCGTCTCTGAACCTGATCTTGTCGCTCCAGCAGATATTGAATTGTGAACTGGAAGGGGATGGAATCTCGGTGATCTTCAGCACATTTGGTTTGGACGGGGCCTGGTCATCTTTAATGACCTTCCAGATGGCATTGTGTCTGGTGAAACCAGTTGTTTCCACCTTGAATCCCTCTGGCAGTTGAGAAGATTGGTCAAAATCAATGGTCAGACTCTTGTTCAAGCTACCATATAGCTCTTCACGTTCGTCACATATACCAGCATATGACAGGCAGAAGAGAAAGAAGGTGAAGGAAAAGAAGAAAGTAAAGGCCTTGGGGGAAAGCTTACTGTTTTTCATTGGCATGCTCCTTACATTTGAATTGTTTGTTTTGTTGACCGCGGATTTCCCTTGGCGCCCCATCCTTAAAATAGGCTATGATTGATAAAAGAATAGCGGAAAATTCCTTGATCACCAAGTAGAAAAAATCTCTTGATCAGCAGAGGCACCCATCTATGAATCACCAAGCATGTTGGCAAGTTAATGGCACGAAAGACATGACTGTGGTTCAGGGGAGCCTATAAATGATGTCAAGGAGTATTTTTCTGGATACTATTGATTTGGCAGATGTCTCCAGTGAATGGATGCCATTGGGCTGTATGAACCCAGATTAAGTAAAAACTCTCGGCTCTTGCATGTCATTGTGGTTGTATTGCAGGCAGTTCCACCCTGAATACCGCATGGTTGCCCCTTTGGGTGAAAGAAAGATTCCCCCCAAGGTTTTTCATGATCCTGAAAGACAGGGGGAGGCCAATGCTCGTCCCCCCTTCTTCTATCGAACGAAAAAGCCTGGAGGGATCGACGATGGATTTCTTTTTCATCTGGTTTTCAAAGTCGATGTACAAATGACCCTTTTCCGAAAAGGAGCTGATCATCAAACAGCCTCCTGGGTCAAGGGCCTCTATGGCATTCTTTATGAGATTTACAAATACCTCTGAAAGAGCGTCTCTATCACAGACAAAGTCGTCTGCCATGCTATCCAACATCAGCTTGAGCCTTACGCCATGGCTCTTGAATTCTGGGGCCATGAGCTCCAGGCTCTGTTTCAGTATCCTTCCCACAGGCATTGTCCTATTGATGGTTTGGCCTGGGCGGACGTATGTGTTTATGGATTTAACAAGTCTTTCCAACCTGTCGGATTCCTCTTCTATGATCCTGACCTCGGTACTGGATGGCATGGCCTTTCTTAGCCTTTTGGCAAAACCACCTATGGATATTATGGTGTTTTTGATCTCATGAGCCACCTCTGCAGCTATGGCACCTAGGTTTTTCAGCCTTTGGTCTCTCAAGGCACATCGTTCCAACAATACCCTGTCGGTCTCGTCAATGATCATGAAGTGGAATAATTTTCTATAGGGCGCTTGATCTTGTATGGAGATGAGATAAGGCTTGAAGGAACAATATAAGATAGAGCCATCCTTGCTGATTATCCTGAAACGTCTCTTCTCGTTGAGTGGTTCTGTGCTAGTGGTTATCCCCTTCAACCAAGAGAGGCATTTTGATCTGTCCTGGGGTATGACAATGTTGAGGAGCTGATTTTTTAGGGATGCGACCTCGTCAGGAGGATATCCAAGGATATTTTGAAATGCTGGATTGGCCCACTTCAGCTTGAGATCCTTGTCGAGGCTGAACAATACCACAGGTATGTTCCTGACCAAGGCATTGAGTTGTAATTCCTTTACGGCTGGAAAGTTGTAGGTCTTAGGATCAGCCCTCTCTGCTCTAAAATTCAATTTGACCCCACAGGATAATCGATTGAAAGATCAAAAAATCCCTGTCAAAAGGAAACCCCCAGATTGTATTGTTACGAGAATTCAGTGTTTGCCTTCGATCTTAAGATGAAAATTAATTAGCCAAGGGCAAAGGTCAAGTGACCATAGTTACAATTTGAATAGAAAGTACTGAATTACTTTTTTATTTCCTTTTTTCTCTTCTCGATCAGATCCATCAAGAGCTTTAGATCCCTTATGATGATTTTTCCTTTCTCTACCTCTATGAGACTCATCTTTTTTAGTTTTTGTACCTGTCTGCTCACAACTACCCGGACAGAGCCAATGAGGCTTGCGAGTTCTTCATGGGTGAGATGGTATAGGATACTGGGGCCATGATTGCCATGTATGTTGGTTTTTGCATGTCTTAGTAACAGCTTTACCAGCCTGGTACTGGTATCATACAAGGAAAGGTCAAAAACCAATTCTTCAAGCTCTGCGAGTAGATGTGCAAGGTATAGAAGCAGGGCCTTTGACATCTGTGGTTCTTCCCGGATCCACTTTCTCATAGTGGGCAGAGGCACCTGAAGACATATTGCCTTTCTGCCAAGACAGGAATACACAAGTTTTCTATCCCTTTCACCCAAGAGGGACAGGACATCGAACCCGTCTCCTTCCTTGAGGACAAAGATACTGACCCTTCTCTCCCCATACTCGTCTGAGACAAAGCCGTGAACCATTCCCCTCAAGACTATATAGAAATAGTCGTCTATGAGAAAACTACTTTCTCCCGACGGCCTCCCAAGGGTTATTGTCTCCATGGCAGGTGCAAATTTTTTTTTGAGCCTGTCAGGTTCTATTCCTCTAAAGACAGGAGAATGTTGAAGTATGTTCAATATCTCGTTTTGGTCAGGTATGAAGGCCACGTTATACCGATAAAAAATTCATGTTCTCATCCTGGATCATGTAGTTTCCAAGTTATCCAAGGCTGTGAGGAATTGTCTTTTTCTTGGAGTGCATGATCCTGGATTATCTTTCTTTTTCGAGGAGATCGAGTATCTCTTGTTGGGCAGCGGCAAGGGCATTGGCAACACCTTCTGGCCTTGAACCTCCTGCCTGGGCCATGTCTGGACGTCCCCCTCCGCCTCCACCTATGTGTTTGGCTATGGCCTTGACTATATCACCGGCATGGAGTCTTCCTGTCAGGTCCTTGGTGGTCATGCATAGCACAAAGGCCTTTCCATCCTTGGATGAGCCAAGGACTATAGCGCCTGAGCCAAGCCTGTCTCTGATCTTGTCACCGATCTGTCTAAGGGTAGGGGCATCGACCTCGGGTATGGCCGCGGTTACCACCTTTACACCATTTCTACTCTCTGCCCTTTCCAACAACTGATCCATGTCTGGCAGGGCCCCTTGGGACAAGACCCTTTTGATTTCTCTTTCGAGTTCCTTCACCCTGGCATTCAGGCCTTCAACCCGTTTGGGTACTGCATTTACTGGGCATTTGAGGACCTGGGCGATTGTCAATATCTCATCTTCAAGGCCCTGGACTGCCTCGACTGCATACGAGCCTGTAACCGCTTCTATCCTCCTGATACCCGAGGCCACACCTGATTCCGAGACGATCTTGAAAAGACCTATCTGGCCTGTGCGGTTCAGATGGGTGCCGCCGCATAGTTCCATACTGAAGCCAGGGATGTTGACGACCCTGACTTTTTGTCCATATTTCTCTCCGAAAAGGGCCACAGCGCCTTTTTCAAGGGCCTCCTCCTGGGAGAGGATCTCTGTCTGTACAGGTATGTCTGCCCGTACCTTCTCGTTCACAATGGCCTCAATCCGTTTCAATTCATCTCTCGAGCAACTGGCAAGATGGGTAAAATCGAAACGGAGCCTTTCTGGTTCCACCAGGGAACCGGCCTGGTTGACATGGGGGCCAAGGACCTTTTTCAATGCTGCATGGAGCAGATGGGTGGCAGTATGGTTCCTGGCAGTATCGAGACGTCTGCTTTCGTAAACCGTGAGACTTACCTGGTCGTCAAGGCCTATCTCGCCATTTTCAACCTCGATCATATGGATGATCAGATCGCCCCTTTTTACTGTATCAGTCACCTGGGCCATGCCTTTGGGCCCCTTGACGAGCCCTTTGTCCCCAGTCTGCCCTCCTGATTCCCCATAGAAAGGTGTCTGTTCAACCACCAATTCTCCTGACCACCCTTGCGAGACCCTGGAAAACTCGTGTCCTTTTTGGACCAGGGCCAAGACCTTTGATGTGGCAAACGTGGCTTCATAGCCTACGAATCTGGTGGCCTTTCCTTCCTTCAGGAGTTTCCTGTAGATGTCTGGCAGTTTTTCTGTAACCTCTTCCTTCAGGGCCCCTCTGGAACGTCGTTTCTGTTCCTGGCGCATTCGATTATAACCAGAATGGTCATATTCGAGTCCCTCTTCTCTGCATACATCCCGTACTACATCTACAGGGAGGCCATAGGTATCGTAGAGTTTGAATACAAATTCCCCTTCTATGGTATTAGAGCCCTTTTCTCTCATGTCCAGGATATAGTCTTCCAGCATCCTAAGGCCCATCTCCAGGGTTTCTGCAAATCTCGATTCCTCCTGATCGAGTACCTGACCAATGAATGTCTTTGCATGTGTCAGCTCTTTATATGTCTGCTCCATGTCTTCAATGACCTGGAATGCTGTCTTTTTCATGAAGGATCCCTGGAGACCGAGCACCCGTCCATACCTTACGGCACGTCTTATAATGCGCCGAAGTACATAGCCCCGGCCCTCGTTGGATGGTATGACACCGTCTGCTATCAAAAATGCACTGGCCCTGGAATGGTCTGCAATGACCCTCATGGCTACGTCTGTTACATTTTCCGTTCCATATTGTTTCCCTGACAACTGTTCCAGGACTGCCAGGATGTTTGCGAAAAGATCTGTGTCATAGTTGTTGAGCTTGCCTTGGCAGACTGCGGCTATCCTCTCCAGGCCCATGCCTGTATCAATGCATGGTTCTGGCAATGGGGTCATTGTGCCATCCTGGTCCCTGAAAAATTGCATGAAGACAAGATTCCAGATCTCCAGGAATCTGTCACAGTCACAGCCCACTCTGCACCCTGGTCTCTTGCAACCTACTTCTTCTCCCTGGTCTATGAGGATTTCTGAGCATGGACCACAAGGCCCAGTATCCCCCATTGCCCAGAAGTTGTCTGCCTCGTCGAGGCGGACTACCCTGGATTCGGGTATACCAGTCAATTCTGGCCAAAGCCTGGCAGCCTCGTCGTCTTCCCTGAATACGGTAACCCAGAGTTTGTCCACTGGCAGGCCGATCCTGTCCACCAGGAGCTCCCAGGCAAAACCTATGGCCTCTTTCTTGAAGTAGTCGCCAAAGGAGAAATTCCCGAGCATCTCAAAAAACGTGTGGTGCCTGGCAGTGTACCCAACATTCTCGAGGTCGTTGTGTTTTCCACCAGCACGTACACATTTTTGGCAGGATGCAGCCCGTTTATAGGGCCTGGTCTCTTCACCCAGGAAGACCTTTTTGAACTGTACCATCCCTGCATTTGTGAAAAGAAGACTGGGATCGTCGGCTGGGACAAGGGAGGAACTTGGTACTATCTCGTGGCCCTTTTCCCTGAAATAATCCAGAAACAGTTGTCTCAGCTCTGAACCCTTGAGAAATTTCATGACGCCTGTTCCTCCTCGTTTTCATTTTTCTTGACAGGCTGTGGCAAAAGGCCATAGGCCTGGCGTACCCGTTCTTCGATCTCAGAGGTGAGTTCAGGGTTTTCCTTGAGAAATGTCCTGACATTTTCTCTGCCCTGTCCCAGACGTTGATCCTTGTACGAGTACCATGCCCCACTTTTGTCGATTATGTCTACGGCAACAGCCAGGTCTATGAGAGAGCTCTCCCTGGATATCCCTTCCCCATAATATATATCGAATTCCGCCTGTTTGAATGGGGGGGCAATCTTGTTTTTCACCACCTTGACCCTGGTTCGATTTCCAATTACATCGGCACCTTCTTTCAGGGCTGTCAGTTTTCGGATATCGAGTCTCATGGTCGCATAGAACTTCAGGGCATTCCCCCCTGTGGTGGTCTCAGGATTTCCGTACATGACCCCGATCTTCATACGTATCTGATTTATAAACACCAGGGCTGTGCTGCTTCTGTTAAGGTTCCCCGTGAGTTTCCTGAGGGCCTGGGACATGAGCCTTGCCTGAAGGCCCACGTGTGAGTCTCCCATGTCACCTTCTATTTCTGCCTTGGGTACCAGTGCGGCAACAGAATCCACCACTATCAGATCCACCGCACCGCTCCTGACCAGTGCATCTACTATCTCGAGGGCCTGTTCTCCATAATCGGGCTGTGAGACAAGGAGGTCATCCGTATTCACACCGAGCTTTTTGGCATAGATGGGATCCATGGCATGTTCGGCATCTACGAATGCGGCAATTCCTCCAAGTTTTTGGGCCTCTGCAATCATGTGGAGGGCCAAGGTCGTCTTGCCAGATGATTCTGGGCCAAATATCTCAATGACCCTGCCCCGGGGGATGCCACCAACACCAGTAGCAACGTCCACAGCAATGGAACCTGTGGGGATCACCTTTATGTCCTCTACACCACCCTTGTCACCGAGGCGCATTACCGAGCCCTTGCCGAATTGTTTCTGGATCTGGGACAGGGCAATGGATAGTGCCTTTTCTTTGTCCTTCTGTTCTATCTTATTCATCAATTCCTCCGACGAGTATTTCTAAAACGGCCAATCTTGTCATCCCAAAGGGGTTAGGGAGTCAGTTTGGGACCAAATAGTGAGTCAGTACAGAAAAATTGTTTGCCCATACCTTTATGGCACTTTTACATATTGAGTAGATTATGGCAACATAGTCTGGTTCCAGGCCTGGTGAAAAACTTTTCTCAGAAAGGTGATTAGGGTATATAACACTTATGCAAAAGCGATTTATTGTTGGAATAGATCTTGGAACTACCAATTCGGCTGTAGGCTATATCGACCTACACGATGCCTCTCCTGGTTCCATAGAAATAAAATCATTCGAGATCCTTCAACTTGCCAGCAAGGGCAGGCTGGAAAGGCTCAAGACCCTGCCTTCCTTTCTTTACCTCCCAGGCAGATATGAATTTGAAAAGGGGATGACATCCCTGCCCTGGGATGAGAAAAGGGGGTATGCAGTGGGGGCCTTTGCCAGGGACCAAGGGGCCCTGGTGCCTGGCAGACTGGTCTCGTCTGCAAAGAGCTGGCTATGCCATGGTGGGGTGGACAGAGATGCTCCCATATTGCCCTGGGGCTCTGCAGAAGATGTAGAAAAGGTTTCACCGATTACAGCCTCTGCCAGGTATCTCCAGCACATACGGGAGGCCTGGGATCATACCATGAAAGTGCCTCTTGCAGAGCAAGACGTGGTGTTGACCGTGCCCGCATCCTTTGACGAGGTAGCACGTGAGTTAACTCTCAGGGCTGCACGAGAGGCAGGGCTGGAAAAGGTTGTTCTCCTCGAGGAGCCCCTTGCATCCTTCTATGCATGGCTCTCCCACCACGAGGAGACCTGGGATGCCTACATAAGGCCGGGTCAGCATCTTTTGGTCTGTGACGTAGGGGGCGGCACGACGGATTTTACCTTGATATCGTGTGAATCAGGTGAAAGAGGGCCAAGACTGGCCAGGCTTGCTGTTGGGAATCACCTCCTATTGGGGGGGGACAACATCGATCTGGCAATTGCTGCCATTGCAGAGAAAAAGATCCCTCAGGAATTGGATGCTGCCCGCTGGCAGATGCTTTTTCATCAGTGCAGGCAGGCAAAAGAAAGGCTTCTTGCCGTAGATGGCCCACGGCGGGCATCTGTACGCCTGACCGGTAGCGGTAGATCCTTGGTGGGAGGTACTGTGATCGTTGAGCTTGAAAGGGAGGAAGTGGAAGATACGATCCTCGAGGGCTTTTTCCCTGAGATGGATATGGCCCAGGCCGGGCAGGAATCGCCAAAGGAGACAGGCCTTAGGGAGATGGGCCTTCCCTATGAATCAGATCCTGCCGTTACAAGGCATCTGGCAAGGTTTATATCCAGACAGGGCCAGGGGAAGGTACCTGAGGTGATCCTTTTCAATGGCGGGACATTGAAGCCATTGTCCATAAGAAAAAGGATCTCGAGGGTGCTCGCCAGTTGGAGTGGGAAAGAGGTTTCTACAATAGAGAGCCGTTCCCTGGACCTTGCTATCTCTATAGGGGCAGTCTATTACGGACTGGTAAGAAGAGGGCTTGGCCTCAGGATTGGTGGAGGTATTCCTCGTTCCTATTTCATAGGCATTGGAGAGGGCAATGCCCAAAAGAAGACCGAGAAGGCGGTATGCCTGATAGAACGTGGGACAGAAGAGGGACAAGAGCTGGAAATAGATCGGGATTTCAAGGTACTCACCAATAGACCTGTGAAGTTTACCCTTTTCAGCTCTACTGTGAGACAGGGAGATCATGTGGGTGATCTCGTTGAGTTGAACCAAGAGGATTTTGTAAGACTTCCCTCTCTTCAAACCGTACTGAAATATGGCAAGAAGGCACAACATAAGGCTATCCCTGTACGACTGGGGTCTCAGGTCACAGCCATAGGGAGTCTGGAATTGTATTGTCGATCTGTATCAACCCCCCACAGATGGCGTCTCCAGTTCGATCTCCGTTCTGAAGATGCCAAGAAGGCTGACAAGGCAGGGTATCAGGTGGAAGGGGTCCGCGTTAAGACCTCCCTGCCAGATGCCCGCCGGTCAGAGGGTCTCACCCTGGATGACAGGAGGGCGCTGGATCAGGCCAAGGAGATACTCGAGGCATGTTTTTCAAGGGCATTTAAAGGACAGGCCGTGGAACCGAAGGATATCATGCCCTTGCTCGTGAATGCCTTTGGTATGGGGAAGGAGCTTTGGCGGTTGCCTGTCCTCAGGGGGCTTGCCGATATCTTGATAGAATTGAAAGAGGGAAGAAAGAAAGGCTTCTTGCACGAGGCACGCTGGTTCAACCTGACTGGTTTTGTCATGAGGCCGGGTATTGGTGAGGCCAGTGATCCCTGGAGGTTGAAGGCCCTTTGGCCCTTGAGCTTCCAAGGCCTGGCCTGGGTCAAAAAGCTTGAGACAAGGCTCCAGTGGTGGATATTCTGGCGCAGGGTGGCTGCAGGTCTAAGTTCAGGCCAGCAGACCCAGCTGTTTTCAACTATTGCCCCTGTACTGACCCCGGAACTGGTCTCGAAGAGGAAGAGGCAGAAGACGAAACAGTTCAAACCGGCACAGGAAGAAGCAAGGCAGTTATGGCTTTTTGCAGCCAATCTGGAAAGAATAGATGTGGAAAAGAAGGTTGTACTTGGCAGGCAGGCATTGAAGATTTTGTCAAGGGGCCGTTTTCAAAAGGATCTCATCTGGGCACTCGGGAGAATAGGGGCACGGGTTCCTCTTTATGGGCCTGCCAACAAGGTAGTCCCACCTCGAGAAGTTCTGAGCTGGATCACTGCCTTGAAGGAGGTGGATTTCACAGACAGAAGGCCTGTCATCAATGCTGTAGTCTCCATGGCCAGGGTCTGTGGAGATCGGGCAAGAGACCTCCCTGCTGCTGCCAGGGAGGATATCAGGCTATGGTTGGAATTACTTGGCGCAGAACCTGGCAAGATTTTGCCTGTGGTAGAATTTCAAGAGGTTGACTCCTCTGAAAAAGATGCAGCATTTGGAGAGAACCTGCCAGAGGGCCTTGTCCTCGAGAAGGAGAAAAGAGATTCATGAGATTGTTCGCCTTCCTCTTCCTGATCCTTGGAATGTGGGCCTTGCTCGTGGGGTTTTCCATGGGAATAGAGGGCTGGCAGGCACGAAAGTGGCCTGTTACCAAGGGAAGAATAATCATCTCAAGGGTTAGGGAATGGCGCACACCTGGTAAGATTAGGATAGCCAGGCTATGTCTCGATATGGACTATCTCTATATGGTGGGAGATAAAGTGCTGGAGGGTCACAGGCTAAATAGTGGATGGCGTTGTTTTGCCTCTGAGGGCCATATCAAAAAAGTGCTCGAGAAATATCCATCGGGGAAGAAGGTGTCGGTATTTTACAACCCGAACAGTCCAGAGAAAAGTCTCCTCGAGCCAGGGATAAGCTGGTCTGTATTGTTTCTGATCGGGATCGGTATAGTCAATCTGTCGATAGCCCTACCTCTTATAAGGTCTGGTAGGCGCGGGACCAGGCAGCGTCTGAGGATCTAATATTTATCCACCATAACTTTTCCAGAAGAGGCTTTGGACCAGTTCCCTTAGGAGCCTCTCTTTTTCTTCAGATAGTTGCTCAAATTGTATGCCATAGAGAAAGTGTAGTTTTTCCCGCCTCCTCCATCTGACAACACCTGAAAGCTTCAAGGGTTTTTGTGTATCGATGCTCATGATTACGTGCACGCCTTGTCCCAGTCTTTTTTGGGTCTCGAGTTTCAGACCTCCTGCACTGATGTCTTGTACGTAACCTTTGAAAAACGCCCCATCTGCTTCACAGATTGCCTCCAGACTCAGGGGAAGTCTCTGAAGTTTCCTTTTTTCTCTGTTGTTTTCAGGCAAAACGGATCACCAGCCTTGTATCTTGGTAAAGATGCGTGGGTTGCAATTGTCACCCATTTATTTTATTTCATTTCTTACAAACTTCTCTTATATCTTCTTCGGATATTTTGGGGAGCAACTACACTAGATAGGGCTTTAAGCAGCCCTTTTTTAATGAGAAAAGGAAGAATAGAGAAAATGCGCAATAGGATAAAAGAGATAGTAGAAGAAAAATATAAGGAAATAGCAGATAGTGGGGC
The DNA here is from genome assembly GCA_026986785.1 of Deltaproteobacteria bacterium. GTDB lineage: Bacteria > Desulfobacterota > Dissulfuribacteria > Dissulfuribacterales > QOAL01 > QOAL01. The sequence goes on along the minus strand of JALSNW010000043.1, from coordinate 59,791 downwards.
CCTTCCCAAATCTGAGGTGGCCAGCGATCATATCATATCGGTCCCCAGGCAGGAACACCACGGGGATTATGCCAGTAATTTTTGTATGGTAATGGCTTCAAGATTGAAGAGCGCTCCAAGAAAGATTGCAGAGAAGTTACTGCCACAACTTGGACAAGAGGCCCTTTTTGAAAGGGTTGAAGTGGCTGGTCCTGGTTTTTTGAACTTTTTTCTTTCACCTGTCTTTTGGCAGAAGAATCTTTTGACAATGAAAGAGATGGGTCAGGAATATGGGAAAACAGATGTAGGCCAAGGCGAGAAGGTGTTGGTGGAGTTTGTGAGTGCCAATCCTACCGGGCCTCTCCATGTTGGACATGGACGAGGCGCTGCTGTCGGAGATTCCCTCTGCAGGGTTTTGGCAATGGCCGGTTTCGATGTCACCAGTGAATACTACATCAATGACGTAGGGAACCAGATGCAGACCCTTGGACGCTCGGTATTTCTCAGGTATCAGGAATTTTTCGGAAAGGATGTGGACTTTCCTCCTGAGTGCTATCAAGGCGACTATATAATAGACATAGCCAGAAAGATTGCTCAAGAATACGGGGATAGATTTCTCGATGACGAGTTCACCAAGCATGCAGAGTTTTTTATCAACAAGGCAGTTTCTGAGATATTCGGTGGCATAAAGAAGGATCTGGAAGATTTCAGGGTGAAGTTCGACAACTGGTTCAGTGAGCGCTCTCTTCATGAATCGTCTCTTGTGGAAGAGACTATACATGAGCTGAAAAAGGCCGGGAAGATATATGAAAAAGAGGGTGCCCTGTGGTTCAAGACCTCGGACTATGGAGATGAGAAGGACAGGGTGGTCAGACGCTCAAATGGCGTACTCACCTATTTTGCAGCAGACATCGCATATCATAGAAACAAGTTCGAGCGCGGCTTCCAGAAGCTTGTGGATATCTGGGGGGCAGACCATCATGGATACATTCCAAGGGTCAAGGCTGCCATAGCGGCAATGGATTTCGACCCTGATGCATTAGACGTGCTTTTGGTCCAGTTGGTGAATCTCATCGAGCAGGGACAGGTCAAGGCCATGTCCACCAGGGCAGGGGAGTTTGTGACATTGAGAGAGGTGATGGATGATGTTGGCGCCGATGCAGCCAGATTCATCTTTCTCACACGCAGGTGCGACAGTCACCTTGATTTTGATCTGGATCTTGCCAGGAGTCAGAGTCAGGAAAACCCGGTCTACTATGTTCAATATGCCCATGCCAGGCTGGCGAGCGTCTTCCGTATGGCAAAGGATAGTGGGATAGTGCTGAGGGCAGCAGAGGATGTGGATCTTTCCAAGTTGCAGGACCCGGAGGAGATGAAGATTCTCAAGCTCCTGGCTGGCTTTCCAGATATGGTGGCCCAGAGTGCCCTGGCCCTTGAACCCCATAGGATAAGTTATTATCTGACAGAACTGGCAGGCCTGTTGCATAAGTATTATACTAAGCACAGATTCATTGGAGATGATCCTGAGGTAACACAGGCAAGATTGCTCCTGGCTGATGTCATAAAGACTGTATTGAAAAATGGTCTTGGTCTTCTGGGTGTCAGCGCGCCTGAAAAGATGTAGTCCGTATTTTAGTTTTACAAAGTCGACAAAAGGATGAGATATGGCAGTCAAAAAGAGTAAACCAAAACCTATCCAGTTTCAGATCGGCTGGCCAGGCTTGATAGCCATAGTAATTTCCAGCGTATGTGTCCTTCTCTGGACCTTTGTCCTGGGTTTTTGGATGGGACAGAAGGTATTTACTGGAAATGGCACATCCAAGGTCAAGACCACGGTGATTAGTCCCAAAACATCTGGTACGGAAAGTGTTGTCCAGCAAGCCGAGAAACCAGAAGATCTCCTTTATGGCAACGAGACGGGCCTTTTTGAACAGAATGAGGCGATACAGGACATAAAGGAGAAGTTAAAACAGGAAGAATCTCCCGGACATACCCAGACTATTCCTACAGAGACTATCACTGAACCAGCTACGGCCCTCAAGAGAGAAAAGGGGGGCACTGCCCTTGAGGAAAAGAAGGGGAAGACCATTAAGAAGGAAAATAAGGGAGAGAAAATCTCGAAAAAGCCCAAGGCTGGTCTCAAGGTAGAGAAGATAAGCAGCCAGAAGAGGGAAGGGCTCAAGCATTTTTTCTCCCTGCAGATAGCCTCCTATAAAGATAGCAGTAAGGCGAGGAAGGAAAGGGCCAGGTGGGAAAAGAAAGGTTATTACGTCCAGGTGAAAAGGGCAGACCTTGGTAGAAGAGGGATATGGTATAGGGTGCTCCTTGGAAGATATAAAGACCTTGGCGAGGCCAAGAAGGCAGCGAGTAGGCTGGCATCAAAGGAAGGGATCAGATCATACGTCGTAAAGGGAGACAGATGATTTTCCCTGTGAAGATCTGTTACCCTGCTATCCTTTTTCTACCCCTTTGACTTTCATACCCTTCAATCCTATCTTTACATGCAAGATTATGGAAAAATAAAGGGCTCTCCACTGAAGGATTCAGTCCTTTGTTACGATTGTTCTATTAAAGGATGAAAATACGTAAGGCAAAGATCAATGATGTAAGGCCCATCCACCAACTCCTTTCGCATTTTGCCGACAAAGGGCTCTTGTTGCCGCGCTCTTTGAGTGATCTTTATGATCACTTGAGGGATTACAATGTCTTCGAGGATCAAGATGGACGGATAATAGGAGCCGTAGCCCTCAATGTATCCTGGGAGGACCTGGCTGAGATTCGCTCTCTAGCCGTGATAGAGGAGTACCAGTCCCAGGGGTTAGGCAGAAGATTGGTGGAATATTGTCTCTCAGATGCTATCACTCTTGGGATCTATCGGGTGTTCACCCTTACGTACCAGCCAGATTTTTTCAGGAAATTAGGGTTTAGAGAGGTGGACAAGGCTGTATTGCCCCACAAGATCTGGGCGGATTGTGTTCATTGCCCCAAATTCCCTAACTGTGATGAAACTGCACTTTTGATAGATATGTATTAAATGTGTTGTTCTGAAGATGGCCTGCTGGTCCTTTCCAGGCGGGCTATGAGTCAGATAGCGAGGTCTTTTTAGGATATGATTGGAAATATACTTACAAAGGTGTTTGGCACCAAACACGACAGAGAAATAAAAAAGATCCAGCCCATTGTCGATCAGATAAACAGGCTGGAACCAGAGATAGAAAGACTTTCAGACCAGGAGCTCAAGGCGAAAACCCCCTATTTCAGAGAACAATTGGACAACGGTCGCAATTTGGACGATCTCCTGCCAGAGGCCTTCGCTGTTGTCAGGGAGACCTCTAGACGTGTGCTTGGGATGCGCCATTTCGACGTGCAGCTTATAGGTGGCGTGGTACTTCACCAGGGTAAGATCGCCGAAATGAAGACCGGTGAAGGTAAGACACTGGTTGCTACACTGCCAGTATATCTCAATGCCCTCACAGGAAGAGGCGTGCACGTGGTCACGGTAAATGATTATTTGGCTACCAGGGATGCCGAATGGATGGGCAAGATATATAGGTTTCTGGGACTGGATGTAGGCGTCATTGTACATGGTCTCAATGAACAGGAGCGCAAGGCCGCTTATCATGCCGATGTGACCTATGGCACCAACAACGAGTTTGGATTCGATTTCCTCAGAGACAACATGAAATATGCCCTGGAGGATATGGTCCAGAGGGATTTTCACTATGCCATAGTAGATGAAGTGGACAGTATCCTCATCGATGAGGCCAGGACCCCTCTTATCATCTCGGGGCCTTCAGATGAGTCCACAGATCTCTATTACAAGGTAAATCAGATAATCCCCTTTCTGAAGAATGAAGAGCACTACACAGTCGACGAAAAGGCAAAGACAGTGATGCTTACCGAAGAGGGCGTTGCCAAGTGCGAAAAGCTCCTTGGTATAGAGAATCTCTACGATCCGTCGAACACAGAGCTCTTGCACCATGTACAGCAGGGCCTGAAGGCCCATGTGCTATTTAAGAGGGATGTGGATTACATAGTAAAAGACGGTCAGGTGATCATTGTAGATGAGTTCACAGGCAGGATCATGCCAGGCAGGCGTTACAGTGACGGTCTCCATCAGGCCCTTGAGGCGAAGGAGGGGGTGAAGATAGAAAGTGAGAATCAGACCCTCGCCTCCATAACGTTTCAGAATTTCTTCCGTATGTATGAAAAACTGGCTGGTATGACAGGTACGGCCGACACCGAGGCCGCCGAGTTTAAAAAGATCTATGACCTGGACGTCGTGGTCATACCAACCCATAAGCCTATGATCAGGACCGATTATCCCGATATGGTCTTTCGAACCGTTGAAGAAAAATTCAGGGCTGCTGCCAGGGAGATAAAGGAACTTCACAGGCAGGGCAGACCGGTCCTGGTTGGTACTACGAGTGTGGAAAATTCAGAGAAGCTTTCGGGTCTGTTGAAGAAGATGGGTGTACCCCACGAGGTCCTCAATGCCAAACATCATGAACGGGAGGCAGAGATCGTTGCCCATGCAGGAGAGAAGGGTAGGGTGACCATAGCGACCAACATGGCTGGTCGTGGTACGGATATCGTACTGGGAGAGGGTGTGGCAGAGCTTGGTGGTCTCCATATCCTCGGCACGGAAAGGCATGAGTCAAGGCGTATCGACAACCAGTTGAGAGGCCGTTCCGGTCGTCAGGGCGATCCTGGTTCTTCCAGGTTCTATCTGTCCCTTGAAGATGATCTCCTCAGGATCTTTGGTTCGGACAAGATCTCCGGGCTCATGGACAAGATGGGGATGAAGGAAGGGGAGCCCATAGAGCATCCCATGCTCTCGAAGGCCATTGAAAATGCGCAGCGCAAGGTAGAGGCCCACAATTTTGAGATCAGGAAACATCTGCTTGAGTATGACGATGTAATGAACAAGCAGAGAGAGGTGGTCTATAGTCTCAGAAAACAGATAATGGCAGGTGAAAATCTCAGGGATGAGATATATGGCTATATAGAAGAAGTAGCTGAGCGACTATCCCAGACCCATGCAGATGAAAAGGCCCTTCCTGAAGAGTGGAATTGGGAAAAGCTTCGGGAACTCCTTAGGGGTAGATTTGCCACCGATTGGGACCATGAGGCCCTTGAGGAGTTACCATCTACTCCAGAGGAACTAAAAGAGCTCATAGAGGAAAAGCTGAAGGAGACCTACCAGAAACAGGTTGAGCGTTTTGGCCCGGAAGAGATGGTCATGGCAGAGCGTTTCATCATGCTGCAAAACCTGGACAACCTGTGGAAGGACCATCTCTTGAGCATGGATCATCTCAGGGAGGGAATAGGGCTCCGTGGTTATGGCCAGAAAGACCCACTGAATGAATACAAGAAAGAGGGATATGACATGTTCCTGAACATGATCGAAAGGTTTCGGGAAGAGACCGTGAGTATCATGCTCAGGATTCGGCCCATGAGGCCTTCCGAGGTGGAGGAACTAGAGGAAAAGCGCAGACGCAAGCAGGAGAGCCAGCTCCAGATGAGTCACGGGGGAGATGGGGATGCCAAACCAAAGCCCATCAAGAGAAAGAATAAAAAGATTGGCCGAAATGCCCCCTGTCCATGTGGAAGTGGCAAGAAATACAAGAAATGTTGCGGGAGGAAGTAGTGATAGTTCCAGGTTTTAGGGCAGCAGCGGCAGAGGCAGGGATCAAATACAAAGATAGATTGGATCTCGGTTGTATAGTATGTGAAAGGCCTGCTGTCACAAGTGCAGTCTTTACGAGGAATCTCGTGAAGGCAGCCCCTGTACTCGATGCTATCCAACTCTTTTCAGGGGGAAAAAGGTTCAGGGCAATAGTAGTCAACAGTGGTAATGCCAATGCATGTACCGGTATGAGAGGCCTTGAGGACTGTAGGAGAATACGCCGAGACACTGCACACCTACTTGGCTGTGCTAAGGACGAGGTCTTGGTCTGTTCCACTGGTGTGATTGGGGCGTTTTTGCCCATGGATCGATATGTGGCAGGTATAGAGAAAGCGGTGTCCAGGCTCTCTGAGAATGGCCTATCAGATGTGGCTCAAGCTATTTTGACTACTGATACCAGGCCCAAGATGGCCAACAGGACCATTTCTGTGGACAGCTACCGTATGACCATCGTTGCCATGGCCAAGGGGGCTGGCATGATTTCACCTTCAATGGGGCCTCCCCATGCCACAATGCTCTCCTTCGTCTGCTGTGATGCGGTAGTAGAGCATGGATTCTGGCAAGATGTCCTCAATGAGGCGGTGGATGCCTCCTTTAACAGGATAACCGTAGATGGTGATATGAGCACCAATGATACAGTCGTGGCAATGGCATCTGGGATTGCCAAGAACCCTTTGGAGAATGGAACTGGTATCTTGGCACCGATTCTTCGTGAGGCCGTGACAGACGTATTGATGGATCTTGCCAGACAGATAGTCAAGGATGGCGAAGGGGCATCGAAGTGTGTAAGCGTCAAGGTAAAGGGGGCAAAAGATGTGCTCGATGCAGAGCTTGCAGCCAGGGCAATTGCAGATTCCAATCTGGTGAAGACCGCTTTTTTCGGTCAGGACCCAAACTGGGGAAGGATCTTGGCTGCAGCGGGTAGATCAGGTGCTGTATTTGATCCTGATGAGGTGGATATCTCTATCGGTTCAGTTCAGATAGTCAACAAAGGTATGCCCGTAGGGCCAGAGGCAGAGGCAGAGGCGGCAGGGCTAATGAAAGAAGAAGAGTTTTCAGTGGTCGTCGATCTTGGGGCTGGGTCACATGATTTCCAGGTACTTACATGTGATCTTACAGATGAATATGTGCATATCAATGCAGATTACAGGACGTAAGTGTTTAAAAACATGCTTCTGGACAGCATATTGGGGGTATTTTATGCCTTTTTATCAAAAAGGATGCCCAACATCTCATCCATTTTTTCTGCCAGTTTTCTGAGGGTCTCCGGGGGAATCTCTCTGACGACGTCTCCAGAGTCCTTGTCCACTATCTCTATATAAGATTGTCCTGTCTCCTGATCCTTGTTGAACTTAAGTTCGACATTGTTGATCAGGTTGAATTCATCCTGTAGGGTCTTGATTACAGAATCGTTCTTGCCAGTATCATTAGTCTCATTTTTTTGAACCGGAGAGTCCTGTCTGTTTAACTGTAAGATATTATCGGCTTGATCTTGTCCTGCCCGGTTGTTTACCCTCGTATTGTTGTTGAGGGTGAGGATGGACCGTCCAGGGTCAAGGCCTGAGGTATTTGATATGTTGTATGCTATTTCGCTTGTCATGGCTGAACTCCCAAAAGACCGTGGCTCTGATTTTGATATTTAGCAGCAGCCACTCGTCGTGTCTGAAATATTTTCATCTCTTTTTGCAGATTGTCCTTTTTCTCCTCTGCCAACTTCATCAAAAAGCGTTCTTCTCTGATTATGGATTTCAGTAATTCTATGGTTTCATCAAGTTTGGTCTTGTCTGGCCTGCATTCATGAAGCCTTTCAATGAGTACCATCCTCTCGGACAGGTACTCGGGAAGGTTCTCATATTCCCCTGACTCCAATAGGACTCTGATCCTTGTAAGGACCTGTTTCAGGGTCTCACATACATGCATCATGGTATTTGCCTCCATTGTTTCAAGTCTCAAGACCTCAGCCAGCTACTTGAAGAGGTCTAGGCCTTGTCTGTTCTCCCTGGCTGGCAGGGATTACGGTAGGAGATTTTTCCTCTGCTCCCTCCAATATCTTGGACCATCCTTCCATTATTGGCCTGATGGTAGTCTTGACTGTCTCCAGTCTGTCGACACTGTTCTCCATATTGGCCATCAAGAGTTCCCTGATCATGAAGTCATAGAGCAGATAGAGACTTTCAGAAAGTTCTCCGCCCTTTTCCATGTCAAGGGATGCCTGAAGCTCACCGACAATGGCAATAGCCCGGCTTATTTTTTCTCCTTTTTTTGCAATAAGTCTTCTTCTTATGGCGTCTTCAGCATCATCTATGCAGGAATATAGGGCCTTGAAGAGCCTATCTACTATCTCTGCCGGTGTCAGATTTAGGAAATCGTTCTTTTGGTATTTGAAATATCCTGCCTTGGCATTAGCATACATGGCCGGTTGTTCTCCTATTTTTTCTTGGATATATAGGCATTCAGGTTGCTCAGTGAACTCAATTGCTGGTCAAGCTGCCCCGAGGTCTGTTGAAACTGTTGCATGAGTGTTTCAAGGGTCTCGAATTGATGTCTGAGGTTCGCTTCCCTTTTTGAGAGGCGAAAATTCATCTGATCAATCCTGTCCTCGATATCGTCTATAGAGTCCTGAAGCCCGTCTGTCTTTGCGGTGAGGATACCCGTAGAACTCTTTAGATATCCATCCAAAAAGTCATATAGTCTGACTGCTATCCCCTTGTTTTCCGCATCATCTGCTGTGAAAAACTCGGCTACATCGTCTGGATGAGCCTCCATGGCATCGTTCAATTTATTGTTGTCAAGGCTGAGGTGTCCACTGTCGTCGACCTCGATACCGAGCTTGCTGAGACTGTTGACTGAAGAATCCACCCCGTCAACTGTTTCATAGATCATTTTTGAAAGACCAAGGCCTATTCGGCTGACCGTGCTATCACCGAGGAGGACAGCGCCCTGCTTGGTTGCCGGATTGTAAGCGGTTTGTTCCTTTAGTGTATCTATGAGGGCATTATAGTTCTTGATGAATTTATTGAGCTTGTCCGTAATCCCATTATAGTTTTTCGAGCTGGTAACGGTGATGGTCTTTGTGTCGTCTGCAGCTTTGAGATTTATGGTCATGCCCTCGATGAGGTCATCTATCTCATTGCTCGAGCGTTCTACTGATATACCATTGACAGAGAGCTGGGCATTTGCTGCCTGCCTTGTCTCTGTCAAGGTATGGGCGGTTGGGTCTGTATAGATCCCAGAGAGGCCAGAAGAATCGTCATTGTTCCCATCGTCATCCTGTATGGTAACACTGATAGTGTTTGACGCACCGGTATCTTGACTGAGCAGGGTTAGATAGTAATTGCCATTACCGTCGTTGATAACGCCAGCTGTGACATCTGCATCTGATTCATTTATCGCCCGGGCAATGCCAGCAAGGGTATCGTGAGAGCTGTCGATTTCTATGTCCACAGCATCATTGCTCCCTACCTGGATGGTGAGGGTGCCTGTGCCCACAGAGGTATCAGAGCCAGAAAAGGCAGAGCTTCTCAATTGTTGGGCTGAGGCGAGTTGGCTGACAACCACATTATAGGCGCCAGGTTGAATATCATCATCTGCAGAGACCGTGAGTATATCGGTATCGCTGCTCGAGGCAGTGTATGAAGAAAAATCATCCGAATACTTGAGGGCATCGACTGCGGTCTTCAGGTCAGACATGGCACTTTTTACCATGCCAAGTGCGGTAATCTTTGCCTGGTAGCCCGCCTCTTTGTTCTGAAGTTGCACTATAGGGCGCTTTTCCACCTCCATCAATTTCGAGATGATGGAATCGGTGTCGAGGCCCGACATGAGTCCAGATACGCCTATGCCCATGATGAATCCTCTTCTATCGTAGATTTGTTGGAGAAACAAGGCAGCTTGGCTGCCTTGTTTCTATGTCACCACGTGATATTAGCCCTGAAGCAGGGTCAGTGCTGCCTGTGGCACGGTGTTTGCCTGGGCAAGCATGGCTGTACCAGCCTGCTGCAGGATCTGTGCCTTTGTGAGGTTTGCGGTCTCGGCAGCAAAGTCTGCATCGAGTATTCGAGATTTGGCCGCAGAGATGTTCTCGGAGACATTCATCAGGTTTGCAATGGTGGATTCGAAGCGGTTCTGGATGGCACCGAGATCAGCCCTGGTATTATCGATGAATTGAAGGGCACCATCTATGACCGAGATCGCACTGTTGGCACCTTCCTGTGTCCCGATATCTACGGAACCAACGGCACTCAAAGTGCTCGCATTGGCATTGGTGGATGTGAAGAGGGCCCCGGTGGCACCAGCTGTTACTGTAAAGCTTTCTGCAGACTGGAATGTAATGGTTCCACCAATGGTTGTGCTGTCTGTATCGTCAGCAGCAGCACCTGTGAGTGTTACTGCAGAACCAGCATTGCTTCCATCAGCCTTGAGCCCCTGGACACTCACATCGATGTCATCTCCACCAGAATCTTGACCCCAGTCCTCGATCTTGATATCGTATCCTTCCGAGCTCACCAAGGTCAATTCTCCACCATTTGCCTCTGCCGAGATACCGGTTGTGCTTGCAACCTTGTTGATGGCATCGGCTAGGCCGGAAAGATCACTTGTGGATGCAACATTTACCGAGATGGTGGCCGCAGTAGAGTTCTTGCCATAGAGTTTGAAGCTAACTTGGCCGCTGGCACTTACAGAACTGAGTTTTGCCTTGGTTATGGCTGTAGCTGAGACCCCACTGTCTTTTGTGGTGGCATTTATGCCTTCTGCAATTGATTTGGCCGTTTCATCTGCTGATACATCATAGGTTGCAGTGCCAAGTGAGCCCACGATGGTCAGATCCTCACCATCGGCCACACCGTTTCCTGGAGCTGAATTCGCGGCGGCGGTTGCTTGGTTCAGTGTGCCATTTATGCCAACGGTATTGTTGCCGATATCAGAGGCCTTCGTGCTACCGATGGAAAAGGAGATGTACTGATTTTCGTTTGCACCGACGTGGAATTTGGCTGCTGTAAATGTGCCATTAAGCAAGGTCTTACCATTAAATGCAGTTGTAGTGGCAATCCTATCTATCTCTGCCTGGAGCTGGGTTATCTCTTTCTGCAGGTTGGATCTGTCGGTTGCGGTGTTGGTATCATTGGCCGACTGAACTGCCAATTCCCTCATACGCTGCAAGATGTTGGTTGTCTCCTGCATTGCCCCTTCAGCGGTCTGTGCCAGGGAGATGCCGTCGTTTGCATTTCTTACAGCCTGGTTGAGCCCACGAACCTGGGCATTCATCCGGTCTGAAATGGCAAGTCCTGCCGCGTCGTCTTTTGCGCTGTTGATCCTGAGACCTGAGGAAAGTCTTTGAAGGGACCTTTGGAGAAGTTTACCAGTACCTACGAGATTTCTCTGGGCATTGATAGAAGCGATATTGGTGTTAACAACAATAGCCATGATTGATTCCTCCTTGAATCATTGATTTTTACAGGCCTTCCTGCCTGTCTTAGATTTTTGTTGTCTTGTTTAGGCTGAGAGTCTTCTTTGAGACGGTCTTTATTCCCCCCTTTCTGACTCTTTATTAGCCTTGATGCTTGTTCTATATTTCGGCACCTGTTTGACACAGCATTAAAAAGGGGACAACTAACTGAAATAACAGATTATTTATGAGGAAGTGAGAAGGTGAGATGTAGAAATAGGAATTGTTGGGATCAGGCGGACGATTTAATGCTACAGAGGCCAAGGTATAGGGCTGGATGCGGGCTCAATATTCCCTGAGGGCTATGATCTCCTGGATCTTGTCGAGGATTCTCTCTGCTACCTCTGCCTTGTCCATGAGGGGAAGTTCTTCCACGTTTTCTTCCTGATCTATCAGGAGTACCCGGTTGGTGTCCGAATCAAAACCTGCGCCGGGTTGGGTAATGTCATTTGCAATTATCAGATCCAGATTCTTCTTTCTGAGCTTGGCAAAGGCATTTTGCACAAGATCTTGGCTTTCTGCACAAAACCCCACAAGGATCACCCTATCTGTCTTTTTCTCTCCAAGCTTCATTAGGATATCAGTTGTACGGGTCAGTTCGATATCAATGTCTTTATCGGACTTTTTTATCTTTTGCCTGGAGAATCTGGCAGGGCTGTAATCTGCCACTGCGGCTGCCATAATGACTATGTCCATCTGCTCTGCCAATGAGAAGACAGCCTGGGCCATCTCTTTTGCAGTTTCAACCCTTTTGACCTTGGTGCCCATAGGGTCCTTTAAGGCTACTGGGCCTGACACCAGATTGACATCAGCACCCCTCAGGCTGGCTGCTTCTGCAAGTTTGTAACCCATCTTTCCAGAGGACCTGTTCGATATGAATCTCACAGGGTCCAGAGGCTCCCTGGTTGGACCTGCAGTGATCAAGATTTTTCTGTCTTTCAAGGGTTTTGGCCAGAGGGCCTTTTTCACGTGATACAGGACCTTTTCCCACCCAGCCAGTTTCCCTTTACCCCTGGCGCCACATACTACTGTACCTGATTCCGGCTCAACTATGATATTTCCTCTTGCCTTCAAGATTTCCAGGTTTGTTTGGGTAGCGGGGTGATTGTACATGTCTGGATTCATGGATGGGAATATAAGTACCGGCCTTTTGAAGCTTAGGAAAAGGGTTGTAAGGAGGTTGTCAGCGATGCCATGGGCAAATTTTGCTATAATGTCCGCTGTGGCAGGAAGGACCATCAAAAGATCGGCCTTTTGGGCCAGTTTGATATGGGGGATCTCATGGGTGGCCGATGGGTCGAAGGCCTGTGTCCTGGTTCTGTGGCCAGTGAGGGCAGAGAAGGTGTGTTCAGTTACGAATCGGCATGCGTTTTCTGTAAGGAGCGGTTGCACGCTTGCCCCTTCTTTGGAGAGGTTTCTTGCGTATTCAGCTGCCTTGAAACAGGCTATGCCCCCTGTTACACCAAGTATGATTCTCTTGCCAGAAAGAGGCATGAATACATGATATCCTTCGTTAGAATTCGTTAACTGATCCATTCACTCCTCCTGTGCCTGGAATGGGTTCTGCCATCCAGATCTCTACCTTTGAATAGCCAAAACCCGACCTAAAATATGTTATGAGGCATTGTCCGGTTCCGTGTTTATTGAACGCCATGAGGCCTTTTCGGGCATTGAGGCTGCTTATGAACTGCCAGCCCTTTTGAGGCAGTGCGTCCAGGAAATAATTTTGTATGGCAATGGGAGAAAGCCTCCCCCTCAGGGTTATGAGTCCCCCTCGATAGCCTGGCGAAGAGATTATTACCGATTCGTCTTCTACTATCTTAAGGTCATTGGGGATGGGGAGGTCTGGGAAGATGAGGGTGATGGCCTTCTTGTCGATCTTTGGATTCTGGGTGGAGCCTATGTTGCTACCAGCACATGAGACCAGCGACAAGACCACCAAGAGGTGGAAGGATATGGACAGAAGGGATGTGGATGCCTTGTTGATATTTGTCATTTTTGAAATACGATCAATTCTTCTATGGTTTTTCTCTGGGAAGTTTGGTCTGTCCTGGCAGGATGCCCCATGGCCACAACTGCCATGAGCTCCAATGTCTCAGGCAACCCCAGTAACTGTCTGACCTTTTCGGCGTTTTTCAATATCTCACCAAGCCACACGGCGCCCAAGCCCAGACTGTGGGCAGCAAGCAGCATGTTTTGTATGCAGGCCCCCATGGCCTGATGATCCTTTACCGGATGGTACATGGCGGCCTTGTCGATAAAGACGGGAATAAGGCATGGAGCCGCCTCAATGACCCTTCCATACTTGGTGAGTGGTATGAATCTATCCTTGAGCTCGTGCTCTGTAACCACGGCAAAACGCCAGGGTTGGTTATTGAGCCCTGAAGGCGCCCAACTGCCTGCCTTTATCACCTCTTCAATGAGCTCAGGTTCTAAGGCTTCTTTGGTGAAATGTCTTACACTTCGTCTATTGTAAATGGCCTGGAGTACAGGATTCATGGCAGTAGAAGACCCTCCATAGGTATATAAGAGATTTTTTTGTTTGTCGAAAGTGTCTATTTTTTGTTACATTATATTATACATCTTCTAAAACTTGTGATAAATAAAAAGCAATCGGGGGAGTTTTTTCACATTTCAATCACCCTGGATCATGCAGCTCACAAGCTTGGCGAAGATGTATGGAGGATGGTACACAGGCGTATCTTGATATTTCAACTGCCCGACAACACATCAGATTCGGCAAACTTGTGAGCTCCTTGAGGCTTCGAATGCCTGAGGATTAATCACGAATTGGACTTCACTTTGGATGAAGATGCAATGGGATCAAGTTCATGTTAACCCTCCAATCATTTAGAGGAGTTACTCTTCCCAGGTGCTTGAAGTGCATAATTGGGATCAAAGGGAGGACATCCATTCTTTTTTGATGACGTGAAGCATAGCTTGTCTTTTCTGGATCAGAGGGGAACCAATTTGGATAGATGAGCCTGTTCAATACGCATTTGTTGGCTGTGGGTCAGTGCAATATGAAGAAATTCTCCATTTTGAAACCATGGTGCAAACAGTCTTTGTCCTTGGTGTCAGGTGATGACGGATCGTGAAAGTCATATTGGGCTCGTTTTAGCATGGCCAGTTGGTACATATTTTGTGATCCTAAGAAAGGACAAGGTGTCTTGGTCTTTTAAACTTTCCCCCAAGAGAAAGAGGCCTGTATGTGTAAAACAAATCAAGGATTCCATTCACTGGTCTCAGTCGTAGTATTGACCCTGGCGGTTTTTCTATGGGTTGGATTTGGTCCCTTTTTTTCTCCATGGCCTGCTTTTGCAGCAGAAAAGGGAAAAGATGGTCTGTTTTCCATGAGTCTTGAAGAATTGATGAATCTGGAGGTCACTTCTGCATTCAAGAAACCCCAAAGTATAAAGAACACGCCAGCAGCAGTCTTTGTCATAACCCAAGAAGATATAAGGCGTTCTGGGGCCACGTCGATCCCGGAGCTTCTCAGAATGGTTCCAGGGGTCAATGTTGCCAAGATAGATAATGGCAACTGGGCTGTCTCGATCAGGGGGTTTAACGGCATATTTTCAGACAAACTCTTGGTCCTCATGGATGGCAGAACCCTGTACGATCCCCTTTTTTCAGGTGTTTTTTGGAATTCCCAGGACACTATGCTCGAGGATATAGAGAGGATAGAGGTGATAAGGGGGCCGGGGGCGAGTAGTTGGGGGACCAATGCTGTAAATGGCGTCATAAATATTATTACAAAGGATGCCTGGTCAACCAAGGGAGGTCTCGTGGCCGGAGGCGTGGGTAGCCTGGAAAGGGGTTTCGGTTCGGTGAGGTACGGTTTCGGTATCGGAGACAGAGGGGCGATTCGTTTTTATGCCAAGGCCTTCGAAAGAGGTCCTCAGGATACAGAAAAGGGAGTAAGTGCATGGGATGACTGGCGCATGATCAGATCGGGTTTCCACTCTGACTGGAATCTTTCCCCAAGGGATTCGGCTACTGTTCAGGGAGATATCTTTAGTGGAGAAGGCACGAGCCATGTCCTTGGTTACGACGATTCATTCCTTCATAGACAGACTTGGGAAACAGATCTGCCTGTATCAGGGGGTAATATACTGGCCCGCTGGGCCCATGCCTTGGATGGCCTGGCCGAATTTTCTTTCCAGTTCTATTACGATCATTCGGATAGAAAATTGTCGGAGATGGGTGCAGAGTCCAGGGATACCCTGGATTTCGAGTTTCAGCACCGTTTCCAGCTCTTGGGGTTCAACGATTTGCTCTGGGGACTGGCCTATAGGCATACATGGGATGATATTCCAGTACCACATGGAGGGCATGTGGGGGCATTTATCCCAAGATCCAGGAAGGATGATCTTTTCAGCCTGTTTCTCCAGGATGAAATAGGATTTTTTCACAATAGGCTGCGCCTGCTCTTGGGTATTCGGCTGGATCACAACAACTATACAGGTATGGAGTTGGAGCCAACAGCAAGGGCGATTTACAACCTGACAGCCCATCAAGATCTGTGGGTTGCCCTGTCGAGGGCTGTCAGGATACCGAGTCGCTATAACCGGGATGCCATATGGATCCTTGGGACCAAACGGGAGAAGGGGAGATCCAGGCCTGCTATTCTGGCGTTTGCGGGTAGTGAAGATTTCAATAGCGAGGAGCTATGGGCTGTAGAGACGGGTTACAGGTGGAGTGTCTGCAAGAAGCTGTCTTTGGATATAACAGCCTTTGCATATTTCTATGACGACCTGTTTTCTGCAAGATCTAAAGAGATTGTTGAGCAGGATGATATCCCTATTAAGCCCATAGTACCTGGAAATCATGGCAAGGCAGACAATTTCGGCCTGGAGATGACAGGAAACTTCAAGCCCTTGGACTGGTGGCGTATAGAGGCCTCCTATTCTTATTTGAATACCAATTACTGGGTGGATGCAAAGAGCAGGGCCTATACTGGAGTCGTTGCCAAAGATATGGAGGCACCGGAACATCAGTTTTCTGTGCGCTCCAACATGAATATCAACAGGGAATTGGAACTGGATATCTGGTTGAGATACGTATCGAGTCTCGGTCGGCTTGACATACCTGCCTATACAGGCCTAGACGTGAGGTTGGGTTGGTGTCCCCTTGAGAACCTCGAGTTTTCCGTGGTAGGGAAGGATCTTTTGGACCCATACCATCCGGAATTCCGTGACAGGTTTCTCCAATTGATTTCCACTGAGATTCCTCGTTCAGTTTATGGCAAGGTGACTTGGAAATTTTGAAGACAAAAGATCAAACCATACATATTTCAATGGTCTTACTGCTTTTTAGGTGGCCTAAGGCCGTTTTGTGGGGAGTGTTATTTCCCCTTTTACCTGTTTTTGTCACAATCCAATCCGTGTCAGCAGAAAAGCCCATACACCTGGAAGAGGATGTAAAGGCAGCCTTCATCTATAATTTTACCAAGTTCGTGCAGTGGCCGGATCCTTCAGGACCAGCTGATAAACTGGTTATTGGTTATTGGGGAGATGACTCCATGATGACTGCCATCAAGAAGTTGGAGGGGAGAAAGAGCCAGGATAGATTCATAGAAATTAAACATATCTCAGGTAGGTGCGATATAGATAATGTGAATGTCTTGGTGATTTCAAGGGATCAACCTTTTGATGAGAAGACCCTGAGGGCATTGGCCAAAAAAGATGTTCTAACCGTTGCGGAAGGCATGGATTCCCTGGAAAAAGGCGTGATTATCGCCCTGTATAAGGAAGAAGACAAAATAAGATTTGCTATAAGCCTGCGAAACATTAAGGGCAGTAAGCTGAAGATCAGCAGCAGGCTGCTGAAGCTTGCAAAGCGTGTGATCAAATGAAACCCTTTTCTATCCGATTCAAGCTGATGCTCTATATGACCCTGATCGCTTCTGTGGTCCTTGCAGGGGCAACCTTTTTTTTCCTGGGATATCTTTTTGTCTCTGGCCATGCCCAACAGAGACTTCAGGCCTCTGTCCTGGCCAGGACAGTTGGTTCGAATAGCGCGGCCGCAATATTTTTCGACGATAAAGAGGCTGCCAAGGATTCCCTTTCGGCCCTGAGATCCGTCGAAGAGATCGCTCAGGCCTGTATCTTTAATTCAAAAGGTGACGTGTTGGCCTGTCTAAGGCCCTATTCTGCCGATCTCACACCATCAATAGAGCACATCAAGGCCTTTATTGGCGCAAAAGATGACTCCTTGCCTGAAGATACGGGCATTGCGGTTTACTTTCAGCGGTTCATGGATACGTTCGAGCCCGTGATCTTTCGGGGAGAAAGGATAGGTCTTATATGGCTGAGACAGGATCTTTCTGGTTTCTTCCACGCATTTATATCCACGGTCATAATGTCTTTTTTCATGTGGCTTTTTCTCGTGGGCTTGTCCATGTTCATATCGAAATACGTAAGCACCAAATTGGTCCAGCCCATACAGCAATTGGTTTCTTCCATGAAAAGGATCTCGGATGAAAAAGATTATTCCCTCAGGGTGGAAAAGACCAGCGATGATGAACTCGGTGATCTCATGGCTCATTTCAATATGATGCTGGAAAAGATCCAGAGTAGGGACGATCTGTTGAGGACCCACGGAGAACAGCTCGAAAAAAGGGTGAAGGAAAGGACGGAGGAGCTGTCCCGGGCCAATCTCGAACTTGAACGCCTTGTTGCTAAATACAAGAAGGCAAAGGAAGAGGCAGAAAGGGCATCAATGGTCAAGAGCCAGTTTTTGGCCAATATGAGTCATGAAATCAGGACCCCCATGAATGGCGTGATTGGCATGGCGGAATTACTGCTCCAGGCAAATCCCAGCCCAGAGCAGCTGCCATTCATCCAGGGGATATTGAAGTCGGGCCAGATACTCTTAAACATCATCAATGACATCCTTGAGTTGTCGACCCTGGAGGCCGGTAAGATTACAGTCAGGAAGACGGATTTTTCCCTGAAAGAGGCAGGCCTTGAGGTTGTGCAGTTACTTTCTGTGGAGGCAGACAAAAAGGGTATCTGTATATATTTCAGTTATGATCATTCGATCCCAGTGCCAATTGTTGGAGATGAGGACAAGATAAAGGAGATCCTTATCAATCTCATTGGTAATGCTGTCAAGTTTTCGAATGGCAACGATGTGATCTTGAGGATGAAAAAGGTCGCCAGAGACGGTCAGAGCATAAGGGTCTTATTGGAGGTCGAAGACAAGGGAATAGGGATCGAAAAAGAGAGGCTCAAGAATATTTTTGATGCCTTTTCTCAAGGTGATGAATCTGCATCGAAATCCTACGATGGTACAGGGCTCGGTTTGGCCATCGTTAAGGGCCTGGTCCAGAAGCTCGGTGGTGAAATCATGGTCGAAAGTCAACCGGGCAAGGGGTCCCGTTTCAGCTATGTATTGGAATTTGAGGAGGCACCAGGTAGTAAGATCGTCAAGGAGACAGAGACAACTCCATGTCCAACCGTAATAACAGTCACTGCCAATTCCTTTTTGAAAGAGGCAATTGCAGCCATCCTGGGCAGTAGCCCAGGGGAACACTTTTTTACAGATTCATTCTCAGAGGCAGAAAGTATCCTTTCTGAACAGATGCATAGGGCAAAAGGCCTCTGGTTGATATTGGATGAAGACTGCGTCAGATCCGAGATGAAAAGGGGGGAGAACGTCATAGGACTTCAGGATATTTTGGAAAGGCATGAAAACGTCTCAGTAATGGTCCTTGTCAAGGATGTGAATGTTGCCCGCAGGGATTTTGGAGACAGCGTGGTAATCTTGAAGAAGGCCTCCATGAACGAATCCCTCATAAAGGCGCTTTCCTCGCATGATAAAAAGAGAAAGGATGAGAAGAGGCCAGTTGAGGCAGGAAAGAGATGGAGCAAGGCCGGGGGTCAACTAAAAGGCATGAAGGTACTTCTTGTAGAGGACAATCCTGTTAACCAGGAGCTTTGTATGACTGTGCTTTCAACCCTGGGCTGCGATGCCGTACTTGCCGAAAATGGCAGCGAGGCCTTGGATGTCCTCAAAGAAAAGGAGTTTGATATCATCCTCATGGACTGCCAGATGCCTGTCCTCGATGGTTATGAGACAACGAGAAGATATAGAAAGATGGAGGAGGAAAGGGCAGACGGTAGACGTATCCCAGTGATAGCCCTTACGGCCTATGCCATGGAGGGGGACAGAAAGAAGTGTATTGCATCTGGCATGGACGACTATATTGCAAAGCCCTTCAAGATAGAGGAACTGGCAGATAAGCTGAGGAAGTGGCAGCACTATTTCGAATCCTCCAAGCAGGGTCGAAATGATGATGTTTCTGAAGGGCCTTCGGGCGAGAAATCAGAAGGCAAAGAAGGGCAGTCCAAGGGGCCGATAGATCTCAGTGTCATTGAGGAGTTGAGGATGCTGGAAAGGCATTCGGGCAGAAAGTTCTTTGCCAAGTCGGTTGTCAAATTTTTGCACAACAGCCAGGAATATATAGATGGGATGGAACAGGCAGTATCTGAAGAAGACCCTGAAAAGTTGCGGTTCAACTCCCATTCTCTCAAGGGTAGTAGCGGTTTCATGGGTGCCACGACTCTGAGTAGCCTTTGCCTCAAAATGGAAAAGATGGCCAGGAGCGGTAGGATGAATGGCGCCAAAGGATTGTTTGCCGATATCGTTCGAGAATATCAGAGGGTCAAGTTGGTCTTAGAGGAATTCCTGGAATAGAGCTCTTCAGCATTGCCCAAGCCCCATGGAAAAGACAGAGCATGTCAATAATTTTCATCCCGTTCATGTTGGTACAAGTGGATGGAACTATGAAAGTTTCATCGGTACCATTTATGAACCAGGTACACCAAAACGCAGGTATCTTGAGACCTATGCCAAGTTTTTTGATACGGTGGAACTGAATGCATCTTTCTATAGGAGCTTTCCTGAAAAGACCTGGAGGGGCTGGTATAGCCGAACACCAGAGGACTTTTTGTGGTCGGTAAAGGCCTCGCGGTTCATAACCCATATCAGGCGGTTGGATGTGGAAAGGGCGTCGATTGATATGTTTTTTGACAAGGTGAGTCTCCTTGGAGAAAAGCTCGGCGCTGTACTTTTTCAGCTCCCCCCTGGCCTGAAATACAATGAGCAAGTCTTTCTGAAATTTTTGGATCTACTTCCCAGGCATGTGAAGATCGCATTGGAGGCCAGGCACAGTTCATGGTTTTCCGATAGGATGCTCGAAAGGTTAAAGGATAGGAACATTGCCTGGACGATTAGCGAGTTGGCAGGTAGATATCCCATGCTTGAGACCTTCACTGCTGATTTTACCTATATCAGGCTTCATGGACACAGTCAGCTCTACAGGGGCCTGTACGGCAGGCAAGGGCTTCAAAAATGGGTGGATCTGGTAAGGGCATCAGAAAGGGAGGCCTTTGTATATTTTGATAATACCGATGACGGGAGTGCGGCAAAGGATGCCTTGATTTTTTTACAGATGCTTGAAGAGGAGGGGGTAGCAGGGTTTAGATCTTGATGTCTATACCCCTTTTCTTTTTTTCATTCTTGGGTGGCCCTTTGGCTGGTTTCTTGGGTAGGGTTTGTTTGTCAGAGTGGCCCTTTCCAAGGCTTACCCGGTCTTTGTGGGGGGCATTTTTTTTCCGCTTTTCTTTTTTGCCGTCTTTTTTCCTTTGTCTTTTTCGTTCTTGCCGTACATCAGATGGATGGGGGGTGATGGGCCGGAGCTGGCTCAATGGATATACCTCGTTTACAGAATCGCCAGGCATGTCTGTCTATATCGCTCCTTTTTATCGAAGAAGAAAGCCCATGAGTCTCACGTCTTCTATTCGTAATGGCGCCATCTCCTTGTTTAGTCGGTTTAATATGGGGCGACGATAATGGTTGAGTATATCTCCTCTTATGCCCCCTGATATATTTATCCCCTTGAGTTCTTGATAGATTATGTCCCGTACCCAGGCCTCTCTCTTGAGAAGTTCCTGCTTTGTTGTGGCATTGGGTACGATCAGCTCCACTTTCAACTTGAAGAAGACGAGCTCACCTGCATTTTGAGCTGGTATGAGAAAAGGGGCCAGGTCGATTGCCTGGACCGTGCCCCTTACTGGTCCATGAGCCAGGGATGGAATGTTTTTCTGTACGGCCTTCTTGATGGCTTGTTTGGTGACAGGCCTTTCAGGATTCTCTCCTTGTACGGCAGGGCCTGAGGATATCAACAAGAGCGTGACAATGGCCAATACGCAAAGGATGCCAGAGACGGCTGATATTATCCAGGGCAAGACACCAATGAACTTGCCAGGGACCTTTTCAGATACAATGCTTTTTCCCGTTGGGTCGTTTGAAGCCTGTTCTTCCAGATCTGTCTTTACAGAGGGGGCTATTGTTTCATCTTGTATATCGTCTTGTGTCGTAGCCTGCTTTTTTCCTGTAGATTTCTCTATCTCTGGATCTGTGCTGGCAGATGGATCCTCGCCACCTTCTTGTTGGGAACTCGGTTCAGATATATCGGCATCTGGAGTGCCCTCTTTCTTGTTGTCGCCTTCGAGTTCCTGTTCCAGGAATTCTTCTTCGAACAAGGGGATTTCTTCTACATCGTCGTCTTCCCACAGTTCGTCATCGGTTATGTCTATATGTGCTTCGTCATCGCTGGAGAGGGTATCGTCTTGGCCTTCGTCCTTTGGTACAGTCTCGGGTTCAGAGACCTCTTCTTTCTGGTCTCCTCCATCGGTTTCATCCTTTGAGTCTATCAATTTTTCAATATCTTCAAAGTCAGGCGGCTCCTCTGCGCTTAGATTCAGCTCCTGCTCATTGGTGTCAGATTCACTGGAGGGTTCGCTGGCCTGATTTTCTTCTTGTTTTGAGTTGGTATTTAGATCTTCCATCTGTTGATTTATTTCTTCCAGGGCTTCAGAGACAGATGTGTTTTTGTCAACGGCCGGCTCACCCATTTTTCACAATCTTAATTGAAGATCTTGTCTATTTTTTCGCCCAGGGTTTCTGGGGTAAAGGGCTTGACAATATAATTGCTTACCCTGGCCTTGACCGCCTCAATGATATTTTCCTTCTGGGCCTCAGCGGTTACCATAAGGAATGGGGTGTCCTTGAGCTTTTCATCGGCACGTACCTTCTTGAGGAGTTCTATACCAGTCATCTTTGGCATATTCCAGTCGGAAACTATGAAATCCACTGGCTGTTTTTGGAGCATCTCCCATGCTACTGATCCATCATCCGCCTCCACGAAGTTCTTGAAACCAAGTTGAGTAAGGATATTTTTGACAATTCTTCGCATGGTAGCGAAGTCATCTACAATCATTACGGTCATATTATAATCGATGGCCATTTATTTCCTCCTGGTCAGTGTTGTTAATCTCTTAATCGTACTTTCAGGACTCTTTCATTAGGGGAAGCGGGCATGAAAAATATAAAATCAAAAAAGTTCTTTAAATTCAGAGAGTTCCTCTCTAGAAAAACTCTCTGATAGATATGCCCTGATCCTTATAATGGCCTTTGTATGCATCTGAGATATCCGACTTTCTGTGTAACCCATTATTTCTCCGATCTCCTTCATGGTAAGATCTTCAAAGTAATAGAGAGAGACCACCAACTTTTCCTTCTCAGGTAGGGTTTTTATGCCCTTCACGATTATCTCCTTGACCTGGGAGAGATTTAATTGTTCAAAGGGATCACTCTCGCCATCATCCGCAATCAGATCGAAAAGGTCTTCATCATTGGCATCTGGCATTCTTCTCCTGATTGCCTCAATGTCCAGGAATGTTACCCCTCTGGTCTTGTCAAGCAGCTTGTAATATTGTTGTAGACTTATCCCCATTTCCTGGGCTATCTCTTCATCTTCTGGCACCCTTTCAAGCTTTTTTTCCAGCCTTTCACATACCTTTTCGAGCTCCGTGGCCTTTTTACGGACCGACCTTGGCACCCAGTCGAGGTGGCGAAGCTCGTCAAGCATAGCACCTCTTATCCTGAATTCTGCATAGGTCTTGAATTTGATCTTTTTGGTAGGATCAAACTTCTCTATAGCATCTATAAGACCGATGATACCAGGCCCTATGAGGTCTTCAGGCAGTATATGGGGAGGGAGCCTACCAGCCAGTCTGCTTGCCACATAGTTGACCAGAGGAGAATACTTGATGATAAGTTCTTCCCTTTTCTCTGGGGTGAGGGTAGTTCCTTGGCCAAAGAATTCTTCCGTGTAATCTTTTAGTCTTGGTGCTGCACTTGTCCTTGCCATCCTTTTCAAAGCCTCAACAGATTTTGCCAGAAAAATTTTATGTTCCCATCGTTCTTTTTCTCAAAATTGCTCAAAACGGTCTCAGCTATCTTTTCAAATTCCTGACAGGCCCTACATGCTGGAAATAATTCCAGGGCAGCCTTTTGTTGTCGTACTGATTTGGGGATACAAAGATCCCTGGGGATGTAGCCGAGAAAATTGAAGGAGAGAAACCCGAGAAACCGGTCGGCAACCGATGTGAGTTGCTTGAAGACGTTCTGGGCCTCTTTTTTGCTGTTGCTCCAGTTTACGATAATAGAAAATTCGCTTACCCTGTATTGCTGGGAAAGTACCTTGATCAAGGCATAGGCATCTGTGATGGAGGTGGGCTCTGGTGTCAAAATTACGACTCTTTCTTCAGATGCCATGTTGAAATACATGACACTGTCAGAAATTCCAGCAGCATTGTCTATGAACATGATGTCTATGGGGTGTGTCAGGGTGTCAAATTCGTTCAGCAAAAATAGTTTTTCGCTGTCGTCAAGATGACATAGTTCTTGAATGCCAGAGCTTGCAGGTAGTAGCTTTATGCCCCCTGGGCCATCTACTATAATCTCGGAAAGGGTCTTCTCTCCGGAAAACACGTGTTGAATGGAATACTTTGGTGTTATGCCCAGCATCACATCTACGTTTGCCAGCCCTAAGTCTGCATCCAGGATAAGGACATTTTTCCCCTTTTTCGATACTGCCATGGCGAGGTTGGTTACAATGCTGGTTTTGCCTACTCCACCCTTGCCACTACTGAAGCAGAGCACCTTCGGGATGCCGGGTGTGGGGAGATGGCCTGTCCTGTCCTCGGCTGTAACGCCTTTTTCTGTTTCGCAGTAGTTCTTCCACTCTTTCAATGTAGCCGCCTGATTCATGGTCATTTCACATCAACAAACAGTTGCATTCAAATGGCTTATGCCAAGGGAACTCGTTTTTATGTCGACCGAAGACGAGATGAGCAGTTCGTCACAAAGCTTGCGGCCCTCAGGAATCTCGATATCTTCCGGGACGCGTTGACCATTGGTCAAATAGGAGAGGGGGAGGTCAGCCTGGATCACAGGGAACAGAGAGGCTGCAAGAGACCGCGTCTCATCCGTCTTGGTCAGTGTCCAGCCTGCTATGGGAAACCCCCTGTAAAAGTTGATAGATTCCATAAGGTCCTCTCTCTTGTATGTTGAACAAAGCATGACCTGTGCCATAAGTCCCGGTACGGCATCAAATATGCGCTCGAGTTCTATCTTGTGGGCAGAAGTGAAAGGATTTCGACCTGTTGTGTCGAGAAGAACGAAATCTTTATCCCTGTGCATGCTGAAGATTCTCAAAAGATCCTTGTTGGTTTTGGCAATCTCCAGGGGCAGTTCCATGAGCTCAGCATATTTTCTCAACTGGTCTATGGCACCAAGCCTGTAGGAGTCAACGCTTACGAGTAGCCCATTGCGTTTTTTCAGGAATTTCAAACGTGCCGCAATTTTGGCGAGCGTTGTCGTTTTTCCGACACCAGTAGGACCGATGAAGGCCCACCAAACAGGTCCTGGGGAATCCTCTGCCACTGGCCCAGGATGCAAGTGTTCGGCTATATAGGTCTTGAGCCAGGATATCACCTGGCTGTAGGTTATATCTCTGTGCCCTAAGGAGGAAAGGATGCCAGATGAGACGATCCTATAGGTCTCGGGATCGAGTTTTAGGGTTGACAGGGCCATGTCGATCTCTGTGTGTCTACTGATATCTCCTTCGGGATGCGAGCCTTGAGTCTTGTCCTCCTCTTGCAGCAGTGCCCGTTCCAAGAGACCAGATATCCTGGCCAGGGCCTTTTTCATGTCCTGGACTTCCTCGGCCAGGTCTTTTAGTCGAGTGGCAGTGTCATCGTGCGAGTTGGTGTCTTTTGGGGAGATAACGGTCAGTGGCCCTCTGCCCTTGTTCTGTCCAAGGCCCTCGTTTCTGTCCACTGCAGCAACTACTTCGGTGTAGCTCACAAAGCTATTGGAGTCTGGATCCTTCTTCCTCTTTTTTTCCGTACTCAGGATGATGGCATTGCTTCCAAGTTCTGCCTTTACCATCTCCAGTGCCTTGGAGATGTTCTCTGCTGTAAATCTTTTAAGCTGCATCCGGTTTCTCCATTCTTTATCTCAAGGTTATGACAGTTATGGATTCGAGGCGGACATTGCCTGGGATTTCCGAATGGGACAGTACTGTTGCCTCTGAGATAAACCTTTCTATGAGCCGTCTGACATGACGTCTTATCACGGGATTTGTGAGCAAGACTGGTTGATAGCCATGCGATACAGCCTCTTCCACACCTTTTTTGATAGCATTTATTATCTGTTGTGCCGCTGCCGGATCTAAGCTGAGAAAGACCCCGTGTTCTGTTTGTTGTAGGCTGTTTCTTATTTGATCTTCTATATCACTGCTGAGGGTGATCACATGAAGGGTGTCTTCTTCATCCAGATAGGGCTTTACGATGGCCCTGCCCATCTTTTGTCTCACATACTCGGTGAGGATCTCCGGGTCTTTGGTCATCTCTGCATAATCCGCCAATGCCTCTGATATGGTGAGGAGATCCCGGATGGATACATTTTCTCTGACAAGATTTTGTAGGACCTTTTGGATTATCCCAAGGGGTAGGGCATTGGTCACCTCTTCCACGGCCTTTGGGCTGGTCCTTGCAAGGGCATCGAGAAGCCGCTGAACCTCTTGTCTGCCAAGGAGATCTGCAGCATTCTTCTTTATTACTTCTGCAATATGGGTGGCTATTACAGTCGAAAGGTCTACGACAGTATAGCCAGCGAGCTGGGCCTCTTCCTTCTGGTCTTCTCTTATCCAGACTGCTGGCAGGCCAAAGGCTGGTTCTGTGGTTGGTATGCCCTCGATTTCCTTTTTCGCATCTCCTGGATTCATGGCCAGGAGATGGCCTGTCATCAGGTTGCCCTTGGCCACATCGATCCCCTTTATCAAGAGCCTGTACTGCCCAGGTTGGAGTTGAAGGTTATCTCGAACATGAAGTGGGGGGACGATGATGCCCATTTCCTGGGCAAATTGTCTCCTGATGGACTTTATACGTTCCAGAAGGTCCCCTCCCTGTTCCTCATCCACCAAGGGAATAAGGGCATAACCAACCTCGAGTTCCAATATGTCGAGCTGGAGGAGCTTCTCTACATCTTCTGGTGTGCCAGGTTCTGGCTGTTCCACCTCTTCCCCAGGGGCCTCTTCTGTTTCCGCGGCTTTTCGCAGCTTTTGTTCTTCCCTGAATGCCACATAGGCCAAGGAGCCTATCCCCATTGCCAAGACAGTGAACGGAATGGTTGGAAGGCCAGGGATCATTCCAAAGAGAAAGACGATACAGGTCGTGACTGCCAGGGCCTGTGGGTGAAGGGCGAACTGTTTGATGAATTCTGTTCCCATGCTGGCACTCGATGCCGCACGGCTTACCAGAATACCAGCGGCCGTGGATATGATAAGTGCAGGGATCTGGGAGACCAGGCCATCTCCTATGGTTAGAAGCGTATAGCTTTGGGCTGCACTGGCCACAGGCATGTCCTGTTGCAGTACACCTATTATGAATCCTCCAATCACATTGATGGCCATGATTACAAGGCCTGCTATGGCCTCGCCCCTGACAAACTTGCTGGCACCGTCCATGGCCCCGTAGAATTCCGATTCCCTGGCTATTTCCTCCCGCCTCCTCCTGGCCTCGTTTTCATCTATGAGACCAGCGTTCAGGTCTGCGTCAATGGCCATCTGTTTTCCTGGCATGGCATCCAAGGTAAATCTTGCTGCAACCTCTGCAATCCTGCCTGATCCCTTGGTGATGACGACAAAATTGATGATTACCAATATGGCAAAGACTATCCCTCCAACCACGAAGTTGCCACCAACGACAAAGTGGCCAAAGCCCATAATTATCTTACCAGCAGCATCTACACCCTCATGGCCGTGGAGGAGTATCAGCCTTGTGGAGGCAATATTCAGGGACAGCCTGAACAATGTGGTCAGAAGGAGCAGGGAAGGGAAAATGGGGAAATCCAGAGGTTTTATCACGTAGATGGCCAATAGAAAGACCAGGAGGGATATGGTGATATTCAGGGCCAGAAACAGATCCAGGGCAGGGGCAGGGAGGGGCAAGATCATTATCAGGAGGATCCCTACGACCCCAGCCGCTGCTACGAGGTTGTTCCTGTCTATCTGGATACCTGTCCAAACCGATCTTACCGCATCAATCGCTGTCATGACTCTGCTGCTCCTTTAACCTCTTGCCTTGTTTGTGTCAGTTCTGCCTTTGAGGCGGTATACATAGGCGAAGATCTCGGCCACTGCCTGAAACAGGGTTTCAGGTATGGTCTGCCCTATATCTACAAGTTTGTATAGGCTCTGGGCTACAGGCCTGTTTTCAATGACAGGAATAGAATTTTCCCTGGCGATCTGGCGTATCTTCTCCGCTATCACACCAGCCCCTTTCGCAACTACATAGGGTGCCTCCATCTTGCCTGCCTCATACCTTAGGGCAATGGCCAGGTGTGTTGGGTTTGTGATGACCACGTCTGCTTCTGGGACCTCCTGCATCATCCTCTTTCTGGCGAGTTCTCTCTGGATGCTTCGGATCCTGGATTTCACCTGGGGATCTCCTTCTGTCTGCTTGAACTCTTCTTTGATCTCCTGCTTGGTCATCCTGAGATTCTTCTCAAATTCCCAGCGCTGGTACAGATAGTCCATGACCGATAGCAGGATCATGGCCATACAGGCCTTCCAGAAGATCTTGAAGCTGACCATACCGATATAGTAGGTTATTTGATAAGGCGTCTCGTCCAGCAGTGGGGGGAGGAGATCGACGTGTTCTTGCACCGATGACCATGCAATCCATGTGACAACGATGAGTTTGAAGAGAGACTTCAAGAATTCCATCATACTTTGAAGGGAGAAAAGCCTCTTGAATCCCTCTATGGGGTTGATCTTGGATAGCTTGGGGACTATGGGTTCCCAGGTGAAAAGCGTGCCTATCTGGAGATAATTGGAGAGAAAGGCAACAAATGTGATGACGAAGAAAAGTGGCCCAAGGAGTATGAAGAATTGTTTCATCCCAAGCAGTCCTACGGATTGGAGGCTGTTTACATCTATGTTCAGAGTACTGAGGTGGTTGAGGTAATAGCTCAAGGTCTTGCACAGGTTGGTCATGAAGAAGCTGCTTCCCCAGTAGAGGGTAAATAGGCTCGACAGAAGAACCGCAACCGAGGCCAATTCCCTGCTCTTGGCTACCTGTCCCTTTTTCCTGGCCTCTTCACGCCGTTTAGGGGTTGCCTGTTCTGTCTTTTCCTGAAAGGATTCCTGGGCCATGGGGATATCCTCTATCCGCTACCCATTGCCCTGAGGGCCATAGGCATGAGCTTGACAGCCTTGTCCAGGGAACGGCCGAGTACTGGCCAAAAGAACTGGAGAGTTAGCCCGAAAAAGAACAGTCCAAGGGCCACGTTCAGATTGAAACTCACGATGAGCATGTTTATCTGGGGGACGAGCTTTGCCAAAATTCCAAGGGCCACCTGGGATAGGAGGAGTATCCCCATGACAGGTGCCATGAGTTTTATAGAGAGGATGAACATCTCATGTCCCATGGCCATTATGATCATGTATAGCGATTTTGACAGTACCAATTGGCCTGGGGGAAGGATTTCAAAGCTCTCAAACAGCACCCTGAGCAATGCATGATGGCCTCCTGCAGCCAGAAAGAGCAAAAGTGCGATCATATATGCAAACTGTGATACGATCACCGATTGGATTCCACTCTGGGGATCCATGACATTGGCCACACTGAGGCCCATCTGGATTCCAACCATCTGTCCGGCTATCTGTAGTCCGGCAAATACCAGCCTCAGACAAAGGGATAGGGTCATGGCAATAAATATCTCACTTGCTGCCAAAAGGACCATGCCTGGAACAGTTTTGGGGAAAAGATCCGGCGAGACGGGTACCACTGGCGTAAGCACTATGGAGATCACCATGGACATCGCGGCCTTCAGTGGCATAGGGATGGTCCTGGAACTGAATATGGGCATGAAAAATAACAGTGTGGATACCCGTAGGAGCACCAGTAAGAAGACCTTGTAATTGATCAGTATCCAATTGATAAATTGTGCGTCCACAGCCCTTTGCTCCTCAGCGAATGAAAAGAGGGATGTTGACTATGATATCCCTGGTGTAGTCCACCATCTTGTTCATCATCCACGGAAAGGCAAGGAGTAGCCCTATGAGAACGGCAATTATCTTGGGTACAAAGGTCAGGGTCATCTCCTGGATCTGGGTGACAGCCTGGAAGATACTCACCACCAGGCCTACGATGAGGCCTAAGCCCAGCATGGGCAGGCTGATCATCAGGGTCAGTTCCACCGCGTCTCTTGCCAGTCCAACAACCATGTCCTGGGTCATATCAACCTCCTGTAATAAAGCTCTGGACCAGGGAACCTGTCAGAAGATGCCACCCGTCTACCAGTACGAAGAGCAGAAGCTTGAATGGTAAGGAAATCAGCACAGGTGGGAGCATCATCATACCCATGGATAACAGTACACTCGAGACCACCATATCTATGATGAGAAATGGTATATAGAGGACAAAGCCTATTTCAAAGGCTGTCTTTAGTTCACTGATCATGAATGATGGGATGAGTACATTTGTGGGGATATCGTCTTCATTTCTTGGGTCCTTGATATGGGCGAAATCAGCAAAGAGGGCCAGGTCGTCTTCCCTGGTGTTCTTGAACATGAAATCCCTTAAGGGAGCCTGGATATTCTTCCACGCCTGATTGAAATTGATCTCTTCGTTCAGATAGGGTTGAATGCCCATCTTGTTTGCCTGGCTCCATACCGGTTGCATTATGAAAAAGGTTAGAAATAGAGATAGGGCAATGATCACCTGGTTTGGAGGCATCTGTTGTGTGCCTATTGCCTGTCTCAAAAAGCCGAAGACAACTATCAGCCTCGTGAAGCACGTCATCATCAGAAGGATGGATGGGGCGAGAGAAAGGACAGTGAGAAGAAGTATGATCTCCACGGCAGTGGCAACTTTCTGGGGATCATCCGTATTCTGTAGGCTCAAGTTTATGGAAGGCACCTGGACTGCAAGGGCGTTTGCCTTTATGGCAAAAAACATGCTGAGGACCAGCAGGCAGAACAAAGATGTACGTCTTATTACCCTTGTAGTGTTCACTGTATTTTGAGCTCCTCTTTGCCACTTTTCTCCATCATGTTATGGAAGGATTCCATCTCTTCTCTATCCATGGTACCGATTAGGTTCATGCCGTGCTCCGTGGAGCCTATCAGAAAGTATGTGCCAGCTACCTTTATCAGGGATATGTGCCGTTTTGGCAGTATCAGCCTGTTCTCCACCACCTGTATATATCCTTTATTGGTCCTGGTACCTACACCACCCCATTTTTTCAGGAGGAAGACGATTGCTGCCATGAGTCCCAGGATAATTGCCAGGGCGCTGATCATCCTTATGATGAGGGATGCGGTATCCATGCCTACCCCAGTGATTTGACCCTTTCGGCAGGACTTATGATCTCCGTGAGTTTGATGCCGAATTTTTCGTTGACTACAACCACCTCACCCTTGGCCATAAGTTTTTTGTTTACGTAGATATCCGCTGGTTCACCTGCCATTTTATTCAGCTCTACTACAGAGCCCTGGCTGAGCTGGAGCAGTTCCTTTATCTTTAGTGATCTTCGACCAAGCTCTACAGAGATGTCCAGCGGAATCTCCAGTAGGAAGTCAAGCTCGGGCCTGACACTGTCTGGGTCCTGGTGCTCTTGCTTGAGTTCTCCAAATTCTGGCTGGTTTACAGTGGCCTGAGGTTCAGGTGCTGCCTCTGTCTCAGAGACCGCACCTTCTTGGACTGCCTTTGCAGCAGCAGAATCGCCTCCCTCGGCAGCCTCCTTGAAGGCGTCAGACCAGTCGATATCCTGGTCTTCTTTTTGCCCTTCAGCAGATTGTTCTGATCCAGGCTGGGAATCCCCACCATCCATCAATTCGTCCAGATCCTCCTGGCTCAGAGTATTGGCATCTCCCGCTTCTTCGCTGGCGGTTGCTTGCTGCTTAGGCTCTGTCCCCTTTGAACCAGAGTCATCTCCGCCTTCCTCATTCAACAGCTTGTCTAATTCTTCCTGTGTAAGCATATCTTTCCCCTGAACAATTTTAATCGTCGTTCATAAGAATCTCTTCTATCTTGAAGGCCTTTTGGCCCTTGTAGATGCCAGGATAGCCCTTGAACTTGGGCTGGTTTTTGATGAGTGCATAGAGCATGTCATCGAATCTGGTATCGAGTTGGATTATGTCTCCTGTCTCAAGGCCCAAGACTTCCCTGCCTGTCAGTTCTGCAGTGCCAAGGGGTACTTCCATCTCTATAGGGATATCTCTTAAGTTCCTAAGTAATGCCTCTCTCCATGTGGGATCTTCAGATTCTTCGCCCTGAAAGGAGGTCTGGAGTTTTTTCTTGATGGGTTGTATGACACTTACAGGCAGACAGAGATATATGACCCCGCTCATCTCCTCTATGTCGAGCTGAAACTTGCATACAATCACTGCATCTTCATCAGGGATTATCTTGGCAAACTGAGGGTTTATTTCGCTTCTCACATATTGGATGTCGACAGGGTATATGGCAGCCCAGGCCCTGGACCAGTCTTTCAGGAGAGAACCTACGATACGTTTTATCAGCCGCTGCTCTATGGATGTGAATTCACGTCCCTCCACCCTGCTGGTGCCTATGGAAGTGGAGCCGAGAAATATCTCCACGATGCAGAACACGAGTTGAGAGTCAACGACCATCATGGCATGGCCCCGGAGTGGCTCCATCTTCAATATATGGAGGCTGCTTGGTACAGGTACCCTCTTCAAGAATTCTTTGAATGGTATGATCTCTATGGGTACTACTGTGCTATCCACCATGACCCTGAGCATAGTAGACAGAGTACTTCTAAGCCCCCTGTTGAAATGGTCGTTGATGACGGCAAAACCAGGAAATTTGACCCTGGACATGGCTGCGGCATTGGCAAAATCATAGGGTATGACATCCTGATCCCTGACATCAGGTGTCGTTTGGTCTTCTGTTTCAGCCTCTGCCACATCATCGAGTCCTCCCAAGAGGGCATCGATTTCATCCTGGCTTAGTACCTGGGACATAACCCTTCCCCTTTACTGGACAACGAACTGGCTGAAGTATACGTTCAGTAGCCGTCCCTGCCCTATAATCCTGCTCACCCGTGCCATTATTTCATCCCTGAGTCTCACCTTTCCCTCAATAGATATGACGTCTTCCAGGGTCTGACTGCTGAGCAATAAAAGGATGTCATTTCGGATCTTGGGAAGCATCTTGTCAGTCAGGTCCTTGGCCTTGTCATCCTTTACTTCAAGGGTGATGGTGGCCTTGAGAAAGTGGCTCGCCTTTGGATCTGCGAGATTAACTATGAATGGTTTAAGCTCTACGGTGACGCCGATTTGAGGTTCACTATTGGTGGCAACAACTGGGGCCTCATCCTTCTGGATCTCCTTGGCCACCTCCTCGTCACTGGGTGCCGAATAGAGAAGAAAGAATCCCGCAGCCCCACCAGCTATTATGAGTACAAGGAGAATGATGATGATGAGAAGGAGTTTTGATCCACCCTTTTTACCCTTTTCTTGGGCCTTGTCTTCTGTTTTTTCTTTTTTGGCCATTTGCTGCTCCAGGTTCTTTAGTCATCAATCTGTCGATACTCCTTTTGAGCAACACATGTGCCAATATGGGGTTTCAATAGAACTTACTGAAATAACAAAGGAAAAAGCTCTTGAAAGTAGGTCTTCAACAGGATGGAGAATTGGCAGGGAATGAAAGAGTCATTTTTTTGACGATATTATCTTCAGGGATAATACCTTTCTGTTGTGGATGCTGCCCTGGCAAAGGATTCTGGTGACATGTCTTGAAAGAAAGGGGGCAATGATTTCGAGATTCTTTTCGGGTATTACGAGTACGAATGGTAAAGAAAGATTCTTGAGACCCTCTGGGCCTTGGATGAATAGGAGCGTTTTGGGATAGGCCATACTGAACAGGGCGTATTTGATCCCGTTCTTGTCTGGTTTCAACCCTACAAGGATTACCTTTTCCCCAGGAGAGAGGGACTTCTCTGTACACATTGCAAATTTTTGGGCAGATTCTTTTTGGGAGATGCCAGGCTCTATTGTGAGACAGGCAGCAGAAGTCGAGTATGTCATAAGGATGGCGAACAGAAAAAACGGCCTGATATCTATCTCTAATCGCCATACTATCCAGGCACAGAAAAAAGCCATCGTACTCAAGAGGACAAGGGCACCAAAGGCCCTTTTCGAACCAAATGGGTTCCAGACAAACAAAACAAGGAGAATGATTCCAACTGTTATACTCAGTATGAAGACTCCCCTTAAAAGCCGATGGACATCTTCTTCGTCTAACATGTCTGTCAGTCTGGAGATGGGTAAGGCCATAGCTATGGCAAGGGGCATGAATGCTGGAAGTATGTATCGTCCATGCCTCGATGCAGACAGGAGATAGGGGATAAGTATTCCCGACGACCATGCGACGAGAAGGGGTAGAAGGCGGTTGTCATCGAGACCTTCCACCTTTTGGGATTCAGTCCGGGTATAAGAAGATCTTTTCATAAGAGACAACTGGGCAAGAATCCAAAGAATCCAAGGGAGGAAGGACAGGGCGAGATAGATGAAATAGTAGTAAAAAGGCTTATTGGGCTGGCCTCCGATCCTGGAGAGAAATTGGGATGAAATAGCCTGTTCCACCAATTGTATACCACCTGTCTTGAAAAATAACATGGCCTCGAGACATATGGCGGCAACCGATATCAGGATCCATTTTGGGATTGCTATCAATATATCCATGAATCTTTTCTGTAGAGCAAGGTATAAAAACCAGCAAAACAGCGGTAAAAGCCCCACGAGGCCCTTGGTCAATACACCAGCAAGAATGGACAGATAGGCGAAAAGGTTGAATGCACGGGAGACCTGCTTCCTGCCTGCCTTTTCAGCCTGAAAAAGACAGACTATTGCAATACTACAT
Organism: Deltaproteobacteria bacterium; assembly: GCA_026986785.1. GTDB lineage: Bacteria > Desulfobacterota > Dissulfuribacteria > Dissulfuribacterales > QOAL01 > QOAL01. The sequence goes on along the minus strand of JALSNW010000043.1, from coordinate 25,365 downwards.
TCAAGGGCCAGTAGCATGTCGATAGTGGCCTTTTGGGCCTTGAGCCAGAATTCCGGCAGTGCAGCCAGGCATATGGTGGCAATGAATGCTACTTTTTCTCGGAGGTGATCCTTGGTGAACCACCATGTGAGCAGTATCAAGCCAGAGGCCGATAGGGCACTTGGTAGTGAGATCGAAAGGGCTGTCACATGGCCTGAAGGCAGGCTGAAGACATACTGGAAAATGAAAAAAAGGCAAGGGTAGTCAGTATATGGCCGGCCATAGAGATGGGGGACCATGAGGCTTCCTCCTGCCAGCATATCACGGACAAAAAGGGCGGATCTGGTTTCAAGGCCATATATCTCCCGGTGCCACAAGACCACTACGATAGAAAAAAGAAAGAAGGCTGTGAACAGGATGAGAGCCAACTGTTTGCCCAAGCTGTCCTGAGCCATACGGCTTCACCTGATTTCAAAAAGGGACATGGTATGTGCTGTTGTTATATGTTTTCTGGGGTACCAAGTTCCCTGATGGCGATGTCACCTGATTCCACATAGAAAGAGATCGTCTTTCTCAAGGCATCCTTGAGCCCAACCTTTGGTTTCCATCCAAGGATCTTCATTGCATTGGATATGTCTGGGACCCTGTAACCCACGTCCTGATAATCAGGGCCATAGTATTCACTGGCCGGTATATGTCTGAATTCAACCCGTTCTGCCAGCTTTGCCAGTTGGGGGAATTCCTTTACCACCTCGATCATCATATCTGCCAGGTCTTTTATTGAGTAATCGTTGTAAGGGTTACCAATGTTGAATATGCGCCCGTCACATTTGTTTTGTGTGTTCTCGATAATGGAAAATAGACAGTCAAGGCCATCATCCACATAGGTGAAACAGCGTCTCTGTGCCCCTCCGTCTACCAAAGTGATGGGTTCTCCCCTCAAGATATGTCCAAGAAATTGGGTCACCACCCGAGAACTGCCTTCCTTTGGGGCAGAAAGGCTGTCCAGGCCAGAGCCGATCCAGTTGAAAGGCCTTATAAGGGTAAATTGTAGGCCCTTGTGTCGGCCCATGGCCCAGATGACCCTGTCCATCATCTGCTTGGCACATGCATAGATCCAACGCTGTTTATTTATTGGGCCATAGACCAGGTTGCTCGTATCTTCATTGAATTTTTTGTCCTGGCACATGCCATAGACCTCGCTTGTCGAGGGAAAGATGACCCGGGTACCGTATTCTGCACATTGGCGGACTATCCTGAGATTCTGCTCAAAATCCAGTTCGAACACCGCCAGTGGATCCTTTACATAGGTGGCAGGTGTGGCTATTGCCACAAGAGGGAGGCAAACATCACATTTCTTAACATGGTATTCAATCCATTCCTTGTTGATGGAGATGTCTCCTTCCAGGAAGTGGACATTTGGATGTTTTATCCTATCTCCCAGCCTGTCCGAAGACAGATCCATACCGAAGATTTCCCAATCTGTTTCCTCGATTGCTCGTCTAACCAGATGACTACCAATGAAACCATTCACGCCAAGCACTAATATCTTCATCTATCCATTCCTCTATGGGGCTAATGTTATTAGCAGGATTATTGTCCAGAGAAAATTACTGTGAGTAGAGTTGATAACCCCCTTTTCTCTGGTAATTTATTCAAAATGTATATCATTACGTCGTAATATGGATGGGATGGGTATTTCAGGGTTTGGGCGAGGTTCTATAGAGGCAGAATTAACTTTCAGACATCCCCTGCCTGTCTGTACGACTGTATCCCCTTCTATCTGTCTTGCCGTGCCAACAGGCAAAGACAGATCTCGATCCTCCAGGGGCTCGGCATCCCAGATATATACCTTTTGGCCTTCCATAAAGGCAAATGCACCTGGATAGGGCCATGTCACAGCCCTGATAAGGTTGTAGATACGTTCTGCACTCCAGCTCCAGTCTATCTTGCCATCTTCTGGTTTCCTACCTCCGAAGTAGGTTGCCCTTGAATGGTCCTGCTCTATCCTGGGGGCTGTACCATCGAGTAGCATGGGAATGTATTGTCTTAGAACCTGTTCGGCAGCCTCCTCCAATTTTTTAAAAAGGGTCAAGGCAGTGTCCCTGGGTCCCACATCCACTTCCATCTGCCCGACTATGTCACCGGCATCCGCCTTCAAGACCATGTGGTGGAGGGTTACTCCACTTTTCACTTCTCCAAAGACAAGCTGCCAGTTTACAGGGCACCTTCCTCGGTATCTTGGAAGAAGGGAGCCATGGAGATTGACGGCTGCACACCTTGGGATATCTAATATGTCCTGTTTTATCATCTGCCTGAAATAACACGAAAGGATAATATCAGGCTTCATGGATCTTATTAGATCCACCCACTCTTTCTGGTTTATGTCATCGGGGAAATAACAAGGGATTTCATAATTCTTGGCAAGACTGGCCAAAGAATCGAACCAGACATTTTCTTTGTGACTGTCACGGTGTGTGAAGACAGCAGGTACTGGGATAGCCAATTCTCTCAAGACCTTCAGTGCCCTGCATCCCATATTATGATAACCTAACAAGACCACAGACATGTCTTTCCCCTATCAATCCGATCTTTTCAACAATGGCAAAATATTACCTCATGCCCTCATAAACAAGGATAAAATGATCCTTTGACAAATTCTTTTTCGATGATTTTGAATCATCAAAAGGATGGGATATCAGAATAGCTTTTTCAAGAGGGATTTGATGCGTCCTCTTAGGAGTCTCATGGGATTGAAGGTAAGAGGTTGAAGGTCTTTGGGCATGGAGACCCTGGTGGGTAACTGTATGGCTCTTAGGTCTTCTTTTATGAATCGTAGATCCTCCAACCTGGAACCATATAGATTGCGTTCCAGGGCTGTGTGCCAGAGGGGGACCTGTCCTGGTGCAAGGCCCAGGATGTGATAGGCGCTGGTATCCACGGCAACGGCAGAAGGGCTTGCTAATATTAGGCCCAAGGATAGGGGGTTGCCTCCTGATGGGCCTGTTACATGCATGATTGTCGTGGCGTCTACCATATTGAGTCCAGGTGGCAGGAGTTGGGAGATCTCCAGGATCATGGCAGAGAAGAGGGCCCTGTCGCCTCCATAGAGAGTATGGGCCATGGCCTTTCTGAAACCTACTACGGTTCCAAATGTGTTTTTTACAGCAGCAGTTACACCCATTTGGCAGTGTGCCTTGAGTCTCGGGATATTTACTATGAGCCCTGCTTCCAGGGCCGTTCTCGATATCCCAATCCTTATACCGCATGGAAGTCTTTTTCGAACAGGATCTTTGAGTGAAGAGACCTCTATGCCCCTTCTTTGCAACTCGTTTATGATACCCAGGGACTTGAGCACCTTTTTGGCTGTACCAAAGGCAGGTGAATCTGCCACCATTACCTTGGCCCCCATATCTTTCAAGATTGTTGCAGTTGCCAGGATTGTTTCTGGAGGGGTGACACAAAGAGGATCTCCTGCCTTTAGAAGATTTGGCTTGACAAGGATATTGGTGCCAAGGAGGTTATCAGGCAGAAAAGTATTCATTATCTCTGATATTGTGCTCCTCAATATATCCTGGGTATGTTCTCTTGGGGGCTTCTGGGGATGCCTTAATCCCTTGGCAATATATATCGGTATCTTTTCCACTTCTGCTACGGGTCCTGACATCGTTGATCGACCTATTCTAAAAACTTTATTCCAGCCAATGCCATGCGGATAAATAAGGGCTGGTCTCGACCTATGAGAATAGGATTTCCAGGTCCTCGGCAGTGAGATTGGAGAGCATGTTCTTGCTGCCGCTGAGGATGGAGCCTACAATCTCTTGTTTCTTTTTCTGGAGCCTTAGCACCTTTTCTTCTACTGTATCCCTGGATATAAGCCTATATGTGACAACCTTTCTAGTCTGTCCTATCCTATGGGTCCTATCTATGGCCTGGAGTTCGACAGCTGGATTCCACCAGGGATCCACGATGAAGACATAGTCGGCAGCAGTCAGGTTGAGCCCTATACCACCTGCCCTGAGGCTAATGAGAAAGAGCCTTATGTGATCATTTTCCTGGAAGTTGACCACCTTTCTCTCTCTTCTGGTCTGGGGAGTTCTCCCATCCAGGTACTCAAAGCTTATGCCTTTTTGGGATAGTGCCTGCTTTATAATGCCAAGCATCTTGGTGAACTGGGAAAAGACAAGGACCTTGTGCCCGCTTTCTATAACCTCTTCCAAGAGGTTCATGAGTTGAAGAAACTTGCCCGAGTCCACATTTTCTGCACCTATGAGGGCAGGATGACTGGCTGCCTGTCTCAATCTGAGAAGTCCTTCCAGGACCTTCATCTTGGATCTCTTGATGCCCTTGTCCGCCACACTTTTGAGGATGGTAGCGCGGTAATGATCTCGTAACTGGAGATAGAGTTCCCGCTGCTTCTCTGTCATGGTGCAGCGTATTATGGATTCCTGTTTTTCTGGTAGTTCCTTGGCCACTTCTTCCTTGGTGCGTCTGAGGATAAAGGGTCTTACAAGTTGCCTGAGGGTCGTGGCAACTTCCTGGTCACCGTCTGCAAGTGGTTTGGCAAAGCGTTTCATGAATCTTTCCCTGCTTCCCAACATGCCAGGATTTAGAAATTCCATCTGGGACCAGAGCTCGCCAATATGATTTTCAAGAGGAGTGCCTGTGAGGCAGAGCCTGTTTTTGGCATCTATGAGCCTTACGGCCTTGGCGATTACAGAGCCAGGGTTTTTGATGCATTGGCTTTCATCCAAGACAGCATAATTGAACTTGATCTTTATTAGTTTATCGATGTCTCGTCTCAAGATACCATAGGTGGTCAGGACTATGTTGGCCTTCAGGCATTCTTTCAATGCCTCGTGTCTTTTGGGGCCAACATAGGGTGATATCTCGAGCTGAGGAGTAAATTTTTCAGCCTCTGCCAGCCAGTTGAAGACGAGGGAGGTTGGCGCAACTACCAGATTGGGGATTCCCCCTTCCTGTTGTGATTTTTCCAGAAGCCAGGCTAGTACTTGGACTGTCTTGCCAAGGCCCATGTCGTCAGCCAATATGCCTCCAAGCCCTAACTCCTCGAGAAATTGAAACCAACCAAGGGCCTCCCTTTGGTAACTTCGAAGTCTACCCCTAAAGCCCTTGGGTGGCTGTCTGGCCTCGATGCCGCTAAATGAACGTATCTTTTCCCGCTTTTGGGCAAATTTCTGGTCGATCTTTACCTCAGGGGCATCTTGGAGCATTTGGTCCAAGAGTAGTGCATGGGAGAGAGAAAATCGTAAGCGCTTCTTCTTGTCTTTGCCAGCCCGAACGTGGGCAAATTCCAGTGCATGACCATGTCGCTCAAGCCACTTGGCAGGGAGAATGCCTTGCTCTCCTGAGCTGAGGGTGATGGTTTTTTCACCGCGAAGATAGGCCTGCACGACTTTGGGCAGAGGTACAGATTCTTCACCAAAGGAGATCTCGGCATCCATGTCGAACCAATCTATACCAGAGGTTATGCTGACCGTCCTTATTGTACCCGCCCTGACACGTTTTTTATCCAAGGCCTTTAGCACAGCCCCCTTTTTCTCCAAGGAGACCAGGGCCTCTGAGGCCTTATCCATATGGATTTCATAGAGGTCAAGCCTTTCATCATATCGAAAGCCTTCCTGTTCCAGGAGATTCAACAGTCTTTCCTCCTTTTCCTTGTCTCTCTCTATGGTTTTCCATTCCTGGTAGTCGAATATAAAAGGCTCTTTTGAACGGGGATCTATGATATGGGGCCTGTATTCCACGTGGACCTTGGCCATTATGTTTTCGATACCAATGTCAAGGGTGAGATGGAGAACCGGATCTATGCCGGTTATCCTTTCGGGTGCAAGCTCCTCATGGAGTTTTAATACCTGGGGTTTTGAGATGGAAGATGCCTTTTTTACCAATCTTGGCAGTGCCTTTTTTTCTATCTGTGGCAGGCCATATGCCCGAACCTGTCTGATCCATGAATAGTTAGGGCCATCGAGTTCGTAGAGGAGGCCATTGTAGATGAGAAAGACGGGATCGGCATTCAGGAAATGCATTTGGCCAAGGTCGACCCTTTCCAGTTTTTTTCTATAGGTAAGGATTACCTGGGGCCTAAGGATCACCTTGCTCCCACCGTCTGATGATGCGTTAATTTCCAGCTTGGCCTTTGGCGTTGTGGCCATCTGCAGGGGATCGATCAATTCCTCCCCATGCTCAAAGAAGACCAGGCATCTGCCTGTTTCTGCCAGTAATGGTAGAACAACCCCTGCTTGCGATGGATTTATGGGGATGGTATCAAAGTCCATGTGATTGCCATATAGCCCGAAGCCGGAATAGAATGCCGATTTTTCTGCAAGATCAGTGAAATATGGCAAAAGTAGCTTATCCTGCCTGGGCAGATGGGGGTGTTCGAGGATCTTTGAGCTTATCCGCCTTGTCCTGCCAGGCTTTCCATCTTTTTTCACATATTGCTCGAATATGCTTATGGACATGGATTGCCCATCCACTGCCAGCCTGTATCTGATTACAAAGTCTTGTACAGGCTTCCATGGCAGGGTTTGGGAGCCAGTTTCCCAGAGGTCTTCATTGAATATCAAATCAATATCTCGGAAGGAGTCTTTGGGCTCCTTACCCTTTTCAGGCAGCTTCTTCATCAACTGATCGGCTATGCAGATAGTTGCCCAGATATGCTTGCAAGGTATTCCTTGGCGAAAGAATGGACATGTACATCCAATCCTGACTCTGCCACTATCGTCTCTATCAAAGATGACCGATACGCTGTAGTTTATTGTTCCCCTGACCGTAGACCTAATAACATCTGATTTGAATTCGTTTATCTGGACCCTGCCGCTTTTGGCATATTTGTTTCCTCTATGCCTGATTATGGGCAGAAACAAGTGCTTAAGCTCTTCCTTGAGTCTTGGAGACATTGTTGTGTCTTTTTGCTTTGTTCGTTTCATTGGCACAAAGGCTCTTTCAGCCACTTTTTTGTACAGGCATGATTAGCTATTTGTCCGAGTTATTATATTCAGCCAAGCCGACGCGCAGACAGACAATTTTAATTTAATTGATCCGTTGAGAAAAGTTTTTTCAGTACTTGTCCAGATATCTTTTTCAAGGCCTTGGGTGAAATCTTTTGTATACCTGCCGTAGGTGGCCGATGTCGAGGTGGGTGTATATTTGGGTAGTACTTATGTCACTGTGGCCTAAAAGCATTTGAACAGCCCTCAGGTCTGCCCCTCCCTCCAACAGGTGGGTGGCAAAAGAGTGGCGTAGGACATGAGGATAGACGGCCTGTTTTATGCCGGCCTTTTGGGCATATCCCTTTATGATCTGCCAGAGCCTCTGTCTGGAGATGGGTTTCCCCCCTCTGCCCAGGAAGCAATAATAACTTTTGCGTTTTTTGAGCAGCTTCATCCTTTCGTGTTTTATGTACTTTTCAAGCCATAGGGCGGCATCAGTCCCAAGGGGCACCATCCTTTCTTTTTGCCCCTTTCCCCTGATCCTCAGAAATCTTTCATTCAGGTCTATCTGATCCATGAGGAGGTTTACGGCTTCACTGGCCCTCAGGCCGCAGGAATAGAGACATTCCAGCATTGCCCTGTCTCTTGTGCTTATGGGAGATGTGCCTTGGGCCTGGCTCAGCAGCCTGTCCACCTCCTGGACACTGAGGACAGTTGGGAGGCTCTGGCCTGTCCTGGGATTGTTTATCACAGATGTTGGTGATACAGGAATAAGCCCCTCAAGGACCAGGTACCTGAAAAACCCCCTCAGGGAGGATAACTTTCTTGTGGCGCTTGTGGGAGAAATATTATTTTTTTTCAGTTTTTTCAGCCACTTGATTATATGAGCCGTGTTGACCCCATTAGGTGATGCTATGCCCTTGCCCAAGGCATAGTCCATGAATTCCAAAAGATCGCCACTGTAGGCCTCAAGTGTCTTGGAGGCCAGCCCCTTTTCCACTGAGATAAAGGCGAGATAGTCATCTATGGAAGATTCCCATGGAGACTGCATCTTGCCCTATATCTCTTCAATCATTGCCTCTGCAGCATCGGCAATGGCAGGATCCTTAGAGGTCAGGACCAAGGTCCTGAGCTTACTTTTCAGCCCCTTTTTCTCCAGGGCACTTCTGTCCTTTGAGATCTCTACAAGCCTTTCCATTACTTCAATTATGATATCGTTGGCCTTCTTGAGATCCAATAGGAGAAGCAGGGCCCCCCAGTCATCTGGCAGACCATATTTTTTTATGTATTTGGCAGCCTGTTTCTCAAATCGGGTCGAGCCATAGGAATCATGGAGTTTTTGTAGATCTCTTTCGTGCTCAGGGCTTGCCTTTGGCCCGAGAAATACCCTCTCCATTTCCTTCATGTATTGGTTCTTGATCCTTGGGTTTTGTAGTGCCCGCTCAATGCTGGTTTTCAATTCTTTCTTTTTTTTAGCCATATCTCCCAACGACAGTATCCTTGAGGTTGTTTTTTATTCAAATATGAATTCGATCTCTGGCAAAACCAGGCAGGTGAGCCTCCCACCATAGACTGCTCCTGTATCAATGCCTATCTTATTGGCCTCTATTAGAGGTGTGTCAAAGGGTGTGTGACCAAATATGACCCTCTTGCCCCAGTCGTAATTGGATTTTATGAACTTGAACCTTATCCAGAGTAGATCGTCCTCTCTCTGTTCCTCTATGGGTATGCCTGGCCGCAGGCCTGCGTGAACAAAACAGAATCTTTCTGTAACATAGATGGTTTCAAGGCCTTTTAGGAATTCCAGGTGATCCTTGGGGATGTTGGCGTCAAAGTCGTTGCCACCATAGCTTTCAAGGGTCTTTGTGCCGCCGAATTCCAGGAAGCTTTGTTTCAAAGGCCCATTTTCCAGATAGTCCAAGAACATGGCCTCATGATTCCCCTTTAGAAATACGAATGAAGATGGATACTCTTTGTGGAGGCCTATGACGAGATCCAATACCTTTTTGCTATCAGGACCCCTGTCAACATAGTCACCCAAAAATACTATCTTGTCCCTTGTATGGTCTGCTGGGAGCCTGGCAAGAAGAGCATGGATCTTGTCTAAACAGCCATGTATGTCTCCAATGGCAAAGATCCTGTTCATCGGAACTATAATCTCCTGTCAGAAAATTGCATCACCCGTTTCAAGCCAGCCTCTTTGGCCCATTTCAAGGCCTGCTCAAACTCTTCAGGATGGATAGGCCTGTCGAGGGGTGGATGTTCAAAGGCATGGCCGCAGGGATGGTATTGATCCATGATGTTCACAAATGTGTCTGGAGAGAGCTCTTTGGCTATGAATTCGCACACCTTTTTGGTCCCGCTAAGATCCCCTGGAAGCACAAGATGTCTGATCAAGAGGCCTCGTTGGGCCACATTCTCTTTATCGGTCTCAAGGTTGCCCACTTGTCTGAACATCTCTTTCACAGCCGTCTTGGCAATGGGCCAGTAATCCTTTATTTTCGACAAGTCGAGGCCTATACGACTATCAGAATATTTTATATCGGGCATATAGATATCGACTATCCCATCAAGGAGTTTCAAGGTGGATACCCTGTCGTAACCACTGGTATTGTACACTATAGGGATGCTCAGGCCTTCTTTTGCTGCCAACAATAGCCCTTCGAGGATCTGGGGAACCACATGAGATGGGGTTACGAGATTGATATTGTGGCAACCCTGTTCTTGCAAGGAAAGAAAAAAGAATGCCAGGATCTGTCCAGTTACCTCATAACCTTCAATGGCCCTGCTGACCTCGAAATTTTGACAATAAAGGCATCTCATATTGCAGCCAGAAAAGAAGATCGTACCAGAGCCCCTGGTGCCCGAGATCACAGGTTCCTCTCCAAAATGGGCACCATAGCTTGCCACCTTTGCCCTTTGGCCGATCTTGCAGAAGCCTTTTTCTCCTCCTGTTCGGTCTACCTTGCACTTGTGAGGGCATAACCTGCATTTCCTTAGGCCTTTCATGGCCAAATCAACCCTTTTCTTAAGTTCCCCTGATTCAAGTAGGGCCAAGTATGTACTTTTATCAGCCATTTATATCTCTCTATCTATAAGGTTTAGTCTGTAGAGTTCGAGGATTGAGACACAAAGTGCTATTATCATTGGGCCCAGTATAAGGCCCAAGAGGCCAAAGACATTTATCCCACCGAGGATTCCGAGGAAGAGGAAGAGGTTGTGAAGCTCGGTCTTGTCACTTATGAGATAAGGGCGGAGAAAATAGTCTATCTGGCTGATCACCAAGAGGCTGAACGCCAGCAGAATGGCACCCTTGAGATATTCACCCACGAAAAATAGGTATAGACTGGCTGGAGCCCATACCATAGCAGTACCGATCATGGGGATGAAGGTCCCAAGGCCGAGTATGATGCCCCACAGTAGAGGGGCTGAGAAATCGAGAAACCAGAAGATAAATATGCCAAGTCCAGCCTGTATGGCCCCTGTCAACATATTCCCATAAAGTGTTGCAGAAAGGACGTCTGAGGCGAGCTTCATGAAATTTTCAACAGTGGTCTTCCTCAAGGGTAACAATTTCTTGAAGGACATGAGCATACTTTCTCCATCTGTAAAGAGGTAAAAAAGGATGACCACCATTAGGGCTGCCTTGAAGATTATTGCTGCAAGGTTTTTGAATACTACCGAACCCTGTCTTAGAAAATATTCCCCCATGTTCCTGGCAAGATCCATTAGGGTGGTCTTTAGATCAGCACCATAGAGCTTGAAGGCCTTGAGTACCTGTACCCCTATCTTGTGCATCATTGGATACGTGGCAGCATCTGGCACGAGTGAAAATTCACCTCTTTGGATGTGGGAGATGCTGGTTGTATATACCCTTAGGACCTCTGATGTAAGGCTGGTTATCAGTATGAACACGGGGATGACGATAAATGTGATGATAAGGACACACATTATGAAGGCAGCCATGGCAGAAGAGCCCCTGAGGATGGAGAGCAGGTGTTTGTATACAGGATGAAAAAACAATGCCAGGATAATGGCCCAACAGATTGGTTCGAAGAAGGGCAGGAGTATCCTCAGCCCGCCAAGAAGGATCAACAGGGCCAAGGAAAGGGCGACTACAGTGGCTATCTTGCCCTTTCCACAGTCGTTGTCAGGACTAGGATTGTGATATTCTCCTATTGCCTGTCGCACAGGTACTCCAGGCCTTCGGGCAGGTCCTCGCAGTCAATGCCCAGTTCTTGGGCGAATCTCTCCAACTCTTTCCAGGTGCAGTTGATGGCAGAAGATGTCCTTTTGCCCGAGCGGATCTCCTCCATCTCGTTGTCCAGAAATGCCACGAGCTGCTGCCTGGCCTCTTTTCTAGCCTCTTTAATATCGAGGCCTTCTTTCTCACAGAAGTTTTTTAGTCTGTGCCAGTTGGCTATACTCCTGGCAAGGCCTCTATAGATTGTCTTGTCTCTGAATTCCGGGTTCATGTCCCTGAGAAGTATCTTTCTATATCTCTGAAATACCGCCATTACGAGGGGAGTGAGGTCGACACTATCCGGGGCTAGCTGTGGGCCGTCGTTGTCCTCAAACAGATAATAGAGACTGCCATGATAGGCGATCTCTGGTGTCTCCCCTGAATGAAGTATCATGAATGCCTCTTCATCCAGGATTTGGTGTATCTCTTCCATTACCACCTTAGGGGTTGCTGCCATGCTTCTCTAAGATCTGCTATCTTCTCTCTGATGATAGCCCTGCCGTCAAAGCTCATCTCTAATGTGTCGTTGTCAGTCACCTCGCCTATGAGTGAAGATGCCACCCCAGACAGGCATGCCTCAAAATCCTTTCTTTTGTCAGGTGAAACCGTCACTACGAATCGGCTCTGACTTTCACTGAAGAGGAGAAAATCCAGCCTGTTGATATCATTCGATGGTACTGTGGATAGGTCAATGGCCATGCCAAGATCCCCGGCAAATGCCTTTTCTGCCAGACATACACCAAGGCCCCCGTCTGAGCAGTCATGGCAGCTTGCAACAAGGCCTTTGGATATGGCGAGGCTGAGTCTTTTGTGTATCTCCACTGCCTCCTGGATCCTGACCTTTGGTATTTGATTGCCAATGAAGCCCTTGGCTCGAAAGTATTCACTTGCCCCCATTTCTGGATAGGTAGTCCCAATAAGAAATATCAGGTCCCCTGGTTGTTTGGCATCGAGGGTCAGGGCCTTTCTCACATCTTGGATCTTTACTATTAGGGAAAAGAGTAGGGTAGGTGGTATGGATATCTTTACCTGGCCAATGGTGGCATCGTTTTTCATGCTGTCCTTGCCTGAAATGCATGGTATTTGATATGCAGTACATATCTCATAGAGTGCCTTGTTGGCCCTCACCAGTTGGGCAAGCTTGTAGTGGCCGTCTGGGGTCTTTTCCGATTGGACTGGATCACACCAGCAGAAGTTGTCGAGGCCAGACATGCCAAAGAATGGTGCGCCTACGCTTATGGCATTTCTCACTGCCTCATCCACAGCGGCACACACCATATAATATGTATCGATGTCACTGTACCTGGGACAAATACCATTCGAGACAACAAGGCCCTCGAGCCTGTTGAGATCTGGTCTTAAGACCGCTGCATCACTTGGTCCATCGTTCATTGCCCCTGTAAGGGGTTTTATCACACTTCCTCCTTGTACTTCATGGTCGTATTGCCGTACCACGTATTCCTTGCTGCAGATATCAAAGCTCGACAGCAGGGCCTTGAGCTCTTTTCCCAGGTCTTCTGGTTCTGGGAAATCCGGTTCATCATGGCGAGGAGGCTCCCAAACAGCACGGAGTTCCAGCTGGGGCACCCCGTCATGGACAAAATCCATATCGAGATAGGCCACTGTCTTACCACGGTAGAGACAATGATATTTGCCAGAGTCAGTGAATGTTCCAAGCACAGTGGATTCCACTGCCATCTTGGCGGAAAGCTCGAGGAATTTTGCGAGCTTGTCCTGGGGTACGGCAACGGTCATTCTCTCCTGGGCCTCTGAGACGAGTATCTCCCAGGGCTGTAGCCCAGGGTACTTCAGGGGGGCCCTGTCCAAGTGGAGCTCGAATCCACCACACTCTTGGGCCATCTCACCTACAGAGGAAGAGAGGCCTCCAGCCCCGTTGTCGGTTATGGAATTGTAAAGCCCCATGTCTCTGGCACGAAGGAGAAAATCGGTCATCTTCTTTTGGGTTATGGGATCTCCTATTTGGACTGCTGTAGCAGGGGAGCCTTCATGCAGTTCCTCTGAGCTGAATGTGGCGCCATGGATGCCATCCTTGCCGATCCTGCCGCCACACATGACAATGGCATCCCCAGGCTGGGCCTTTTTTTGCCAGGATTGCTTGCCATTTATTTCCTTTGGCATTATGCCGCCTGTCCCACAAAAGACCAGGGGCTTTCCCAAGTAGCGTTCATCGAAGAGGATGCAGCCATTAACAGTGGGGATTCCGCTCTGGTTTCCTCCATGCTCGACTCCTTCGCGTACCCCTTCGAAGATCCTCCTGGGGTGAAGCAGCCCCTTTGGTAATGGCCTGTCATAGTCTGGTGGGCCAAAGCAGAAGACATCTGTATTGAAAACGAGCTTGGCACCGAGGCCTGTTCCAAATGGATCCCTGTTGACTCCTACGATACCGGTGAGGGCACCTCCATAGGGGTCAAGGGCAGAGGGGCTATTATGGGTCTCCACCTTGAAGGCCACATTGAGTTCTTCATTGAATTTGACAACACCAGCATTGTCCTTGAATACGGAAAGGCACCAGTCATCCTTGCCCAGCCTGTCTCTGATGCTGGTTGTCGCCCCTCTGATGTAAGTGTCGAAGAGACTGTTTATCTCCTCTCTGCCGTCAGGGGTATCGTAGGTTATCTTTGCATTGAATATCTTGTGCTTGCAGTGTTCAGACCAGGTCTGGGCTAGGGCCTCCAGTTCGCAATCCGTATAGCATCTGCCAAGGCCAACCTTTTTTCTTTCTTCTATGGTCTCCTCCCTTTGCAAATGGGCCTGGAGACACTTCATCTCATTGAGGTTCAGTACCAGTACCCTCTGCCTGGATAGCTCCAAGAGCTCTTGATCACTCATTTGAGAAAGATCAAATTCCAGGACCTCTATCTTGGATTCGCCAGTAACCCTCGGTATGACGTAAAATGGGCTGTCATGGGCTGAGAACATTGTCTCGAGCTGGTCAAAAGGGCAGATGATGGTCCTCTGGATGAGTTCATTTGCAAGGAGATCGTTTGTGAGGGATTCTGCCTGCTGTTTGTCTAAATTGCCCTTCACCAGGTAGACGGTTGCAGTGTAAACCCCTTCTTCAGGGGAAAGCCTGCGTTCAAGAAGGAGTTCCAAGGCCTCTTTGGCCGTCTTCCCTTCATTGTCTGTGACACCGGGTCTGAAGCCCACTTCAATGGCCCAATCCCAATTCAGGCCGTTTTCAGCAGCCAGTTTCGTTCCAATGGGCCTATCTATGGAAAAGATTTGTATTACCGGGTCAGAACAAGGCCCTGTGGCAGCTTCTTCGAGTTGACCGGCATCGAGTTTAACATCTATGAGATATACCTTTGCAGTCCTGATGTCCTTTATTTCTAACCCTAGATTTTGCCTGGCCCTTTTTGCGGTCTTGAGTCCCAAGGCATCTTTTAAATGGGGTTTCAAACATACTTCAATCCGATGAGCCATTTTTACTCCTATCAGTTTCGTCGAGCAGTGGGTCTATGTATTGTAATTGCAGAGTCCTTTGATACCAGTTGATAATAAAACAGATATGAAGTTTCAAGGCAATTATCTCCCCAGGCCATGAATGTATATTTAGACCTGGAATCTATGGAGGTTTTAAGGTTTAATGGCCGTTTAAAAAAGTAGGGGTGTCTGGTTCTGGAATGGAAAAGCTCAGGCTCAAAAGGCTTTCAATAGATACATACAAAGAGAATGTCGCCTATTTGAACAGTAGGTGTAAGTTTTATCGTGCTGCAGGTTTTCAGGCCCTTTCCAAGATAAAGATCACGGCAGATCATCATATGATCCTCGCCGTACTGAACGTAGTCGACGATGATTCCATCGTGGCGCCAGGAGAATTAGGGTTGTCTCAGCAGGCGTTTACCCAACTCGGCCTGCCTGAAGGTACAGCAGTAGTTGTAGATCATCCCGAGCCTCCTGTCTCCATGGATGCCGTGAGGAGGAAGATCTCCGGGGACAGGTTGGGCTACAGGGATTTCAAGGCCATAACAAGGGATATCATAGAAAATCGCTATTCCAAGATGGAAATGGCGGCCTTTCTTGTTGCATGTGCAGAGACTGGGCTCGAAAGGCAGGAGATCCTCTATTATACGAGGGCTATGGCCGACTCTGGCCAAAGGCTTGATTGGCATGAACCTATTGTGGCAGATAAGCACTGTATAGGAGGCATCCCAGGAAACAGGACCTCCATGCTCGTAGTCCCCATAGTGGCAGCACACGGGATGCTTATTCCCAAGACATCCAGCAGGGCTATTACGTCCCCAGCAGGTACAGCAGATACCATGGAGGTTTTGGCCGAAGTCAATCTGGAGCCAGAGAGGCTCTACGAGATTGTGAGAAAGGTTAGAGGATGCTTGGCATGGGGTGGCACATCTAGGCTTGCCCCTGTGGATGATATACTCATTACAGTTGAAAGGCCCTTGGGTATAGATGCCACAGGTCAGATGGTTGCTTCCATACTATCCAAGAAGTTGGCGGCAGGTTCTACTCATCTGCTTCTCGACATACCCTTGGGGCCGACGGCAAAGGTCAGGCATATGCAGCAGGCATTGGGTTTGCGAAAGATCTTTGAATATGTAGGTGATCGAATAGGTATCCATCTCGAGGCCGTGATTACCGATGGGCGTCAGCCCATTGGTAGGGGAGTAGGGCCTGTCTTGGAGGTTCGGGACATATTACAGGTCTTGGAAAATAGGCCTGATGCCCCAGGTGACTTGAGACACAAAGCCCTCAACCTTGCTGGTAGGATTTTGGAGTTTGATCCAGAGGTCAGGGGTGGTACGGGTTATCATATAGCCGAGGAGATCTTGGCCTCTGGCAGGGCACTTGCAAAGATGGAGGCCATTATAAAGGCCCAAGGAGAGAAAAGGCCAAAGATCAGGCCAGGGAGGCTCACCTTTGAGGTGAAGGCCAATTCTGACGGATGGGTTTGTGGAATAGACAATTTTCAGATCAATAGGATTGCCAGATTGGCCGGGGCCCCTCTCGACAAAGGGGCTGGAGTAGATCTCTTCAAAAAACTTGGAGACAGGGTAGAAAAGGGGGAGCCTATCTATAGAATCCACGCAGAGTTCGAGGCAGATTTCAAATTTTCCGTGAATCTTGCAGAAAAGCACAATGGCTATACTATAGGGGGAAAAGAGGATATACCCCCAAATCCAGAAGAATTTTAGGGAAAAGGCAGATGTTCTTATATTTTGAAGAATATGCGCTGGTATCCAAGTTGATAGCATCCAGATTGTCTGTGGAGCCAGTGCAGGTGAGTGTCCACAGGTTTCCAGATGGAGAAAGCCTCGTTAGACTACCAGCCCAGGTGGATGAAGAGGTGATGCTTTGTAGGAGCCTGTTCATGCCCAATGACAAACTGATTGAAATAATGTTGGCTGCCCGGCAGGCAAGGCAGCTTGGGGCCAAAAAACTGATACTCGTAGCACCCTACCTCTGTTACATGAGGCAAGACAAGGCCTTTCATCCAGGGGAGGCTGTCAGTCAAAAGATAGTGGGTGAATTCCTTTCAGGATTGTTCGATTGCGTAGTAACAGTGGACGCACACCTACACCGTGTCTCCTCGCTCGGCCAGGTTATGCCAGCGATCCAGGCGGTGAATCTTTCAGCTGCAGGTCCAATCTCTGATTATCTCACTTCAATAGCCGGAACCCCCCTTTTGCTCGGGCCCGATGAAGAATCTCTCCAGTGGGTAAAAAGCATAGGAGAAAGGTGCGGCCTGGATTATGCTGTCTGCCAAAAGGTCCGCTTGGGTGATCGGGAGGTTCAGGTTGAGCTGCCTCGGCTTTCAGGATCTTATGACAGAGTGGTCATCATCGATGACATCCTCAGCACCGGTAGGACCATAGCTGTTGCAGCTGCCCTTTTGAAGAAAACGGGCATAGGTCGTATCGATTGTCTGGTGACTCATCCAATATTTGCCCCTGGGGCATATGAGCTGTTGAAAGAAAGCGGTGTCGAGGAGATCATCAGCACGGACACCATACCCCATGAGACGAATAAGATCTCTGTGACCCCTGTTATAGCAGATTTTTTTCTTCAAAAGGATTTCTAAAGGAATTTTCACAAGAAGGATAGAAAGACGACAGATGTCCTTGGTGCCCCCGGCATGATTCGAACATGCGACACCAGGATTAGGAATCCTGTGCTCTATCCCCTGAGCTACGGGGGCGGACAGTTGTGGTGCTACTGTTAACACACTTTTTGACAGGGTGTCAAGTAGAGTGTTCTTTTAATTTTCCTTTGAAATTCGAGGGGTTACTCGTCCTGCACAAAAAATGTGCCTCAAGAAATAAAAGGTGCTCGTCTCCCATGCCCTCCAGGTGATCTAAAGGCCTACCTTTTGTAGCTCTTCCACCAGTTTTTTCTGCTCTTTGCTTAGCTTTTTGGGTACATGTACCATGACCCTTACAAATAGATCGTGGTTACCACCCCTTGGTCCAGGCAGTCCCTTGCCTTTCAGCCTCATCTTTTGGCCACATCTTATCCCTGGGGGGATCTTGAGTTTGAGGTTGCTGCCATCCAGGCCAGGGATTTCTACACTCGTCCCTAGACAGGCCTGTGAAAAGGTGATGAAACGGTCATAGATGACATTGCCATCCTTGTCGAAATAGAATCCTGGAGGCAAAGATATGTTTATCTTGAGGTACAAGTCTCCCCTGCCACCAGGGCCTTGGGTTCCTTTTCCAGGGACCCTGATTTTTTTGCCATTGGCTATGCCTTTGGGGATGGTGACAGAGATCTTTTCTGGGAAACCGCCTGTCTGCAAAGAAATAATCTTCTTGTCACCGTGGATTACCTCATAAGGTGTCACATACAAATCCAATACCACATCTTGGCCCTTTGGCTGGGGTTGCTGATACATGAATGGACCACTGCCTTCACGATGGTAGCTTCTCCTGCCAGAGCCAGATTGAAAGCCTCCTCCTGAAAAGATATCCTCGAATCCACCAGTGCCACTACCAAAGATGATTCTTGTAAAGCCTTCTCCTCCCATGCCCAGGTCACGGAATATCGTGGAAAAATCAAAGTCCCTGAATATGTCTTCCTGAGTATAGTGTTTGTGGAATTCACTCGATCCAAAGGTGTCGTATTGCTTTCTCTTTTCAGGATCACTGAGAACGGCATAGGCCTCGTTTATTTCCTTGAAGCGTTCCTCCGCCTCCTTGTTACCCTTGTTTTTGTCAGGATGATATTTTATGGCAAGTTTCCTGAAGGCCTTTTTTATCTCTTCGGGAGAGGCATCCTTTGAAACGCCTAATATCTTGTAGTAGTCTTTTTGCTGATTCATAACTCAACCCTTGTCCTCTATGTATGTTTAAAATGGGATTTTTTATTTTTATCGGTCTGCATTGACTGATCTTATTGTTGCAGCCCTGGTAAAGTTCAATTTAAAACTTTAAGGCTTCGAGATCCAAAGTCAAGGATATGACAATACATGAAAATTTGTCTTTTTTCACCATCTTCTCCAGGTTCAAAGCAATCCCTGGCACAGGGCCTATCTATATTGCAGCAGGAGCTTGGCAGCCTGTGTACAGGGCTTGAGATAGTATCCAAGGGCTCTTTCATGGAAAAGGCAAAGCCGCATTCTTTTCTTGATTACATTGCCTCTGGAGACGAGGAAAAGGCCCAAGAGTTCAAAAAAATTCTTAAGTATGACCTACCAGATTTTATATTCTGTTGCAGGGGGGGATATGGCGCCCTGAGGTGGGTGGCCATGGTACAATGGGAGAGGTTCAATGCATTTCCAACATTGATAGGCTTTAGTGATGTGACAGTAATCCTGGCTGCTATATCAAAGGCAGGTGGAACGGCCATCCACGGCCCCATGCTCAATACGTTGGCAGATACCATGCCTTTGGCAAGACAAGCCCTTTGGGGATATATGGTAAGGGGGGCTCTACCGAAGTTATACGGGGCATCTCTCAGGCCTGGTACCCATGCAGGGAAGTTGATTGGGGGTAATTTGAGCTGTCTATGTCACCTTATAGGCACTCAATTTGAGCCGGAGTGGAGGGAGAGCATCCTTTTTCTCGAAGATTGTAACGAGCCTGTGTATAGGATCGACAGGATGCTGACCCATCTTCGGTTAAGGGGTGTATTCGACATGATAGGGGGGCTAGCCCTTGGGGCATTCAGTGGTACTGGAGAAAAGGATTTGTTTTTCAATCTTGTCCAGGACATGTTTGCACAGGTGCCCTTTCCAGTGGTCATGGATCTACCTGCAGGGCATGTCAACTGTAACATGCCCCTTATGATAGGTGGACATTACAGGTTGCAGGCCAGGGATGCAGCCCTTGTACCACTATCTTGTGGCGTGACATAGTGGGAGAGATTTTTTTCAGTTGGTGAAAAATGCCTTTCTTATCCCAAGGATCTTGATGTTTTGCTCCAGTGCCTCGACCAGGCAATAGGCCTCCATGAGGTCTTTCCCCCAGGCGACAACACCATGGGCCTTCAAGATATGTATTTGGGATCTCGTCGCTGCAGCAGACGAAAGTTGTGCAAGTTTTTTCGTGCCAGGAGACGCCAATGGTACTACTTCAACCTTTCCAAAGAGCAGCCTGCCTTCTGCCATGATAGATAGATCGATGGTATCCTCTTCGAGACTTGCTGCGATGCTCCAAGGTGCATGAGCATGGATTATTGCCATGCAGCTGGGGATATTGTTATAGGTTTCGATATGGAGGAATGATTCCGAAGACGGTTTTAGATCCCCTGCAACAACAGAACATTTCATGTCGATTTCTATTATTTGTTCCGTTTTGATAAACCCCTTATGGACCCCAGATGCCGTTATGAGTACAGTATTCCGGCTGGTTCTCACGCTGATATTGCCATCGGTCCCTGTTACAAGGCCCTTTTGATAGAGTAATCTGCCAAAAGAGATGATTTCCTTTTTTTTGTCGTTGTGATTTAATTCCATTTGGATTGATTCCTTTGCTAATTATTTGTCAAGGTCTTTATAATAAGGATTTCTACAGCTTGACAACGATGTCTTTATGATTTATTGAACAAGGTAGCTGTGTTTTTCTTACTAATATTCCTAAGTAATTGGGAGTACTAAAAAATGGAGGGAATTACCATGAGAAAATTTATTGGATTTCTTTTATTCATGGGTTTGGTCTTTCCTGCCGCAGTCTTTGCAGGTGGTTATGCCTCCCCCAGTACTGATCAACTCCTCAAGAGGATTGAACAGTTGAGCAGGGAACTTGCACAGGTCAAAAAGGAACTGAACCAGGTAAAGAGCCAGGGTACAAATGCTGCTCTGGAAAGGGAACTCAACGCCCTCAAGTCCAAGCAAGAGGATACGCGTGACGACTTGGAAGATCTGAATGATCAATTTGATGATCTTATGACCAATGGCGTAGGCAGGTTCCAGTTTTTTGGGGATTATCGCTTCAGGCTGGATTCTACTCGGGCCCATGCACGGCAATACTACGATGCCATCAAATTGGGTCAGTGGATGCAGGGCGGTATGGTTGGGCCAATGCCAGGGCCAGAAGAGGCTGAGGATTTCAATAATGATACCCTTTATACCAATAGGCTCCGCTTGGGTATGAAGGTCAAGGCAACAGAAAACATCACCTTCAAGGGCCGTGTGACCATGTATAAGATTTGGGGAATGGAGAGTGCAGCCAAGACAGCATATCCTTTTGGCACTAATGGCTTTATGATGGACCCCAATATAAGCCGTCGACCCAATGACAATACCCTGAGGGTGGAGATGGCCTATGTGAACTGGGTAAATATTTTTGATCTTCCCATCTGGATTTCCGTAGGTCGCCGCCCCACAGTGGATGGCCCGCCGGCCCAGTTGAGATACAACTACGACAGCCGGTTTGCCACCCCTGTTGCCCTCGGTGTTGACTGGACATTCGATGGGGCAACACTTGGGTATATGTATACCGATCCTTGGCCAGGTAAATTTCGTATCTGCTATGGCCGCGGATACGAATCAGGTTTTGACAGCCATGACAATCCTACCGGTGGGCTCAATGATACCGATCTGTATGGATTCAGTTGGGATATAATCAATGATACCGAGGCCCATCGGTTTGCAAATCTGCAGTTTTTCAGGGCTGCTGATGTCCCAGACATGATGGAAAGTATAAGCATATCCAATAACACCACTCCCTTCGCCGTTATGACCACAGGTACTCCCAATAGGGTTGATGCAAGTGCTGATCTTGGCGATATATACCACGCCAGTTTTGTATACATGGACAGACTAAGAGGGATCGACTGGTTTGTGAGTGGTGGCCTAAGCCGTACCGATGACAGGGGCCGAAACTTCCTGGGATACGGCCTTTTGACCGATCCTACCGACACGACCAAGCAGAACCATTGGGGTTGGGCTGCCTATGCAGGCGCAAGGATTCCAATAGAACAGCTCAGGAGCAAATTCGGCGTGGAATATAATTTTGGTTCCAGATATTGGATCAATTTCACACCTGCTGCTGATGACCTATACTTGAGTAAGTTGGCTACAAGGGGACATGTGGCAGAGGCTTACTGGATATGGGATCTGCCAGAAACGCCTCTTTCCAAGTATGCCAAGGCCTTTATGAGGTTTGGTTACCAGTATTACTGGATAAATTACACTGGTAGTGGGAGCTGGCTGGGCAAACCTTGGGATCCAGACGATGTTGGAAACGATCCTACAAAGGCCCAATTCTTTGCTCCTGTTAACCAGATGGATAATTTTTATGCAACTTTCGAGGTGTATTTCTAAAAAGAAGCGTATATAATAACCGGATCAAATAAAAGGAAGGAGGGGGCTTGACCAACCTCCTTCCTTTTATTTTGTGCCTATAAAAGAAACAGGAGGAGTTTTACTCATGCCTATCTATGAATTTCAATGCAGGAGTTGTAATTATGTGTTTGAGCTACTCATGATGACCAAGGACGAACTTAAAGAGGCAAGGTGTCCCAAATGTCAAAGTCCCGAGGTAGGAAAACTCATGAGTGCAGCAAATATCTCAACAGGAGGTCACAAGAGCCCTCCTCCAGATCCTAACAGGCCATCTGTTGAGACTCGTACTTGTCAGTCAGGTAGTTGCACTTATCTCAATCTGCCTGGTTATACGCGTGATTAACTGAGGCTGATGGAGATTTATGTGTCAATGTATGTCAGGAGGTCATAAAGGTCGTTAGAAGCGGCCCTGTTTCCAGAACCTCAACACCCTTTGAACATAGTTGATTGTCTCTCTGTATGGGGGTAGTCCCCCGTATCTGGCCACGGTTCCAGGGCCAGCATTATAGGCCGCCAAGGCACTTATAACGTCTCCATCGAACATGTCGAGCAACATGCTTAGATACTGGCTTCCACCCCAAATGTTCTCTTCAGGGTCGAGGGGATTATAAACCATCAATTCCTCCGCTGTTCCTGGCATGAGCTGCATGAGTCCCAGGGCGCCCTTAGGGGATATGGCTTGAGGATCACCCCCGGATTCGGCCCTTATAACTGCCTTTACCAAGGCGGGATCAAGGCCAAAGGTGTTGGCGGCCTTGCTGATAATCGACCGATAATCTCTCGATTTGAAGGATCTCTTCCTGGTTCTTGAGCCAGAGCCGTGAATGATGGCAGAATCCGACGAGAATTCCGTCCTCGTAAAACGTGGGTCAGAGGGGACATTGGTAAAGTGCCATACTCCCCTTTCATCTACAAAGGTATATATAGCCCCTGCCTGGGTACAGGGACACCATGTATTTAGCACCCAAAGAAAGAGCCCAGACAGGAGCATGGCTGCATAGATGGTCTTGTAATGTTTATTTATCTTTTTCGCGTCATTGTCCCTCATCAATTATCTTTTCGGTACCTTTTCCCAATCCTTTAAAAAGTTCGCCAGACCTTTGTCCGTAAGGGGATGGTGAGCCAGTTGTGAAATCACCTTGAAGGGGATGGTGGCAATATCGGCACCAATTCTTGCTGATTCAAGCACATGAACAGGATGACGTATGCTGGCAACGATTATCTCTGTATTGAAGCCATAATTGTCATAGATTTGAACTATGTCTGAAACGAGCTCCATACCATCTTGGGAGATATCATCGAGACGGCCTACGAAGGGGCTTACAAAGGTGGCCCCGGCCTTTGCTGCCAAGAGGGCCTGAAGAGGAGAAAAAACAAGGGTTACATTGGTCTTGATGCCCATTTTGGTAAGGGAATTTGTGGCCTTGAGGCCCTGGGTAGTCATGGGTATCTTTATGACGATATTGTCTGCAAGTCCTGCCAATTTTTCTGCCTCTTGCACCATGCCTTCTGCCTCAAGACTTACTACCTCTGCACTGACTGGACCTGAGACTATCTTACAGATGTCCAAGATCCTTTCTTCAAAGCTGCAGTTTTCCTTGGCAATTAGCGAGGGATTGGTGGTTACTCCATCAACCATACCCATATCGGTTGCCTTTTGGATTTCTTCCAGGTTTGCAGTATCAATAAAAAACTTCATTGAACATTTCTCCTTTCAAAAAAGATGCCGATTTAGTGAGTTTACGAAGTTTGACGATAATAAAATTATGGGGTGCTTTCTACTTTTTTTTCCTTTTGGTTAAGTCCTAATGAAGGGTACTTGAAAAACTGTGCAGGTGGGGAAGTAGGTGAACAGACAGGATCTTTATAATGGGATCAAAATCCTTGGGGGAATGGCCACTTTTAAGGTCTCTGAAGACGATATGTTGGCCTATGTGGAAGGAGAGCTTGTCGAGTTTTCCGATGAGATTTGTGCCAGATTACCAGATCTAATCGAGGAGGCCGGCATTGTCTTTGGCTTGAGTAAGGTCCTTGAGGCGATAGAAGATAGACTTATAGTGGCCCGGGGAGATCCGCCAGAGGATGGTAAGGATGGGGTGATCAAAATAGCAGTCGAACCTCTTGCCTCTGCTTTAGACTCTGACGAGGATATGGAGGATGCCAGGGATTTTAAGAGCCTCAACCTGATCCCCAACGTATTGATGGGCGAGGTAGTTGCCAAGAGGATACCACCCACACCAGGAAGGCCAGGCACTAATATATTTGGGGAAAAGATGGAGCCAAGGCCAGGGGAATTGGTGGCCTTTAAATTGGGTGCAAATGTAGAGATAGTTGACAAGGATACCCTGGTGGCATCTTGTGATGGCGCAGTCAAGATCGAAGACGACGGCACCATGTCGGTGGCAACTGAATGGATAATTGATGGAGACGTGGATATAGCTACGGGACACGTCGAATTTGCAGGCAGCTCTCTGACTGTCAAGGGTTCTGTATGCAGTGGCTTTTCGGTTGAGGCAGCTAATGATCTATTGATAGAAGGATCTGTCAATGACGACACCATAGTACTTGCAGGTGGCCATATAGAAGTTGAGGGCATAATAAGATCAAGAAATACCATATTGAAGGCTGGGCGCGGATTGACCTGTAAGGCAATAGAGTATGCCAAGGTCTTTTCCAGTGGAGACGTAAAGGTGGAAGATTATATACTGGACGCAAACTGTCAGGTAGAAGGTTCCATGGAAGTCATCACAGGCAAGGGGCTAATTGCAGGTGGCAGGATAGAGTTGGGAGGCTCTTTGATCGCCAATATCATAGGTACCGCAGCTAATGTGCCCACCATTATCGCTGCTGGCATAAATCCCCTGTTGGAGCGTCATTATGAGGCACTTGTAAAGGAGCAGGAAAAGAGTGCACGGAAATTGGCGGAGATAAAAAAGGGGATGTTAAAATTGGATAGGTTGGAGTCTGCACAGGGTGGCCTTGATCCAAAAATGGAAGGGATTAAGAAAAGGCTTCTCGACGTGGCCATGTCCATAGTCTCTTCCATGGAGGAAAATAAGTTGAAGATCAGGGAACTTGAAACAAATATGGGCCAGATGGAAAAGGCCTCCATTACCATCTTGAAAAAGGCCTATCCCAATTGCAAGATTCGCATAGACAAGGCCTCCAAGGTTATTGATTCCCAAATGGAGAGCGTATGTTTCACATTCAGAAAGGGTGAAATAGTAACACGGTATATTGCCTCGAAAGGAAAGGAATCATCCTGAGAATAGAGATTGGGCTGACTACCGATGGAGATAAAATGTACTGAACTATACTTAATCTGACACTACCTCACTGTGAGCATGATCTGTCTGTATGGTCTGATCTATTATTTTTTCTTTTGCCAAAGGTAATGAATCAACAAAGGTTTGCATTGGTGTTTT
>JALSNW010000042.1 GCA_026986785.1 Deltaproteobacteria bacterium | reverse complement strand
TTGGTAACCTGCTGGGTACGCTCCTGGTCACCATAGAGCAAGGGCAGTGCAAGTGTATCCTCGAGGGATGCCTTTTCTCCCTCGAGTTCGTGGATCTGGTGTTCTATTTCTGACAAGCGCTTTTTGAGCGGTTTGAGTTTGATACCTTTTTTCTGGCGGATCCTTGAGATATATCTTCTTTTGTCCTTCTTGCTCATGGACGATCCCGGGCTTTCAGGCCTACCCCGGGGTCTGTCTCTTGAGCCTTCTTGTTGGCCAGTGTTGTCTTTCATGGCAAGAAAGTCCGCAAGGTTGCCTGGATATATTTGGGCAGAGCCGCTTTCCATCTCCATGACCTTGTCGATGAAGGTATCCAAGAAGGTTCTGTCATGGGATACCACTATCACGGTTCCATCAAAAAGACGCAGGGCATCCTCGACAGCCCTTCTGGCATCCATGTCCAAGTGATTGGTTGGTTCATCGAGGAGTAGGAGATTGGCCCTGGATGCCATTATTTTTGCCAGGGCAAGCCTGTTTTTTTCCCCTCCAGATAGGGCGGAGACCTTTTTCTTTATATCCTCTTCTCCAAATAGAAAGATGGCGAGGATGTTTCTGATGTCTTTTTCCGCCAGGCTCGTATCGAGTCGGCGCATGGTTTGGAGCAGATCCAGGGAAGGATCGAGTTCCAAGGCTTGGTGCTGGCCGAAATAGGCAGGCTTTACATTGTGCCCCAATTCCACTGTACCTTCATCTGGCAGTAGCTCACCGGATAGGATCTTCAAAAGAGTGGATTTCCCCGTTCCATTTGGCCCTATTATTGCCATCTTTTCTCCCCTCTGGAGTATGAAGGATATCTGGGTGAATATCTGTCTTCCATCAAAGGATTTTGCAATCTCTGTTGCCTGGAGCACGATTCGCCCCGACTTGGGGGCCTGCGGGAGCTGAAAGTCGAGATTTCTATGGACAGAGATATCCTGATACAATTCAGGCATCTTCTCCAACTGCTTCAGCTTACTCTTGACCTGTTTGGCCTTTGAGGCCTTGGCCCTGAACCTTTCTACAAACGTATTTAGCCTCTTTTTTCTCCTTTGCTGGTTTCGTAGCTCTGCCAATTTCTGCCTGGCCCGTAACTCTTTTTCCCTTTTATAAAAGGAGTAGTTTCCCTTGTAGACTGTCAATTGTCCTGCCTCGAGTTCCCATATAGTCTCAACTGTATTGTCCAGGAATGTCCTGTCGTGGGAGACTATCACCATACCTGCCTCCACTGTGACCAGGAAGTTTTCGAGCCAGGTCAGGCTTGGCAGGTCCAGGTGGTTTGTGGGTTCGTCCAGGAAAATATAGTCTGGGTTCTTGAGGAGTATCTTGGCGAGCTCTAACCGCATTATCCACCCTCCACTCAGATCCGAGGCCTTTTGATATAGGTCTCGTTGGGAAAAACCAAGACCAGAAAGGATCTTTCTCATGAGGGAGTCCATCTGAAAGTATTCAGAGGAGTGGAGTTTCTCCTGGAGCTTGCTTTGATTCCTCAATAGCTGGTTCAGTCTCTTTTGATTCGGGTAGTCTTTGTTGGAGATCTGCTCGTTCAGCCTATCAAGTTCTGCTTGCATGGCAGAGAGATGGGAGAAAGCAGAGGATGCCTCTTCCAAGACGGTCTTGTTAGAATCTGGAATCATGACCTCCTGGGGCAGATAGGCCCTTTCGAGGCCTTGGGAGACCTGAATCGTCTTGTTCCCTGTCTCCATATGGCCTGCGAGCATGCGAAGGAGTGTGGTTTTGCCAGCGCCGTTTACGCCAACGAGTCCTACCCTTTGTCCAGGAGCAAGGGTACAACAGATGTCTTCAAACAAGACCTTGGGGCCAAGAGTCATGGAAAGGTTGTGTATCCGCAGCATTGCAGGAGTCTCTTTACCAGATTTATAAAAAAACCACCATCCTTTTGGTTCAAAAGAACGGTGGTTCGATCTTGCTTGATTTCTCAACAGGCAGTATACGGATAGATCATACTGCCGGGGTTGTTATGGGATTTCTACCACGAACGTCTCTTTTTTCTGGAGCTTTTGGCCCTGGCTTCATTTATTTTGATGAGCCTTCCACCAAAGTCTTTTCCATTCATGGCCTTTATGAGGGTATCGGCCTCGCTGTTGTCCATCTCAGCAAAGCAGAATCCTCTGGCCTTCCCAGTATATCTGTCTGTAATCCAGTCGAAAGATTTAATCTCTCCGAATTTTTCGAGCATTTCTCGGACATCTTGTTCCTTTGTATTATAAGCGAGATTGCCAATATATAATTTCATCAAATACCTTCCTTTGTGTTTGGAGGCCTGGTGCAGGAGGCCGTCAGCAAAAAAAAAGCGAGTCCATGGTGACCCGCCTTTTCAAATAGTTTTTTAAGATTAATTATGCACGTACATTGGCTGCCTGAGGCCCTTTTGGGCCTTCGGTAATGTCAAACTCTACACTCTGACCCTCTTCAAGTGACTTGAAACCGTCACCTTGAATGGCAGTGAAGTGTACGAAGACGTCTGGCCCATCTTCCTGGGAGATGAAGCCAAAGCCCTTTTGGTCGTTGAACCATTTAACTGTTCCCTTCATTACGGCGTTCCTCCTTTCCTATGATACTCTGGGCACTTTCGACCCATGTGTTGCACTTGCTGGTTCGAAAAGCCTTACCGGAAGAATCCGTAATAAGGGTACTTCTGAATCCATATGCAGTGACAAGAATCAAATGATATCTCAATATTTCATTGAAGGAGATATTATTTGAAGATAAAGGACTCTAAGTTATATGAGATGGCATGTCAACAAAAAAGTTTATATTTGTCTGCCACGAGCAAATAAATTGGCCCAATGTCTTTATGCCAGTCTGCTGTGTACAAAAGAGTAGAAAGATGGCTCAATTTCCACGTCTATTTCTACTATGCCCAAGGGAGGGATGTCTTTTCTTCCCTTGAACTCAGAACGCCAAAGTCCCTGGATCCTGGCAAAATCTTTGGCTGTGGTCAAGATCATCTTGGCCCCAGCTCTTCGTGCCAGAACGAATACGCCTTCAAGTTCTTCCTTGCTGAACTGATGATGGTCCTCGAAAAATTTTTCTCCTACCACGGCCATTCCTTGTTTGGCTACGAGTGCTGCAAATGGTTCTGGCATGGCTATGGCACAGAAACAATAGACCGGTAGATTGGAAGATTTTTCCCCAGCCCTTGCCCCAGTGGCCATCCTTATGCGTGAAAAACAGGTGTAGCTCGAGAATATGGGTATGGAACCTGATTCCTTCCTGACCTCTGTCTTTATCAGGTCCAGGCTATTACCTGGCACTTGTTCGCATTTTGTCAGGATTATGGCCGAAGCCCTTTTTAGTGCCTTGATGGGTTCTCTCAAGTCACCGCCTGGAAAGACATTCCTTGTACCAAAGGGGGCTTTGGCTGGCAATAGGACGATATCGAGGTCCCGGAAGAGGGCCATGTGCTGGAATCCATCGTCCAACAAGATGACTGTTGCATCAAATCTTTTTATTGCAGTCTGGGCACAGGCAAAGCGGTTCGACCCAACTATGACTGGTACTCCCGAAAGGGAGGAGGCCATCATGAAGGGTTCATCGCCACAGGTTTCGGCTTGGGATAGACAGGTCTCACCGTCAGAGACTACAACTGGCCCTGATCCAGCCCTTCCCCCATATCCCCTGGAAACGATGGCAGGCCTTAGCCCCTCTGCTTGCAGGCGGTGAGCCATTGCTATGACATGGGGGGTCTTGCCAGTGCCACCAAGGCAGATATTTCCTATGCTTATTACTGGTCTGTCCACACGGTGGACATGAAAGAGGCCACATTGATAAGCCTTTTGCCTGAGAGACATCCCCAGTGCATAAATAGGTGAGAAGGGACGACCAAGGGCAAAAAAGATATGTAGATATCTCTGGTTCATTGCTGTGTCATTGGGATAGATAGGGAGAGAGGAGATCCAGATATCTATCTACTACCCCCCGGTTCATATCGAGAAGCCTCCTTGCAGAATCCCCTACCCCTTTGAGTATCTTGTCGTCTGCCAAGAGCTTTGAGACGATCTTTTCGAGTCCTTTTGCATCTGCTACCTGGAAGCCGGCATTGTGGTCTAAGAAGGCAGAGGCTATCTGCATGAAGCTTTCCATGAAGGGGCCAAAGACGACGGGTACGCCAAAGACAGCAGGCTCCAGGATGTTATGGCCTCCTACAGGAACCAAGCTCCCTCCAACAAAAGAGACAGAGGCCAAGGAATAGAATTTCCCCAATTCTCCAAGGGTATCCAGGATGAATACGTCAGGGATGTCTCGTGCTGATCTCGGACCAGGGCTATTGGATCTCATGGTACAGATATTACCCCGAGTAGTGAAGATCCTTTCCACCTCTTGCGCCCTTTTTATGTCCCTTGGGGCTATTATGAGCCTTGAGGTTGGGATGGCCTTCTTTATATTGGAAAAGGCCTCGGCTATTTCTTCCTCTTCACCAGGATGGGTACTGCCGGCCACGATTATCTTGGTGCCTTCTGGGAATCCGGTGGCATGGAACAATGCCTCTTTCTCTTCTGGTGAGATTTCGCGAGGCTGATAATCGAATTTCAGGTTTCCATGGCTCATGATCTTGTGGGTCATGATGTCGAGCCTTGACAGCCTTGTGACATCGTCCTCCGATTGCATGACCAGGTGAGAAAATGGACCATAGAGGAAATTGGCGACTGTGGGAAGCCTTTCAAGTCTTCTTGCGGATTTTTCCGAGATACTGCCATTTATGAGAATGGCTGGGATTTCATGTCTTTTCAGCCTCCATAGGAAGTTTGGCCAGATATCTGTTTCGACCAGCAGGAAACAGTCAGGCCTCAAGGACTTGATCACCCGGTCGACTATTGGGAGAAAGTCAAAAGGCAAGGCAGTGACAATGGCCCCTTTGGACAGAGGGCTTTTTTCAATTGCAGCCAGTCCAGATGCAGTGGAGGCAGAAAGGATCAGTTGCAGCCCTGGCCACTTCTTTTTTATCCCCTGGATGAGAGGACGTGCCGCATTGAATTCCCCCAATGACATGGAGTGTATCCATGCCCTTTTGGATTCGATACCTTTGGATACGGGCAAGGGTGGTATTTCCCCAAGTCTCTGGAGAAATTGGCCTCTGTATTTCTCCTTGGCCAGGCAAACCATAGCCAGGATGGGTGCAGCCAGAGGCAGGCAGATGATTTGGATGGCATTGTAGAGCAATGTCATTTTGGGGCCTTTAGGGCCTGGGTCTGCAAGCATGAGTTGGATCGATCCGGGTCTTCTTCCCATGAAACAGGATAGTTTCATCCATGTCTTCTATACGTATGTCCATGAATAAATCCTAATCCCAATCATTTGTTTTTACTTCCAGTTTAAATTGATATAAACTTTTAATGTCTTATCCTTTTTGCCAAGACCTTCTAATTAAAGCATCCTGGGGAGAGGTTTTACAAGACCTGAGCATGAATATCAAATTCCTGGAAAATTTTAAACGAGGGGTGAAAAAATGGCTCCACATGAGAAGGCTTCTCCTCCTGGCCATCCCCACGGGAATCATTGCAGGGCTCGGTTCTGTCTTTTTTTATTCTGCCCTGGATATATCCCATCATTTCTTCCTTGACTTTTTGGCAGGTTACAGGCCTGAGGGACCTGGTGGTGAATCCCCTCTGTTGCCTCCCACCGACATGCCTTTTGTGAGGTGGATGCTCTTGGTAGTGCCTACATTGGGTGGACTTCTTGCAGGGTGGCTAATTTATACGTTTGCCCCTGAGGCAGAAGGACATGGAACCGATGCGGCCCTCGAGGCCTACCATTTCAAGGATGCAAGGATCAGGGCCAGGGTCCCTCTCATTAAGACTATTGCATCCGCCATTACCATTGGCTCTGGTGGCTCTGGAGGAAGGGAAGGACCTATAGCCCAGATAGGAGCGGGGTTTGGCTCTATAGTCGCGGAAAAATTGCATCTTCGTACAGAGGAACGAAGGATCCTCATGATGGCAGGTATGAGTGCCGGTATCGGGTCCATTTTCCATGCCCCTCTGGCAGGGGCCATATTTGCAGCAGAGATCCTCTATAGGGACATCGACATGGAATACGAACTCCTGGTGCCTTCTGCTATCACCTCGGTGGTCGCCTATTGTGTGTTCTCCTTGTTTTTTGGGTTTGGTTCCCTTTTTATTACGCCTCACTATGTATTTCACCATTCTTCCGAGATCCTCCCGTACACCATCCTCGCAATAGTCGTGGCCTATGTGGCCAGGTTTTATGCCAGGGTCTTCTATTTCGTCAGGGATGTCTTCGTGAAGCTTCCGTGCCTGCCCCATTTGAAACCCGCCATAGGTGGATTCCTCACGGGTGTAATCGGATATTATCTGCCAGAGTCTATCTATACTGGTTATGGTGTCCTTCAAAATGCCTTCGATGGCAAGTTGGCCATAGCTACTTTGTTGTTCGTCGCATTTGGCAAGATATTTACCACTGCCTTTAGCATCGCCTCAGGTGGCAGTGGCGGTGTGTTTGGCCCATCTGTCGTGATCGGGGGCACACTGGGTGGGGCAGTTGGCCTGGTACTGCAGCAGATCTGGCCAGGCCTCGTACCGAATCCCGAGGCATATGTGATCGTGGGTATGGCTGGTTTTTTTGCCTCGGCAGCGAGCACCCCTTTCTCCACGGTGATTATGGTCAGTGAGATGACAGGCAACTATGAACTCCTGTTGCCTTCCGTTTGGGTTTCCACCTTGGCATTCCTCCTCAGGGGCAAGAAAGGTATATATGAGAAGCAGTTGACAACCCGATTCGACACCCCAATACACCATGCAGACCTGCTCTTGGGATTGCTGGCACGTTTGACAGTGCATGAGGTCCTCAAGAGGACGAGGCAGGTACAGCCAGAACCAGTGCCCAAGGACATGAAGATAAAGGAATTGGTGGCCCATATGTCAAAGTATCCATATTCGACATTTATAGTCGTGGATGAAAATGGTAGCTACATTGGGGTAGTAAATGCCCAGAGAGTACGTCATATCGTCACGTTCAAGGGCGTGGATGCTGATATCAAGGTTGAGGATCTGCTGGAATCGAGGCCAACCATCTACTCATGGGATTCCCTGGCGACAGCCCTGAAAAAGATGGCCGAGGAGAAGATAGACGAATTGGTCGTCTTGACAGATCGTTCGGAAAGGAGGGTCCCTGGCGGGCTTATACAGAGATCTGATATACTCAGGGCTTACGATGAGGCTATCTACAAGGAAGAAGAGATATAGGCCATCGGGGTATTTTTTCCATTGAGCAAACAAGACATCTGTCCAGATAAAAACCTTGACCTGGTCAGACTTCAAAAATATCTGGCAAACGCTGGGGTTTGTTCAAGGCGGAAGGCAGAAAGGCTTATCCTGCAGGGCAGGGTGAAGGTCGACGGAAAGACCATCACTACCCTGGGGACAAAGATCCAGCCCGGACGACAAGAGGTGACCGTCGATGGGAGAGTTGTAAGGCCTGAAAGAGACCATGTCTATTTGATGATGAACAAACCAAGAGGGGTCCTGACCACCTTATCCGATCCCTATGGTAGGCCTACAATAGTAGATCTTCTGGGCCGGCTACCAAGGCGGGTCTTCCCTGTGGGCCGGCTCGATCTGGACAGTGAGGGGCTGCTTCTCCTTACCGACAATGGAGAATTGGCCCATAGGCTCCTCCATCCCTCGTTCAAAGTAGCCAAGAAATATATCGTGACAGTCAGGGGGCTGCCATCCAGAAACGACCTGGACATATTGAGTTCTGGAGTAGAGATAGAACCAGGTATCAAGACCAGGCCATGTTCAGTGGTCATCGTGGGCAAAAGGAAGAAGGAGACTACCCTGGAGGTCATCCTGAAAGAGGGAAGGAAACGTCAGATTAGATCCATGTTCAAGGCTGTGGATCACCCAGTGTTAAGGCTCAAGAGGACCGAGATGGGGCCTCTCAAGTTGGGAAGGCTCAAAACCGGCGGGTGCAGGGAATTAAGGCCTGAGGAGGTGGATAGGATCTTGAAGGCGGCAGGGCTTTCCTGAAAGGTGATGTATGTGTCTTCAGATCACTATGCCATAATCCTTCATCTTGTATAGGAGGGCTGGCAGGCTTATCTCCAGGAGCTGTGAAGCCTGAGTCTTGTTTCCTTTCGTCTTGGCGAGGGCCAGGTTGATCAGTTTTCTTTCCAGTATTTTCGTGTTCTTTTTTATGGACAGGCTGTCGTAACCAGGCATC